>JAGTRT010000057.1 GCA_018261895.1 Pseudomonadota bacterium
CCGCTTCATCCTGCGCGACGCCGCGGCCCGCCACACCATCGGCGGCGGCATCGTGCTCGACATCTACCCGCCCAGCCGCAAGAAAAGCAGCCCGGAACGTCTGGCCATGCTCGCCGCGCTGGCTGACGACAACCCGGCCAGCGCCCTGCAACTCGCCGCCGAGCAACAGCCGGCCGGCGTCGACCTCGCGCCCTATGCGCTGAACCGCAACCTCGATGCCACGGCGCTGAACGCGCTTTGTCAGCAGCTGAGCCTCAAGGTCGTCGGCCAAACCGCCTTCGCCCCCAGCCGCTGGCAGGCACTCGAAACCCGCTTGCTCGACGCCATTGCCGCCGAACACGAGCGCGCCCCGGACCTCACCGGCATCGAGCGCGACCGCCTGCGCCGCCTGACCCTGCCGACGCTCTCCCGCCCGGCCTTCGACGCGCTGCTCGCCTCGCCGCTGGCCGACGGCCGCATCGCCCAGACCAACGCCTGGCTGCACCTGCCGGAACATCGTGTCCAGCTCGCTGCGGCCGACCGCGACCTGTGGCTGACGCTCAAGCCTCTGCTCGCCGCCGAACCGTACGCGCCACCCCGCGTACGCGACGTCGCCAAGGCCACCGGCATCGGCGAAGACACCGTGCGCGCCCTGTTCAAGCGCATCGCCCGCCACGGCGACGCCTGGCCGGTGGCGCACGACCACTACTTCACGGCCGAAGCCGTCGCCGAACTGGCCCGGATCGTCGCGACGCTGAACGAACGCGACGGCTGCGCCCGCGCCGCCCCGCTACGCGACGAAATCGGCGGCGGCCGCAAGGTCGCCATCCTCATCCTCGAATTCTTCGATCGCATCGGCTACACTCGCCGCGTGCGGGATACCCATGTTTTGCGGGGCATCCCGGAGCAATTCGGTTCATGAACAACGGAAGGAATCGTTCCCCGGTGGGACGGACGGTCTTCAAAACCGTCAGGGCCTGTCAATCAGGCTTGGGTAGGTTCGACTCCTGCTTCCTTCCGCCAGCTATCGTTTGCATTGCATCCATGACTTTGTCGACTTCGCCTCGTCGTGCAAGAGCACTGCCTTCGGCTTGTCTTCGCGTCCTGAATGCAATGCAAACGTAGCCCATTTCTCAAACGTTCGACATGGCCCACACCCCCTTCTCCGGCACCATCCCCGACGACCGCCTCTACTGCCCGCGTCACGACATGTGGGTGCAGGAAACGGCGAACGGCGAAGTACTGATCGGTGCGACGAGTTTCGGCATTTTCCTGGCCGGCGAGATCATTGCCTTCACGAGCAAGCCGAAGGGCGCCGAGGTGGACATCGGGCGGGGGATGGGCACCGTTGAATGCCGGAAGACCGTGCTGGCCGTGCATGCGCCGGTTTCATTCGTGCTGCTCGAAGGCAACGACGAGGCCGAGGAGCGGCCGAAGCTGGTCAATATCGAACCGTATGGCAAGGGCTGGATGGCACGGGCCCGGCCGACGTGCTGGGACGAGGAAAAGGCGACGCTGGTCGATGCCGAGGCTTATCGTCGGCACATCCTGAAGATCGAACCGGAGGCGAATTTTGGCGGATAAGCTGGCTTTCCTGATCTGGGCGGCGACGCCGGATCGTCCCGAACTGGTCGTCACGCCGCTCGTTCATGCCCTGGCGGCGCGGGTGCTCGATGCCGAGGTGGAAATCCATTTTGCCGGCCCGGCCGTGCGCTGGCTGGTCGAAGGTGTAGCCGACGCGAGCTATGCGACGGCGCAAAAGGAAAAATCGGTCGGCGATTTCCTGCGCGAGCTGTTAGCCGAGGATGTTCGCCTGTTCGCCTGCGGCATGGCCCGAGCCGCCTGGGTGGAAGAAAACGAAACCCTGATTCCCGCCGCCAAAGCGGCCGGTGCCACGGCCTTCGTCGCCCGTTCGCTCGATCCGGCCTGGCGGACACTGGTCTTCTGATGTGTCATCCCGACGTCACCGGCGTCATCCTGGCCGGCGGTCTAGGTCGGCGCATGGGGGGCGTGGACAAGGGCCTGCAGCTGCTGAACGGCAAGGCGCTGGTCCGGCACGTTGCCGAGCGTCTGGCGCCGCAGGTCGGGGCGCTCATGATCAACGCCAACCGCAGCCAGGCCGAGTACGTTGCGCTGGGTTATCCCGTATTGGCCGACGCAATTCCCGATTTTGCGGGGCCGCTGGCCGGCCTGCATGCTGCACTGGTTGCTAGTGCGACGCCGCTCGTACTCACCGTGCCCTGCGATTCGCCCTACCTGCCGCTCGATCTGGTCGCGCGTTTATATGCCGGGATGCGCGAAAAGGGCGCCGATCTGGCCATCGCCCGGGCAGACGGGCGGGTGCATCCGGTGTTCTGCCTGTGCCGGACATCGTTGGCGCCGCAGTTGGCGGCTTTCCTGAACGAAGGCGGGCGCCGTGTCATGGAATGGTGTCAGCGTGCGGGTTGTGTCGAGGTCGATTTCGACGATCAGCCCGCTGCCTTCGGCAATTTCAATACGCTGGACGACCTGGCCGGCGCGGGCTGAGCGGCCGCGTTATCAGCCTCTCGGCCGGATGCGGCTGGACGTTTTCTTGACGTCGCCGCGCGTCAGGTCGAAATGCACCATGAAGTAGCTTTCCTCGGTCGACGGGATGCCCTCGACCCGCCATTCCCAGATTTCCTCGCCCAGATTGTCGAAAACCTGTTTCGTGGCCGGGGCGCCGAACAGGCGGCGAATGTCGTCCTTGCTCATGCCCGGGCGCACCTTGCCGTAGTTGGCGTCGTTGAGCACCTGTTCGATCTTGCTGACGACCTGGTTGCTGCCGAAGCTGATCATGTAGCACTGCGTGCCGTTCGGCTGTCGGGCGTATTCCCAGGTCACGGTGCCGTCGTCGTTGCGGTGAATGAAGCCCGGTTCGCCCATGCGGGCGCGGACTTCAGCCTGCGTCGTGATGCCCGGTTTCATTTCCTGCAGGTTGACGTAGTCGCAACCGGGCAGAACGGCAATGATGGCCGAGGCGGCCGTGGTGATCCAGGCGGGGAGTTTCATGCAGGCTCCAGGGGGGGAGGGCGATCGGGTTTACGCTTTCTGCTGCTTGCTTTCATAATATCCGGCCTTGCCCATTTCCGGATATGCCCATGCAGCACCTCGATCCGCTTGCCGCCCACACCCTGCTTCAGGAAAACCCGGAGGCAGTGCTCGTCGACTGCCGGACGGAGATCGAACACATGTACGTCGGGCACCCGGCCGGCGCCGAGCATGTCGCCTGGCAGGAGGGGCCGGACTGGGAAATCGATCCTGAATTCGCCGACAAGGTGAAGCGACTCGTGCGCAACCAGCTGGATCGCCCGGTGCTAATCATCTGCCGCAGCGGGCATCGTTCGCTGCATGCCGGCGACGCGCTTGAGGCGGCGGGCTTTTCGAATGTGATCAACGTCCTCGAAGGCTTCGAGGGGCCGCTCGACGAGCACTTTCATCGCGGCACCCTGGGTGGCTGGCGTTTTCGCGGCCTACCGTGGTATCAAACGTAGAGGCGCTAACAAAATCCCCCTGGCGTCGTTGAACCTCCTTGCCGTACTACTTGTACTGTCTTCGTCCCCCAAGAGGACTTCCTTCGGGGCGTCGGTCCGCCTAGCCAGGGCCGCTTCGCTGCATTCTGTCAGCGCCTCTGAGGCGCTGGTGGAGCAGGGCGGCGGCACCGCCCGTCAGCATCAGCCCGGCCATGCCGAGCGACATGCTCAGGGTCGAGCCCCAGAGTGCCGGGGCAATCAGCGCTGCCGCCACGCTGTTGAAACCTGACTGGAAGAAGGTCTGGCACGAGGCGGCGAGGCCGCGCTGGGCAGGAAACGGGTCGAGCGCAAACAGGCTCAGGTTGGGCATGGCCAGCGACATGCCCAGCGTGTAGACGAAGAGCGGTGCGACGCTCCACGGCAGGCCGGGGGGCAGCGTCAGGTTGAGGATCAAATTGAGCGTCGCGGCGCTGCCCATGACGAGGTAGCCGATGACGATGGTCCGGCTCGGCGAAATCTTCCCGGCCAGACGGCCGGACAGCCATGAACCGCACATCAAACCGCCCATGGCCGGGCCGAAGAGCCAGAGAAAACCGGTTTCCGCGATGCCGAGATGCGTCATCAGGAAAACCGGGGCTGACAGCACGTAGATGAAAAACCCGGCGAAGTTGAAGGACAGGGCCGCACAGGCGAGCAGGAAAGGCGGCGAGGTCATGACTTTCCAGTAGGCTGCGCCGAGGTAGGCCGGGCGCAGCGACTGGCGTTTTTCCGGGGCCAGGGTTTCCGGCAGCAGTTTCCAGCAGGCCAGCCACAGGGCGACGGTCGATACGACGAGGAAGGCGAAGACCGAACGCCAGCCGAAGAAGGTCTGCAGCCAGCCGCCGATGACCGGGGCGATGGCCGGGGCCAGGGCGAACATCATGGTGATCTGCGACATCAGGCGCTGGGCCGGTGGGCCGTCGAACAGGTCGCGGACGATGGCGCGGCTGATGACGATGCCGGCGCCGGCCGTGATGCCCTGCATGGCGCGCCAGAACCAAAGGTGCTCGATGCGCGTGGCGAACATGCAGCCGGCCGAGGCGACGGCGAACAGGCCGACGGCAACGAGGATGACCTTGCGCCGGCCGAAGCGGTCGGCAATCGCGCCATGCCACAGCGTCATGACGGCGAACGAGAGCAGGTAGATCGACAGTGTTTGCTGAACTTCGAGCGGTGAGGCGTGCAGTTTTTCCGCTATTTCATGGAAGGACGGCAAATAGGTATCGATGGAGAAGGGCCCGAGCGCCGACAGCGAGGCGAGCAGGATGGCGAGGCCGCGCGTTTCGCGACGCGACGGGTGCTCACCCACGGGCAAAGCGGCGATACTGGATGGCCTCGGCGACGTGGGCGGCGCGGATGTCGTCGGACCCGGCCAGATCGGCAATGGTCCGCGCGACCTTGAGGATGCGGTGCCAGGCGCGGGCCGAGAGGTCGAGCTGGGCGGTGGCCTGTTGCAGCAGCTTGTTGCCGGCCGCATCGGGCTGGCAACTGGCGTCGACTTCCTTGGTGCTCAGGCGGGCATTCGGCTTGTTTTGCCGTGCCTGCTGGCGGTTCTGCGCGGCTTCGACGCGGGTACGCACGGTGGTAGAACTCTCGCCATCGGGCTTGCCGGCGAGGTTTTCGGCGAGCAGGGCCGGCACTTCGATGATCAGGTCGATGCGGTCCAGGAAGGGTCCGGACAGCTTGCCGCGATAGCGCGCGATCTGGTCGGGCGTGCAGCGGCATTTGCCGCCGGGCGAACCATGGTGCCCGCAGGGACACGGGTTCATCGCCCCAATGAGCTGGAATTCGGCGGGAAACTCGGCCTGCCGGGCGGCGCGGGCGATATGGACGCGCCCGGTTTCGAGCGGCTCGCGCAGGGTTTCCAGCACCTTGCGGTCGAACTCCGGCAGCTCATCCAGAAACAGGATTCCCTGATGCGCCAGGCTGATTTCCCCCGGGCGCGGCGGATTGCCGCCACCGACCAGCGCCACCGCCGACGCGGTGTGATGGGGTTGGCGATAGGGACGGAGACCAAAATTCTCCGGGCTGAACTGGCCGACCAGCGACAGCACGGCAGCCGATGACTTGGCGGCTTCACCCTGCAAGTCCGGCATGAGGCCGGGTAGGCGGGCGGCGAGCATGGATTTGCCGGAGCCCGGCGGGCCGACCATCAACAGACTGTGCGAACCAGCCGCGGCAATTTCCAGCGCCCGCTTGGCTTGCGACTGGCCGCGAACGTCGGCCAAATCTTCCGGATTTGGCCGATTTTTCCGGTTGACCGTCGAATTGGCCGGCGGTAGCGTTTCGCGGTCGGCGAGGTGGGCACAGACGTCGAGCAGCGAGCGCGCGGCGAGAATTTCATTGCTGCCGATCAATGCCGCTTCGTGAGCACTGGCCTCGGGCAGGATGAAATGCTTGCCATGGCCGGCGGTTTGCAGGGCCATGGCCAGGGCGCCGCGAATCGGGCGAAGTTCGCCGGACAAGGACAATTCACCGGCGAATTCGTAGTCGGCCAGGTGCTTGGCGGGAATCTGCCCGCTGGCGGCGAGGATGCCGAGCGCGATGGGCAGGTCGAAACGGCCGGATTCCTTGGGCAGGTCGGCCGGGGCCAGATTCACCGTGATGCGTTTTGACGGAAATTCGAAACCGGAATTGACGATGGCGGCGCGTACGCGATCACGCGCTTCCTTAACTTCGGTGTCGGGCAGACCGACGAGCGTAAAGCTGGGCAGGCCGCTGGCCAGATGCGCTTCGACGATGACCGATGGCGCGTTGAGGCCATCCAGTCCGCGACTGTGAGCGATGGCCAGTGCCACTTACTGGCCTGTGCGGGCTTTTTCCAGTGCGTCGACGCGGGCTTCGAGATCCTTCAGCTTCTCGCGGGTGCGGGCGAGTACCTCGGCCTGAATGTCGAATTCTTCGCGGGTAACCAGATCGAGTTTCGAAAAAAAACCGCTCATGACCATCTTGGCGTTCTTTTCGATGTCTTTGGCCGGCGAATTGGCCAGCAAGGCGCTGATCTTGGCGCCGAATTCTTCCAGTGTCTTGGGGTCGAGCATGATTTCCTCCGTGGCTTTTGAGTTTATCACAGCGGGATTTTTGCGGTTTTGGCCAACCGCTCGCGCATGGTGCGTAACGATCTGTAACTGCACTGTAATGGTGCGACAAATTGGTGCATGATGGTCAATGCCATGGGCAATTATTTGATTTTTATCAAAAAATTGCCCTGGCACACCTTCTGCTATTGCTGTACTGCACAAATTTCTTTTTCGTAATTTATTAATCTGTAGGAGAGAAAACATGAACAAGTCACTGATCGCTCTGGCCCTGGCCGGCGTATTTGCAGTTCCGGCTTTCGCTGAAGAAGCAGCGCCGACGCCTGAGCATACCCTGACTGGTAACCTGACCCTGGCATCGAGCTACCGTTTCCGTGGTATCGACCAGACCTTCGGCAAGCCGGCCCTGCAAGGCGGTATCGATTACTCGCATTCGAGCGGTATCTACCTGGGTAACTGGAACTCCAACGTTTCCGAAGGTGCCGGTTTCCCGCAAGGCAACCTGGAGATGGACTTTTACGGCGGCTGGAAGGGTGCTTTCGGTGATTTCGGCATCGATGTCGGTGCTCTTTACTACTACTACCCGGGCTCCAATTTCACCGGCGCTGCGCTGAACGCCAAACATCCTGGCGCCACGGCTAACGGCACCGTCCATAACGGCGAACTGTATGTCGCTGGCTCCTGGAAGTTCCTGACCCTGAAGTACTCCTATGCTGTTACCGACTATTTCAGCCTTCCGGAAACCGCAGGTTCCAGCTATCTGGAACTGAACGGCGCTTACGATCTGGGCGATGGTTGGGGCGTCAACGGGCACCTTGGCCACCTGTTCATGAAGGACTTCAGCTACACCAATGCCAACGGTACGACCTATAACGGTTCCTACACCGACTGGAAGCTGGGCGTAACCAAGGACATCAATGGTTGGGTGATCGGTGCTGCATACGTTGGTACCAACGCGCAAGGCACCTGCTCCAACAGCGAGTTCTATTGCTTCAGCAACAGCCTTGGCAATAACGGTGTGGCAAATGGCACCAAGTTCAAGGATTCGGGTCGCGGTATCGCTGTCCTGACCGTTACCAAGTCTTTCTAAGCAAACCTAAAACTCCCCCGCTAGTGCACCGGCCGGCGCCGGCGGGGGAAAACAGATTTCAACTTAAATGGGGAACTAGTCATCATGAAATTCGTTACCGCCATCATCAAGCCGTTCAAGCTTGACGAAGTGCGTGAAGCGTTGTCCGCCATCGGCGTGCAAGGCATCACGGTCACTGAAGTGAAAGGTTTCGGCCGGCAGAAGGGGCATACCGAGCTCTATCGGGGCGCCGAATATGTCGTCGATTTCCTGCCCAAGGTGAAGATCGAAGCTGCCGTCAAAGCCGAGCAGCTGGATCAGATCATCGAAGCCATCGAAAAGTCGGCCAGCACCGGCAAGATCGGCGACGGCAAGATCTTCGTCTTCGACGTCGAGCAGGTTGTTCGTATCCGGACCGGTGAAACCGGTACCGATGCCCTCTAAGGAGCCTACTATCATGAAACGCGTATTTGCATTGCTGGCTCTGGTCGGCGCGGTCGCCTTCGGCGCACCGGCCTGGGCTGAAGAAAAGGCGGCCGAGGCTGCTCCGGCTGCAACCGCTGCGGCGCCTGCCGCACCGGCTGCTGCAGCCGCTCCCGCCGCTGCCGAGGCTGCTCCTGCCGCCGCACCGGCTGCTGCTCCGCTCGTTCCCAACAAGGGCGACAACGCCTGGGTGATGGTTTCCGCCGCCCTGGTCATCCTCATGTCCATCCCCGGCCTCGCGCTGTTCTACGGCGGTCTGGTCCGCACCAAGAACATGCTGTCGGTGCTCATGCAGGTGTTCGTCACCTTCTCGCTGATCTCGGTTCTCTGGGTGATCTACGGCTACTCGGCCGCCTTCACCGAAGGTAACGAATTCTTCGGCGTACTCGACAAGCTCTTCCTCAAGGGCGTGACGGTCGAATCCGTTGGCGCGACCTTCTCCAAGGGCGTCGTCATCTCCGAACTGGCCTTCGTGATCTTCCAGGGCGCTTTCGCGGCCATTACCTGCGGCCTGATCGTCGGTGCCTTTGCCGAGCGTGCCAAGTTCTCCGCCATCCTGGTCTTCATGGTGATCTGGTTCACGCTGTCCTACATCCCCATGGCCCACATGGTCTGGTACTGGGCGGGTCCGGATGCCTACATCGACGCTGCTGCCGGTGAAGCTGCTGGCAAGACCGCCGGCTTCCTGTTCCAGAAGGGCGCCCTCGACTTCGCCGGTGGTACGGTCGTGCATATCAACGCCGCCATCGCCGGTCTGGTCGGTGCCTACATGGTTGGCAAGCGTACCGGCCTGGGCAACGTGGCCATGGCCCCGCACTCCCTGACCTTCACGATGATCGGTGCTTCCCTGCTGTGGTTCGGCTGGTTCGGTTTCAACGCCGGTTCCGCTCTCGAAGCCTCCGGTGGTGCTGCTCTGGCCATGGTTAATACCTGGGTTGCCACGGCTAGTGCCGCGCTGTCCTGGATGTTCGCCGAATGGATGATCAAGGGTAAGCCTTCCATGCTGGGTGCTGCATCCGGCGCGGTTGCCGGCCTCGTGGCGATCACCCCTGCTGCCGGCTTCGTCGGTGTCATGGGCGCCATCATCATCGGCCTGCTGGCTGGCGTCGTCTGCCTGTGGGGCGTCAATGGCCTCAAGAAGCTGCTCGGCGCTGACGACTCCCTCGACGTCTTCGGCGTCCATGGCGTCGGCGGCATCCTCGGTGCCATCCTGACCGGCGTGTTCGTCGATCCGGCCCTCGGCGGCACGGGTGTCTATGACTACGTGGCCAACAAGGTCGGCGACTTCGACATGACCACGCAAGTGATCGCCCAGCTGTGGGGCGTCGGTACCGTCGTCCTGTGGTCCGGCATCGTCTCCATCGTTGCCTACAAGCTGGTCGATATCGTCATCGGTCTGCGTGTGCCGGAAGATGAAGAGCGTGAAGGTCTCGACCTCACCTCCCACGGCGAAAGCGCTTACCACCACTAAGATTTATCTCTGTAGTCTCTCTCCCTTCGGGCACCTTCGGGTGCCCGCTTTTTTTGGTGGGGAGGGATTTTGATTTTGGTCTTTTTTTCCGGTTGACCGTGAAATTGCCGGGAAAACCGGAAACGGGCCTTGGGCGGAAAAGCCGTCGATCTGTCGTTCCTGCGAAAGCGGGAAGCCAGGAAAAATCAGGATTGTAGATTCCCGCTTTCGCGGGAACGACGCCTGGCAGAGAGCATCGGGCCTTGCACGACCCTTGCGCCGACGTACCGGCTGACGCCTTACTTGATCAGCGGCAGCAGCTTGCGGAAATCGTCGGTGCCGGCTTCATGCAGCCATTCGAACAGCACCATTTCCGTCGTCACGATGCGGATGCCCCCGGCGCGCAGGCGTTCGATGGCCGCGTTGCGGTTTTCCGGGGTACGCGACGAGGTCGCATCGGCCACGAGATAAACCTCGAAGCCAGCCGCTTGTAGCCCGAAGGCCGTCTGCAGCACGCAGACATGGGCTTCCGTTCCGGTCAGGACGACCTGCGCCCGCTTGGCGGCGCGCAGTTGATCGAGCACGCCGGGCTCGGCCGTGCAGGAAAAATGCGTTTTCTCGAAGAATTGGGCATGCCCGGCGGCTTCCCGAACGACCTCGAGACTGGGGCCGAGGCCCTTGACGTACTGCTCGGAGACGAAGGCCGGAATAGCGAGCTGGCTGGTCGCCGAGAGCAGGCGGACCGAATTGGCCGTGACGCGCTCGCTGTCATGAATGGCCGGCGCCAGCTTGTGCTGGAGATCGACGACGAGCAGCAGCGAGTCGGCGCGGCGGATCAGCACGGCTTATCTGAAGACGACAGTCTTGTTGCCGTGCACCAGCACCCGGTCTTCGAGGTGGTAGCGCAGGCCGCGGGCGAGCACGGTCTTCTCGATGTCCTTGCCGTAGCGCACCATGTCTTCCGGCGAGTCGCTGCTCGATGATCGGGCCGGCGTCGAGCTCGGCCGTCACGTAGTGGCAGGTCGCGCCAATCAGTTTGACGCCGCGCGTGTAGGCCTGATGGTAAGGCTTGGCGCCGGCGAAGCTGGGCAGGAAGCTGTGGTGGATGTTGATGATCCTGCCGGCCAGCGCTTCGCAGAGCTCGGACGAGAGGATCTGCATGTAGCGGGCGAGGACCATGGTGTCGCCACGCACGTCGTCGAAAATCCGCAGCATCTCGGCGTAGGCGGCCGTCTTGTTGTCGGCGGTCACCGGCACGTGATGGAAGGGGATGCCATGCCACTCCACGAAGCCGCGGAAGGTATCGTGGTTCGAGATGACGCAGGGAATCTCGATGTCGAGTTCCTTGGCCTGCCAGCGGGCCAGCAGGTCGTAGAGGCAATGCTCCTGCTTGGAGACGAGCACGACGACGCGTTTCTTGACCGCGCTGTCGTTGATCTGCCAGGTCATCGACAGCGGCTCGGCTACTTCCACCCGGAAACGCTCGCGGAACTCGGCGAGCAGGAAGGGCAGCGAACTGGCCTTGATCTCGATGCGCATGAAATAACGACCGGTCAGCGCATCCGCATGGAAACTCGACTCGAGAATCCAGCCGCCATTGCTGGCGATGAAGCCGGAGACTTTGGCGATGATGCCGACCTGGTCGGGGCAGGACGCGGAAAGCGTGAAGAAACGGTCGCGATGCATTTGTTAGCTATTAGGATCGAGTTGTTAGGAGTTTGAGATGGTTTTTGCTAGGCAACTGGATCCTAGGCAACTAGGCAACTAAAGCGAACGCCTTGTCGATTTCCTTGCGCAGGTCGTCATAGTTCAGCACGACCGGGAACTGCGGGAATTCGCGGATGACGTTCTCGGGCGGATGGAACAGGATGCCGCCGTGGGCTTCGCCGAGCATGGCGGTGTCGTTGTACGAATCACCGGCGGCGACGATCTTGAACTTCAATTCCTTGAAGCGCTTGACGGCTTCACGCTTCTGGTCCGGCATGCGCAGGTGGTAATTGACCAGCATGCCGGTCGAATCGGCTTCCAGCGAATGGCAGAACAGCGTCGGCCAGCCGAGTTGGCGCATGAGCGGGTGGGCGAATTCGTAGAAGGTATCGGACAGGATGACGACCTGGTAATCCTCGCGCAGCTTGTCGAGGAAAGCGCGCGCGCCTTCCATCGGGCCCATCTCGCCGATCACCTTCTGGATGTCCGGCAGGCCGAGCTTGTGCTCGCGCAGGATGTTCAGGCGGTAATTCATCAGCTTGTCGTAATCCGGCTCGTCGCGCGTCGTGCGCATGAGCTCGGGAATACCCGTGCGCTTCGAGAATTCAATCCAGATTTCGGGGACGAGGACCCCTTCGAGGTCGAGGCAGACGATTTGCACGGTTGGCTCCAGCGGCGAGTTCGGTAAAACCGCGATTTTACCCGATGCGGGTTGGGGTTATGGGGGGGAATGAGGTTTTTTGCGCCTGAGGCGTGGCGTTGTGCTTCGAAAGCGCTGGGTTTCGCCGCTGACCGGCGGGCGTTGGTTTTTGCTGAAGCGCTGGTTTCCGCGCCTGACGCGCGGGCGTACTTTCTTTTGCTTCGCCAAAAGAAAGTAGCCAAAGAAAAGGCGACCCCGGGGGCG
>JAGTRT010000038.1 GCA_018261895.1 Pseudomonadota bacterium
GCCCGGGCAAACCAGCGGTAGCGGAGAAGATTTCAGTTTTAGCCGTTTTTTCCGGTTGACCGTCAAATCGTGCCCTGTCATTCCCGCGCAGGCGGGAATCCAGGCGGCCGATGGATTCCCGCTTGCGCGGGAATGACAAGCGGCAGAGGTTAATCTGCGACGCCTTGGGGGCCCCCGTGGAAGGCGCTGAGCAACCCAGGGGGGCCGGGAGCTTTCGGCTTGCCTTGTCTGAGCCGAAGGCGAGTTCTGGCAAGCCGCCCGGCCCTCCGAGTAGCGCAAGGTACCGGGCAAAGCCCGGCGCCGCCCCCGGGGTCGCCTTTTCTTTGGCTACTTTCTTTTGGCGAAGCAAAAGAAAGTACGCTCGCCGGTCAGCGGCGAAACCCAGCGTCTCAGAAAACACCGCCCGCGCGTCAGGCGCGGAAACCAGCGCTTCAGCAAAAACACACGCCAAAAGCGCAGAGGCGAAACCCGTCGTTGGCCAAAGCCAACAACAACCACCCCCTCACCCCCGCCGCCGCACAACCTCAAACAAGCAAACCGCCGCTGCGGCCGCCACATTCAGCGACTCCACCGCCCCGGGCATGGGAATCCGGATCCGCAACGAGGCCGCCTCAATCAATTCCTTCCGCACCCCCTGCCCCTCTGCCCCGAACACCCAGGCAACCGGGCCATCCAGCCGCGCTGCATAGAGCGAGGTGGCACCATCCAGACAGGTCACGGCGGTCGTGCCTTCGTAATCGGCCATGAACACGGCGAGATCAACGTCTTCGTGAATGGCCAGGGCAAAGTGTGCGCCTTGACCGGCACGCAGTACCTTGGGCGACCATGCCGCGGCGCAGCCCGGTGCCAACAGCGCCTGGCCAATGCCGGCTGCAGCTGCCGTGCGCAGCAGCGTCCCGACGTTGCCGGGATCCTGCACGCCATCGATCAAAATGGCATCTTTTTTCCGGTTGACCGCAACATTGGCCCGGGGTGTCTTGACCAGCGCCAGCAGGCCGCTCGGGGTGTCGACCAGGCCAAGATCGCGCATCAAGGCATCGGCGAGCACGACCACGTCTCGCCCCTCGACAAAACGGGCTACTTCGCCACCGGCCACGGCTGATTCGGTGACGATCAGGGTTTCCACCGGCCCGAATGCGGCCTCGTAGGATTCGACCAGATGCACGCCGTCAAGCAGCGTCTGCCCCGTTTTCCGGCGCTCGCGCCCGGATTCGGCCAGCCGCTTGAGCGACTTGAAGAACGGGTTGTCGCGCGACTGGATGAGCTTCATAGCAGGGAAAGCTGTTTCGCCACCGGGCCGAAACTGCGTCGATGGACCGGCGACGCACCATGTTCTTCCAGCGCCTGAAAATGTGCTGCGGTCGGGTAACCCATGTGCCGGTCGAAGCCGTACATCGGGTATTGCGCGTGCAGGGCCAGCATTTCGGCATCGCGGGCGGTCTTGGCGAGAATCGACGCAGCAGCGATCGAGGCGATCTTGCCATCGCCCTTGACCACGGCTTCGCACGGCATGTCCAGTTTCGGGCAGCGATTGCCATCGACCATCGCGGCGGTCGGGCGCACGCTCAGCCCGGCCACGGCGCGCTGCATGGCCAGCATCGTCGCATGCAGGATGTTCAGGCGATCGATCTCCTCGACCGAGGCGGACGCCACCGACCAGGCCAGCGCCCTCTCACGGATCAGCACGG
Source organism: Pseudomonadota bacterium (assembly GCA_018261895.1). Lineage (GTDB taxonomy): Bacteria > Pseudomonadota > Gammaproteobacteria > Burkholderiales > Rhodocyclaceae > Azonexus. Next base: position 1,689 of record JAGTRT010000038.1, read on the forward strand.
CCAGCGCATCGCGCTTTTTCTCGCTGAGCTTCTTCGAGTCGTTCAGCCCCGGAATCGGTCGCTGCGGGTCGAGAATGACGGCCGCCGCGACCACCGTACCGGCCAGCGGCCCACGTCCAGCCTCGTCTATGCCACAGACGAGCCCTTCCGGAACGATCAGTTCAGGCATTCGATGACCGCGTTGGCGGCCTTCTCGGCGGTGTTCTGGCGGAGTTGCAGATGCATGTCGGTAAATGCCGCCTCGACGGCCTCGGCATTTTCCTTGTCTTCGTAGAGCTTGATCAGCGCTTCGGCCAGTTTCTCGGGCGTCGCCTCATCCTGCAGCAGTTCGGGTACGACGTAGCGCCCGGCCAGAACATTCGGCAAGCCGACGTAGGGCAGATAGGCCATGCGTTTCATGAGCCAATAGGAAAACTTGGCGATCTTGTAGGTGATGACCATCGGCCGCTTGATGAGCGCTGCTTCGAGCGTCGCCGTACCGCTGGCAACCAGCGACACATCGGCGGCCCCCAAGGCATCCTGCGCATGCCCGAAGAGCAGCCGGAACGGCACATCGCCCGCCTGCTGCCGATAAATCGCCGCCTCGAACTGCAGGCGCGTTTCACGGGTCGCCAGCGGCACGACGAAAATCGCATTGGGGAAGCGTTCGCAAATGAGCTTGGCCGTCTGCACGAAGGTGTCGGCCATCATGGCCAGTTCGCCCTGACGGCTGCCCGGCAGCATGCCGAAAATCGGATAGTCACGCGGCAGCGCCAGTTTCTCGCGCACCGCCTGCTTGCTGGTCTGCAGGGGAATGATGTCGGCCAGCGGATGACCGACATAGGTTACCGGGATGTGCTCTTTTTCGTAGAGCGGCGGCTCCATCGGGAAAAGCGCAAGAACGCGATTGACCGCACGAGCGATCTTCTTGATGCGCCCACCCCGCCATGCCCAGATCGATGGGCTGACGTAATGGATGGTCTTGACGCCAGCCGACTTGAGGCTGGTCTCCAGGCCGAGATTGAAATCCGGCGCGTCGACGCCGATGAAAATGTCCGGCTGGATGTCGAGCAGACGCTTCTTCAACTGCCGGCGAATGCCGGAAATCTCGCGGTAATTCTTGAGCGCGTCGACATAACCCATGACCGACAGCTTTTCCATCGGCCACCAGGCCTCGAACCCGTGAGACTCCATGCGCGGACCGCCAATGCCAAAAAACACGGCATCGGGCAGACGCGCCTTCAAAGCGGCGATCAGGTGGCTGGCCAGAAGATCCCCGGAGGGCTCCCCTGCCACCATGGCAATGCGTACAGCGCGACCCATATCAGCGAATGATGCCTCGCTTGGACACCTCAAGGAAATCGACGAAACGCTGGACATCCGGCTGCGTCCTGGCATCCTCGGCCAGCTTGCTCTTCGCTTCTTCGAGCAACAAACCCGACTTGTAGAGCGTACGGTAGGCACGCTTGAGCGAAGTGATCGACTCAGCGGTGAAACCGCGACGCTTAAGGCCTTCGACATTGATGCCGTACGGCGTCGCCGTATTGCCGGCCGCCATCAGGTAGGGCGGCACGTCCTGGAGAATCACCGTGCTGACCGCCGTCATCACGTGTGCGCCAATCCGGCAGAATTGATGGACACCGGTAAAACCGCCCAGAATGGCCCAATCGTCCACCACGACGTGGCCTGCCAGCGACGCATTGTTGGCAAAGGTAACCTTGTTGCCCACCTGGCAATCGTGCGCAATATGCACGTAGGCCATGATCCAGTTGTCGTCACCCAGGCGCGTAACGCCCGCATCCTGCACGGTCCCCAGATTGAAAGTACAGAATTCGCGAATGGTGTTGCGGTCTCCGATTTCCAGACGCGTCGGTTCACCTGCGTACTTCTTGTCCTGCGGCACTTCACCCAGCGAACAGAACTGGAAAATGCGGTTATCGCGACCGATCCGCGTATGACCGCGAATCACGGTGTGCGGGCCAATCACGGTGTTGTCGCCGATTTCCACATCCGGACCGATAATCGAATACGGACCGATCTCGACGTTGGCGCCAATCTTGGCAGCCGGATCGACAATGGCTGTCTGATGAATCATGTTACAGCTTCCGCTGAGCGCACATCAGGCGGGCTTCGGCCACCAGCTGGCCATCCACGCGAGCCTCTCCCTTGAACTTCCAGACACCCCGCATCTGACGTTCGATCTCAGCATGCAGATGCAACTGATCGCCCGGCAAAACGGGCTTCTTGAAACGCGCCTCGTCGATACCGGCAAAGTAGAACACTGTATCGGCAGACGGCTTTTCGTCCATCGACTTGAACGACAGGATGCCGGCAGCCTGGGCCAGTGCTTCCATGATCAACACTCCAGGCATCACCGGATGGTGCGGGAAATGCCCCTGGAAGAACGGCTCATTGATCGTCACATTCTTGTAGGCATGGATGGACTTGCCCAGTTCGATTTCCACCACACGGTCTACCAGCAAAAACGGGTAACGGTGGGGCAAATGCTCCATGATTGCTTGAATATCCATTTACTCAATCCCCTATATCTTTTTCTTTAAGTAACTTTTCGAGTTCGGAAACACGATCGGCCAATTTGGAGAGCCGACGAATGTGCGATGCATTGCGCATCCAGTGCTCGTAGCTATCCAGCGGGAAAACACTGGCATAAACCCCACCCGGTTCGACAATGCTGCGCATCACGGTCGAGGCACCAGAAATCGTCGTATTGGGCGCCAGGGTCAAATGCCCGCTGATCATCGATGCACCACCCAGGATGCAATGCTCGCCCAGCGTCGTGCTGCCAGCCATTCCCGTGCAACCTGCAATGACCGAGTAGGGCCCGATATTGCAGTTGTGCCCGATCATGACCAGATTGTCGATCTTGCATCCTTCACCGACGGTCGTGTCATCCAGCGCACCGCGATCAATGGTCGTATTGGCGCCAATTTCGACATCGTCGCCGATCACCACGGCACCGATTTGCGGAATCTTCACCCATTCCTTGCCATCTGGCGCGAAGCCGAAACCATCCGCGCCGATCACGACGCCGGAATGCAGGACCGCCCGCTTGCCAATACGGCAACCAAAATAAATGGTGACATTCGGGTAGAGAACGCTGCCCTCGCCAATGGTCACCCCATCGCCGATAACGCATCCGGCATGGATAATTGAACCCTCACCAATGCTGACATCCTTGCCGATGCAAACATGCGGCCCGACAAATACCGAATCAGGAACAGCAGACCCGGTGACAGCACTGGGGTGAACACCCGGCGTCGACGTCGCTGGCGGATTCAACAAGGTCGCAACGCGCGCATAGTAAGCGTACGGATTGCTGGTCACGATGCGCGGCCCGGAAAATCCTTCAGCCGCATCCGGCGCCAGGATCACCGCCGCCGCTTGGGTCGTCTGCAACTGGTTGCGATACTTGCGATTGGCCAGGAAGGCAATCTCACCCTCTCCCGCAGAAGCCAGGGTCGCCACTTGCGATATGCGCGTTTGCCCGTCTCCAAGCACATCGCCGCCCAGTTGGGCGGCGATGTCGGCTAGAGTATGGGAAATCCGGCCTTGGCCGTTCATCACTTGCCTTCCGACAAGGCCTTGATCACGCGATCCGTAATATCAAGACGCGGGCTGACCCAAACGACGTCCTGGAGGATCAGGTCATATTTTTCGCTCTCGGCGATCTGCTTGATCGCCTTGTTGGCCTTCTCGATGACCGCCGCATTCTCTTCGTTCTGGCGGAGATTCAGGTCCTCACGGAACTCGCGCTGGCGACGCTGGAATTCACGGGAAATCTCGCCAAACTCCTTCTCCTTGGCACGACGTTCACTTTCCGCCATGGTCACGGAATTCTTTTCCAGATTCTCCTGCAGACCTTGCAACTGCTTGGCCATGCGCTGCAGATCCTGATCGCGCTTGGCAAACTCGCCTTCCAGCTTTTTGGCTGCCTTCTGGGCTGCCGGCGCATCACGGAAAATACGCTGGGTATTGACGTAGCCAACCTTCAACTCGGACGCAATTGCCCCTGAGATGCACAAGGCCGACAACAACGATGCGAGAACTACTGACTTGATTTTCAACTTGAGACTCCTGATTTAAAACGTAGTGCCCATCTGGAACTGGAACGACTCTGACTTATCGCTTTCCTGTTTGTTCAATGGCCGACCAATACTGAATTTTAGCGGACCGATCGGAGAAATCCACGAAGCGGATACGCCCGTGGAATAGCGAAGTCCACTCGACGAATCATTTCCGTTATCTCCATAAACCTGCCCGGCATCAAAGAACCATCCCATACGGAAGCTCTTTTCCATGCCTGGCAAGCCCCAGAGCAATTCGGCATTCCCAATGACGCGACGATTGCCACCAATTCGATACTCCGTACCATTGGAGTCTCGAGTGATAGGCCCGAGACTGGAAGCTTTGTAACCCCGAACGGAGCCAATACCACCTGCGTAAAAATTCTTGAAGAACGGCAAACCGGAATCGCCGTAGCCTTCGGCGTAACCAACTTCACCATTCAGCATCAAGGTGAATTTCGTATTGAGCGGAATGAAATGCTGGAGCTGATAACTTGCACGATAATAGGTCAAATCACCGCCAGGCATGGCTATTTCAATTGCTGCCTTCTGGAAGGTTCCGCGCGTCGGGAAGAAATAGCTGTCCTTTCCGTCACTTGCCCAACTCAGGGTTACGGGAACCGAGAGATTTGACTTGCCGAACTTTGCGACGTAATCCTTGTAATACTGCGGGCTGGTGTCATAGGTCGTAATGGATGTCGAGTCGATGCCCAAACCCAGGCCAATCGACTCCTTTTCACCGATCGGGAAGCCGAATCGAATCGCTCCACCCGTAGACGCCGAGCTATAAGCAGCGATCGCCGTTGACGTCGTATTGACCGTCCGGTGATAGATATCGAAGCCCTGGCTGACACCATCCTGCGTGAAATACGGATTGGTGTAGGAGAAAACATAGGTGCGATAAGACCTGGCCGAATTGACCTGAATCGCGACGTTGTTACCGCTGCCCATGAAGTTGTTCTGAGCGATCGAGCCCGACAGGATGATCTTGTCCGTACTGGAGGTACCGATACCCAGCATCAGATTCCCGGTCGGCTTTTCCGTCACATTGACATTGACATCCAGTTGGTCGGCAGTCCCGGGTACGGCGGGCGTCTCGATTGCCACATCGCCGAAATAACCTAGACGGTCGATGCGCTGCTTGGATGCCGTCACCTTGTCGGCATCGTACCAACCGCCTTCCATTTGACGCATTTCGCGGCGAATGACTTCATCACGCGTCTTTGTATTACCCGTCACATTGACGCGACGGACGTAAACTCGCTTGCCAGGATCCACGAAGATGGTGAATGCAACCTTGCGTTTTTCCTTGTCAATCTCCGGAGCCGCATTGACGTTGGCAAAGGCATAGCCCTCCTTGCCGAGGCGATCGCTGATCGCCTTGGTGGTGTCGTTGAGCTTTGCGCGTGAAAACACATCGCCAGGCTTTACCAGAACGAGTTTTTTCAACTCTTCTTCGGGCACAGAGAAATCGCCTGCCATCTTTACGGAGGTAACCTGAAAACGTTCGCCCTCCGTAACATTTATCGTTATATAAACATCCTGTTTATCGGGCGAAATGGAGACTTGCGTCGATTCAACAGCAAACTCCAGATAACCCTGATTCATGTAGAACGACTTCAGTTTTTCAAGGTCAGCTGACAACTTCTGACGGGAATACTGGTCGTTCTTGGTGTACCAGGTCATCAGCCCCGGAGTGGTCAGATCGAACTGACTGAGCAACTCTTTTTCCGAAAAGGCTTTGGCACCCACCAGATTGATCTGCTTGATCTTGGCAGCGACGCCTTCTTCGATATTGAAATTGATACCGACGCGATTCCGTTCAAGCGGCGTTACCGTCGTGGTGATATTGGCAGCATACTTGCCCCGCGTCAGATATTGACGCTTGAGCTCCTGTTCTGCCTTTTCCAGCAAGGCTCGATCAAAGATACGACCATCGGCAATACCGGTCTCCTTTAGAGCCTTGACGATGACATCCTTGTCAAATTCCTTGAGGCCAACGAAATTGATCGTTGCGATAGCCGGGCGCTCCTGAACCACCACGACCATGACGTCCTTTTCAACCTCAATCCGGACATCCTTGAAAAAACCCGTGGCAAAAAGTGCCTTGATCGACTGCGCGGCCTTTTCGTCCGTCAGTGTTTCTCCCACCTTGACCGGCAAATAGCCAAAAACGGTACCGGCCTCCGTTCGCTGAATACCTTCAACCCGAATGTCCTTGACCGCAAAAGGTTCGAAAGCCAGAGCAGGAGTCGCAAAAGCGCCAGCAATCAGGATGGACAGCAGGGATTTTTTCATCATTCAGCCGTTAAACAGGCGAGACAAGTCGTTAAAAAAGGCGAAAGCCATCAATGCAAAAAGAATGGACAGGCCCACTCGCTGCCCCAATTCCATGGCACGCTCAGAGAGCGGCCGACGCATGACGACTTCAATCATATGATACAACAAATGACCACCATCCAGCACCGGTATGGGCAGCAGATTCAGGACCCCAAGGCTGATACTGACCAGCGCCATGAACTTGAGGTAATAATCGAGACCCAGACGTGCCGATTGACCCGCATAGTCTGCGATGGTCACCGGTCCTGAAAGGTTTTTCCAAGAAACCTCACCAGTCAGCATCTTGCCCATCATGACGAGCGTAAACACGGACTTGTTCCAGGTTTCTTCGAGCGACCTGAGCGCCGCCTCATAGATGCCATAACTTACAAATGTCTTCACGTCGCGGCGAGCATCCGGGCTATCTGCAACAGCCACGCCTATCTTTCCGACGGTATGCCCGCGTTCAGAAACAGCCTCGGGTATTACATCGACGAAGAGCAACTCATCTTCCCGCTGCAACTCAAGGCGAATCACCTTGCCGGGTGATTCACGAATGATCTTAACGAAGTCAAACCAAGTCCAGATATCCTTGCCGGCAATCGCTCGCACGTAGTCACCGGCCCGAATGCCGGCGCGCTCGCCGACACTTCCTGAAATCACTTTGCCAATAACAGGGCGAATATCCGGCCGATAGAAGCGGATACCCAAGCGCTCCAGGGCATCGCCTTCCCAACCCTGCTCGCCGGCCGCAGCCAGATAGACGCGGCGAACTGAAATTTCGCCGTTTTCATTGACCACTTCCAGCGACACACTTTCCTGATCGACGGCCTTCTGGAGAAGCAACCAGCGCAGATCGTTCCAGGTTGCAACCGGCTGCCCGTCGAGCAGACGAACCTGTTCTCCATTCTTGATCGCCGCCATGGCTGCGGGCGTATCTGCGGGCGGTGTGCCAAGCACGGGTAGCAGTTCTTCACTGCCGTGCATGAATACGGCCCAGTAAATCAACATCGCCAGCAGAAAATTCGCGAGCGGCCCGGCTGCAACGATCACGCTGCGCTTGCCAACCCCTTGCCGATTAAACGCACGATGAAGTTCCGCTTCCGCAACCTGACCCTCACGCTCGTCGAGCATCTTCACGTAGCCGCCCAAGGGAAAAATACTGATCGCCCATTCGGTGCCATCCTGCCCCAGGCGTTTTTTCCAAAGCATGCGGCCAAAACCGACCGAAAAGCGAAGAACCTTGACACCGCAAAGTCTTGCGGCCAGATAGTGTCCCAATTCGTGAAAAACAATCAGGACACCCAGAACCAGTACAAAGGCTGCGAGATAAAACAGAACGTTATTCACGCGAAACGGCGTTCCTGCACCATTTTTCTGGCCAATTGACGGGCTTCCGCATCTGCAGCAAGCACGTCCGCCAGGCTACCCTCCGGGCCGGCCGGCAAGGATTGCAAAACAGCCTCGTTGAGCGAGGCGATCCCCAGGAAAGGCAACTGACCATCAAGGAAAGCTGCAACGGCTATTTCGTTGGCCGCATTCAGAATGGCGGGCGCCGTCCCACCTTCGCGCAAGACATCGTAGGCAAGCTGCAGGCAACGAAATCGCTCAAAATCCGGCGCCATGAAATCAAGGTGGGCAATCTTGAACAGGTCCAGCGGCTCGACACCGGCAGCGATACGCTCCGGCCAGGCCATGGCATATGCGATGGGGGTCCGCATGTCGGGATTGCCCAATTGCGCCAAAACCGAACCATCAACGTACTGCACGGCCGAATGGATCACGCTCTGCGGATGCACGACGACCTGGATCATTTCCGGCGGCGCATCGAACAGCCAGCGCGCCTCGATGACTTCCAGCCCCTTGTTCATCATGGTCGCAGAATCAACCGATATCTTGCGCCCCATCACCCAGTTGGGGTGCGCACAAGCCTGATCGGGCGTCACATTGCCCAGGTCCGCCATCGGCGTATTGCGGAACGGTCCGCCGGACGCCGTCAGCAGGATTTTCTGAATGCCACATTCCACCAAGCCACGCGAGAAATCCCCCGGCAGAGACTGGAAGATGGCGTTGTGTTCGCTATCGACGGGCAGCAACGTGGCACCATGCTCGCGTACCGCATGCATGAAGAGCTCACCCGCCATGACCAGCACTTCCTTGTTGGCCAGCATGACTTTCTTGCCGGCGCGTGCCGCAGCAAGGGTCGGCTCCAGACCAGCAGCGCCGACGATGGCAGCCATGACGGCGTCCACCTCCGGCAGGGCGGAAAGCTCAACCAAGGACGCCACACCGTAGCGAACCTCGGTGTCTAGTCCGGCAAATGAACAACGGTCAGCAAGTTGTGCAGCCAGAGCAGCATCGCGCAACACGGCAAACCGGGGTTTGAATTCGAGGCATTGCTCAAAGAGCTTGTCTACCTGGCTATGCGCGCAGAGCGCAAAAGCCCGATAGCGATCCGGATGACGCCGGATCACATCCAGCGTACTGACCCCGATCGATCCAGTTGAACCCAGTACGGTAATGTTCTGCAAAATAGCGCTCACCGGGAAGCGAACAACAGCCAGAGCAGCGCAACAACAGGCAACGTGGACGTCAGGCTGTCGATGCGATCGAGTACCCCGCCATGCCCCGGCAAAATGTTGCTGCTGTCCTTGATGCCAGCCTTGCGTTTGAGCAGGGACTCATAGAGATCACCCACGATGCTGACCGCAGTTATGCCAATCAGCGCAGCAACCCACAACGGCAGGGACATCAGGTCCAGATCGAACAGATGTCGAACAACCAGTCCGTAAAGGACCACGCCGACGCCAGCACCAATCGCACCTTCCCAGGTCTTGCCCGGACTGATGGAGGGTGCCAGCTTGTGCTTGCCAAAGGCCTTTCCGGAAAAATAGGCGGCGATGTCTGCCATCCAGACGACGGCAAAAATGCCGAGTAACGCCCCGGCGCCAAGCATCCGCAACTGGACCATGGCCAGCCAGGTCGGCAGCAGGACCACAGCGCCGACCAAAAGACCCGAAACGCCGTCCAAGGACCACTTGCTTCTCAACCAGAGAGGCATGATCAGACACCAGAATGTGGCGGCAAGCGCATAGGCCAACAGAACCCAAGGCTGGCGTGGCTCGCTGGGTTCGCCCGCTCCAATTGCATCCGGAAAGAAAATCGACAATAGCACACAGACGAGCGCAGTTGCCACACCGAGCCCAATGCGGCCGGTTCGCTGCCAGCCGAGCAATGCACCCCACTCCCAGGCAGCGACGCCGATGAAGCCGGCCACCAGCAAGGCCCAACCGGCTTGCGAAGAATAGAACAAACTGGGCAGCAGCAAAGCCATCAGAACCAGCGCCGTGATGACGCGAGTTTTAAGCATTCGGTTTTTCCACCAGTTGTTCGCTGGTTCGGCCAAAACGGCGCTCACGCTGCTGGAACGACGAGATAGCCTTGTCGAATTCCGCAGTATCGAAATCCGGCCAAAGCGTCGGCGTGAAATAGAGTTCGGTATAGGCCAGTTGCCACAGGAGGAAATTGCTGATTCGCTCTTCGCCACCAGTACGGATGAACAAGTCCGGCTCCGGCGCGAAACTCATTGCGAGATGAGGCTCAAGATCGCCTTCCTGCCAGCCGTTGCGTTTTTCCGGCTGGGCAGCCAGCATTCCCTCGACCGCCTGCATGATGTCCCAGCGCCCCCCGTAATTGGCAGCAATGGTCAAGTCAAGGCGGGTATTGCTTGCGGTTCTGGCCTCCGCTTGTCGAATCAGTTCCTGCAGGCGCGGCTCGAAGCGGGTCAAATCGCCGACGACGCGAAGGCGTACGCCATTGCGATCCAGCTTTTCGACTTCCTGCTCCAGTGCCTTGACGAACAGCTGCATGAGCAAGGAGACCTCGTCTTGCGGGCGACGCCAGTTTTCGGAGGAAAAGGCAAAGAGGGTCAGGTACTGAATGCCACGCTCGAGGCAGGCACGGACCATTTCTCGAACCAGCTCGACGCCTTTGACATGTCCAGCGACGCGCGGCAGAAACCGCTTTTTTGCCCAGCGGCCATTACCATCCATGATGACGGCGACGTGCCTGGGCACTGCCGCCGACTGGGGGACCTGACGTGTCGAGCTTGAAAAGAGGGCCATTCAGCCGGTACTTTATGCGGAACCGGCTTAAACCTGCATGAGCTCGGCCTCTTTGACGGCGAGCAACTTGTCGACTTCGACGATATAACGATCAGTCAGCTTCTGGACGTCGTCCTGGGCCTTGCGCTCGTCATCTTCGGGCACTTCACCTTTTTTCAGCGCATCCTTGAGATGGGCTATGGCATCACGTCGCAGATTGCGAATCGCCACCTTGGCGCCTTCACCTTCGGTTTTGACGATCTTGATCATTTCCTTGCGACGCTCTTCCGTCAATGCCGGCATGGGAACGCGGATGAGGTCGCCTTGCGATGCCGGGTTCAATCCCAGATCGCAGTCGCGAATGGCTTTCTCTACCTTCTGCAGCATGCCTTTTTCCCACGGCTGCACACCGATCGTACGGGCATCAACCAAGGTGATGTTGGCCACCTGATTGACCGGCACCATCGAGCCATAGTAATCGACCTGAACGTGGTCGAGCAGGCCAGTGTGGGCACGGCCGGTACGAATTTTCTGGAGGTCGAGCTTCAGCGACTCCAGCGACCTCTGCATCTTGCTTTCGGCGTTTTTCTTGAGTTCAGCAATCATTTCTTGTCTCCCTCAGCAATAAACCAGCGTGCCTTCATCTTCGCCGCAGACCACGCGCTTCAGCGCGCCGGCCTTGAAAATGGAAAACACGTTGATTGGCAATTTCTGGTCGCGGCACAACGCAAATGCGGTGGCATCCATGACGGCGAGGCTCTTTGAAATCGCTTCGTTGAAGCTGATCTTGTCATAGCGTGTCGCCGACGGATCCTTCTTCGGATCGGCCGAATAGATACCATCGACCTTCGTCGCCTTGAGCACGATTTCAGCACCAATTTCCGAGCCGCGCAATGCTGCAGCGGTATCGGTCGTGAAGAAGGGGTTGCCGGTGCCGGCACCGAAGATCACGATCTTGCCTTCTTCGAGATAGCGGATGGCCTTGCCGCGAATGTACGGCTCGATCACTTGCTCGATATTCAGGGCGGATTGCACCCGGGCGTTGAGCCCGACCTGGCGCATCGCATCGGACAGCGCCATGGCGTTCATCACCGTGGCCAGCATGCCCATGTAATCAGCCGTGGCGCGATCCATCCCGGTGGCCGTACCGGCCATGCCGCGGAAGATGTTGCCACCACCGATCACGACGCCGATTTCCACACCCATGTCAGCGACCGCCTTGATCTCTCCGCAAATCCCCGCGATGGTCTGCGGGTTGATGCCATAGGCGTCATTGCCCATCAGGGCCTCGCCGGAGAGTTTCAGGAGAATTCGCTTGTACTTGGGTGCAGACATCGGCGTTCCTTTCAATTACTTCTTGGCAGCAGCGGCAGCAGCCTGGGCAGCGACTTCAGCAGCGAAGTCGTCAACCTTCTTCTCGATGCCTTCACCAACGATGTACAGCGTGAAAGCGGCAACCGAAGCGCCCTTTTCCTTCAGAAGCTGTTCGATGGTTTGCTTGCCGTCGGCAGCCTTGACGAAGACTTGACCGAGCAGGGTGACGTCCTTGAGATACTTCTGGACGGTACCTTCGGCGATCTTTTCGAGCATGGCTTCCGGCTTGCCGCCTTCGCGAGCCTTTTCAATGGCAACGCGGCGCTCAGTTTCCAGCAGTTCTGCGGGAACGCCCGAGGCATCGAGTGACTTCGGCTTGGAGGCAGCGATATGCATCGCCAGATCCTTGCCCAGTTGCTCGTCGCCACCAACCACATCGACCACGACACCAACCTTGGCGCCACCGTGGATGTAGGAGACCAGCTTGCCCTTGGCTTCGAAACGAACGAAGCGGCGGATCGACATGTTTTCACCGATCTTGCCGACCAGTGCGGAGCGGGTCGATTCGACCGTGCCTTCGCCCATCGGCAGCGCGGACAGCGCAGCCACGTCAGCCGGGTTCTTGTCGGCAACCAGCTTGGCGGAGCCATTGGCCAGGGCGATGAACTCGTCGTTCTTGGCCACGAAATCGGTTTCGCTGTTGACTTCGATGATGGCACCCAGCTTGCCGTCAGCAGCGATGCTGACCGCAACGATACCTTCTGCAGCGATACGGGTAGCGGCCTTGGTCGCCTTGTTACCCAGCTTGACGCGAAGAATTTCTTCAGCCTTGGCCATGTCGCCATCGGCCTCGGTCAGCGCCTTCTTGCATTCCATCATGGGTGCGTCGGTCTTGCCGCGCAGTTCTGCCACCATGCCTGCGGTAATTGCCGCCATATATTTTCTCCTGAGCTTTTAAGACAGGCGGAGCCTAAGGCTCCGCCATTGCAGCTTTATTGCGCTGCTTCTTCCTGAACTTCGACGAACTCGTCGTCGCCACCGGCAGCAACGATGTCCTGCACGACCTGGCTGCGGCCTTCGAGGATGGCATCGGCAACGCCACGGGCGTAGAGCTGGATGGCACGGGAAGAGTCGTCGTTACCCGGAATGACGTAAGCAACGCCGTCCGGAGAGTGGTTGGTATCGACCACGCCGATGACCGGGATGCCAAGCTTTTCGGCTTCGGTAATGGCGATCTTGTGATAGCCGACGTCGACAACGAAGATGGCGTCCGGCAGGCCACCCATTTCCTTGATGCCGCCGATGGACTTCTGGAGCTTCTCCAGTTCGCGACGGAAGGTCAGCGCTTCCTTCTTCGGCATCTTTTCGAGTTCACCAGCTTCAACGGCCAGTTCCATGTCCTTCAGACGCTTGATCGAGGTCTTGACGGTCTTGAAGTTGGTCAGCATGCCGCCCAGCCAGCGCTGGTCGACGAACGGCGAACCGGCGCGCAGCGCTTCTTCACCGATGATTTCGCGAGCCTGGCGCTTGGTGCCGACGAACAGCACGGTACCGCGATTGGCGGCCAGCTTCTTCACGAAAGCCATGGCTTCGTTGTACTTGGCCAGGGTCTTTTCGAGGTTGACGATGTGAATCTTGTTGCGGGCACCGAAGATGTACGGGGCCATCTTGGGGGACCAGAAACGGGTCTGGTGACCGAAGTGGACACCAGCCTCCAGCATTTCGCGCATGGTAACGGACATGTAAAACTCCTTAAGGGTTGAACCTCCACCCGCCTGAAACGCCCACCAGGATTGAGTCCTGGCGAACACCCTTAATCGGCGGATGTGTGGATTTTGGTTGCCTGCACCGTGCAGACAACCGTCTTTTTCAGCCATATCGGCTGAGAAAAACCTGCGGATTATAGCAGCAGAACAGGCGATCCGGAAGATCATTCAGCATTTTGCTTGCGCCCCGCGACCCCCTCCGAAATTTCAATTTTGAGCATTTTTTCCGGTTGACCGTCACATCCCGGGAAACGCCGCCACGGGGCTCCCGGCTTTGCGAAACCAGCCCCATCATTTATCCTTGCCCTTTCCCCCAACGCATCACAGAACAGCCGCCATGAGCATCAGCATCAAGACTCCGGAAGAAATTGAAAAAATGAGAATTGCCGGGCGTCTGGCCGGAGAAGTCCTCGACTACATCGAGCCTTTCGTCAAGGCCGGCGTCACCACGGACGAACTCGACAAGCTTTGCCACGACTACATGGTCAACGTTCAGGGTTGCATACCGGCCCCGCTCAACTACGCCCCTTCCGGCTACGACCCCTACCCTAAATCGATCTGCACCTCGGTGAACCAGCAGGTCTGCCATGGCGTCCCCGGCGAGCGCGTGCTCAAAAATGGCGACATCATCAATCTTGACATTACGACCATCAAGAACGGCTACCACGGCGACACCAGCCGGATGTTCATCGTTGGCGAGGGATCCATCCAGGCCAAGCGCCTGTGCGAGATCACCTTCGAGTGCATGTGGCTGGGCATTTCCGTCGTCAAGCCGGGCGCCCATCTCGGCGACATCGGTGCGATCATCCAGAAATACGCGGAAAAGAACGGCTGCTCGGTCGTTCGCGAGTTTTGCGGTCACGGCATCGGCGCCAAGTTCCACGAAGACCCGCAGGTCCTGCACTACGGCAAGGGCGGCACCGGACCCAGGCTGGAACCGGGCATGATCTTCACCATCGAGCCGATGATCAATGCCGGCAAGGCGGCCATCCGCGAAATGGCCGACGGCTGGACCATCGTCACCAAGGATCGCAGCCTGTCGGCACAGTGGGAACATACCGTGCTGGTCACCGAAACCGGCTACGAAATCATGACCCAATCCGCAGGCAGCCGCCCCAAGCCGGACTGGATCAAATAATGACCTGCGATATCGCCGCCCTGCGTGCGGAAGTCAAGGCCGGACAACGCAGCCTCCAGGAAAACTACGAACAATCCGGCGACGCCCAGGCCCTGCTCGTCGAACGCTGTGCCCAGGTCGACCGCATTCTCGAAAAGCTCTGGCAATCCTTCGATTTACCGGCCAGCCTCGCCCTCGCCGCCGTCGGCGGCTATGGCCGCGGCGAACTCTATCCCGCCTCCGACATCGACCTGCTCATCCTGCTCCCGCAGGAAGCCAGCGTGGCCTTGCAGGGCAAGCTGGAACGCCTGATCAGTTCCTTCTGGGACATCGGGCTGGAAATCGGCCATAGCGTCCGCACGATTCAGGATTGCCTGAACGAAGCCGAAGGCGACATCACGGTACAGACCGCCCTGCTCGAAGCCCGCCTGCTGACCGGCAACGGCAAGCTGTTTACGACTTTCCAGAAACGCCTGCGCGGCCACCTCGATCCGCTGGTTTTCTGCGAAGCCAAGCAGATCGAGCAACAGGAACGCTACCTCAAGTACAACGAAACGCCGTACAGCCTGGAACCCAATTGCAAGGACTCGCCAGGCGGATTGCGCGATTTCCAGGTCATTTTCTGGATCGCCAAGGCGGCCGGCTTCGGTTCGACCTGGGAAGAACTGCAGAAGAACGGCATCATCACCCAGGAGGGCATGATCCAGGCCCGCGATTGCGAGGAATACCTGACCCACCTGCGCATTCGCCTGCACTTCATGCTCGGGCGGCGCGAAGATCGCCTGCTGTTCGACTACCAGGGCAATCTCGCCGCCAAGTACGGCTTCGTCTCGAACGAAGCCAAGCGCGCCTCCGAACAGCTCATGCAGGTGTATTACCGTAACGCCAAGACGGTTTGTCTGCTCAATACCATCCTGCTGCAGAACATGAGCGCGGCACTGACACCGGAAAACGAGCAGACACCGCAACCGCTGGACGACAATTTCCAGATCGTGGGCAATCTGCTCGACATCCGCGACGAAGCCCTGTTCCAGAAACAGCCCTCGGCCATCTTCGACAGTTTCCTGGTCATGCAGGAAACCCACGAACTGTCCGGCATGACGGCCCGCACCCTGCGAGCCCTGTGGCGCGCCGGCGACCAGATGACCCAGGCGTTTCGCGACGACCCGGCCAACCGGGCCATGTTCCTGAAACTGCTGCAGAGCGAGCGCGGCATCATTCATGAATTCCGCCGCATGAACCAGCTCGACATCCTCGGCGCCTACCTGCCCAATTTCGGGCGCATCGTCGGCCAGATGCAGCACGATCTCTTCCACGTCTACACCGTGGATCAGCACATCCTGCAAGTACTGCGCAACATCCGCCGCTTCACGATGAGCGAATTCGCCCACGAGTACCCGTTGTGCTCGCGCATTGTCAGCGAGCTGGACCGTCCGTGGCTGCTCTATATCGCCGCCCTCTTCCACGACATCGCCAAGGGCCGCGGTGGCGACCATTCCGAACTCGGCACCGTCGACGCAGAGGAATTCTGCCGAAATCACGGACTGAGCGACGAAGATACCGAACTCGTCGTCTGGCTGGTTCTGAATCACCTGGTCATGTCGCAGGTTGCCCAGAAGGAAGACCTCAGCGACCCCGACGTGATCGGCAAATTCATCAAGCTGGTCGGCGACATCCGCCACCTGCAGGCGCTCTATCTCCTGACCCACGCCGACATCCGGGGAACCAGCCCGAAGGTCTGGAATCACTGGAAAGGCAAGCTGCTGGCCGATCTGTACTACCAGACCCTGCACCTGCTCTCCAGCGGTGAAACACCGGCGGCGCACGGCGCGATTGCCGATCGTCAGGCTGAAGCCATGCGCCTGCTTCGCTTCTTCGCCCTCTCCGACACCGTTCACGAACGCCTGTGGAAACAGCTCGATACCGTTTATTTCCTGCGCCATTCCGCCGAGGAAATCGCCTGGCACACCCGCTCGCTGCATTACCGCATCTACAACAACCAGCCGGTTGTCCGGGCCCGTCCAAATCAGGAAGGCGATGGTCTGCAGGTCATGGTCTACACGCAGGATCAGCCAGACCTCTTTGCCCGCATCGTCGGCTTCTTTGCCCGCGCCGGCTACAGCATCGTCGATGCCAAGGTGCACACCACGGCACACGGCTATGCGCTGGACAGCTTCGTCGTGCTGGACGTGGAAGACCGTGACAACGACCGCGAGATGGTCGCCTACATCGAGCACGAACTGGAGCAACGCCTGGTTCACCAGATGCCGCCGGACGTCCCGTCAACCGGCCGCCTGTCGCGTCAGGTCAAGCATTTCCCGATCAAGCCGGAAGTGGATATCCGCGGCGACGAAAAGGGATCGCACTTCATCCTGACACTGGTTGCCGCCGACCGTCCCGGCCTGCTTTACACCATCGCCAATACCCTGGCCGAGCATGGCGCCAATCTCCATACCGCCAAGATCACGACGCTGGGCGAGCGCGCCGAAGACGTTTTCCTGATCAGCGGCGGCGACCTGCGCGACACCAGCAAGCGCATCCGCCTCGAAACGGAATTGATGGAGCGGCTGAAAATCTGATGCCGGCATGGCGGGCCAGCAGGCCCGCCCATCGAGACATCTTGCCTAGACGGACATGCCCATCGGCTGGCAATTGTCGGTACAACCGACCAGCTTCTCGACGATGGACCTGACACGCCCCATCGCATCATGGAGCACGTGCTCCAGACTTTCGAAATGGATGCCATTGGCGCTGCTGCCGCGTCCGGCTGCATGGTTGGCGACCACGTTGATCGCCGCGTAGGGCAAGCCCAGTTCGCGCGCCAGGATGGCCTCAGGCATGCCGGTCATGCCGACCACATCGGCCCCGTCGCGCTCCAGGCGATTGACCTCGGCCGCGGTCTCAAGGCGTGGCCCCTGGGTTGCCGCATAGACCGCATCGACCTTGATATCGATGCTGAGTTGCTGCGCCGCGTCGAGAATGCGCCGGCGCAACTCGCCGTCGTAGGGTTCGGTGAAATCGACGTGGGTCACCGGCGTGCCATTGCCATCGAACATCGTCGATTTACGACCCCAGGTGTAATCGATGATCTGGTTGGGCAGGACGATGTCGCCCGGCTCCAGATCGGCACGAATGCCGCCGACCGAGGCGACCGAAATGACGCCGCTCACCTTGTGGTGATGCAGGGCCCACATGTTGGCGCGGTAATTGACCATGTGCGGCGGGATGGTGTGGCCGTAGCCGTGGCGCGGCAGAAAAACCGCCGGCTGCCCGCAGATCTGCCCGAAGACGAGCGCGCCGGACGCCTCGCCGTAGGGGGTGCGAACGACTTCGCGGTGCGAAACGTCGAGGTTGGACAAGGTGGTCAGGCCACTGCCGCCGATGATTGCGATCATGTCAGTTCTTCCTTTCCGCCAGCAGTGAAGCCAGCGTCGGCACCACGCCCTTCATGGCGGGATGCGTTTTACGGATGGATGCGTTGCCGTCTTCGCCCAGCTTGCGGTACAGCGCATTGGCGCGGCTGACGATGAACGGCAGATCGAGCAAGGTCTTGCCCGCATGGTAATTGACCAGCGTATCGCGGCCAATATCCTTGGCTTGCCAGGGAATCGCCGTGCGATCGATGAAATGCAGCCAGCGAACGCCGGGCAGGCTGGCCGCCAGTTCAGCGACCAGACGATGGATCCGTTCACGATAGGCAATGACCGCCCTGCCCCCGTCAGCCGGCGACGCCCCGGTGGTATCGGCTGGCGCACCCATGAGCCAGCAGACGACGGTATCCGGCGCAAAGGCCTCGACCGCTGCACGCTGCTCATCGGAGAGTGCCGTCAGGTCGGCCTGCATCAGGCCGACATCGGCACCATCGAGCTTATGCCGGGTCTGCTCCAGGCATTCCGGCAGGGAATCCATCGAGAGGATGGCCAGACCGCGCCGGGCCAATGCCTGCGTGGCGAAACCGACGCCACAGCCGATTTCCAGCACGCGCCGGCCAGGCACCAGCGACGCCATCCAGTCGTAGTCGCCATGCCGGACGTAGGCCTGGCCTTCATTTTCCCAGTAGCCGATGAACTCGGCGACTGTCGCACCGCTCATGCATCGTCCCTTGCGGCATAAATGGCTGGCAGATTGCGCCAGGCGCCACCGGCATCCATGCCGAAGCCGAAGACGAAGCGGTCGGGTACGGTCAGGCCGATAAAGTCGGCGGTGACCGGCTTGGTCTTGCCGTTGAGCTTGTCGGCGAAGACGGCTGTCAGGACCTCTTCCGCGCCCATGCGACGCAGGCTTTCCTTGACCGCAGCGAGGGTCACGCCCTCATCGAGGATGTCGTCGACGACCAGGACGGAACGCCCCTTGACCGAGGTCCACGGCGCGGAACGCCAGGAGATCTTGCCGCCCTGCGTTTCCGGGCCGTAGCGGGTGGCGTGCAGGTAGTCGAAGTCGAGCGGAAAATCGAGTTTGGTCAGCAGGTGGCCGCAGAACACCACCCCGCCCTTCATGACACAGAGCACGAGCGGATATTTGTCGGCGAGGCGGGCGCGAATCGCGGCCGCCATGCCATCCACGGCTTCCTGAACGACGGTTTCGCTGTGAATGATTTCCGCGTTGGCCAGCATGGCCCTGGCTTTTTGTTCGTCCATTCAGCCTCCCAGGCTCTTGAGGTATGCGTCGAAAGCCGGGCCGACTTCGGGGTGGCGCTGGCCGAAAACGACCGTGGCCTGCAGATAGCCCAGCTTGGAGCCGCAATCGTAACGCGTTCCGTCGTAACGGTAGGCCAGAATCTGTTCTTCGCTGAGCAGCGAGGCGATCCCGTCGGTCAGCTGGATTTCGCCGCCGGCGCCGGGCTTGAGGTTTTCCAGGTGATGGAAAATGCGCGGGGTAAGGATGTAGCGGCCGACGACGGCCAGCGTTGACGGCGCTTCTTCGGGCTTCGGCTTTTCGACGATGGCGCTGATCTGCTCAAGGCGGTCGGCCACGCGGCGGGCATCGACGATGCCGTAGCTGCGCGTATCGGCACGCGGCACGTCCTGCACGCCGAGCACGGAACAGCGGTAATAGTCATAGGTATCGGTCATCTGCTTCATGACCGGCGGATTGCCGTCGAGCAGGTCGTCGGCCAGGAGCACGGCAAACGGCTCGTCGCCGATCACCGGCTTGGCGCACAGCACGGCGTGGCCAAGGCCGAGCGCTTCGGCCTGGCGGATGTAGATGCAGTTGATGTTCTTGGGAATCATGTTGCGCACGAAGTCGAGCAACTCGGCCTTGCCACGCGCTTCAAGCTCGCTTTCCAGCTCGTAGGCCTTGTCGAAGTGGTCCTCGATGGCGCGCTTCGAGCGGCCGGTCACGAAGACCATGTCGGTGATGCCGGCGGCCACGGCTTCTTCCACCGCGTACTGGATCAAGGGCTTGTCGACGATGGGCAGCATTTCCTTCGGGCTGGCCTTGGTCGCCGGCAGGAATCGCGTGCCCATCCCGGCAACCGGAAATACGGCTTTACGAACTTTTTTCATTCTGACTCTCCCCTTTGAAGCAATTTCAACAATTCCGCTTCGTCGATCACCGCGACACCCAGCTCCAGCGCCTTTTCCAGCTTGGAGCCGGCCTCTTCGCCGGCAACCACGAAATCCGTTTTCTTCGACACCGATCCGGCCACCTTGCCGCCCGCCGCCTCGATCATCGCCTTGGCGTCGTCGCGCTTGAGGGTCGGCAGCGTCCCGGTCAGCACCAGCGTCTTGCCGGCCAGCGGCTTCGGCCCGGCATCGGCGGGTTCGCCGGCCGGCCAGTTCAGGCCGGCGGCCAGCAACTGCTCGATGATGTCACGATTATGTGACTCGGCGAAGAAAGCCACGATGCTCGCCGCGACGACGGGACCGACATCGGGCACTTGCTGCAGCGCATCGGCGTCGGCGGCGAGGATGCCGTCGAGCTGGCCGAAATGCCGCGCCAGATCGCGCGCCGTGGCCTCGCCGACATTGCGGATACCGAGCGCAAAGATGAAGCGGGCGAGCGTCGTCTGCCGACTCTGGTCGATGGCGGCGACGAGGTTCTGTGCCGATTTTTCGCCCATGCGGTCGAGCCCGGCCAGCGTGTCGACCGTCAGCTTGTACAGGTCGGCCGGCGTATGAACGAGGCCGGCATCGACCAGTTGATCGACGATCTTATCGCCCAGCCCTTCGATATCCATGGCCCGGCGCGCCGCGTAGTGCCACAGCGCCTGCTTGCGCTGGGCCGGACAATAAAGGCCGCCGGTACAGCGGGCGATGGCTTCGTCGAGTCCGCGCGCCACGGCAGAACCGCATTCCGGACAAACCTTGGGCAGCTCGAAAGGCGGATGCAGCGGCTCGCCGCCGAACAGGTCGCGTGATGGCCGCTTCTCGGGCACGATGGCGACGACTTCGGGAATCACGTCACCAGCCCGGCGGACGATGACGGTATCGCCGACCCGCACGTCCTTGCGGCGCACTTCGTCCTCGTTGTGCAGGGTCGCGTTGGTCACCGTCACGCCGCCGACGAAAACCGGCTTCAAACGGGCCACCGGCGTAATCGCCCCGGTACGGCCGACCTGGACGTCGATGCCGAGCACTTCGGTGAGTGCCTCTTCGGCCGGGAACTTGTGGGCGATGGCGAAACGCGGCGCGCGCGAGACGAAACCGAGGCGCGCCTGCCAGTCCAGACGATTGACCTTGTACACCACGCCGTCGATATCGAAGGGCAGGCTCGGGCGCAAAATTTGGATTTTGGCAAAAAATTCCTGTAGACCGTGAGATCCGGTCACCACCCCGCGTTCGGCTGCGACGGGGAAGCCCCAGCCAGCCAGCAGGGCCATCAGCTCATCGTGGGTGCGTACCGCGAGCGCGTCAGCCCCGGCGCCAACGCCGTAGGCGAAGAAGGACAGCGGACGACTCGCCGTGATCCGCGAATCGAGCTGGCGCAGGCTGCCGGCGGCGGCATTGCGCGGATTGGCGAATTCCTTGTCGCCGCGGTCGCGCTGACGGGCGTTGAGCTCGGCGAAATCGGCCTTGAACATCAGCACTTCGCCGCGAATCTCAATCAATGCCGGCCAGCCCTCGCCCTGCAGGCGCAGCGGAATGTTGCGCACGGTGCGCAGGTTGGGCGTCACTTCCTCGCCGGTCACGCCGTCGCCGCGCGTGGCGCCGCAGGTGAAGACGCCATTCTCGTAGGTCAGGCTGATGGCCAGCCCGTCGAATTTCGGCTCGACTGCGTAGTCGATGGCAGCGATGGTTTCCAGCCCGTCGCGGACGCGCTTGTCGAAGGCATCGACCTCGGCCGGTTCGAAGGCGTTGTTGAGCGACAGCATGGGCACACCGTGCTGGCGCGGCGGGAATTCCTTGAGCGGCGTACCGCCGACACGCTGGGTAGGCGAATCCGCCGTCAGCAGCTCGGGAAATTCGGCCTCAAGCCCCTGCAGTTCGCGGAACAGCTTGTCGTACTCGGCATCCGGAATGGTCGGGGTGTCGAGGACGTAATAGGCGTGGTTATGGCGCTCCAGCTCGTTGCGCAGCCAGGCCGCGCGCTCGGCGGCCACAGCGGGTGCCACCATCAGGAGAACAGCCGCAGGGCCTGGGGCGAACCGGCGATCAGGCCGTAGCTGGCCATCGTCGCCTGCGGCTTGCCGATGAATTCGCGACGGATGTGGTCGAGCTGCGAATCGCTGAGCGGCTGGCGATTGTCGTCGACCAGCGCACCATTGAGCGTGTCGGCGAAGCGCTTGGCGATTTCCGTCATCTGCATGAAGGTCCGTTCGCCGTGATCGACGCGCGGCACGTCGAGCAGGAAGGTCAGGCCGTGCGTCGTCAGGTTGCGCAGCGTGTCAGCCGAAAACTGGGTGGATTCGTAGTTGAGCAGGCTGAACAGGACGCGACCGCTATCGTCGTAGCGCGTGAAAACGCCGCCCAGCCCGAGCACCATGCCGGCCGCTTCGGCCAGGGCGCGAATCTTGGTGCCGGTGAAGGCACTGCCACGGCTGACCAGGTTGAGGCCGATTTCGAGATCGACGGCAGCGCAGAACTGGTCGATTTCTGCGGCCTGGTCGAGCACGCGCGACGACGGCATGTCGGCCACGGCCATCAGCTCGTCGGCCAGCGCGTTCATGGCGTTGGTAAAAATGGTCATGTCGCCATCAGACAGCGGCCCCTGGCGATTGACGAGTTGCAGGCCGACACGCAGGCGGCGCACCTTGAAATCGCTGTCCAGCTTGAGGCGGACCCACTCGCGGGTCCGCTCGTTGTAACCGATCCAGTGCACCGGCTTGTTCAAGCGGGCCAGCGCGGATCGCTGCGACTGGAGGACATCGATGGCCGCCACCGGCTCGACCAGCTCCATGGCCACGATGAATTCGAGGCGGGGATCGAGCAGTTCGGTCGGCACCTCGCCGGCCGGCGCATCGGCCAAGTCATCAGCGGGCTCGGAAGGCATGGCGACGGGAATCGGTTCGGGAACGGGCTCGGCAACCGGAGGCGCTGCCGGCGCTGGTGCCATCTCGGGCGCATCGACAACGACTGGCGCGGCCTGTGCCGGCTCGTCTGCGAAAACCGGCATGGCGGGCATTTCAGTGGCGGCAGGCGCAGCCAGCATGTCGTCCGACGGCACCGTCGGATGCGGATCGACGAACATCGGCTCGATGCGCTCCGGAACCTGGGCGGGCGTATCGACGCGGATTTCCGGCTCGCTGCGCTCGGCGACGGCCGGCTGAGCTGCCGCCTTGGGCGGATCGCCGAGCAGGATGTCGGCGTGGTGCGGCTTGAGTACGGCCTGAGCCAGCTTGCGCTGCCTGTATTCCTGCCATTTGTTGTAACCGAACACGCCGACGACCGCCGTCGCGCCCAGTCCGATCAATCCCAGTTGAAGCTCGGTCATTTAAGCCGCATCCCTCATTTTCAAGGCTTCCTGAATGTCCACTTCCACCACGCGCGACACGCCGCTTTCCTGCATGGTGACGCCGACCAGCTGTTCGGCCATTTCCATCGCGATTTTATTATGGGAAATGAACAGGAACTGCGTTGCGCCTGACATTTTCTTGACCATTTCGCAGAAGCGCTCGGTATTGCTGTCGTCCAGCGGCGCATCGACCTCGTCGAGCAGGCAGAACGGCGCCGGGTTGAGCTGGAACATCGAGAAGACCAGCGCGATGGCGGTCAGCGCCTTTTCACCACCCGACAGCAGGTGGATGGTCGAATTCTTCTTGCCCGGCGGCTGGGCGATGACCTGCACGCCGGCGTCGAGGATTTCGTCGCCGGTCATGACCAGCTCGGCGCGCCCGCCCCCGAACAGTTCCGGGAAAAGCTTGCCGAAATGGCCGTTGACCGTGTCGAAGGTGCTTTGCAGCAGGTCGCGCGTTTCGCGGTCGATGCGGCGGATGGCGTTTTCCAGCGTTTCCATGGCCTCGGTCAGGTCGGCCGCCTGCATGTCGAGGTAGCCCTTGCGCTCGGTGGCTGTTTCGAGCTCCTGCAGCGCTGCCATGTTGACGGCGCCGAGTTCGGCGATGGCGTTGGTCAGGCGGGTGATTTCGCCCTGCAAGGCCGGCGGCCGGGCGGTGCCCAGCTCGGCCTGCAGCGCCTCTTCGTTGGCGCCGGCTTCGAGCAGTTGCATGGCGAACTGCTCGGCGTTGAGCGCCGCCGCCTGCTCTTTCAATTTGAGATCGCCGATGCGGGCACGCAGCGGTTCCAGCCCCTGCTCGATGCGCAGACGTTGTTCCTCGAACCCGCGCAGCGCGTTGGTTGCCGCTTCAAGCGCATCGCGCTTCTCGGCCAGCGCTTTCTCAGCCACCTGACGCGCTTCGAGCGCCGCCTGCAGCGCGCCTTCCATGACATCCGGCGGCGCCGCCTCGACCTGCTCGGCACACTGGGCGCGATCCTTCTCGATGCGGTTGAGTTCGCGCTGGGCCATGGCCTGCTGGGCGAAAACGTCCTGCAGCTTGCCCTCGCATTCGCGCAGCGAGAACTGAGCTTCGCGCAGGGCGCGGTCGAAATCGGCGTTGCGCTCGCGCTCGGCGCGCACGGCGCGTTCGCATTCGTCGAGCCGTGTTTGCGCGCCATGGACCAGCACGCGGATGCGGCTCAGCCCGTCGCGGATTTCCTCGATGCGCTCGTCGGCGGCCATTTCGCGCTCGCGCTCGCCCTCTTCTTCCTCGGCCAGTTCGGCCAGTTGTTCCTGCAGGCGCTCCGCACTTCCATCTGCACGGCATGCACGCGCTGCTGGCGGTCGGTGACGTACTGGCGGATTTCATCCATTTCCGCCTGCTTGTCCTCGACCTGCTCGTCGAACATGACCAGCTGCTCGCGGATGGCGTCGGCCTTTTCCTCGGCCATGGCGATCCCGTCGCCGAGCGCCTCAATCTCGCGCTGGCGTTCGAGCAGGCCGTGTTCGCCTTGATCCGGCGCGAAGAAGGTGACGCTCGCTGCACTGACCAGGTCGCCGCCGCGCGTCACGATGACCGCCCCCGGCGGCAGCTCGGCCCGCTTGGCCAAGGCGTCGGCCAGCGTTTCCGCCGTGCGCACCTGGCCCAGCCAGTCGTCGAGCACGGTCTGGATCGCCGGATCGTCGCTGCGCACGTGCGCCGAGAGCGATTCGACGGTCAACCGGAAATTTTGCCCAAAATTGAAATCGCCCGGCAGCATGACGCTGAGCCGCGCTTCCGGCCGGTCGTGCAGCCAGGCGTCGAGCTTGGCCGGATCGCTGCAGGCGATGGCGCTCAGCCGCTCGCGCAGCACGGCTTCGACCGCCTCTTCCCAGCCGGCCTCGACGTGAATCTTCTGCCACAGCGGCGGCGCGTTTTCGAGGTCGTGGCGACGCAGCCATTCCGGCAACTTGCCGCTCTGCTGGGTGCGCGCCTGCATCTGCTCAAGCGCCGCCCGGCGGGCCTGACCGGCGGCCAGTTCGCGCTCGATGCGCTGCAGTTCGGCCTGCGCTTCCTTGCGCCGGGCCTCGACCTGCGGCATTTCCTGCTGCAACTGTTGCAACTGATCCTGATCGCCGGCCAGTTCCTCGCGCAGCAGGCTGAGTTCTTCTTCCTTCTCGGCCAAGTCCATTTCGTCCGGCGCGTCGTTGCCACCGGTTTCCTCGCGCAGACGCTCGCGGCGCAGCGTGATGGCCTGCAGCGCGCGCTGGGCGTGCGCCTTGTTGGTCAGTTCGACTTCGAGCTTCTGCTCGCCATTGGTCGTGCGCGTCTTGAGGCGCTGCAGTTCTTCCTGCGCCTGCGTGTGGTCTTCCTCGACCTGCGGCGCGATATTCATGTGCTCGTGCAGCTTGGCCTCGGCCTCTTCGACGCGCAGCTTGGTGATCTCCTGCGTCTCTTCCCACTTCAGCCGGTCTTCAGTCAGCTTCTCGGCCGTCTCGCTCCAGTGCTTGAGCTCGTCCTCAAGCTGCGTCAGGCGCGCTTCCAACTGGCTGCGCGATTCGCGGCGATGGCGGATTTCCGCTTCCAGCCGGGCGACTTCGGCGTTGGCGGCGTACATGTCGCTCTGCGCGTTGTGCAGCGCGTCGCCGGCGGCGAAGTGCGCTTCGCGGGTCTCCTCGGCGCGCGCCTCGGTTTCGCGCAGCGCGGCGTTCTGCGCTTCAAGATCGGTCGTCGCGCGCTCGACGTCGAGCGACAGCTTTTGCCGCTCGGCCTCAGCCTCGCGCTTTTTCAGCAGCCACAACACCTGCTGGCGCTGGACCAATTGTTCGTTGAGCGCCTGATAGCGCCGCGCCACTTCGGCCTGGACTTCCAGCCGCTCCATCTGGTTGCCGAGTTCCTGGCGGATGTCCTCGACGCGCAGCAGGTTTTCGCGGGTGTCTTCGAGGCGGCCGTTCGTTTCCTTGCGCCGTTCCTTGTAGCGCGTGACGCCCGCCGCTTCCTCCAGAAACACCCGCAGATCGTCCGGCCGCGCCTCGATGATGCGCGAGATCATGCCCTGGCCGATGATGGCGTAGGCACGCGGGCCGAGACCGGTGCCGAGGAAGAGATCGGTGATGTCCTTGCGGCGGACCTTCAGGTTGTTGATGAAGTAGTCCGACTGCCCCTGCCGCGTCAGCGTGCGCTTGACCGACAGTTCGGTGTATTGCGACCACTGGCCGAGCGCCCGGCCCATGGTGTTCTCGAAAATCAGCTCGACGGACGCCCGCGACACCGGCTTGCGGTTCGACGAGCCGTTGAAGATGACGTCCATCATCGATTCGCCGCGCAGCTCCGACGCCTTCGACTCGCCCAGCACCCAGCGCACGGCATCCATGATGTTGGATTTGCCGCAGCCGTTGGGGCCGACGACGCCGACCAGCTGGCCGGGAACAGCGACGGCAGTCGGATCGACGAAGGATTTGAAACCGGAGAGTTTGAGCTTGGTTAAACGCATGCGTGATTCCGGCAGGGCCAATGCCCCCGCCATGTTGGGGGCCGTATAATACCACCGACTATTTGATCGCCCGGCCCTCAGGAAGGATCGCCAGATGACGGATGACCAGTTTCTCGCCCGCGCCATCGAACTGGCCCGGCAAGGCAGCGAAAGCGGCGAAGGCGGCCCGTTCGGCGCCGTCATCGTCCGCGACGGCCAGATCATCGCCGAAGGCTGGAATCGCGTCGTCGCCAGCCACGACCCCACGGCCCACGCCGAAATCAGCGCCATCCGCACCGCCTGCGCCGGCGCCGGCAGCTTCCACCTGCATGGCTGCACCCTCTACGCCTCGAGCGAACCCTGCCCGATGTGCCTCTCCGCCGCCTACTGGGCGCGCATCGACCGCATCGTCTTCGCCAACAGCCGCGCCGAAGCCGCCGCCATCGGCTTCTGCGACGACGAGCTGTACAGCGAACTGAACCGCCATTTCTCGGCGCGCAGCATCGTCATGGTGCACCACCCCCTGCCCGGCGCCCTCGAACCCATGGAACGCTGGGCCGCCAATCCCGGTCGAACCCCCTATTGAACGGAGGGCCGCCATGGACATTTCCACCATCCCGCAACGCGCCGAAACCCTGCAGATCCTCCGCCTGATGGGCTCGTTCGAACCCATCCTCATGCTCACCGGCGACGACGAAGGCTACGGCTCCCGCTGGACACTCTCCGGCCAACAAGTCCAACCCGCCATCGCCCGCTTCCTCATGGACTGCGGTTTCATCGCCGACGCCGGCAAAACCGAATTCGGCGCCATCAAGCTCATGCTCACCGAAAAAGGCAAGGAATTCCGCGAAAAAGGCCTGGCCTGGTGGGCCGAACTGAATTTTCTGGAAAAGCTGAAGATTACGGTGTTCGGGTAGGCAGCAAACGACCCAATCCCGACTTTCGGACCTTTGAGCTTCGAATGGCGGGTTTCGGATTGCTACTGTCGTTCAGGGCAAGTGCCAAATGCGAACTGCTCGGCCTTTGCTGCCCTTGAATTGGGTTCCAATAATAGGCGGCAATTTGGCAGTTTTCCGCCATTCAGCCTTGGCAAGCCATCCGTGCCAACATTCTTGGTCGGCGATGCCGCGGACTACTAGGCTCTCAGTGATTAGGTCAGTCATGCCGTACTTGAGGTAGCTCGAGCCGCCGCTTAGGCTAGGGCTTGGGTATGAGCTGCGTTGTATGGCCAAATTTCATGCCAAAAAAGTTCCGGCCTAGCGGCCTTGGCAAGCTGAGTGGTTAAAATGGGACCAATCTATCGTTTGTCATAGCAACTGTAAATCCCGGTTGCCTCGAAGTTTTGCAAAACGCCCCTCCGCCAAGAAAGGGAGCAATACGTCTTATGGAACCTGTGCCGCACCAAACGCCCAAGGAACAAGTCAAGCAACGCTTACGCCGCGCCTACTATGAGTGGCAAAACAGAGCAATGGGCTTGTGGTTTAGAGGTTGGCCAGCACTTCTTTTTATTTTTGGCATTTGCTTGGCCGTTATCGGCTATTGGGCGGTCGGGCCGGCGTTGCAGGCTGAAATTGGTGAGCTAGACAAAGACCGGCTGACGGCAGTGGAGACACTTCTGGTTACGGTTGGAGGTTCTCTTATAGGTGCCACCGCCATCGTCTCGGCGATGGTCGTTTACGCATTGCAGGTCAATGTCGAGCGTATGCCTCATGCACTGTTCAGGCGGCTTAGCAGCGACTTACGTTTGATGCTGGCGTTTGTAGGAACGGTTCTGCTGGCGTGCCTCATCGCGTCGTTGGCGATGGTTGTGACTCAAAACGAAGTAGTTTTGCCGCTGTTTACTGCGCTTTGGTCTCTGATTCTGGTGCTTATCCTTTTCGGCTACGCGTACCGTCGCACGTTAGATTTGGTAAATCCGAGCTTTCAGCTCAATTACATCGTCAAACGGGCACAGCAAGACTTGGCGCGGTGGGAGAAGTTTGCCGACAAGGCCTTGCCGGCGGTGGCTCAACCCAAAGCTGCCGAGGACCGTCCCGGTAGCACCTTTGATGCCCCCCGGCTGAAGCTACTTCTACAGTTCCCTCAATGGACAGGCAGTGCCGATGAATCGTTGTTTTATGCGGCTAGCCTGGCTAGCCATTACGCAAGCAAGGGCGACTTCGGTGTCGTAAATGCGGCCTACTCCGCCATCCTCGCAATTCATGCCAGCTATCTACGCGCAAAAGGTAATACGTTTGTAGCGGCGAACGGCTTTATGGATAGCCCACTAATTGGCGATTCGTTTATTAGCGGCACGCTTGAGTCCTTGAGACAAACGCATCGCGAAGCCATTACGCAGGGCAACGAAAGATACATGCTCGCCAATCTGCAAGTGCTGGCCAAACTGGCCGAGTTGTACTTGCGCATCGACTATGGGTCCTCCGGGACAAATAAGACGCATGCCAACCTAGCGGCTCATTACTTGGCGGGGGCTATCAAAGAGGTCCTTCCCCATAATCGGCCAGATATTCTCATGCAGGGTGTCCGATTGCTCAGCCATCATGCTCAATGCTGCATCGCATTCGGTGGGCCGGACCATCTTCCGGAATTGACGCAGCGAATCGCTGAAATTGCGCTCGTGGGTATTGTCCGAGAAGACCACTTCCCAGTCACCGTGTGTGCCATGGAAGAACTCGGGAAACTGTCGCTGGCCCTGCTGACGGCGATGCAAAAATATGACCTGAGATTTCCATTGCATGAGTTGCGTGACGATATCCATAACGTAGCGCTCTTGCTGATTAAGAACACCAAGGATAGCGCTCTCGGTAATAGGCATAGTCAGGCGTTAGCGGGCTATTACTCGGCTCAATCCGGATTTCTCGCCATGCTGGAAGAGTTAGCAAACCAGTTGCTCCAGGCCGAGGCGGACAACAAGCACGCGCAACAAATTATTCGAAACATTCGTGAATGGTGTGACCAGCTATATCTGACCCAAAAGGACCTTCTGATTACAGCAGTCGAAGCACAATCGCCATTTGTATCAGACATGGTTTTCTGGATTACACACGTCACGGAGATATTGGCGGCGCTGTCCGCTGCGCCTGCTTGTAATGGCCATAATCGTGAGAATTTGGAGAAGGACGCGACGCGGCTGTTGTGCGTGCTTTCATGGCTCCCTGACGACAAGGATAGCGTTGCCCGCCTGGCTCCCTATCAGGTTCACGAACGGCTATTCGAATGCGCAATGCACCTCTACGGCCACGGATGCTTCAATGTTGCCAAACGAGCAGCATCGTTGCTGTTGTCTTGGGCGTTTCGTGCGGGGCGTTATCAAAATGGGTGGGGCACACTTGAGCATGCGATGTACTGCGTCGCGGTGCTAAGCCTACGTCCAGAGCTTCAGGCCGCGGTTTCGCACGACCAAATTCAAGAGATGATGGAAAAATACCCTGTGCCACAGGAAATTTTGGACAGAACGGCTCAAGACATCCGTAGCAAGGCCGAATCCCCCTTCCAATCCCGCATGCTTCCTGGGATTGAGCATGAATTGTCACAGGAGGACCCTGAGACGCTCGTAAGCGTGCTTACGAGGATTGCCAATCTGCTATCTCCGCATACGGCAAATGACCCAGTCCCTTCAAGGTTTGGCCATTGAACGGCTGCGTTGGCCGACGAGCTGAACTAGGCACATCAGGCAGTTTTCGGGGTTGAGCTGCCGTTCGAATGACCTCAATTCCAAATTGGTGACGGTCCGGTTGTGGCCGACTGTTGCCTCTTGCATCAACGGGAACGCGATTTCGGCACTCGGCGTAACCGCAGAGCGGAATTCCCGGAAATTCTGTCAAAACTTCCCGATTCAGATTTCCACGGTCTACCGGAAAAAACTGCCAAATTTGAAATGCCTTCGGCTGGGCGACGGCCCCGCTCTCGGAAATGCGCTAGCGCCCCACCCAGCCGCCGCACACAGGGAAGACCTGCCCGACAAAGCAGTTGGCGGCGTCGCTGCAGAGGTAGGCGGCGAATTCGGCATCTTCGTTGGCCGAGACGAGCCGGCCCAGGGGGACTTCGCGTTTCAGGCGGTCCTGAAACCGGGGGTTGGCCTGGACATCCGCCGGGAAATAAGTCGGGTTGTCGACGAAATTCTGGGCGATGGCGTTGACCTGGATGTTGTGCGGCGCCAGTTCGACGCCGACGGCCTGGACAAAGGCCAGTTGCGCGCCCCGGGCGGCGCTGTAGGTCGAGGCGCGCTTCATGCCGCGCAGCGCCGATGCGCTGCCCATGACCAGGATCTTGCCGCTGCGGCGTTCGATCATTTGCGGCGCGACAGCACGCACCAGCCGGGGCAGCGGCGCGACGAGGGCGTTGAAGACGGCGCTCCATTCGTCTTCATCGACCTGCTCCACCGGGGTACTGGGCGCCATGATCGAGAGGTTGGCGATCAGCACATCGACCGGCCCGACCTCGGCGACGAGGGCGGCCGGTTCTTCCGGCGCGAGCAGGGGCAGCACGCTTTCGATGACGGTGGCGCCGTGCGCCTTCATCACCGTGCAGAGGAAGGGCCCCATGAAGGCATCGGCGTGGGTGATGAGGACACGTTTTCCCTTGAGATTCTGGTCTGGCATGTTTTTCCCTCCGAAAAAGTCCGGTCATAGTCATGGACAGGCGACGCCAGCGCAAGTTTAGCGATTCCACGGTCAACCGGAAAAAAGGGCCAAAATTGAAATGTGCGCGCTGACCGTCCCGGCCGAAAACCTGGGCAATGCCGCTAGAATGGCGCTGCCTGAACTTCACGCATCCCGATGACCCGTCCCTCGCTCAACACCCAGATCCTGATCGGCTGCCTGCTCGGCATCGCCGGCGGCTTGTGGCTGGCCACCGAACCGGCATCCTCACCAGTCGTGGGCAACACGCTGTATGGCGCCAAGATGGTCGGCAACCTGTTTCTCGACCTGCTGCGCATGGTGCTCGTGCCGCTGGTCTTTTCGTCGATTGTCTGTGGCGTCGCCAACCTGCGCGCCCACGAGCAGATGCATAGGGTGTGGACGACGACGCTGGGCTTCTTCGGCCTGTCGATGGCGCTGGCCATCGTGCTCGGGCTGGGCGCAGCCGAAATTTTCCGGCCGGGCGAAGGCATGCAGCTGGCCATGTTCGCCGATGCGACCCGCGACTATCAGGCGCGCCAGATGCCGCTGCCCGACTACATCGCCCAGTTCATGCGCGGGCTGTTCCAGAACCCGTTCAAGGCGCTGGCCCAGGGCGACATCATGGCCATCGTGATGATTGCCCTCATTCTCGGCATCGCGCTGGTCATCGGCGGCGAGCGCTACAAGAACATTCGCGTGCTGCTCCAGGAACTGCAGGAACTCTGCCTGCTTGTCGTCGGCTGGATCATGCGCCTGGCGCCCTTCGGCCTCGCCGCCCTGCTCCTGCAACTGGTCGCCACGCAAAACAGCGCCCTGCTCGCCAGCCTCGCCCACTTCATTGCGGTCATCATCGGCAGCACCCTGTTCCACGGCGTCGTCGTGCTGCCACTGCTGCTCTGGCTGGTCACCCGCATGTCGCCGCTGCGTTTCTGGAAGGGCGCCAAGGAAGCGCTGATCACGGCCTTCGTCACGAGTTCGAGCGCTGCCACGCTGCCCATCACCCTGCGCTGTACCGAACAGCACCTGCACGTCAAGAAGGACATCGCCAACTTCGTCGTGCCGCTCGGCGCCACCGTCAACATGGATGGCACGGCGCTCTACGAGGCCGCCGCCGCCCTCTTCGTCGCACGCCTGGCCGGCATCGAACTCGATCTCGCCCACCAGCTCATCATCTTTTTCGTCGCGATGCTCGGCGCCATCGGCGCCCCGGGCATTCCCAGCGTCGGCATGCTGAGCATGGTCCTCGTCCTTGAATCGGTCGGCCTGCCCACCGCGGCCATCGCCATCCTGCTGCCCATCGACCGGATTCTCGACACCGTGCGCACCGCCGTGAACGTCGAGGGCGACATGGTCGGCAGCCTGATCGTCCAGAAACTCACCGAGTCCGGCGAAAAAACGGCCTGACCCGCCCGGATTCAGCCCCCGTCAGCCCGCCGGGCGACGAAGCTGACCGGCGTATGCGCGCTGAAGCCACCGCCGCTTTCGAGCACCAGATGCAGTTCGCCCGCCTTGAGCGTACCGCGGTAGCGATGCGTTACCTCGCGGGCCGGACCATCGCCCGCCACCTCCTGGCTATGCGTCACGAAACCCAGTTGCTCGCCGCTGACCGTGCCCTGCTCGATCATTCGCGCCACCCCGAGATAGCCGGCCGTGCCATGCAGCTTGTCCTTGTCCACCTGCAGCTCGAATTTCTCAAGGTGCTCGGCACCCCAATCGTATTTGATCGTCGCCTGCCAGCGCCCGGAAACGTTCTGTGCCGGCGCAACCGCGACCGGCTGAGCCGCATCGCCCGTTTGCTTCGTGCCAAAGCCGTTCAGACCCACTGCCAGAAGCGCCGCCGCCAGCAAGGCCACGCCACCCCAGATCGCCACCGGGCGCCCGGTGGTTGGGCGCACAACCGGCACCTTAGTCGCAACGACAGCGATCAGCCGTGCCAGATCTGCCGACCAGCCCGCATCGGTCAACACCAGCGCCTGACGCCGGGCCAGGGTCCGAATCGACGACGGCAGTTCGCTTTCCGCCGGCATCGCGGCGCCGCCGACGAGAACCGGCAGAACGACCTTGCCGGCAGTCAGGCCGGCCTCGATCTCCCGGCGCACGAAATCGTCCGGCTCATCGAGTCGCCGCACGCCCTGCCGGCTCAAGCTCAGCCACGCTGGCCCGATCAGCGCCAGCATGACATCGACCGCCGCAAGGTTCTTCTCGATGGCGACGACGAAATCCTCGCCGGGATGAATGTCCTCGATATCGCGGAACACATTGTCCGCGCCGAATGTCGCCTCCAGCGCATCGGCCAGCCGCCCGGCAAACCCGGCCTGATCATCGCGACGGTAACTGATGAAAATTCCCGGCATGAAACGCCTCTCCATCTCGCCAATGCTGGCGTTAGAGCCCAGGCGGGCCAACGGCATTACGGCGTCGCCGTCTCAGCTCGCCCTCAAAACACATTGTTTGCCCCGAAGATAAGCAAATTTTCACAATTCAGAAATAGCTGCTTAGGCTTCGTCAATCCAGAAAATAAAAATGCCGTTCAGTCGTCACTGAACGGCATTTGGACTGATCAGGAAAGCCGTCTAAAGACGCGCCCCGTCAATTTTGACGACGACGGCGAATATAACCGAGTCCAGCGACCCCCAAACCAAGTAGTGCCAACGTCCCAGGCTCAGGCACCCCATTGCCCGGACCAGGATCGAAATTAGCCCGCAAACCCATGACTCCGTTGATTTCATTGTCACCGTCCTGAATCAACGACCCCGGCCCACCCCAGATGATAGATGCATAGCGGAATGTAGTATTGCTTCCAGTACCAACCGCGTAGGTAAACCCGTCCCAGACCAGAGAAGTATCGCTGTCGAAACCTTCCAGCCAAACACGCTCGGTGACTGCCTGCGTCCAATTGATCATGTCATTGGACAGATAGACTGTCGACTCGATCGCCTCCTGGGGCAATGGTCCATGATCGATGGTATTGAAGATGGCTGCCTTGGTGGCCTGGAAGCCTAGATCCCAGACCGAAGCGCCAATAACGTTATTGACTTGAATCCACAGATTGTCGATTGCGTTGCCGCCAGTCGCTGCATTGCCGCTACAACAAGTGTAACCGTAGGAATTCGGAGCATAGAACGAAGTTCCGTAACTTCCGGTGGTATTCGGGTTACCTCCGTTGTATTTGACCATGGTTGCGGCGGAATACCCGCTAGCATTGAAGTAACTATCGTCAAGCAACTTGTTGGTCACCACCAATTGCCGATTTGCCAGGGTATCCGATCCGTAGTAGAGCTGGGCAAAAGTCCCAACCGTTGCACCTTGCCAATTCCGTGCATCGTTCGGGTCGACAATAAGTGCCGCATTCGCGGCCTGGGCAGCAACCAGGCCTGTAACAAAAGAAATAAGTCGCTTGTGCATGTCGATCTCCTCCACTAAATGGTTGAACGAACTACCTTCTTGACTCAAACGGTAGCAATAGACATGCCAAAAACACATTTCCAATTATTCAACAAGTTATGAATTATACAATCTAGACCTGTAAGGAATTCCGACAAGTCACTGAGCGCCGTATTGGCCCCGATATCAATTTCGACGGTCAACCCGAAAAATCAGCCGATTTCCAAATTTGTCCTCGCCGCTCCCTTCGAAGGAACGGCAGGTCATGGCCTGCCAGCGCACCGGCACTTCCCGGCCGTCGCTGCAACGCACCGTACCGCTGCCGCGTTCGCCGTCGCAACTGCCCGGCACGGGCGACACATCAGGCGGCGACAACTGGCCGTCGCACTGCAATCGCCCCTCGCGGTCGGCCAGCACAAAGCGCCCGCCGCCCGCCGTGTTGCCGGGATAGCCCTTGCCACGCAACTCGCCCGGCACGTCGCTCAGGCTGCCGCGCGCCTGGTAGCCGAAGGCGCAAGCGCCCAGCAGCAGCGGCACAACGAGCATCAGTGAGGTTCCGAATTTGTTCACAAGGCAGCGAAAGCGTTTTCGAGGATAATTGCCATTTTTACACCCATTCGACGCCCGACGTGAATTCGCATCTCGCCCAACTCCAGCCCTACCCCTTCGAAAAACTGCGCGCCCTGTTCGCCGGCGTCACCCCGAATCCGCAATACAAGGAAATCAAGCTCTCCATCGGCGAGCCGCAGCACCCGACACCGGCCTTCATCATGGACGCGCTGGCCAACGGCCTCAAAGGTTTGGCCAATTACCCGACGACGCAGGGCATCCCGGCCCTGCGCCAGGCCATCGCTGTCTGGTGCCAGCGTCGCTACGACCTGACGCTGAACCCTGAAACCGAGATCCTGCCGGTCAACGGCTCTCGCGAAGCGCTGTTCTCCTTCGCGCAAACCGTCATCGACACCAGCCGTGGCCACGTCCCGCTCGTCGTCAGCCCGAACCCGTTCTACCAGATCTACGAAGGCGCCGCCTACCTGTCCGGCGCCGAGCCACGCTTCCTCAACAACCTGCCGGAAAACGATTTCGCCTTCGACTACGCCAGCCTGAGCGAAGAAGAATGGTCGCGCGTCCAGCTCTTCTACGTCTGCTCGCCGGGCAATCCGACCGGCAAGGTGCTGTCGCTCGACGACTGGAAAACGCTATTCGCCCTCTCCGACAAGTACGGTTTCGTCATCGCCTCCGACGAGTGCTATTCGGAAATCTATTTCGACGAAGCCAACCCGCCGATCGGCGGCCTGCAGGCGGCCAAGCTGCTCGGCCGCTCGAACGAACGGCTGGTCATGTTCTCCAGCCTGTCCAAGCGCTCCAACGTGCCGGGCATGCGCTCCGGCTTCGTCGCCGGCGACGCGGCCATCCTCAAGAAATACCTGCTCTTCCGCACCTACCAGGGCTGCGCCATGTCGCCGCCGGTGCAGACTGCCTCCATCGCCGCCTGGAACGACGAGGCGCACGTCCTCGACAACCGCAACCAGTATCGCGAGAAGTTCGCCGCCTGCACGCCGCTGATCGCCGAGGTGCTTGGCACCGGCATGCCGGACGCCAGCTTCTACCTGTGGGCGAAGACACCCATCGCCGACACCGAATTCGCCCGCGGCCTGCTCGAACACTATAATGTCGTGGTCCTGCCCGGCAGCTTCCTGGCGCGCGAGGTTCGCGGCGTCAATCCGGGTGCCAACTTCATTCGTATTGCACTGGTCGCCGGCCTCCAGGAATGCCTGGAAGCGACGCAGCGCATTCGCCAATTCGCACAACAACTGTAAACAGAGAGAACATCCATGAGCCATCCCCTGCAAGCCATCATCGAAGAACTCTGGGAACGCCGCACCGAGCTGTCCCCGCAATCGCCGCCCGACACCATCGCTGCCATCAACCAGGTGGTCGGCATGCTCGACTCCGGCGCCCTGCGCGTCGCCGAGAAAATCAACGGCGACTGGGTCACCCACCAGTGGGCCAAGAAGGCCGTGTTGCTGTCCTTCCGCGTCCGCGACAATCGCGTCCAGGAAGCCGGCGACATCCGTTTCTTCGACAAGGTCGATACCAAGTTCGAAGGCTGGAGCGAAGCCCAATTCCGTGAAGGCGGCTTCCGCGTCGTGCCGGGCACCATCGTCCGCAAGGGTTCCTACGTCGCCAAGAACGCCGTGCTCATGCCGTCCTTCGTGAACATCGGCGCCTACGTCGATGAGGCAACGATGGTCGACACCTGGGTGACCGTCGGTTCCTGCGCACAGATCGGCAAGAACGTGCACCTCTCCGGCGGTGTCGGCATCGGTGGCGTCCTTGAACCGCTGCAGGCCAACCCGACCATCATCGAAGACAATTGCTTCATCGGCGCCCGTTCGGAAGTCGTCGAAGGCGTCATCATCGGCGAGAACTCCGTCCTGTCCATGGGCGTCTATATCGGCCAGAGCACCCCGATCTACGACCGCGAAACCGGTGAAGTCACCTACGGCCGCGTGCCGCCGGGCTCCGTCGTGATCAGCGGCACATTGCCGAAAGCCAACGGCGCATACAGCCTCTATGCTGCTATCATCGTCAAGAAGGTCGACGCGCAAACCCGCTCGAAGACCAGCATCAACGAACTGCTGCGCCCGTAAGCTTCACTACCCCTCGAAGGTCTTGGCATGATTCTCGACAAACTGTTCCAGTTGATGGCCGAAAAGCAGGCCTCGGATATTTTCATATCCGCAGGCGCGCCGATCCACATCAAGATCCAGGGCAACACCCTGCCGGTCAACCAGCAGGTCATGCTGCCGGACATGATCGAAAAGATCGCCTACGAACTGATGTCGCCGGATCAGATCAAGGCCTTCGAATCGACCTGGGAGATGAACCTCTCCTTCGGCGTGCCGAATGTCGGCAACTTCCGCGTCAATATCTTCCGCCAGCGCGGTTCGACCAGCATCGTCATCCGTTTCATCCTCGGCAACATCCCGCCGCTCGATGAACTCGGCCTGCCCATGATCCTCGGCGAGCTGATCATGGAAAAGCGCGGCCTGATCCTGATCGTCGGCGCCACCGGTTCCGGCAAGTCGACGACCATCGCCTCGATGCTCGACCACCGCAACGCCAACCGTTCGGGCCACATCCTGACGGTCGAGGACCCGATCGAATTCCTGTTCAAGCACAAGAAATCCATCGTCAACCAGCGCGAAATCGGCATGGACACGATGGACTGGCAGGCGGCCCTCAAGAACGCCATGCGCCAGGCGCCGGACTGCATCCTGATCGGCGAGATCCGCGACAAGGAAACCATGCAGGCGGCCATCGCCTACTCGCAGACCGGCCACCTGTGCATGGCGACGCTGCACGCCAACAACTCGTATCACGCGCTGAACCGCATCATCAGCTTCTTCCCGCCGGAAAACCGGCCGGCGCTCTTCCTCGACCTCTCCGTCGCACTGCGCGCGATCATCTCGCAGCGCCTGGTCAAGAAGCCGGATGGCAAGCGCATTCCGACGGCTGAAATCATGCTCAACACCCGCCACATCAGCGAACTGATCGAGCGCGGTGAGGTCCAGGGCATCAAGGACGCCATGGAACAGACGCTGGCCCCGGGATCGCAGACCTTCGAGCAGGATCTGTTCAGGCTCTATAGCAGCAACACGATCACCATCGACGAGGCGCTGGCCAATGCCGACTCGCCGACCAACCTGTCGTGGCTCATCAACAACTCCGAATTCGGCAGCGGCAACGGCAAGGACGAACGCAAGACCGATGTCGCGCTCGATTTCGACAGCACCAGCGAAGGCGGCGCCTCGTTCAAGGAGTTCACGCTGAGCCTGGCCGACACCGACGAAGAAACCAACTGATGTCCGATCCGACGCTGCAACTGGCCCGGCAGATCATCTCCTGCCACTCGGTCACGCCCGAAGATGGCGGCTGCATGGAGATCATCGCCGCCCGCCTCGAGCCCCTGGGCTTCACCATCGAATTCATCAACCGCAACGGCGTCACCAACCTCTGGGCGCGTCGTGGCACAGCCGCCCCGCTGTTCGTCTTTGCCGGCCATACCGATGTCGTGCCGACCGGCCCGCTCGACCAATGGACCTCGCCGCCGTTTGCCCCGGAAATCCGCGATGGCATGCTTTACGGGCGCGGCGCGGCCGACATGAAATCCTCGGTCGCCGCCTCGGTCACGGCGGTTGAAGCCTTCCTCGCCGCCCACCCGGATTTCGCCGGCTCGCTTGCCTTCCTGCTCACGTCCGATGAAGAAGGCGATGCGGTCGATGGCACCGTCGCCGTCGTTGAGGCCCTCAAGGCCCGCGGCGAAACGCTGGATTTCTGCATCATCGGCGAACCGACCTCGGTCAGCACACTGGGCGACATGATCAAGAACGGCCGTCGCGGCTCCTTGTCCGGCACGCTCACGGTCAAGGGCATCCAGTGCCACATCGCCTACCCGGAAAAGGGCCGCAACCCGATCCATGAAGCTGCCCCGGCCCTGGCCGAGCTGGCCGCGACGCGCTGGGACGAAGGCAACGAATATTTCCCGCCGACAACCTGGCAGATCTCGAACATCCACGCCGGTACCGGCGCGACCAACGTCGTGCCCGGCAGCCTCGAAGTCAAGTTCAACTTCCGTTTCTCGACGGCCAGCACGCCGGAAGGCCTGCAGCAACGCCTGCGCGCCGTGCTCGACCAGCACAAACTGGACTACAACATCCAGTGGACGCTCGGCGCCCGCCCCTTCCTGACCGGCCGCGGCCCGCTGGCCGATGCGGCCACGGCAGCCATCCGCGAGGTCTGTGGCATCGAGACTGAGCTATCGACCACGGGCGGCACCTCCGACGGCCGCTTCATCGCCGACATCTGCAAGCAGATGCTCGAAATCGGCCCGGTCAACGCGACCAGCCACAAGATCGACGAATGCATCGCCGTCGATTCCTTCGCCAAGCTGTCGGCCATTTATGGCCGCATCCTTGCGCAGTTGTTAGTTACTAGTGGCTAGAGCTATTAGCAAAACCGTCCTGCTGACAACTCAAATAACAAATGACTAGCAACTAACAATGACCACTGCCGCCAAAACCGAGCTGTTCACCGTTCGCGACTACATCCGCTACGCCGTCAGCCGCTTCAACGCCGCGCAGCTCTTCTTCGGCCACGGCAGCGACAACGCCTGGGACGAAGCCGTCTATCTGACGCTGCACACGCTCAACCTGCCGCTCGACCGCCTCGATCCCTTTCTCGACGCCCGCCTATTGCCGCATGAGCGCGAACTGCTGCTCGACATCTACACCCGCCGTTGCCAGGACCGCCTGCCGGCTGCCTACCTGACCAACGAAGCCT
Organism: Pseudomonadota bacterium; assembly: GCA_018261895.1. Lineage (GTDB taxonomy): Bacteria > Pseudomonadota > Gammaproteobacteria > Burkholderiales > Rhodocyclaceae > Azonexus. The sequence continues at coordinate 42,050 of JAGTRT010000038.1, forward strand.
GGCTTGGCGAGCATCGCTTTTACGTTGACGACCGCGTCATCGTGCCGCGCTCCTTCATCGCCGAACTGCTTGACGAACAGCTCACGCCGTGGATCGACGATCCGTGGGCCATCGAATCGGCCCTCGACCTGTGCACTGGCTCCGGCTGCCTGGCCATCCTGACCGCCCTCGCCTTCCCGAATGCCGAAGTCGCCGCCGTCGATCTTTCCGACGATGCGTTGGCCGTCGCCGAGCGCAATGTCGCCGATTACCACCTGAGCGAGCGCGTCGAACTGATCCAGTCCGACGCCTTCACCAAACTAGCCGGCCGCAAGTTCGACCTGATCATTTCCAATCCGCCCTACGTCAACGCCGAGTCGGTCGCCGCGCTGCCGCCGGAATACCTGCACGAGCCCGAACTGGCGCTCGGCTCGGGCGAAGACGGCCTCGATTTCACGCGCATCATCCTGCGCGAAGCGAAGAAGCACCTGAGCAAAAACGGCATCCTCGTCGTCGAGATTGGCCACAACCGCGACGAACTCGAAGCCGCCTACCCGACGCTGCCCTTCACCTGGCTCGACACCGCCGCTGGCGACGACTTCGTCTTCCTGCTCCACGCCTCGGACCTGCCGGACTAAGCCCCTCGATTGACCCAGCTTTTTGAAATGCCCAGCCCGTTCGAAGTCGAAACGGGCACCGTCCTCATGCATGAGCCGTCATGGGCACGCGAAGGCGAACTGCGCGCGCAGTTGCTCGACGAAAGCTACCCCAAGCCCTTCGTCATCGACGACGGCAAATCGCGTTTCCTCTATTTCAACGTGCGCCTGATGCAGAGTGAAATGTCGCTCAAGGCGCCGCACGACCTGGCCATCCGCTACACGCAGAAGATGATGGCCTTCCTGCTCTTCCAGCCCCGGCCGAAGCGCCTCGTGCTAATCGGCCTCGGCGGCGGCTCGCTGATCAAGTTCTGCTACTACCGCCTACCCGGCACGCAGCTGACGGCCATCGAACTCGACCCCAACGTGATCGCCTTCCGCGACACCTTCCTGCTGCCGCCGGACGATGAACGCCTGCAGGTGCTCGAAGCCGACGGCGCCGAATACCTCGAAAAAGCCGACAAAGGCATCGACGTCCTGCTCGTCGACGCCTTCGACAAGACCGGCTTTGCGCCCAGCCTGGCCAACCGCGAATTCTTCGAAAACGCCTACGCCAAACTCGCCGGCAACGGCGTGCTGGTCATCAATCTGGCCGGTGAAAAGGAAACCTACGCCGGGCTGATTGGCGAGGCCATGCACGTTTTCGACGACCAGGTCATCGTGATTTCGGTGCCGGACGACGGCAACCACGTGCTCTACGCCTTCAAGGAACGCTACTTCGAGCCGCGCTGGCGCTGGCTGTACAACTACGCCAAGGAATTGCGCGCCAAGTTCGGCCTCGATTTCCCGGCCTTCGTTCAGAAGATGGAACGCTCGACCAAGCTCGGCCTGGCCCGGCGGGAAGCCATTCGGCGGCGCTGATCGCCCATTTCCGGTTGAAATCGTGCCTTTGACGGTCAACCGGAAAAAATGCCCAAAATTGAAATTTTCGGGCAGGCGAAAATCAGCGAATCTCGCTCAAAATCGCCCGCAGCAAACGCCAGCAACGTTCCACCGAAGCGACCTCGACCCGCTCCCCGGGCGCGTGCGCCCCGTGAATGGTCGGCCCGAATGAGACGATGTCCATGCCCGGATATTTGTCGCCAATGAGCCCGCACTCCAGCCCGGCATGGATGACCTGGACCTTCGAGTCCGCGCCGAAATCGCGCCGATACACGGCCTGACAAAGCTTGAGCAGATCCGAATCCGGGTTCGGCGCCCAACCGGGATAGAAACCCGATTTTTCCGCCGTCGTCCCGCTCAGCCCCCACAAGCTGACAATTTCATCGGCCAGCGCCAGTGCGCCGCTGCCGATCAGGGAACGCACCATAAAGTTGCACGAGCCCCCATTCGGGTGCAGATCGACCATACCCAGATTGTTCGAGGTCTCGACCACGCCAGGCACCTGCCTGCTCATCCGGCGAACGCCATGGGGTGCCGCATGGAGCGAGGCCAGCCACACGGCCTGCTCGCCCGCCGCCAACACTGCAGCGGCCTCGGCATGGGCAACAGACAACGAAAAGCCCTCATCCACCCCGCGCAATTCCGCCTGCAAAACGCCTGCGATATTGGCCACCAAGGCGCTCAGCCGAGCCACCGATTCCGCCGGCACGGCCACCGTCGCCACCGCCTCGCGGGGCAACGCATTGCGGGCCGAACCGCCCTGCAATCCGGCCAGCCGCAAGGGCATCGCCGCCTCGATTTCGCGCAGGACACGCACCAGCAACTTGATCGCGTTGCCCCGCTCCTCGTGAATATCGACGCCCGAATGCCCGCCCCGCAAACCGCGCAAGGCAATCTGCACGGCCTGAAAACCATCGGGAATGGCCTCCGGCGAACCATGGCGCTCGACATTGACATCCAGCCCGCCGGCGCAGCCCAGATAGAACTCGCCCCACGCTTCGGTATCGAGATTGAGCATGACCCGGCCCTGCAGAACGTCAGGCGCCAGCCCGCGCGCACCGCCCATGCCCGCCTCTTCATCCACGGTCAGCAAGGCTTCGAGCGGCCCATGAACCAGGCTGTCATCTTCCAATGCCGCCAGAATCAGCGCCACGCCGATCCCGTTATCGGCGCCCAGCGTCGTTTTTTCCGCCACCAGCCAGCCATCGCGCAGCTCGGGAACGATCGGATCGCGCGCAAAATCGTGGCGGCTATCGTCATTCTTCTGGCAAACCATGTCGAGATGCGCCTGCAACACAACACCCGGCCGATCTTCACAACCGGCGCTCGCCGCCTTGCGCAGAATCAGGTTGCCGGCGCCATCGACAACGGCCGCCAGCCCGCGCGCCACGGCCCACTGCTGCAGCGAATCGCGCAACGCGCCCTCCGCCTTCGAGGCGCGCGGAATGGCGCAGAGCCGGGCAAAATGAGACCAGACAATCGCTGGCTGCAAACCGGAAATCTCAGAATGGGTCACGTCAGGCAGGCTCCAAAGTGAAAACCCCCGCAAACCTTGCGGTGTGCGGGGGTTAAATTCTGGGGCGACTGATGGGGCTCGAACCCACGACAACCGGAATCACAATCCGGGACTCTACCAACTGAGCTACAGGTCTGTCTACACAAAATGCCGAAAACCCGATGAAGACGGCCGCCGGCGCCCGGAAGCATTCGGCATTGCGCCGCCCGTGATATTATTGTCAGCTTTATTTTTCGGCTCTGCAGTCACAAGGAACTCTCATGGAAGCAACCACCGCACAAGCTAACGAACTCGAACGCCGCGTCGATCTCTCCATCGCTATTGCCGATGTCGAGAAAGAAATGGAACAGCGCCTGAAGCGCATGGGCAAGAACATGAAAGCCCCTGGCTTCCGTCCGGGCAAGGTTCCTTACAGCATCATCAAGCAACAACACGGCGACCAGGCGCGCCATGAAGTGCTCTCCGAAGAACTCGACCGCGTGTTCGGCGAAACCGTGACCGCCCAGAAGCTGCGCGTTGCCGGCTACCCGCGCATCGAGCCGAAGACCACCGAAAGCACCACGCACATCGAATTCTCCGCCATTTTCGAGGTTTATCCGGAATTCACCCCGGGCGACCTGTCTGCCGCCGAAATCGAGCGTCCGACGCTCGAAGTTTCCGCCGCCGAAGTCGACAAGACCCTCGACATCCTGCGCAAGCAACGCGTCAGCTACGAGACCGTTGACCGTGCCGCCGCCAAGGAAGACCGCGTTGTCATCGACTTCCTCGGCAAGAAGGACGGCGTCGCCTTCCAGGGCGGCCAGGCCAGCGATTACCCCTTCGTCCTCGGCCAGGGCATGATGCTGCCTGACTTCGAAAACGCTGTTGAAGGCGCCAAGGCGGGCGAATCCAAGACCTTCGACCTGACCTTCCCGGCCGAATACCACGCCAAGGATCTGGCTGGCCAGAAAGTCCAGTTCGAAATCACCGTCAAGCAGGTGCAAGCCGCCGTCCTGCCGGAAATCAACGCCGAGTTCGCCACCAGCATGGGCATCGCCGACGGCGACGTCGCCAAGATGCGCAGCGAGATCGAAGCCAACCTGAAGCGCGAAGTGAAGCGCCGCATCGAAGCCAAGATCAAGGACCAGGTCATGGAAGCCCTGATCAAGTCCAACCCGATCAACGTACCGACCTCCCTCGTCGACATGGAAATCCAGCGCCTGATGCAGGCTGCCCGCCAGGACATGGAACAGCGCGGCATGAAGGTCAAGGACATGCCGATCCAGCCCGAGTGGTTTGCCGACCAGGCAAAGCGCCGCGTGACACTTGGCCTGATCCTTGCTGAGGTAGTGAAAACGGAAAAGCTTCAAGCAACGCCGGAACAAGTTCGTACGATGGTCGAGGAAAACGCCCAGAGCTACGAGAACCCGGAAGAAGTCATCCGCTGGTATTACGCTCAACCGCAGCGCCTGCAGGAAGTTGAAGGCGTCGCCATCGAGAACAACGTGGTTGCGTGGGTCCTGGGCAAAGCCAAGGTCGCCGACAAGGCCGCAGTTTTTGATGAACTGATGGGTCAAAAGCAGTAATCCGGACCTTGTCGCGAAAACGACAATCGTCTTGAATGTAACGAAACGGCAACACACAAGGGCTGACATGAATATCGACAACGCAAGCAACTGGGATCCGCAGGCACTGGGCCTCGTCCCCATGGTGGTTGAACAGAGCGGACGCGGCGAACGTGCGTACGACATCTATTCGCGCCTGCTGAAGGAGCGGGTGATTTTTCTTGTCGGCCCTGTGAACGACGCCAGCGCCAATCTGGTCGTTGCCCAGTTGCTCTTCCTCGAAGCAGAAAATCCGGACAAGGACATCTACTTCTACATCAACTCTCCGGGCGGCTCGGTCACTGCCGGCATGTCGATCTACGACACCATGCAGTTCATCAAGCCCGACGTGTCCACCCTTTGCATCGGCCAGGCTGCCTCCATGGGCGCCTTCCTGCTCAACGCCGGCGCCAAGGGCAAGCGTTTCGCCCTGCCCAATTCCCGCGTCATGATTCACCAGCCGCTAGGCGGCTTCCAGGGCCAGGCCTCGGATATCGCCATCCACGCCAAGGAAATCCTGTCCATTCGCGACCGCCTCAACCGGATCATGGCCGAACACAGCGGCCAGCCGCTCGAGCGCATCGAAAAGGACACCGACCGCGACAATTTCCTTTCGGCCAGCGAAGCGGCAGAATATGGTTTGATCGACAAGGTATTGACCCGCCGCGATGCGGCTTAAACGGAGAGCTTCAGATGACTAAAGGCGGCCAGGAAAAACTGCTCTACTGCTCTTTCTGCGGCAAGAGCCAGCATGAAGTCAAAAAGCTCATCGCCGGCCCGTCGGTGTTCATCTGCGACGAGTGCATCGCGCTCTGCAACGACATCATCCGCGACGAGTTGCCGGAAGAGGCTGCCAAGGCCGGTCGCTCCGACCTGCCGACGCCGCGCGAAATCAGCTCCATCCTCGACCAGTATGTGATTGGCCAGGAAGTCGCCAAGCGCATCCTCGCTGTCGCGGTCTACAACCACTACAAGCGTCTTCGCCATACCGCCAAGAACGCCGGTGAAGTCGAGCTTTCCAAGAGCAACATCCTGCTCATCGGCCCGACCGGTTCGGGCAAGACCCTGCTCGCCCAGACGCTGGCCCGCCTGCTCAATGTTCCTTTCGTGATGGCCGATGCCACCACCCTGACCGAAGCCGGCTACGTCGGCGAAGACGTCGAAAACATCATTCAGAAACTGCTGCAAAAGTGCGACTACGATGTCGAGAAGGCCCAACAGGGCATCGTCTACATCGACGAAATCGACAAGATCTCGCGCAAGTCGGACAACCCGTCGATCACCCGCGACGTATCGGGCGAAGGCGTGCAGCAGGCGCTGCTCAAGCTGATCGAGGGCACCACTGCCTCGATTCCGCCACAAGGCGGCCGCAAGCATCCGAACCAGGATTTCGTCCAGGTCGACACCACCAATATCCTCTTCATCTGCGGCGGTGCCTTCGCCGGCCTCGAAAAGGTCATCCAGAAGCGCTCAGAGCGGGGCGGTATCGGCTTCGGTGCCGAAGTGAAGAGCAAGGATGACGGCAAGGCTGTCGGCAAGATCCTGCTTGAAACCGAACCCGAAGATCTCATCAAGTTCGGCCTGATTCCCGAACTGATCGGCCGCCTGCCAGTCGTCGCCACGCTGCAGGAGCTGGAAGAAGACGCACTGGTCCAGATTCTGACCGAACCGAAGAATGCACTCGTCAAGCAATACCAGAAGCTGTTCAACATGGAAGATGTGGAATTGGAGATTCGCCCAGGCGCCCTCTCCGCCATCGCCAGAAAGGCTCTGGAACGCAAGACCGGTGCGCGTGGCCTGCGTTCGATCATGGAACATGCGCTTCTCGATACGATGTACGAACTCCCGGGCATGGAGAATGTCGAAAAGGTCGTGATCGATGAGAACATGATCAACGGCGACACCCCGCCCCTGCTCATTTACGCCGATCAGCCAAAGGTTTCCGGCTCCAACTGAGCCGGGTCTTGAATTGCGGTTCCCCGCCCCCACGTAGGGGGCACATACCTATTTCAAAGGCATCGTAATGTCGAACCCCAACACGCTCCCGGAAACCGTCGAACTGCCGCTGCTCCCGCTGCGCGATGTCGTCGTCTTCCCGCACATGGTCATCCCGCTCTTCGTCGGGCGTCCGAAATCGATCAAGGCGCTCGAAATGGCCATGGAAGCCGGCAAGAATATCCTGCTGGTCGCCCAGAAGTCAGCCGCCAAGGACGAACCGGAACCGGAAGACCTCTATCGCATCGGTTGCATGGCCAACATCCTGCAGATGCTCAAGCTGCCGGACGGCACCGTCAAGGTGCTGGTCGAGGGAACCCAGCGTGCCCGCGTCGAAGCGGTCGAAGTCCAGTCCTCCGTGTTCATGGCGACCGCCCTTCCGTTGGTGCAACCGGGCGTCGAAGATCACGAGATCGAAGCCATGCGTCGCGCCGTAGTCGCGCAATTTGACCAGTTCGTCAAACTCAACAAGAAGATTCCGCCGGAGGTGCTCTCCTCAATCGCCGGCATCGAAGATGCCGGTCGCCTGGCCGACACCATCGCCGCCCACCTGCCGCTCAAACTTGAGCAGAAGCAGGAAGTGCTCGAGATGGAAAGCATCCGCGACCGTATCGATCGCCTGCTGTCCCAACTGGAAGCGGAAATCGACATCCTTCAGGTCGAAAAGCGCATCCGTGGTCGCGTCAAGCGCCAGATGGAAAAGAGCCAGCGCGAGTATTACCTCAACGAACAGGTCAAGGCCATCCAGAAGGAACTCGGCGAAGGCGAAGAAGGTGCCGACCTCGAGGAACTGGACAAGAAGATCAACGCCGCCGGCATGAGCAAGGAAGGCTTGGCCAAGGCCCAAAGCGAGCTCAAGAAGCTGCGCCTGATGTCGCCGATGTCGGCCGAAGCCACCGTTGTCCGTAACTTCATCGAGACGCTCATTGGCCTGCCGTGGCGCAAGAAGACGCGGATCAGCAAGGATCTGCGTGAAGCCGAGAAGATTCTCGACAGCGACCACTACGGTCTGGATAAGGTCAAGGAACGCATCGTCGAATACCTTGCCGTTCAGCAACGCGTCGACAAGGTCAAGGCACCGATTCTCTGCCTGGTCGGGCCTCCCGGTGTCGGCAAGACCTCGCTCGGCCAGTCCATCGCCAAGGCAACCAACCGCAAGTTCGTGCGCATGGCGCTCGGTGGCGTGCGTGATGAAGCCGAAATTCGCGGCCATCGCCGCACCTACATCGGCTCGATGCCGGGCAAGATCCTGAGCAGCCTGACCAAGGTTGGCGTGCGCAACCCGTTGTTCCTGCTCGACGAAGTCGACAAGCTCGGCCAGGACTTCCGTGGTGACCCATCATCGGCCCTGCTTGAGGTGCTCGATCCGGAGCAGAACCACACCTTCCAGGACCACTACGTTGAAGTCGACTTCGACCTCTCCGACGTCATGTTCGTTGCCACGGCCAATACGCTGAACATCCCGGCACCGCTGCTCGACCGGATGGAAGTCATTCGTCTGTCGGGCTACACGGAGGACGAAAAGGTCAATATCGCCATGCGCTACCTGCTGCCCAAGCAGATCAAGAACAACGGCCTCAAGAAAACCGAAATCGCCGTTGCCGACAGCGCCATTCGCGACATCGTGCGTTACTACACCCGTGAAGCCGGCGTCCGTGCGCTTGAGCGCGAGATTTCGAAGATCTGCCGCAAGGTGGTCAAGACGCTCGTACTGAAGAAGCGCGATAACAAGATCGCCGTCAATGCCCGCAACCTGGACAAGTTCCTTGGTGTGCGCCGTTACAGCTTCGGCATGGCGGAGAAGGAAAACCAGGTCGGTCAGGTCACTGGTCTGGCGTGGACAGAGGTTGGCGGTGAATTGCTGACGATTGAGTGCGCCAATATGCCAGGCAAGGGCAACATTCTGCGCACCGGCTCACTGGGCGATGTCATGAAGGAGTCGGTTGAGGCTGCACGCTCGGTCGTGCGGGCCCGTGCTCGTCGCCTTGGCATCAAGGACGAGGCCTTCGAGAAGACAGATATCCACATTCACGTTCCCGAAGGCGCTACGCCAAAGGACGGCCCATCTGCCGGCAGCGCCATGACTACTGCTCTGGTTTCGTCCTACACAGGCATCCCGGTTCGTTGCGACGTTTGCATGACCGGCGAAATTACCCTGCGTGGTGAAGTACTGGCAATTGGCGGCCTAAAGGAAAAGTTGCTGGCTGCCGTGCGTGGTGGATTGAAGACAGCGCTGATCCCCGAAGAGAACGTCAAGGACCTCACCGAGATCCCTGACAACATCAAAAACAAGATCGAAATCGTTCCGGTCAAATGGATCGACCAGGTGCTTGAACGCGCCCTTGAGCGCATGCCTGAGGCGCTTCCAGAGCCAGCTGTCGCCGATTCTGCAGTCCAGGCAGCGGCTGATGGGACCACAGCGAGTACAGTGCTTACCCATTGATTTGCAAGGAAAGGCTGTGGAGGCGATTGCCTCCACAGCCTTTTTTGCGCCACGAGCGCCCCGCCACCCCGCGAAAATCCGCTTGACACAAGGATTTCGCCAGATATATAAATCCGTCCTCGCAAGATTTTCACCACTCCAATCCATCCATTAGGGGACTAATATGAACAAGACTGACCTGATTGACTCCATCGCCGCTTCGGCTGACATTTCCAAGGCTGCTGCAGGCCGCGCGCTGGATGCTGCCGTTGAAGCCATCAAGGGTGCACTCAAGGCCGGCGACACCGTCAATCTGATCGGTTTCGGTACTTTCTACGTTGGCGAGCGTGCCGCCCGCACCGGCCGCAACCCGCGCACCGGCAAGACCCTTCAGATCAAGGCTGCCAAGTCGCCGAAGTTCCGCGCTGGCAAGGGCCTCAAGGACGCCTGCAACTGATTCCTGCCCTGCAGTACTAGCCGATACAGTGGCACTCTGTTGGAAATAGCCAAATCATCGTAGTATTGCTCAGGTGAATCGGGTGCTTAGCTCAGTTGGTAGAGCGTCGCCCTTACAAGGCGAATGTCGGGGGTTCGAGCCCCTCAGCACCCACCAGATGCTTCAATCAAAAACCCCGCCCACAAGGCGGGGTTTTTGTTGAATAATATGGCCATGACTACCGCCAGCTCAGACAACGATCAGGACAAAAAAGGCGAAGCACTCAAGTCGCAACGCTTTCAGATGCTCGCCGACATCGCCAAGGAACTGTCCGGCGAAGTCGTTTTTCCCACCTACTTCGATGCAGTCCTGCGTCTTCGCAAGGTACTCCAGGACCCGGAGCAGAGCATTGGAAATATTGTTCACGCAGTTTCGGTCGAACCCCTGATTTCCGCCAAGCTTCTCCATCTGGCCAACTCGGTCGCATTCAACGCGGGGGACAGGAAAGTGGTCGATCTTAAATCGGCCATAACCCGGCTGGGGCTCAACGTCGTACGAACTTCGGCGCTCTCCATCGTCATGGCGCAGCTGATGCGCGCCAAAGGAATGGCCGAGTTCTCGGAGATTACCCAATCCCTGTGGGAGCACTCCATCCAGAGCGCTGCCGCTGCGAGCATCATCGCTCGGCAAGTCCCGCGCCAAAACCCGGATGAGGCCATGCTGGCCGGCCTGATTCACGACCTTGGTGCGTTTTACATGCTGTATCGGGCTACGCAGTATGAAGAACTGCGTCATCGTCCGGAAAGCATCAAGTACCTGATTGTCCAGTGGCATGAAAGCATTGGCGTGTCATTGCTCAATGCGCTTGGTCTCCCGGAGGAAATCGTCGAAGCGACCGTCGATCACGATCATATTCGGCCAACGCCCAACCCGGCCCGTAATCTGTCAGACATCATCTATATTGCCAACATGCTGAGCGGCGGGCACTTTGAATGGCTGATGCAGGACAAACCCGAAAGCCCTGCAGAACTCAGCCAGATCGAGGAAAAATACGGGCATCTGCGCCCGGAGATTGAAGCCTTGACTCAGGAGATGCGAAGCAGCTTCGCCTGAGACTGCGTATCACCCCTTGCGTCCGTGCCCCGTTCGAACCTGAGTCGAGGCCAGGATTCCGCGCAAGATATTGACCTCGTCGCGCTCGAGGCGAGCCCGAGCGAACAAACGGCGTAATTTGGGCAGCAATCTGCCCGGCTGTTCCGGGTTATAAAAACCGGTATTGGTCATCACTGCTTCCAGATGGGAATACAAGCCCTCAACCTCGTCGTGCGTTGCGGGCGGCGATGAAAAGGGGGTCACCCCTTGTTCAAGCAATGGCGGAAGCTCTGCGTAAGCTCCCATGCGGCATTCGTAGCACAACACCTGTACCGCTGAACCGAGATTCAACGAACTGAAATCGGGATTGGTCGGAATGGTTACAGCAGCATGGCAGTTCAGGATTTCCTCATTACTCAGTCCAACCGTTTCATTCCCAAACACCAGCGCGACCTCCCCCTGCCCTGCCTCGGCAATCAGGCGTGCCACAGTCTCGCGAGGAGCACTGATCGGCGGCCCAATATCGCGCTGACGGGCCGAGAGTGCCACAACAAACGATGTACCGACCAACGCCTCCTTCAGGGAAGAAGTGACTGTTGCTCTTTGCAGGATATCGACTGCAGATGTCGCTCGGGCGTCGGCTTCAGGATCTGGAAATTGCTTGGGCTCTACCAGATACAAATTGCTCAGCCCCATTGTCTTCATGGCTCGCGCGGCCGCGCCAATATTGCCCGGGTGACTCGTGCGACAGAGCACAACGCGGATACGTGAAAGCAGGACTTCGGGGTTCATGGTGTAAAATCGGTTCTTTCAAACATTGATCGAGTGGCGCAAGCTGCTTGTCAGCTCTTTAAGCTCATGCATCCAACCCTGAATATCGCCATCAAGGCAGCTCGTCGCGCTGGCCAGATCATCAACCGCGCCTCCAATGACCTTGACCTGCTCAAAGTTACCGCCAAGCAACCAAACGACTTTGTCACCGAAGTCGACAAAGCGGCTGAAGCGGCAATCATCGAAGTCCTGACCGAGGCCTATCCGGGCTACGGCATTCTAGCAGAGGAGTCCGGCCTGTCTGCTGGCAAGGGTGGGAATGATGCCGATTACCAATGGATCATTGACCCACTGGACGGCACCACCAATTTCATTCACGGCATGCCGCAATACGCGGTTTCCATCGCACTGGCCAAGGGCGGGATTGTTGAACAAGCCGTTGTCTTCGACCCCAATCGCAATGAACTTTTCACCGCCAGCAAAGGCGCAGGCGCGTTCCTCAACGAACGCCGCATTCGCGTTTCCAAACGCGCCAAGCTCCAGGACTCGCTGATTGGTACTGGTTTCCCGTATCGAATGTTTGATCACATCGACACCTACCTTGCCATCTTCAAAGAATTGGCCCAGAAGACTGCGGGACAACGGCGCCCAGGCGCTGCATCCCTGGATCTGGCTTATGTCGCTTGTGGTCGATATGACGGCTTTTGGGAATTCGGCCTTTCGCCTTGGGACATGGCGGCAGGTGCGCTTCTGATTTCTGAAGCCGGCGGACTGGTCAGCGATCTGCGCGGCGATGCCAGTTATCTGGAAACCGGCAACCTTGTAGCTGGCACGCCAAAAGTATTCGCACCACTGCTCAAGCTGATTGAAGATCAGCTACCCAGTTCGGTACGCGGCTGAATTCACTTCACAGAAAAACAAAAAGCGCCTTGAAGGCGCTTTTTTGTTTTCTGGCGGAGGAGGCGGGATTCGAACCCGCGGTAGGCTATTAACCTACACACGCTTTCCAGGCGTGCGACTTAAACCACTCATCCACCCCTCCGGAAGCCCGCCATTGTATCAGAAGCGGCCAATCGGTCAAACAAACTTTCGGACAAAGGCGAGTCCGAGCCAGAGCACAAGCACCAACACAAAAGTCAAAACACCAATCAAAACCGAACCAACAGCCTCTGGCAACAAGCAGGCGATCACTTTTCGCGGAGGAGAGGTGATTAGCGAAAACAGGCGATACATGTAGTTATCCTGCCTTCGCGCCCCTGCCAGCACATAGAGCGCCCCCTGGCCCAGCAGGCAAAGTCCCAGCATTTCAGCGATGGCTCGAAGCGCACTGATAACGAAAATGCTCATCGGTTTAGTCTTCCTCGACACCAAACTCGGCGTCGAGTTTCTTCATCTGTCGGTTGTACCACCAGATGATCATCAGATAGATGACCAAGGCTCCCTGGGCTGCCATGTAGAAACCAAGCGGGAATCCAAAGATGATGATCTCGTTGATATTTCGTGCAAACCAGGTGAAGCCAAAGGTCACGATCAACCAGAAGACGATCAGGATGAACGTGAGCCGCCGAGATCTGCGCCAGTAAATATCGCCGGTCGTCGTCACAGTTCCTCCCCGCTACGGAACCGAATTGCCCTCAGGAAGTTGGCTGACCGTGGATCCGATCTGGTCATCAGACTTACCAGAATGATGGTGACGAAACCGGCCACGACCCCGAATACGCCGGCCGAAGTGGATTGAATATGGAACCAGGGTTCCATGCCAAAGCCACTGATTCCAAGAAGAGGCACACTGTCGAATTCGACCCGGATAATGTAATAAATCGATAGGCAGATTCCCACTAACATTCCCGCCAGCGCCCCCTCTCTGGTCGCTCTTTCCCAGAAAATACCCAGCACCAGAGCAGGGAAAAACGCCGAACCGGCGATGGAAAACGCCCATGAGACCATGGAAAGAATGGTTCCCGGTTTCTGAGCGGCGACCGTCGCAGCAAGAATGGCAACGACCAGTAGCATGGATTTTGAAATTACCAAGCGAAACTGGGTCGATGCATCTGGACGGAAAATCCGGTAATAGACATCGTGCGACAAGGAGCTGGTGATGGTCAGCAGCAATCCATCTGCCGTTGATAGCGCAGCCGCCAGCCCCCCCGCAGCAACCAATCCGGAAACCACGTAGGGCATGCCCGCAATTTCAGGTGTCGCCAGCACAATGACGTCAGGGTTCAACGAAAGTTCGGCCAATTGAAGGATGCCGTCAGCGTTAATGTCTTCAATGCTGACCAAGCCAACCTTGGCCCACGCGGCGACCCATCCCGGTAGCTTGGCAATGGGAATTTCGGCCAGATGGGAAAGAACCTCGTACTTGGCAAACACAGCATAGGCTGGCGCGGTTATGTAGAGCAGCAGGATGAACAAAAGCGACCAGAACACCGACTCGCGGGCCTGCCGCACGGTGGGCGTGGTGTAGTAGCGAATCAGGACGTGGGGCAAGGCTGCCGTTCCGACGGTCAGGCAGAAAATCAACGCCAGGAAATTGATGCGCATGATGTTCTGTTCTTCGGGCGTGTCACCTGGAAACGCCTCCGCATGATGAATTGGCGGTTTGCTGCGCTCAGCCGCCGAGAACATGGCACTTTCCCAACGCGCCCTCGCCTGCTCCGGATCATGTGGAAGATCCCGATATTGCCGTTCCAGCGCGACAATATCCTTCATCTGGGCATCACTGGCCTTCAACTGGTTGATCTGTGCCGAGAGCTGGTCCCGTTCAAAACTCAAGGACTGCGGCAACTGCATGATCTTTTGCGCATACAGATCCGCCCGTTCGCGATAGAGCTGGCGCACATCCAGCTCATCCTTGTTCTGGAAAAGGCGATCCTCCAGCTGGGTCACCTGCTGCAGCACCTGACCATAGACCAGTTGCGGAACGGGATTTCCAGTCTGGTTATAGGACAGGATGGCCACCGGCGTGATGTAGGCGACAATCAGGATGAGATATTGGGCCACTTGGGTCCAGGTAACCGCCCGCATGCCGCCGAGAAATGAGCAGACAAGAATACCGGCCAGGCCGACGAAAACGCCAATTTCAAACTGCAGGCTGACGAAGCGGCTGGTAATCACGCCGACCCCGTAGATCTGCGCAACTACGTAAACGAACGAAGCCAGAATGGCCGCGGCGACCGCGACCAGCCGAATGGCGTTACCGCCATAACGGGCGCCGAGGAAGTCCGGGATCGTATATTGGCCAAAGCGTCTCAGATAGGGTGCCAGTAGCAAGGCAACCAGGACGAACCCCCCAGTCCAGCCGATCACGTAGGCCAGGCCCTGAAACCCCGAAAGGTAGAGCGTTCCGGCCAGACCGATGAAGGAGGCCGCACTCATCCAGTCGGCACCCGTTGCCATGCCATTGAAGAAGGCAGGTACGCGACGTCCGGCGACGTAGTACTCGGACACATCGGACGTACGACAAACAATCCCGATCAAGGCGTACATCGAAATGGTGAAGCAGAGGAAGGCGTAGCCGATCCAGCGAGGCGGCATGCCATGCTGCTCCAGAACGGCCAGCACTCCGATGAAAGCAAGGAAACAACCGGTGTAATACAGGTAATAGCGCTGCAGTCTGGACAAAGATGCAAACATCCGCCGACTCTAGTGCGTCCGCCGCAGGAAGCTGCTCGCCCGCGACTCGTCGATGAGCTGCGCTGCTGTATCGATCTGCTTGCCCACTGCACGAACCATCAGCATTTGAAAGATGCGCGCCAGCAAGAGCGTATTGGCCATTGCATCGCGCCGGCCGGTACCGGCATCGAGCCCGAACACATCGATCCAGTGGTCGAGCGGCATAACGGAATCGCCCTTGTCTTCAAACATGGAGGGAAGCAGCCACGCCAGATCGACCCATTGCGGCTGGAAATCGACCCCCAGCCGCTCCTTGAGTGCGCGCTGCAAGAAGCCGCCTACATAAGGAATGTGATAGGTCACCAAAGGCGCCTTGGCGGCAAAGAGCAAAAATGCGGTCAATTGCCGGTCGACTGCAGCTCCCTCGCCATCGAGCGTCGAGAAATCGACGTAGAAAGTGTCGTCGGGCTGAATCGCCCCTTTCCACACCGAGCTGGCGGCAATGCCTAACAGTTGGTCGCTGTCCGGGTTGGGGCCACTGCTCACGATATCAACGACCACGTAGCGCGTGTGGAAGTGAAGGTCAGTCAGCGACGGACTGGTACTGTCGCGCCAAACGTCCAGCGAAGCACGCACATCGCCGGGAAGGCTGGCGGGTGCGCTGCCCCGGAACAGAAATTTCTTGAGCCCGAGCATGGTCATTGCACCTGGTAATCGAGTTTGAGGCGCGTCTGGATCTTGCGGGCCTGACGGAAGGATTCCTTCAGGATGCGGCGATCCAGTTCGTTGAGCGTATCGGGATCGATCAGGTTGTCGCCCTGCGTACCCGGTTCGCCTTCAAGGTACTGGTGTTGCAGGCGAAGCAACTGGATGAAATTCAGGCCTTCGAGAACGGCATTGATTTCATCGCTGCGGATCGACAGGCGCTGTGCCGCCAAGCGCAGGCGCTGAATGGAATTGGTGTTGTGCACGCCGCTGGCCATGGCGTAGATGCGGGCGACGTCGACGAAAATGCGCGAGCCGTACTTCTTGAGATCGATCTTGCCGGGATGACCCGGTTCGAGATCGGTTAGGAAATCGCGGATCTTGCCCAGCGGCGGCTCGACATCGAGTGCATTCTTGGCCATGGCCCGCAGGAACATCGGATTGGAAGCTGTCTGGGCCAGCAGGTGGCGACGCATCGCATCGGCCAGTTCCGACTTGCCGTAGAGCGCGCGGAAGTCGAAGAAGATGGTCGCGTTAAGCAACGCGTCGGGTTGCGGCATGCGAATCCAGTTGCTGAACTGATCCTTCCACTCCTCAAGCGTCAGGCACCACTGCGGGTTGCTCGCCATGATGTTGCCCTTGCACAGCGGGAAGCCGCAACGGTCGAGGTCGTTGTTGACGTCCAACGCGTAGGCCAGGAAGCGCTTTTTCAGGTCTTCAACCGACGCGCCTTCCGGCACCTGGAAGACGATTCCGTTATCCTGGTCCGTACTGAAGGTCTGCTCGTCGCGGCCCTCCGAGCCAAAGGCCAGCCAGGCCCACTCAATGCCGTCGAAGTTGTGGTTTTCGAGATTGAGTTGGATGACACGGCGGGTCAGCGCATCATTCAGCGCGGAAATGAACTGGGTAAGCTGCTCGGCACCGACGCCTTGCGCCAGCATGTTGAACGAGAGCTGGCGCACATCGGCTGCCGCCTGCTGCAAGGCCGCCACATCACTGGCGCCATCGATGGCCTGGCGAATCTGACGCAGGCCGACGCGCTGCAGCGAGAAGAGATCGCGCTCGGAAACGACTCCGGTCAGCTTGCCCTCGGCATCGGTGACCAGAACGTGGCGGATGCCATGAGTGGCCATGGCGAACATCGCATCGTAGGCGGTAGCATGTTCTTCCAGCATGAACGGGCTCGGCGACATGGCCTGACTGACCGGGGCAGTCAGCGGCAGATCGGCGAGAACGACACGATCCAGCAAGTCGGAGCGGGTGAAAACACCGACCGCCTTGCGGTCGTCGCCGGCGACGACGAGCGACCCGACCCCCGCCTTCGACATGGTTTCCAGTGCTGCCCGCAACGGCGTCTCGGGAGAGACGGTCACCGGCGAGCGGGAACCGATGCCGGCCAGCGGCGAATTGAGGGTCTGCTGCTCACTGGCACGCTGCGAAAACTGCAACTGCAACTGGCGACGCGACTGGTCGAGCAAGCTGGCGATGTAACGCGTGCAGAACAGGTTGAATTCGGGGCTGGACGTCAGCAGCGCGAGAAAATCCTCGGCTGGCAACTGGTAGCAGAAGGTATCTTCCACTGCCGTATAGACGTTGGTCGATGGACGTCCCGCCGTCACGGCGCCGATCGGGAAACTCTCCCCTGCCCCCAGGCTGAGGATGGAATATTCGGTGACGGTCACTTCGCCGGCTTGGCGCGCCTGCACCTTGCCGGATTCGATGAGGTAAAAGTAACGGACCTTGCCGGAATCGGGGCCGACGATCTCGCTGCCTGCCGCGTAGAAAACGATTTGCGCCTTTTCGGCAAAACGCTGCAGTGCGTCCGGCTGCATCTTGTTGAACGGTGCGTGGTTGCGCAGGAAGGCCTGGGTATTGCTCGCCATGCGGGCTCGCCCGTCCTGGCGCAATGACATTTCGACATGACCGACGGCCTGCTGTTGTTCTTGCCCCGATTGCTGTTGCGTAGTCACGACAACCTCGTTTTTCTCAAAGTGAATAGTTTAACTTGAGACGCTGTTGCAGGCGTTTGGCCTGTTTCAATGTCTCGCGCAGGATGGCCCGATCGACGTCATTCAATGCGGCGGGCTTCAGGCCATACCCCCCCGCCTCACCTCTGGCAACTGCTTCAATTTGCTGCGCCAGCCGCAGACGCAGGATTTGTGAGAATGCAGCTTCAATCGAGGCAATCTCCGTCACCGGCAAACCGACCGCGGCACCGGCCTGACGCAGGCGTTCGGCGGTACTGACCGATTCGGCGCCCGTCGACAGCGCAAAGATGCGGGCGGCATCGACAAAGATCCGGCTGCCGTACTTTTTGAGATCGACGCTCTCGCCTTCGTCTACGGCGACCTCGCCGCGGAAGTTCAGCGGGACATCGACCTGCAACGCATTGCCGGCCATGAGATGCTGGAAGGATGGCGTGGCGACGGTCATCGACAGCAGCAGCTTGCGCAGCTTTTCACCGAGGATGAACTCGCCGAACAAGGGGCGCAGATCGAAGAAAATGCTGGCATTGAGCAGCGCCTCTGGCTCCGGGCGGCGCACCCAGTCGATGAACTTCTCGCGCCACTCCTCGAGCGACAAACACCAGGCCGGGTTGCCGGCCATGATCTTGCCGGAACACAGGGCAAAGCCGCAGTCGGCCAAATGCTGATTCACGTCCTGCGCGAACGGCTGGAAAATCTGGCGCAGGGCGGCTGCTTCCTGGCCGCTGGTCGCGTTGAAGATGAGGCCGTTGTCCTGATCGGTGACGAAGGTCTGTTCGTGACGCCCTTCGGAACCGAGGGCCAGCCAGCACCAGGCGACCGGCGGCAGGCGATGGCGGCTGGCCGTCAGCGCGATGACCTTGGCGGTCAGGCGATCATTGAAGACCGAAATCAGGCGCGTGGCGACAAGCCCGTCGAGTCCGCCGGCCACCGCCTTGAGCAGGTGTTCGCGCAGACGAATGGCCAGGGATGGCGCCGCCTCCAGGGATTTCAGCGCTTCGAGCGCCGCAACCAGATCAAGTTGCTGCCGGCAGGGCAGCGTAAATTCGGAATTCACGGCAGCCTCAATATTTCACCCGGGCGAAATAGGTTTTCTCCGCCGCTTCCAGGGCTTGGCGGACAGTGACAATACCCATGTCCTCGAGCAGCTTGACGAGCTTGAGGAAAACCTCGCCGGTCGCCAACGCGTCTTCCAGGGCGTTGTGCCGCGTACCGATGGTGATGCCGAGGCGCTCGAGAATGACGTCGAGTTTGTGGGATTCCTGATTGGGGTGAACGACGGACGACAGCAGCAAGGTATCGAGTACCGGCTGGGTGAAACGGATGCCGGTACGCTCTTCCTTGAGTTGCAGGAAGCGCATGTCGAAGGCCGCGTTGTGGGCGATCAGTACGGTATCTTCGCAGAACTCGTGGAAGGCCGGCAGGACGACATCAATGGTCGGCTGGCCGCGCACCATGTCTTCGGTGATGCCGTGAATGGGGATCGATTCGGGCTTGAGCGGGATTTCCGGATCGAGGATCTGGTTGAAGGTTTCCTGCCGCAACAGGCGGCCATTGACGATCCGCGCAGCGCCGATCTGGATGATCTCGTCGCCGTTCGAGGGCTCAAGGCCGGTCGTCTCCGTATCGAACACGGTGTAGGTCAGATCGGAAAGCTTGCGGTCGAGGTCGATCGTCTTGTCCTCGAACTTGAAGAGGTCGAAGTCGTAATACTCCGGGCGACCATTGCCGCGCGAACGTTCTTCCTGCTCGTGCTCGATTTCCGGAATGGCGACCGGCAGGACGAAACGGAAGAAAGCGCGGTGCGCGGCCTTTTCGCGCTCGTACCAGATCTCGCCGCCATGGCGGTCGATGACGTCGCGCAGGCTGAGCGGCGAGGTTTCGCTGCCGATCTGCATCGACTCCATTTCCCAGGTGTAGAAAGTCTCCGACGACATCGCCGGGCCAGCCCAGATGAGGTCGAGGTAGGCCAGTCGGCCGGCGGAGGTCAGGCGGAAGCGGAGTTCGCGCGGCTCGTAGTGATCCTGCAGCTTGGAGGCCAGCGATACGATGGCAAAGACGAGCGAGAAGCTGTCTGCCTTGATCCACAGGGCGTCGTCGAGTTCTTCGGTCTTGGTCGGCAGCTTGAGCTTGTCGTCGATGCGGCGCTGGGCGGCGGCCACGATGTCGATGCCCAGGACGTCTTCGAGCGGCCAGCGGGTCTTGATGGCGTCCGAGAACTGGCTCATGGTCTGGTCGATGACCACGCTGCGCTTGGAGACTTCGTCGTCGATGACGCGCAGGAAGCGTTCGCGCAGCTCGGCTTCCATGTCGGGGTAGTCGAGCAGGTTGGCGACCGCCGCGCGGATGTTGCCGATGGCTGAACGACTGCCCTGGGTCAGCGCGTGCAGGGCCTGGTCGCGCCTTTCTTCTTCCTCGATGCTGCGCGTGATGTTCTCGACGGTCAGCACGTAGCCGCTCATCTCGGCGTGGCTGTCGGCATGGATCAGCACCGGCACCATCTGGACGCGGAGGAGCTGGCCGCCGCGGGTGGTGGTGATGAAATTGGCGATGGCGTTCTTGCCGGCAGAGAGGCGCTGGCGAATGACCTCTTCGGCGTGTTCGACCTGGCTCTTTTCAAGAATGGAAAAGATCGAACGTCCGAGGCCGATCAGTGCCCCGCCGGCGACCGACGTCGGTCCCTGCGACAGGGCCTTGAACTGCAGGCGGGCGCGGTTGTTGTAGAGCAGGATGCGGCCATCGAGGTTACACACGACCACGGCCTGGGCCAGTTCGGACATCAGCGCGGCGAGCCGGTTCTTTTCTTCCTCGACCGAGGCCTTGGCCGTGGCGATTTGCGAATCGACGTCGTCCATGAGCGCGTCGCGCTGCTGGGCGAGGTCGTTGGCGGCCTGGGCGAGTTGCTGGACTTCCGGCGGCCCTTCGATGGTCACGCGGAAATTGCGGTTGGCGCCGAGCATGAGGCGCAGCGTTTCGGCCATGCGCAGCAGGCCTTCGACGTACTGCTTGAACAGCTTGTGCAGCACCAGCACGCCGATCACGAAGCCGAACACGGTCATCATCGTGCCCACCGGCAGGCGCGACAGCAACAGCTCGGTGAGCATCGTGCGCTCGGCTTCCTTCATGTCCAGCCAGACGAGCAGCGAGGTCACGACGAAGGGCCCGGTCATGAGCAGACCGAGGACGATCACCGCCAGGATGAAACGATGTTTAGCCTTCATGGCAGACATTCCGACAAATTGTTATTTTGATTTTGGCCGTTTTTTCCGGTTGACCGTGAGATGCTCGCTCAGGCGACGCCGAGCATGGTTTTCACGCGGGCGACGAGATCCTTGGTCGAAAAAGGCTTGGTCACGTAGGCATCGGCGCCGATGGCCAACCCCTTGGCCACTTCGGTGTCGCGCCCCTTGGCGGTCAGCATGACGATCAATAGTCCGGCCTTGGCCGGGTCGGCGCGCAGTGCCTCGCAGACTTCGAAACCCGACTTCTTCGGCATCATGACGTCGAGCAGGATGAGGTCCGGCCGGAAGCTCGCTTCCTTGGCCAGCGCCTCCTCGCCATCGCAGGCCACGGCAATCTCGAAACCTTCCTTTTTCATCAGGAATTCGAGGGAAATGACGATGTTGGGTTCATCGTCGACGATCAGGATTTTTTTGCTCATCTAAGGGTCTCCGTTGTTATTCCTCTGGTGCCGGCAAGGGCACCGTGAAAATGAAGTTTGCTCCGGCTCCGGGCGCACTTTCAACCCAGAGATTACCACCAAAGTATTCGACAATCTGACGGCTGATCGGCAGGCCCAGTCCGGTTCCTTGCGGCTTGTCCGTCATCGTGTTGCCGCCCTGGCGGAATTTTTCAAAAATCACGCTCGACTCCTCGGCCGTCAGCCCCGGCCCGTTGTCGCGCACCTCGACGCGCACGAGGCCAGCCGCCGTGCCAAGCTTGACATGGACCTTGCCCTCGCCGCCCGGCACGAACTTCACGGCGTTCGACAGCAGGTTGATCATGACCTGGGTCAGGCGGTCGCGGTCGGCCAGCACAACCGGTCCGGATTCCGGAATGTCGCCCGAGAGCGCGACATCCTTTTCGCGGAACAGCTGCTCGACGGAGGCCATCGATTCGCGCGCCACCTCGCCGAGGTCGACCTCGCCGGTCGTCCATTCGGCCCGGCCGGATTCCAGCTTGGCCATGTCGAGAATCTGGTTGATAAGCCGCGTCAGCCGCTCGGCTTCATTGACGATGATGCTAAGGAAACGCGTGCGGGCCGCCAGTTCGAGACGCGGGTCTTCGTGCAGCATCTCCGACAGCGCCCGGATGGAAGTCAGCGGTGTACGCAGCTCGTGCGTCACGGTCGAAATGAAATCGTCCTTCATGCGGTCAAGCTCGCGCAGTCGTTCGTTGGCCTCGCGCAACTCGGCCGTCGCCGCTTCCAGCTCCTGCTGCTTGGCTTCCAGCTCGCGGCTATGCGCCCGCACCTGCGTCGCCTCGTCGAGAATGTCGAGCACCTCTTCGAGCCCGAGATCCTCTTCCTGCGCCACCGAGGCGACCATAACGCGGGCGCTGGCCGAACCGATGGCCCCCGCCAGCTCAGCTTCGGCAAACTGCACGAAATCGGCATCGGCCGGCAGGCTTCGCCAGTCGGTCGCGCGCCGGGAACTGGCATAGGTCGCCAGTTGCTGCCGGGCACGGGCGGCGCCGAGAAAGCGTTCGAGCAGCTGAACGAGCGCATCCGGCGAGGCCTTGCCGCGCCACAGGCGCGCTTCGGTATTGCGCGCATCGAAGCGGAACACATCGACGAAGCGCTCGGCCTGGCTGGCCTCCACCGCGTCCGGCCGGGAATTGAGCGACACCGCAACGTAGGCACCGATATTGGCCAGCATGCTCCACCACAGGCAATGCGAAATCTCGTCCAGCCCGGACAAACCGAACAGCGCCTGCGCCTTGAGCCAGCCGATGCCGAACAGGCCGTTTTCGACAAAACCGCTCGGCATCCAGCCCGATTTGGCGAAGGACGGCAGCAGCAAGGTGTAGAGCCAGACCACGAAACCGGACAGCAAACCGGCCACGGCCCCGGCCCGCGTGCCCTGCTTCCAGTACATGCCGCCGAACATGGCGGGGGCGAACTGGGCGACCGCGGCGAAGGAAATCAGCCCGATGCCGACCAGCGCGTAGGCTTCGCCCGCTGCCCGGAAATAGATGTAGCCGAGGAGCAGGATGAGCGCGATGGCGGCGCGCCGGATACCGATCAGCAGTCCGGACAGGTCATTTCGTTTTTCGACGAATTTTCCGGTTGACCGTAAGAGGATGGGCATGACGAGGTCGTTGCAGACCATGGTCGACAAGGCGATGGTTTCGACGATGACCATGCCGGTCGCCGCCGACAGGCCGCCGATGAAGGCCAGCAGCGCCAGCGCCTCGGCACCGCGGGCGAGCGGCAGGGTCAGCACGAAGGTATCCGGATTCACCCCCTGCCCGCCGAAATGCAGCAAACCGCCCAGGGCCAGCGGCAAGACAAAAATGTTGATGAGCAGCAGATAGAGCGGAAACAGCCAGACCGCACGCTTGAGGTGCGACTCGTCGACATTCTCGACGACGATGATCTGGAACTGGCGCGGCAGGAAAATGATGGCCAGTCCGGAGAGCACGATCAGCGCGGTCCACGTCCCCGCCCGGCTGGAATCGAGTTGCAATAGCCGGCCCAATTCCGGGCTCTCGGCCGCGCGCAGGAAAAGATCGCCCAACCCGCCATACATGCCGTAGGTCACGAACAGGCCGACCGCCATGAAGGCGACGATCTTGACCACCGACTCGAAAGCCACCGCCGCCACCATGCCCTCATGGCGCTCGGTCGCATCGAGATGGCGCGTCCCGAACAGGATGGAGAAGAAGGCGAGCACGACGGCCATCAGGAAGGTGGAATCGAGCCCCCAGACCTCGACGCTGCTGCCGGAATGATCAAGCAGCACATCGACGCTCGCCGCCATCGCCTTCAATTGCAGGGCGATGTACGGCACGACGCCGATCACCGCGATGACCGTCACCATGCCGGCCAGCAACTGGCTCTTGCCGTAGCGCGAGGCGATGAAGTCGGCAATCGAGGTGATGCGCTGCGCCTTGCTGATGCGGATCATCTTGATGATGACGCCAACGCAGAGCAGCATCAGCGTCGGGCCGAGGTAGATGGTCAGGAAGGACAGCCCGCCGGACGTCGCCCGGCCAACGCTGCCGTAAAAAGTCCAGGAAGTGCAATAGACCGCCAGCGAGAGGGCGTAAACATTGGCCGAAATGATCGACTTGCCGGCGTCTGCCCGGGCGTCGCCAAAGCGCGCCACGGCAAACAACAGGCCGAGATAGGCTGTCGCGACGATCGCGATGAACCAGCCGGAAAGCATCTAGGAACCCCGCCGTTCGGCCACCCAGGCCGCCAGTGCGATGAGTCCGGCCCAGATGCCGAACAGGTACAGGTAGGTCGCAGGAATGCCCGCCACCTCGCCGCCCGGCAAGCTGAGCAACGGATAGGTCAGCAAGGGCACGCCCAGCAGCCCGAGTGCCGCCAGTCGCTGACGCGTCGGATTCGCTCTTTTCACCATCCTGTCCCGGAAAAGGAAACGGCCGGCACGCCAAGCGTGCCAGCCGTTGTTGGCATATAGTCTGATGCGACTACACGGGAGGCCACCTTATGGGCGACCATTGTCTCCTCCTTGCCTTTTAGTCTTTGGAGGCAGCGTGGCAAGTTCGCCGCCTCCTGGCTCATGCTGGAACGAGGCTTTTTTAGCCCTTCAGTTGTTCCAGGATAGCCGGGTTCTCCAACGTCGAGGTGTCTTGCGTCAGTTCCTCGCCCTTGGCCAGACCACGCAGCAGACGACGCATGATCTTGCCCGAACGGGTCTTCGGCAGGTTGTCACCGAAACGGATGTCCTTCGGCTTGGCAATCGGACCGATTTCCTTGCCAACCCAGTCAGACAGTTCCTTGATGATGCGCTTGGCGTCGTCACCCGTCGGGCGCTGACCCTTCAGCACAACGAAGGCCACGATGGCTTCACCGGTCAGGTCGTCCGGACGGCCGACCACGGCAGCCTCGGCAACCAGCGGATTGGCAACCAGCGCGGATTCGATTTCCATCGTGCCCATGCGGTGACCGGAAACGTTCAGCACGTCGTCGATACGGCCGGTGATGGTGAAGTAACCGGTGTCCTTGTCGCGGATCGCGCCGTCGCCAGCCAGGTAGTACTTGCCCTGGAAGTCTTGCGGGTAGTACGACTTGACGAAGCGCTCGTCGTCGTTCCAGATCGTGCGGATCATCGACGGCCACGGCTTCTTGCAGACCAGGATACCGCCCTGACCCCACGGCAGATCGGCACCGGTCTCATCGACCACGGCGAACTGGATGCCCGGGAACGGCAGGGTGCAGGAACCCGGAACCAGCGGGGTTGCGCCCGGCAACGGGGTGATCATGTGACCACCGGTTTCGGTCTGCCAGAAGGTATCGACGATCGGGCAACGGCCGCCACCGACATTCTCGTAGTACCACGTCCAGGCAGCCGGGTTGATCGGCTCGCCGACGGAACCGAGGATGCGCAGCGAAGACAGGTTGAAGCTCTTCGGATGCACGGCCGGGGTCGTGTCGGACGCCTTGATCAGCGAGCGGATGGCGGTCGGTGCGGTGTAGAAGATCGTGGCCTTGTGATCCTGGATCATCTTCCAGAAACGGCCGGCATCCGGGTAGGTCGGGACGCCTTCGAAAACGATTTCGGTCGCGCCGCAGGCCAGCGGGCCGTAGGTGATGTAGGTGTGACCGGTCACCCAGCCGATGTCGGCCGTACACCAGAAGACGTCCGTCGGCTTGATGTCGAAGGTCCACTTCATGGTCATGATGGCGTGCAGCAGGTAGCCGCCGGTGGAGTGCTGGACACCCTTCGGCTTGCCGGTGGAACCCGAGGTGTAGAGCAGGAACAGCGGGTGTTCGGCTTCGACCCATTCCGGTTCGCAGACATCGGACTGGTTGGCAACAGCATCGTGCAACCAGGTGTCACGGCCGGCAACCATATTGACTTCGGCGCCGGTGCGCTTGAAGACGATGACGTTCTTGACCGACTCGCAACCACCCATGGCGAAAGCTTCATCAGCGATCGGCTTGAGCGGGATGGCCTTGCCGCCGCGGAACTGGCCGTCGGAGGTGATCAGGGCAACAGCGCCGGCGTCGTTGATACGATCGCGCAGGGACTGGGCCGAGAAGCCGCCGAAAACGATGGAGTGGATGGCACCGATACGGGCACAGGCCTGCATCGCGCAGATGCCTTCAACGGTCATCGGCATGTAAATAACGACGCGGTCGCCCTTCTTGACGCCCATGCTGCGCAGGGCGTTGGCAAACTTGGCAACCTTGGACAACAGTTCCTTGTAAGTAACCTTGGTTACTTCACCGTTGTCGGCTTCGAAAATCAGGGCAACCTTGTCGCCCAGACCGGCCTCAACGTTACGGTCGAGACAGTTGTAGGAAACGTTCAGCTTGCCGTCGGCAAACCATTTGAAGAAGGGGGCATTAGACTCGTCAAGCACCTGGGTAAAAGGCTGCTTCCACGTGATGAATTCACGGGCGCGCTTGGCCCAGAATCCCGGGTAGTCGGCTTCCGCTTCCGCGCACAGCGCCCTGTAGGCGTCCATCCCGGAAACCGCCGCGTTCTTGACGATTTCGTCAGACGGATAAATAAGCTGCACGGACTCATTCGACGCGCAAGCTGGAGATCAACCCACTCCCCCGCCAGCGTTGATGCGGCATTAGACTTTGATATTCTTACAATGGCCTTACGAAATCACGCTGCGGCGCAGCATTTCAGTGTTTCTGGAAGCGGACGGAGCGCGTGATAAACTTCGCCTCCCCAACTTAGCATTCCCAAAAATGAGCGCCAACGCCAAGCCCATCAAATTCCTCGAGTCCTTCATCTTCGCCAGCCGCTGGATACAGGCACCGCTCTACCTCGGCCTGATCATTGCCCAGGTCGTGTATTGCTGGCTGTTCATGGTCGAATTGAGCCACCTCGTTCATAACGCCATCGACGCCGCCCATATCAGCGAAGCGGAAATCATGCTGGCCGTGCTCGGCCTGATCGATGTCGTCATGATCGCCAACCTGCTGGTCATGGTCATCGTCGGCGGCTACGAAACCTTCGTTTCCCGCCTCGACCTCGAAGACCACCCGGACCAGCCGGAATGGCTGTCGCACGTCAATGCCGGCGTTCTCAAGATCAAGCTGTCGACCGCCATCATCGGCATCTCGTCGATTCATCTGCTGAAGAGCTTCATCAATGCCAACAACCTGTCCGAGCACACCCTGATGTGGCAGGTCATCATTCACGTCGTATTCCTTTTCTCCGCCCTGGCCATGGCCTTGGTCGACAAGACCATGACCCAGACCCTCGCCCTTCAACACCAGAAAAACCACTGACCCGGAGTCCGCATGACCGCCATCAAACAGGAAGACCTGATCCAGTCCGTCGCCGACGCTTTCCAGTACATCAGCTACTACCATCCGCTCGATTACATCAAGGCGCTGGGTGAAGCCTACGAACGCGAGGAAGCCCCCGCCGCCAAGGACGCCATCGCCCAGATCCTGACCAACTCGCGCATGGCTGCCGAAGGCCATCGCCCGATCTGTCAGGACACCGGTATCGGCATGGTCTTCATCAAGGTCGGCATGCAGGTCACCTGGCCGGATGCCACCATGAGCATCCAGGAAATGATCAACGAGGGTGTCCGCCGTGCCTACGCCAACCCGGACAACCCGCTGCGCGCCTCGGTGCTGGCCGACCCGGCCGGTGCCCGCAAGAACACCAAGGACAACACCCCGGCCGTCGTGCACTTCGAAATCGTCGAAGGCCATCACGTCGAGGTCATCTGCGCCGCCAAGGGTGGTGGCTCGGAAGCCAAGTCGAAGTTCGCCATGCTCAACCCGTCCGACGACCTCGTCGACTGGGTGCTGCACAAGATTCCGGAAATGGGTGCCGGCTGGTGCCCGCCCGGCATCATCGGCATCGGTATCGGCGGCACGCCGGAGAAGGCCATGCTGCTGGCCAAGGAATCGATCATGGCCCCGGTCGATATCCACGAACTGAAAGCCAAGGCTGCCACCGGCGCCAAGCTCACCCGCGCTGAGGAACTGCGCCTCGAACTGCACGAAAAGATCAACGCCCTGGGTGTTGGTGCGCAGGGTCTGGGCGGCCTGACCACCGTGCTCGACGTCAAGGTGCTCGATTACCCCTGCCACGCCGCCAACCTGCCGGTCGCGCTGGTGCCGAACTGTGCCGCGACCCGTCACTGCCATTTCCACCTCGACGGCTCCGGCCCGGCCAAGCTTGAGCCGCCGAAGCTCGAAGACTGGCCAGCCGTCACCTGGACGCCAGACCTCAAGTCCGCCACGCAGGTCAACCTCAACACCCTGACCAAGGAAGAAGTCGCTTCCTGGAAGCCGGGCCAGAAATTGCTGCTGAACGGCAAGATGCTGACCGGCCGCGATGCCGCCCACAAGCGCATCTCCGACATGCTGGCCAAGGGCGAAAAGCTGCCGGTCGATTTCACCAATCGCGTCATCTACTACGTTGGCCCGGTCGACCCGGTGCGTGACGAAGTCGTTGGACCGGCCGGCCCGACCACGGCCACCCGCATGGACAAGTTCACCCGCATGATGCTCGAAAAGACCGGCCTTATTTCGATGGTCGGCAAGTCCGAGCGCGGCGACGTTGCCATTCAGGCGATCAAGGACAACAAGTCGGCCTACCTCATGGCCGTCGGTGGCGCCGCCTACCTCGTCGCCAAGGCGATCAAGTCGGCCAAGGTCGTCGGCTTTGCCGATCTGGGCATGGAAGCGATCTACGAGTTC
>JAGTRT010000039.1 GCA_018261895.1 Pseudomonadota bacterium
ACCCTTGTCGCTCCAGTATTGCTGCAAACGCAGGATGATTTCTTGAAAGCTGGGCTTCTTGCTGGTCGTCATCGGACGCACTCGGAAAGACGGAAAGCCTAGGATTTTACTAGGTTTTGTCGGGATCAGGCAGATCGGCGCCGTTGTGAATCCGCGACAGCGCTATCTGAACGGGGCGGGGAACCAAAATGGCTTCCGAATGATCCGAGCTCCGTATTTCTATAAAAGGAAGGGCTCATGACGCAAGCCGTTGCCACCCTCGCCGGTGGTTGTTTCTGGTGCCTCGAAGCGGCGTTCGAGCAGCTCGATGGCGTGGTCTCGGTGCTGCCTGGCTACATGGGCGGGCACGATCCGGCGCCGACCTACGAGGCGGTGTGCCGGGGCGACAGCGGCCATGCCGAGGTCGTGCAGATCGCATTCGACCCGGCGAAGATCGACTTCGCGACGCTGCTCATGGCCTTCTTCGCCATTCACGACCCGACGACGCCGAACCGTCAGGGCCACGATGTCGGGACGCAGTACCGCTCGGCCATCTTCTTCCACGATGCCGCGCAGCAGGCCACGGCCCAGGCAGTAATCGCCCGCCTCAACGGCGAGAACCTGTGGGGGGCGCCGATTGTCACGGAAGTGACGCCGGCCGATCGCTTCTTCGTTGCCGAGGAGTATCACCACCAGTATTTCCGGCGCAATCCTTACCACGGCTACTGCATGGCCGTCGTCGCGCCGAAGGCCCAGAAGCTGCGCAAGCTGTTCGCCGATCGGCTGAAGGCGGCCTGATCCGATTTCACACCCCAAGAGTGCTTCCTGCGGGGCGCGGTCAACCGGAAAAAAGGGCCAAATTCGAAATCCCTCCAGGCCGCCGATTTGCCTCGGTTCGTGCGGGTTTTTCGCTGCGGGCCGCCGGGATGTTTGTTGCGGCGATGCAACACAGAATCCTCGCTTAGCACGGCCGTGAATTGACTTATTTGATATAAATCAATACACTGCAATCAATGCTGCGGTGCAGCATCGGTTTCCGGGGCAAAAGCAGTGTGTCGCCACGGGTTCCAGCGAGCCCCTCAATGGGGTCCTGGCCGATGTCGTACCCCCTGTAACCGTTCGCTGTCGATGAAGCTGGTCGGCGGTGGCAACAGTGAAGGAGGTCGCATGTTTACCTCAACAGTTCTTCCCGCTTCGATGTGGCGCTATACCGAGCTCGCATCGTCCCTGTTTCAGAAGTGCCTGATGTTTGCCGGCGTTCTTTTTGTACTTGCCCTGGCGGGCGTGCAAAGCGGCAATCCCACCATGCTCGGCGGCCTGAAGTTCCTCATGCCGACGAGCGAAGAAGTTGCCCTCGACGATGAACTCGATGTCGAGGATATCGATCCCTCGGCGGAAACCCTCAATGCCCGCATGCGCGGCGCCATGGATTACGTCTCCCGCCGCTATCGCGTCTCGGCCGAGGCGCTGGAGCCGATCTTCGCGACGGCCCAGGCAACCGGCCGCCAGCTGCACCTCGATCCCCTGCTCATCATCGCGGTGATCGGCATCGAATCGCGCTTCAATCCCTTCTCCGAAAGCGATTTCGGCGCCAAGGGGCTGATGCAGGTCGTGCCGCGTTTCCATCAGGACAAGCTGCCGGAGGCCGCCGATCAGGCTGCCTTCCTCAACCCGGTCATCAACGTCCAGGTCGGCGCCAAGGTCCTCAAGGAGTCGATTCGCCGCAACGGCGGGCTGGAAAACGGCCTGCAGCAGTTCGGCGGTGCCGTCGGCGACCCCGGCCGCCGCTACGCGACCAAGGTCCTGGCCGAGAAGCAGCGCCTCGAACAGGCTGTCCAGCATCTGCGCGCCAACGGCGCCACGCAGGCCTCCGCCGCGACGCTGGCCAAGGCCGGCTAAACCGGCCGGGCGCGCCTTAGCGGCCGCCTGCCGCGTCGTCCTCGTCGATGAACGCGATCAATTCCCGGACGAAACGCTCGCGCTGCCACTGGTGCGGCGAGTGGTCCGTGCCTTCGTAGATGCGCAGCACGGCGTTCGGGATGGTGTCGGCGACGTAGTGCGCCGTCGACGCATGGTAGAAATTGCTCTCGCCGCCATAGACCAATAGCGTCGGCAGCGGGATGTTGGCCAGCACGTCGCGGTAGTCGGCGGCCGTCAGGCTCTGCCAGCAGTTGATCAGCGGTTCCGGGTTCTGCGCCTGCAGCGCGGCGCGCGAACGTTGCCAGCCGGTGGCGTTCTGCAAATACTTTTCCTCGGCCCGCTTGTTCAGCCCGTGCGCCGTCAGCTTGAGTACGCCCTCAGCGAAATCGTCGCGCAGCCAGCCGACCAGTTCGTCGTTACGGTCGACGCCGAAATTCCCGTAAATCCCGTGTGCCCAGTCCTCGGCCGTCAGCAGCTTGGGCGACTGGTCGATCAGGCACAGCTTGCCGAGGCCGTGCGTGCCGTGGTCGCGCAGGTATTGCCAGAGCGTCAGCGCGCCCATCGAGTGGCCGACGGCCGTGGCGTTGGCGATGCCGTAATGGTCGATAAGATTGCGCAGGTCGCGCGCCATGCGCTCGACCGTCGCCGAATCCGCATGCGCCAGCGTGTGGCCGCCGTGGCCGCGCGCATCCCAGCGATAAACGCGATGATGGGCGTTGAGCTCGCCGAGGAAGGGAAACCACTCCTGGCTGCTCGACGTCCAGCCGTGCAGGAGGATCAGCGGCGAACCCTCGCCGGAGAGCTTGACGTGGATCTTTTCGCCGTCGTCGGCCAGGAAATGCGTCATCGGGGCACTCGTTGAAATCGTCAGGCCGCCAGTATAATCGCCGGCTTCCAAACGGTGAGGACCCGACATGTTCGACTGGAGAGACTACGGCAACGGCATCATCGCTTTCGACGCCGGCTATGTGCGCCCCATCCTGGCCGCCATCCACATGATCGTCGATGATGGTCGCGTCGCCTTCATCGACACCGGCAGCAACGACTCGCTGCCCAACGTGCTGGAAGCGCTGAACAAGGTCGGCCTCGGCCGCGAGGCGGTCGATTACGTCATCCTCACCCACATCCACCTCGACCACGCCGGCGGCGCTGGCGCGCTCATGCGCGAATTCCCCAACGCCAGGCTCGTCGTCCATCCGCGCGGCTCGCGTCACATGGCCGAGCCCTCCAAGCTCGTTGCCGGCGTCACCGCAGTTTATGGCAAGGACTACGTCGACAACGTCTACGGCGACATCCTGCCGATTTCGGCCGAGCGCATCATCGACGCCCACGAAGGCCTGACCATCCAGCTCGGCGGCCGCGAACTGCTCATGATCGACACCCCGGGCCACGCCAAGCACCACACGACCCAGTTCGACCACGCCGAAATGCGCGCCTCCATCGACCGCCTGATGAGCTACGGCCCGCAGGCCATGTACCTTACGCACTACGCCCAGGTGCACGACGTCCCCGCCCGCGCCGCCGACCTCCATCGCCGCCTCGACGCCCACGTCGCCATCGCCGAAGCCCACGCCGCGCCCAGCGAAACCCGCCACGCCGCCATCAAGCAGGAACTCACCGCCTACCTGCTCGCCGAACTCCGCACCCACGGCTGCACCCTGCCCGAAGCCACCATCCTCGACATCCTCGCCACCGACATCGAACTCAACGTCCAGGGCCTGACCTGGTGGATGGATCACCGCGGCTGAGAGCCCTTGAACCGTGATCGTGGGGCAATTCCACGGTCAACCGGGAAAAACAGCCAAAACTGAAATTTTGATGCGCTCAAATTCGCTCTGACCAATGACCACGCAAGTGCTTTCGGGCTTTTCATCATTGCGCCTCAGGGCGCTGGATGATCACCTCTTGGCAGAGCGGAGCCGGGCGGACCTCTCCGGCCTTTCGCGCTTCGCCCTTGAGTTTCTCTATTTCGGCATCAAGGAGGCCCGTGCCTGTCTGTTTGCCGGGCTCTTTTTTGCCGCCGTATTTTTGGTGCCGCGTACGGAGCTGTGGGGTATCCCTCGCTACGATGTCCTGCTGATCATAGCGCTGGCCATTCAAGCCTGGATGGTCTGGGCCAAGCTCGAAACGATGGACGAACTCAAGGCGATCAGCATCTTCCATGTCGTCGGCTTCGCATTGGAAGTGTTCAAGACCTCAGGCGGAATAGGCTCCTGGGCTTATCCCGATTTCGCCTACACCAAAGTCCTTGGCGTTCCGCTCTTTTCGGGCTTCATGTATGCCGCAGTCGGTAGCTACATCATCCAGGCCTGGCGTCTTTTCGAATTGCGCGTTGTTCATCACCCACCTTACTGGATGGCTTGGGTGATTGCGCTGCTGATCTACGCCAATTTCTTTACCCATCACTACATCGGCGACTACCGTTGGTACATTGCCGCCTGCGCCCTTGGCCTTTATGCCAGAACAACCGTGATATTCCGCCCGTTCGACTGCGAGCGTCGGATGCCCCTCCTGCTCTCGTTCATCCTGATCGGTTTCTTCATCTGGCTAGCCGAGAACATCAGCACCTTCTTCGGTATCTGGAAATATCCGAATCAGCTTGGCGCGTGGTCCGCCGTCCACGTCGGGAAATGGAGTTCCTGGTCCTTGCTCGCCATCATGACATTCACCATCGTGGCGAACCTCAAACACATCAAGGAACGCGTTCATGTGCCAGCATGAAGTCGCTCACTACGCGGTGCAGCGTACTTGAGCTTACGCTCGAGGGCTTTCCGCCGAAAGCCCTCAGAAATGCCATTGGGGTCAAAGAGATTTTGTTTTTGGACGACAGCATCCTAAAAACAAAATCTCTCTGACCCCTTTGATCTTACAGGGGGGCTTCAGCCGAAAACGCATGCATACGCTAATTCGTCGCGTTTTTTCGAATTTTGATAAGCAAATTGCGCGACGACAGTAAATCAGTAGACCTCGTTTCTCAGTAGCGACTGCGTTGTAAACGGTCATGCTCCATTTGACGAGCAAGAGCCCTTTCTTTTGCTAGTTGCCGCTCAAATTCATTTTGCTTTTGCTTTTCGGCTAACGTGCGCTGTCGTTCCTCTTTTTCACGTTCCTGACGTGCCTGAGTCTCGGCACGTTCAAGGTCCCGGGATACTTGCTTCCCATAGGCATAATCGCTTTCCCGCTGTTGCCTTTCGAGTATCGCCTGGGCCTGGAGCCTTTGCTGTTCCGCCTGCAAAATTGCCAGCCTTTCTGTTTGCTCCCGTTGAGCCTCAAGCTCAGCAAGCTTTGCTGTTGCCGCGATCTGCTCTTTTTCCAGTCGTGCTTTCTCTTGTGCTGCTTGGTGCTTTCCATATCCAAACAGGCATGCACCAATCGTGGATACAACAAGCAATATCTTCAAAAGTGAATGCGAGGAGGTTTCTTCAATGATCAAGTTTGATTGTTGAGAATCCAGTTTATTGTCATATTTACGTCGAAGTTCTACATCGGACAGAGTTCTGTAGGCCTCACGGAGCGCAATTAGCTGGTTTGTCGCGTCTTCATCTCCTTTGCTGGCAGGGTCAGAGTGCTTTAAATGAAGGCGCTTGTAGTTGGCATCGATTGCCTCTTGGCTAGCTGATTGGCTTACTTCAAGAATTTCGTAAAGGTTGCTATACATGGTCAAGTTTTGTTTGAGATAAAAATTGCTTGATCTGAATGAGCCGATTGCGTTGTTCAGGAGAGCGGATTTGACGGGAAAATCCGAAGATCAGGCATTCGCTTATTCGAAAATGAATTTGCAATCATCGTATTCATGGGGCATTTTTTTGGCAACTATAGGTGCATAAACTGTCGATGCATTCTGGCTTTTTGGTGGCAATGGGAACAAAGTGATTTTTCACGGTCAACCGGAAAAAACAGCCAAAATCGAAATGTCCCCACGCCATCCCAGGGCGCCATGTTGCGACTGGTGGCACTTCAATGATATTTGTATAAATTTGAGTAACGTTTTGGGAATGAAAAATACTACGCTAACCCTCTGCATTGCACTTGCAACGGCTATTTGTGGATGCGCCTCTCCAACCGTTTGGGTCAAATCGGATGCAGGTGACGATGAGTGGAGAATCGACACCGCTACATGCGATGCAGCCGCAGCCGTTAAGTTAGAAGAGTGGCAAGAAGATCTCAAGAAACGTACTGGTGGCCGCGCAGGCTCAACGAGCATATGCTATTCCAATGGACCAAGTGGCCCGAATCAATGCGTTACCACGAGTACCGGTAGTTTATCTCCGGCAGAAACGAATCAATTTTTGAACAAAAATCTCGATTCGTGTCTCGTGCAAAAAGGGTGGGAGCGAGTTCGTCTAGACGAAGCAAGCCGCAGAAACTTGACGGCAAGAAAATACTGATTCAGTAAACCAAAGGGGGCAGACTGCCATCGGCCAATAGCAGCCGGTCAGTAGTCCCTGCCCAGAGCGGTCATTGACATTTGCTTTGTCCTACAGCGCGAAAGCAAAAACGCGTCTGGCATATTGTGTCGTTATACTGGCAGCAATAATTCCAGGTGACTGAACGGTATGAAATTGAAGCTCCTCTCTCCAAGTCATCAATAGCAATTGTTATACGGACGCCAGAGTCCGTGTAAACACTGTTAGCCGTCCTTCTATCTGGACTGAATTTTCAATGATTGCTCGACGCATTTGTTCCCTCTTATCGCCGTTGGTGGCGGCGTTTCTTTTTTCCAGTTGCGCTTCGCAGTCCATCGATCCTCAAAGCTTGAGTACCGCAGGCAATCTGCCGCCATTTGAGTTAGCGGCGAGCATTCAGGCAAACCACCTTGAAAACTCCCGTATTTCGTACACCCTTCCTCGAGGTCAGTACGTGGCAGTCTTGAAAAACGCTTCCGGAATATTCTTCCTTTGCCCATCTGGAATTCCCAGCGCCATCAGGTTGTCAGACGTCGGTGCATCGACCAGGCATTTGCGACTTCTAGGTGGCATCTATGTCCCGACCGCGCAAATGGGAAAGCCCAGTGTTTGGATTGTTGGAGCCGCTAATCCGGCAGTCTCTGGCAGACTGGATATAGACGAGGCAGAAGCTGCGCATTTAGGGGCTGGCTGCGAATTGCGTGAGGTTGATCTCACGTTTTCCGCATACGTAGGCTCTTCAGTGAAGATAACCATCCTTTCGAACGATCAGAGCGCAAGAGGAATGAGCCAGAACATGGTCGCTGGCGCAATTAGTACGGTGCTGGTTAACCGCATCATTGGCGCTAACGATGGTCGAATTGTGTTTCCTCCTGTCGCATTGAGCAGCGATATTGTCACGTCACCCAACCAACAGAAGGGCGGTTACGACGCCCCCACAAAGGGTCCAGAATAGCCATGCGCTCGGCAGTGTATGCATTGGGGTCAGAGAGATTTTGTTTTTGGACGACAGCATCCTAAAAACAAGATCACTCTGACCTCTTTGATTGCTGGAAATTTTCATGCTGGCGAGATTGCACTCTCGAGGGCTGAATTCGGCCAAAAGCGGACACTCGTTATCCATCCCCAAAGCAGGCATTGTCCTGTGGTAGTCATCTTGAATATTGATGTTGTTAGAATGACAGCCAATATCCCAATTAAATTAAAGTGATCAATTTGGAGCAAAGAATACGACATCAATTGTTATATGGCCCCCTGCATCCGTGTAAACACTGTTAAATCTCTGGAGAGCAGTATGGCTATTCCTTATAAATTTCGGATATTTGCAGTCATAACAACACTTTCATTTTCTCTTCCTGCTTATGCACAAGCAGAGGGAATCATTGCTGGGCTCCTGAAGAGTTATGTATTTTCGATGGTAGTCGCCTTCATCGTTCTAGTTTTGATGCTTCTGGGTAAGCGAACACGAAAGGTTTTGCATTTCCCAATCCTATTGGCTGCCTTGCCCTGCCTTCCTCTTGGAATGTCCATTCTTAAAGGAGGGGGAACCAATTCAATGTTTATTTTTGCGATCATCGGTGGGTACATCGCACCGTGGCTCTTTGTGGTCAGTTCAACGATTGCTGCGTTCGTTTCAAGGGGGAATGAAGAAGTACCGGAAGAGGCTCTTGCGTCCGAAAAGAGGCGGTCCTTGTGGCATGCGTTGAACTTAACGCTGCCTCTTGCAGCGTTAATAATAAAATTTACTCACCCGATTGGTTTTACTATTACGCGGCTGTTGTACCACTTCGATTGGTTTCGCTCCTTGTTACGAGCGCTTAACGGAGTTGGACCATACTTCCTTGTGTTGGCTCTAAACTACTTTTTTGTAGTCACGGTTTTGCTAAAAATATTTGATTGGATAGCGGTTTGGCGGTGGTTAAAGCCATCGTTATCAGGGACAAATATTCTGTTGGTCGCAAACATTATTGTTCTGGGGTTTCTTCTTGTTCCTTTAGGCGATCAGTCGAACCCTACAATTCAGGCTCTTCGGGACGACTTAACCGGCCTGTACTTCTGGACAGGCATGCTTTTGGCATTTATCGGTTACCTCGTAATGATCAAGTCGTCCTTTTCTGGGACTAAATCTAACTCGCAGCTCAACACGGATGCTCCGCCTACAGGCGAAGCACCTGTTAGCTAGCATGTTGAAGGTCCGCTTTGTCACGCTCTGACTGTCGCTTTTGGGTCGAAAATAGCCTTTCACGGTCAACCGGAAAAAACCGCCAAAATCGAAATGTCTCCTCGCCGCCCCACGGCGAAAAAAAGCCCGATAGCGATTAGCTGTCGGGCTTTTTGTTTTTCGCCGGGATGGTTCAGACCATCGACCACTCCGCGTCCTGCTTGCCGGGCGGGTGGAGTTCGGGGCGGCCGGGTTTGGGGGCGGGTTTGCTGGGTGGGGGGAGGCCGCGGGCCGGGGTGGGGCGCTTGCCGGGGGGCAGGGCGCGGGTGGCGTTGTCGAGTTTGAACGAGGCGACTTGCTCCTGCAGCTGGCGCGACTGTTCTTCGAGGGATTCGGCGGCGGCAGCGGCTTGTTCGACCAGGGCGGCGTTCTGCTGGGTGACTTCGTCCATCTGCGCGACGGCTTTGTTGACCTGCTCGATGCCGAGGGTTTGTTCGACCGAGGCGGAGCTGATGCCGGCGACGATGGTGGACAGGCTGGAGATGGATTCCATGATCTGGTCCATGCTCTTGCCGGCGGCTTCGGCCTGGCTGGTGCCGTGTTCGACCTTGCTCGCCGATTCGCGGATGAGGGCCGAGATTTCCTTGGCGGCCTGGGCCGTGCGTAGCGCCAGGGCGCGCACTTCGGTGGCGACGACGGCGAAGCCCTTGCCTTGCTCGCCGGCGCGCGCCGCTTCGACGGCGGCGTTGAGGGCGAGGATGTTGGTCTGGAAGGCGATGCCTTCGATGACGCTGATGATGTCGCCGATCTTGCGCGAGCTTTCGCGGATCTCAAGCATGGTCGAGGCGGAGGCCTTGACGATCTCGCCGCCGGAGGCGGCGATTTCCGCAGCCGTCTTGCCGAGTTTGTTGGCCTGCTTGGCGCTGTCGGTGTTCTGTTGCGCGGTGGCGGTGAATTGCTCGATGCTGGCGGCGGTTTCTTCGAGGCTGGAGGCTTGCTCCTCGGTGCGCGACGAGAGGTCGGCGTTGCCGGCGGAGATTTCGCGGGCGGCGACGGAGATGGTGTCGACGGCGCCGACGACGTTGCCGATCAGCGTCTTGAGGTTGCTGACGGTGGTGTTGATGCCGTCGGCCGTTTCACCGAACAGGCCAGGGTACTGCTTGTCGATCCGCTGCGTGAGGTCGCCCTCGGCCAGCGATTGGGCGACCGTGGAAATATCCGAGAGCGCTTGCTGGGCGGTGATCGTGAGGTTGTTGAGCAGGTCGCCCAGGGTTTTCGGGTAGCCCTGCTTGCCGCTGGTGTCGATCTGGTGGCCGAAGTCGCCGCGCGCGGCGGCATCGACCATCGAGCGCACTTCCTCGACGACCTGGACGAGGGCGCTGACCGTGGCATTGACGGCATTCGCGGTTTGCCCGAAGGCGCCCGGATAGTTCGCTTCGACCCGCTGCGACAGGTCGCCTGCGGCGAGCGCGGAGGCGACGCGCGAGACGTCCTGCAGGCTGGTGTCGGTGACGACCATGAGCTGGTTCAGGGCGCTGGCGATTTCCTTGCCGAAGCCTTCCTTGTCGTCGAGGCGGATGCGCTTGCCGAGTTCGCCGCGTTCCGCCGACTGGACCATCTGGCGAATTTCGTCGACGAGCGCGCCGAGGTTGTCCTGCATGAGCTTCATGGCGGCCAGCATGCTGGTCGAGTCGCCGGCCCTGACGGTCACCTTGCCGCTCAGGTCGCCGTGGGCGATGCGCGTGGCCACGCCGACGGCCTCGGTCGGTTCGCCGCCGATGCGGCGCCCCAGCGAGGCGGCCAGCGAGCGCATGCCGAGCAGCACGAGGCCGCAGCCGAGCACGATGGCGATGATCATCAACACGCTGTCGGTCTGGCTGGTGTCCTTCAGGCCCTGCAGCGAGCTTTCGGCAAACTTGGCGGCGACGCCGACGGTGTCTTCGACGCCAGCGCGATGCGCTTCGTAATACTGGCGCATCTGCTTGAGCGAGGTGTCGAGGGCGACGGCGTTCTGGCTGGCCACCGCCGGCAGGAAGTTCTTCTCGACTTCACTCCAGAACAGGTCGGCCTGCTGCCGCTGCGCGCCGAGCAGCTTCTGCTTGATGCCGCTGTCG
The DNA here is from genome assembly GCA_018261895.1 of Pseudomonadota bacterium. Taxonomy (GTDB): domain Bacteria; phylum Pseudomonadota; class Gammaproteobacteria; order Burkholderiales; family Rhodocyclaceae; genus Azonexus. The sequence goes on from JAGTRT010000039.1 coordinate 10,581, forward strand.
AGGTCGCTGTCGGTCCAGAACTTGTTGCGGTCGTCGTAATCCTTTTTGAGCTGGTTGAGCTTTTCGACCAGCTTCGGGCGTTGCTCGTTCGAGGCGCTCGCGACGTCATAGGCGACGAGCTGGGCCTCGATGACGTAGAGCGGCGGCGGCAGGATGTCGGCCACCACGTCCTTGCCCTGGCCCATCAGCGACGACGCCGACGACACGGCGCGCAGGGAGGCGATGCCGACGCCGCCGACAATCAGCAGCACCACGAAGACCAGGATGGAGATGACGCGCAGAAATTTGGCCAGCGACAGGTTCTCTAGGGATTGCATGTTCATTCGCCCAAAAGTGGAAACACGAAGAAAAAACAACACATCGCAAATCTGTGAGATTTCTACTTTATAGCGATTGAGCGATTTTGACCATGGATAGTTTGCGGGCCGGAAAGTCGGGCGAAGGCCGGGTTCGGGCGCGTGGCACCGATTTGACGGTCAACCGGAAAAAATGCCCAAAATTGAAATGTCGTATGCCATCCGGGAAAGATGGCGGCAGCGCTCAATCGGCGCGCGTTCGCCGGCCGGCCAGGCCGAGGATGGTCAGCCCGGCCATCAGCCCGAGGGCCAGCCAGTTGCCGAAACGGGCATAGGGCGTCATGCCCTGGTAAGCCTGCACCGAGCCCTGCAGCACGCCCGTCTCGAAGGCCGGCAGGACAGCGTCGACATGGCCCTGCGCGTCGATGATCGCCGTCATGCCGGTGTTTGTGGCGCGCAGCATCGGGCGTCCGGTTTCGGCGGCGCGCATCTGGGAAATCTGCAGGTGCTGCGGCTGGGCCAGCGAATGGCCGAACCACGCCGTGTTCGACAGGTTGGCCAGGATGCCGGCCTGCGGCAGGGCGCGGATGATCTCTTCGCCGAAGACGTCTTCGTAGCAGATGTTGGCCGCCACGTGCTGGCCGGCCACGGCGAGCGGCACCTGCACTTCCGGGCCGCGCGTGAAGGACGACATCGGGATGTTGGCGTAGGCCATGAACCACGCGAAGCCGGCCGGGATGAACTCGCCGAAGGGGACCAGGTGGTTCTTGCTGTAAACCTGCAGTGGCGAGGCGCCGAGGCTCACCGCGCTGTTGAAGTAGCCGCGGTCGTCGCCGGTCAGCGTGCCGAAAATGAGGTCGCCGTTCTGGCGCTTGGCCAGCGCCTTTAGTTCGTCGAGGTAGTCGGGCGGAATCTGGTCGATGAAGGCCGGGATGGCCGTTTCCGGCAGCACGGTCAGTTGCGCCGGATTCTGCGTGATCAGCTCGCGATAGAGGTCGAGGGTGCGGAAAAAGGCTTCCGGCCGGAATTTCATTTCCTGCGGCACGTTGCCCTGGACCAGCGCGACGCTGACCGGTTCGCCGACCGGCGTCGTCCATGCCACCTGCTGCAGGCCCAGACCACTGATCACGAGCAGTGCCGCGAACGGCGCACCAAGGCGCCAGCGGACGAGCAGGGCGCCGCTCAGCGCGACGAGCAGCGACAGGCCATGCACGCCGATGAGTGGCGCGAAGCCGGCCAGTGGGCTCGGTGCCGCCTGCGAGTAGCCGACGGTGAGCCACGGAAAACCGGTGAAGACCCAGCCCTTGAGCCAGTCGCCGACGGCGACCAGCGCGGCAAAAAGCGCAGCCTGCCGCCAGAATTCAGTTGGCTGCCAGCGCTTGAAGGCGTAGCCGGCGGCCATTGGGAAGAGCGCCATGACAGCGCAGAACAGGAAGGCGGCCGGCCCGGCCATCCACCACGGCATGCCGCCGAAAACCGATAGGCTGACGAAGACCCACGACACGCCGGTGCAAAAGAAGCCGAGGCCGAAGGCGAGGCCGGTGAGCAGGCCCTCACGCGGCGACCCGGCGGTGCGCAGCAGCACGAAAAAGCCCAGCCAGACGACCGGCGCCAGCCAGTAAAGGCCGACCGGCGCAAAGCAAGCGACGCCAGCGACGCCGACCAGTGCGGCGATCAGGTAGCGAACGGCCGGCGAACTAGGCAGTGGCGTCTTCGGCACCGGGTAGCGGCGTGGGCGCCGGCGTGACCAGCAGGGTGTACAGGCGGCGGCTGTCGGCGCGCAGCACCTGGAAGCGGATGCCTTCGATGTCCATCACCTCATTGCGCTTCGGCACGCGGCCGAGGTGGCGCAGGACGAGGCCGCCGACGGTGTCGAATTCCTCGTCTGAGAAGCTGGTCTTGAAGGCCTCGTTGAAGTCCTCGATCTCCGTGCGCGCCTTGACGCGGTAGCGGCCCGAGGCGTCGAGGCGGATGTTGTCATGCGCCTCGTCGAAGTCGTATTCGTCCTCGATGTCGCCGACGATCTGTTCGAGGACGTCCTCGATGGTGACCAGGCCGGCGACGCCGCCGTATTCATTGACGACGATGGCCATGTGATTGCGCGAGACGCGGAATTCGCGGAGCAGCACGTTGAGGCGCTTCGATTCGGGGATGAAGACGGCCGGGCGCAGCCAGTCGCGCAGGTCGAAATCGGGTTCGATCTGGATGCGTAGCAAATCCTTGGCGAGCAGCACGCCGAGCACCTTGTCGCGGTCGCCGTCGACGACGGGAAAGCGCGAGTGGGCGGCTTCGATGACGACGGGGACGATCTCGCTCAGCGGGTCGTCGACGTCGATGACGTCCATCTGGGCGCGCGGAATCATGACGTCGGTAACGCGGGTGTCGGAGGCGGCGAGCGCGCCTTCGATGATGGTCAGCGCATCGGCGTCCATCAGGTTGCGCTCGTAGGCGCCGTGCAGGATTTCAAGCAACTGCTCGCGGTCGTCCGGCTCGCGCAGCAGCAGGGAAGTCAGTCGTTCAATGAAACTCGGTTTACTGTCACTGTCCATGATGTTTAGGCGGCGTACGGGTCGGGGTAACCCAACGCGGCAAGAATCTCCCTTTCTTCGTCTTCCATGGCCTGGGCATCGTCGTCGTTCTCATGATCCCAGCCCTGCAAATGCAGCATACCATGCACCGTCAGGTGCGCGTAATGAGCAGCCAGCGGCTTGTTCTGCTCGGCCGCCTCGCGCGCCACGACGCTCGGGCAGATGACCAGGTCGCCCGTTACCACCGGCTCGGTGTCATACGGAAAAGACAACACGTTGGTCGCGTAGTCCTTGCCGCGGTACTCGTTGTTCAGCGCCTGGCCTTCGTCGGCGTCGACCAGGCGGATCGTCACTTCGCCACCGCCGACCAGCGCGGCGCGCGCCCATTTCACGAAATCTGCCCGTAAGGGTAAGCCCTCACGGTTACAGGCGTATTGCACGGAGAGGTTAAGTCGGCTGCTGGTTTTTTTCATAGGCTTCGACGATGCGGGCGACCAGCGGGTGGCGCACCACGTCTTCCTTCTTGAAATGGGTAAAGGCCAGACCGCGCACGCCCTTGAGGATGCCGATGGCTTCGTTGAGGCCGCTCTTGTGGCCCTTGGGCAGGTCGACCTGCGTGATGTCGCCGGTGACCACCGCCTTGGCGCCAATGCCGATGCGGGTCAGGAACATCTTCATCTGCTCCGGCGTCGTGTTCTGCGCCTCGTCGAGGATGATGAAGGCGTGGTTGAGCGTGCGGCCGCGCATGAAGGCGAGCGGCGCGATCTCGATGGCCCGCTTTTCGTAGAGCTTGGCGACGCGGTCGGCGCCCATGAGGTCGTAGAGTGCGTCGTACAGCGGCCGCAGATACGGGTCGATCTTCTGAGTCAGGTCGCCGGGCAGGAAGCCGAGGCGCTCGCCGGCTTCGACGGCCGGGCGGGTCAGGATGATGCGCTCGACCAGGTCGCGCTCGAAGGCATCGACGGCAGAGGCGACGGCGAGGTAGGTCTTGCCGGTGCCGGCCGGGCCAATGCCGAAGGTTATGTCATGTTCCTGAATGTGCTTGAGATACTCGACCTGGCGCGGCGTGCGGCCGTGCAGTTCGGTCTTGCGCGTGACCAGTTGCGGGCCGTCGACCGGCCCTTCGGCGCGGCGCGATACACGGCGCACCGGCGCGTTGAGCAGTTCGACGAGGCCGAGCTGGATTTCATCGACGGTCAGCGTGTCGCGCGCCATGACGTAGAAGTGCTGGAGGGCTTCGACGGTCAACCGGGATTTTTCGCCAAAAACGGAAAACCGTTCGTTGCGCCGGCGGATGATGACGTCGAAGGCCGTTTCGATCTGCCGGATGTTCTCGTCGAGAGGGCCGCACAGATTGGCCAGCTGGGCGTTGTCGACCGGCGTCAGGGCGATCTCGATCGGCTTGGTCTTGGGCGAGGGTTTGGCCCGCGCGGCCGGCTTAGTCTTCTCGGATGACAATTTCGCCTCTCAGCGTGTGCGACAGCGAAGACGTGATGCGGACATCGACGAAGGTGTTGATGAGCCGCGGATTGCCGGCAAAATTGACAATGCGGTTGTTGTCGGTGCGGCCAGCCAGTTCATGCACGTCCTTCTTCGACGTGCCTTCGACCAGCACGCGCTGCACGCTGCCAACCATGGTCTGGCTGATCGCCTGGGCCTGTTCGTCGATGCGTTTTTGCAGGCGTAGCAGGCGGGCCGACTTGACCTCGGCCGGTGTCGAATCGTCGAGCTCCAGCGCCGGAGTGCCCGGGCGCGGGCTGTAAACAAACGAGAAGGAACTGTCGAAGCCGACCTCGTCGATCAGCTTCATCGTCTTCTCGAAATCCTCGTCCGTTTCGCCCGGGAAGCCGACGATGAAGTCCGACGACAGCGAAATGTCCGGCCGCGCCGCGCGCAGCTTGCGGATGATCGACTTGTATTCGAGCGTCGTGTAGCCGCGCTTCATGGCCGCCAGCACGCGGTCCGAGCCGGCCTGCACGGGCAGGTGCAGGTGCGAGACGAGCTTCGGTACCTTGAGGTAGGTGTCGAACAGGCGCTGCGTCATTTCGCGCGGGTGCGAAGTCGTGTAGCGAATGCGCTCGATGCCGGGCACTTCGGCGATGTACTCGATCATCATCGCCAGATCGGCCTTCTCGTCCGTGCCGTCGACGTCGCCGCGATAAGCATTGACGTTCTGGCCGAGCAGGGTCACTTCCTTGACGCCGTGGGCGGCCAGGTCGGCCACCTCCGTCAGCACGTCGGCGAACGGCCGCGACACTTCGCCGCCGCGCGTGTAAGGCACGATGCAGAAGGTGCAGAACTTCGAGCAGCCTTCCATGATCGACACGAAGGCCGACGCGCCCTTCACTTCGGCTGGCGGCATCGAATCGAACTTCTCGATTTCCGGGAAGGAAATATCGACCGCCGCCTTGCCCTTCGCCTTGCGCTCGGCAATCAGCTGCGGCAGCCGGTGCAGCGTCTGCGGCCCGAAGACGATATCGACATAAGGCGCCCGCGCCACGATGGCATCGCCTTCCTGGCTCGCCACGCAGCCGCCAACGCCGATCACGAGGTTGGGGTTCAGCTTCTTCAGGTGACGGACACGGCCGAGGTCGTGGAACACCTTCTCCTGCGCCTTCTCGCGCACCGAGCAGGTGTTGAACAGGATGATGTCGGCTTCCTCGGGATTGTCGGTGCGGACAACCGCCTCGGAGGCATTGAGCACATCGGCCATCTTGTCCGAATCGTACTCATTCATCTGGCACCCAAAGGTGCGGATGAATAATTTCTTGGGCATGGGTAACACTTCGCGAATCAGTGGGTGCCGCTTAGTTTGTTCGGCGGCACAAAAGTTCGCCATTATACCCGACCCGAAATTCGGTTGACCCGCCAACCCCCCGCAAACTATAATCCGCGCCCTCAAGCGTGGTGATGTAGCTCAGACGGTTAGAGCGATGGATTCATAACCCATAGGTCGGCAGTTCGATTCTGCCCATCACCACCAGAAATGCAAAAACCCGCTGATTCGTCAGCGGGTTTTTTCTTTTCCAGGTCCTGATTCTGGGCCGAATATTGCTAGTACTACCTCGTGGTGTCGTTTTCCCGAAAGCGAGGTGCGTCATGCATGATTTTCCGAACTCATTCAATGCCAGTCCAAGCCTGACCGAAGAGGCCATGTTCTGGATGCGTCTGGCGGCTTTTGCCGGCGTTTCGGAGTATGTGCTGTCGACGGGGGCTTCGTTGCAGGATGCGGAGGAGCTGTTGTTCGGCTATTGCCTGCCGGGCGACCTGCCGTCGCGTTATGCCAGTCTTTCAGGCGGGGCGGCGAATCCGCGCATTCTGGTTTGACGGCGACCGGGTTTTGCCGGGGATTGTTGCTTTGTCGACAAAACAGCAGGCGCCAACGCACCGCGGTGGTGCATTGGCGCTTGTGAAGGGCGGTTGATCGAGTCGATCAGGCCGGTGCCGAGCTGCGGATCAGGTGGTCGAAGGCGCTGAGTGAGGCGGTGGCGCCGGCGCCCATGGCGATGATGATCTGCTTGTAGGGCACGGTCGTGCAGTCGCCGGCGGCGAAGACGCCGGGCAGGCTGGTCTGGCCCTTGGCGTCGATTTCGATCTCGCCGAAGCGGCTCAGGTTGAGCGTGCCCTTGAGCCAGTCGGTGTTGGGCAGCAGGCCGATCTGGACGAAGATGCCTTCGAGCTCGACGTGCTTGATCTCTTCCGTGACGCGATCCTTGAACGTGATGCCGTTGACCTTCTGGCCGTCGCCGGTGACTTCGGTGGTTTGCGCCGATTTGATGACGGTGACGTTGGGCAGGCTGTACAGCTTTTTCTGGAGGACGGCGTCGGCACGCAGGGTGTCGGCGAATTCGAGCAAGGTTACGTGGGCGACGATGCCGGCGAGGTCGATGGCTGCCTCGACGCCGGAGTTGCCGCCGCCGATGACGGCGACGCGCTTGCCCTTGAAGAGCGGACCGTCGCAGTGCGGGCAGAAGCAGACGCCTTTGGCCTTGTATTCCTTCTCGCCGGGTACATTCATTTCACGCCAGCGGGCGCCGGTGGAGAGAATGACCGTCTTGGCCTGCAGCTTCGCGCCGTTTTCGAGTTCGAGCCCGACCAGGCCGCCATTGTCGCTGGCCGGGATCAGCTTGTTGGCGCGTTGCAGGTTCATCACGTCGACGGCGTATTCCTTGACGTGCTGTTCCAGCGAGGCGACGAGCTTGGGGCCTTCGGTGTAGGGCACGGAGATGAAGTTCTCGATGCCGAGGGTGTCCATGACCTGGCCGCCGAAACGCTCGGCGACGACGCCGGTGCGGATGCCCTTGCGGGCGGCGTAGATGGCCGCTGCGGCGCCGGCCGGGCCACCGCCGACGACGAGGACGTCGAAGGTTTCCTTCTGGCCGAGCGCTTCGGCAGCACGGGCGGCAGCGCCGGTGTCGACCTTGGCGAGGATTTCCTCGATGAGCATGCGGCCGGCACCGAATTCGGCACCGTTCAGGTAGGTGGTCGGCACGGCCATGATCTGCCGGGCATTCACTTCGTCCTGGAACATGGCGCCGTCGATCATCGTGCTCGTCACGCCGGGGTTGAGCACGGCCATGAGGTTGAGCGCCTGCACGACGTCCGGGCAGTTGTGGCAGGACAGCGAGATGTAGGTTTCGAAATCGAAGGTGCCGGGTAGGGCCTTGATTTGGTCGATGACCGATTGCTCGACCTTGGGCGGATGGCCGCCGGTCTGCAACAAGGCGAGGACGAGCGAGGTGAATTCGTGGCCCATCGGGATACCGGCAAAGTGGATGCGCGGCGTTTCGCCAGGAACGGCCACAGCGAAGGACGGGCAGCGGCTAGCCTGGCCATCGGTACGCAGGCTTACCTTGGGCGACAGTTCGACGATGTCGGCGAGCAGTTCGCGCATTTCGCCGGCCTTGGCGCTGTCGTCGAGCGTGGCGACGAGTTCGATGGGGCGTTGTAATTTTTCGAGGTAGGCCGTCAGTTGGGCCTTGATGTTGCTGTCGAGCATGTTGTTCTCCCTGTGCTGAATCTCACTGGTTTTTTCCGGATTTGACGGTCAACCGGAAAAAACCGCTGAAATCGAAATTTCCTCAAATCCGCTCCCCGAAGGGAGCGGTTTGTTTTTTATTGGCTTCTCTGTTGGCGGTTGGGGCTTAAATTTTGCCGACCAGGTCCAGCGACGGAGCCAGGGTCTTTTCGCCTTCCTTCCACTTGGCCGGGCAGACTTCGTTCGGGTGCGAGGCGGTGTATTGGGCGGCCTTCAGCTTGCGCAGGGTTTCGGAAACGTCGCGGGCGATTTCGTTGGAATGGATTTCAACGGTCTTGATGACGCCGTCCGGATTGATGACGAAGGTACCGCGCAGGGCCAGGCCTTCTTCCGGGATGTGCACGCCGAAGGCGTTGGTCAGGGCGTGCGTCGGGTCGCCGACCAGCGGGAACTGGGCCTTGCTGACAGCCGGCGAGGTTTCGTGCCAGACCTTGTGCGAGAAATGGGTGTCGGTGGTGACGATGTAAACCTCGGCGCCGGCCTTCTGGAATTCGGCGTAGTTGTTGGCGGCGTCTTCGATTTCGGTCGGGCAGTTGAAGGTGAAGGCAGCCGGCATGAAGATCATGACCGACCACTTGCCCTTCATGCTGACGTCGGAGACTTCGACGAACTTGCCGTTGTGGAAAGCCTGGGCCTTGAACGGTTGAACCTGGGTGTTGATGAGCGACATGTAGATCTCCTGTTTGGGTTGAGTGTTGAACACGGATTGAATACTAGGCATTGGCCACCCATTGATCCAATTGATTGCTTCAATGACCTTGATAGCCATTGTTGATTTACACGCGGGTGCTTTGCGTGAACCTAGTCAATAAGAACTACCCCGATTTCGGCGTTGGTATTAGCCGCATTCCTCCTTGGGAGTGGTTTTGATGCGCATCAAATTCATTGCGGGGGCGTATCGGGAACACTGCCTGCCAAGGCGGCATCGGGCTGCCAGTGCTTGAGGAGGTGGTCGGCATGAACATATCCAGCGCCATTATGTATATCGCGCCGGAACGCCTGGAAGAGGCGTGCGAGGCGCTAGTCCGCCTGCCGGGTGTGGAGATTCACGCCCGGAATCCGGAGGGCAAGCTGGTCGTCACGCTCGAGGACGACGACACGAATTCGGCCGCTGACAAATATGTGGCCCTGCATGGTGTACCCGGCGTCGTTTCGGTGGCCATGGTCTATCAATACAGCGACGACGAATCAGTAGATACCGAGGAGGTAGAGGCGTGAAGCTCAATCGACGCGATTTCATCAAGGCCAATGCAGCAGCAGCGGCCATGTCAGCAGCAGGCATGACGGCGCCCGGCGCCGCCGTGGCACAGGGTAAGGACGATATTCGCTGGGACAAGGCGGCCTGCCGCTTCTGCGGCACCGGTTGCAGCGTGCTGGTCGGGACGCAGGACGGCCGCGTCGTGGCCACCCAGGGCGACCCGGATGCACCGGTCAATCGCGGCCTGAACTGCATCAAGGGCTATTTCCTGTCCAAGATCATGTATGGCGCGGACCGCCTGAAGACGCCGCTGCTGCGCATGAAGGGCGGCAAGTACGACAAGAACGGTGAATTCGCCCCGGTCACCTGGAAGCAGGCCTTCGACATCATGGAAGAGAAGGTCCGGGCGACGCTCAAGGAAAAGGGACCGAACGGCCTGGCCATGTTCGGTTCCGGCCAGTGGACGATCTGGGAAGGCTATGCCGCCGCCAAGCTCATGAAGGCCGGCTTCCGCACCAACAACCTCGACCCCAACGCCCGCCACTGCATGGCCTCGGCCGTCGCCGGCTTCATGCGCACCTTCGGCATCGATGAGCCGATGGGCTGCTACGACGACATCGAGCATGCCGACGCCTTCGTGCTCTGGGGATCGAACATGGCCGAGATGCACCCGATCCTGTGGACGCGCATCACCGACCGCAAGCTGTCGAGCAAGGGCGTCAAGGTTGCCGTGTTGTCGACCTTCGAGCACCGCTCCTACGAGCTGGCCGACATCCCGATGACCTTCAAGCCGCAGACGGACCTGGCCATCCTCAATTACATCGCCAACTACATCATCCAGAACGGCAAGGTGAATCAGGCCTTCGTCGACAAGAACATCAATTTCAAGAAGAGCGCCACCGACATCGGCTACGGCCTGCGGCCGACCCACGCGCTGGAAAAGGATGCGACGAGCAACGGCTATCCCGGCGCCGACGGCAAGCCCAAGGGCGACACCGGTAAGTCCGAGGCGATTACCTTCGACGAATACAAGAAGTTCGTCTCGGAATACACCGCCGAGAAGGTCTCCAAGCTGTCCGGCGTCGCCGAGAAGGATCTCAAGGCGCTGGCCGAGCTCTACGCCGACCCCAAGGTCAAGGTCGTGTCCTTCTGGACCATGGGCTTCAACCAGCACACGCGCGGCACCTGGGCCAACAACCTCGTCTATAACATCCACCTGCTCACCGGCAAGATTTCCGAGCCGGGCAACAGCCCATTCTCGCTGACCGGCCAGCCGTCCGCCTGCGGCACGGCACGCGAGGTCGGCACCTTCGCCCACCGCCTGCCGGCCGACATGGTTGTCACCAACCCGGAACACCGCAAGCACACCGAAGAGCTGTGGCAACTTCCGGAAGGCACGATCCCCGACAAGATCGGCCTGCACGCCGTGGCCATGGCGCGTGCCCTCAAGGACGGCAAGGTCAATTTCTACTGGCAGCAGTGCAACAACAACATGCAGGCCGGCCCGAACATCAACGAAGAGTTGTATCCGGGCTGGCGCAGGCCGGAAAACTTCATCGTCGTCTCCGATCCGTATCCGACGGTCTCGGCCATGGCCGCCGACCTCATCCTGCCGACCGCCATGTGGGTCGAGAAGGAAGGCGCCTACGGCAATGCCGAACGCCGCACCCAGTTCTGGCGGCAGCAGGTCAAGGCGCCGGGCGAGGCCCGTTCCGACCTCTGGCAGCTCATGGAATTCTCGAAGCGCTTCAAGGTCGAGGACGTCTGGCCGGCCGAGCTGGTCGCCAAGGCACCCAAGCTCAAGGGCAAGACGCTGTTCGACGTGCTCTACGCCAACGGTGTGGTGAACAAGTACAAGCTCAGCGAAACGGCTGCCGGCTTCGATAACGACGATTCCAAGCTGATCGGTTTCTACATCCAGAAGGGCCTGTTCGAGGAATATGCTGCCTTCGGTCGCGGTCATGGCCACGATCTGGCACCGTTCGATACCTACCATCAGGCGCGCGGTCTGCGCTGGCCGGTCGTCGACGGCAAGGAAACGCTGTGGCGTTTCCGCGAGGGCTACGACTCCTACGTCAAGAAGGGCGAGGGCGTGCGGTTCTACGGCCACAAGGACGGCAAGGCGGTCATCTTCGCGCTGCCTTACCAGCCGCCTGCCGAGTCGCCGGACAAGGACTTCGACCTCTGGCTGTCGACCGGTCGCGTGCTGGAACACTGGCACACCGGCTCGATGACCCGGCGCGTGCCCGAGCTCTACAAGGCCTTCCCGGACGCCGTCGTCTTCATGCATCCGGACGACGCCAAGGCGCGTGGCTTGCAGCGCGGCATGGAGGTCAAGGTGGCCTCGCGGCGCGGCGAAATCCAGCTGCGCGTCGAAACGCGCGGCCGCAACAAGCCGCCACGCGGGCTGGTCTTCATTCCCTTCTTCGACGCCGGTCGCCTCGTCAATAAATTGACGCTGGACGCCACCTGCCCGATTTCGAAGGAAACGGACTACAAGAAATGCGCCGTCAAGGTCACCCGGGCCTGATTGACATGAATCTCACGGTCAACCGGAAAAAAGAGCCAAAACGCGAATGGCGCTCCGGCGCCAGCCGCTCATCGGAGATGAAGAAAATGAAATTGATCACGGCAATGGCCTTCGCCGCCGGCATGCTCCTCGGGGGAGTGGGCGGCGTCGGTGCCCAGGAATTGCGGGTGAACGAGATCGGCGTGCAGTCGATCGAAGGGAATTCCAAGGTCGACATGTTCCGGCCTGAAAAGGACCAGCTCGCCATTCCCCGCAACTTCGACAAGCAGCCACCCCTGATTCCGCACAGCATCAAGGGCTACAACATTACCCAGAATTTCAACAAGTGCATGGACTGCCACTCGAAAGAGCGCGCCGCGGAAACCGGCGCCACCAAGGTCGCGGCATCCCACTATCTGGACCGCGACGGCAAGCAGCAGGCCAACATCTCGCCACGTCGCTACTTCTGCATGCAGTGCCACGTCGCGCAGTTCGATGCCAAGCCGCTCGTCGTCAATTCCTATAAACCGGCCGCCAAGAAGGGGGAATGATGAGCCTGGATAAATATATGCCCGCCTGGGTCAAGCGCATCGGCGTCCTCACCGTATTCGGGCTCTTCGCCGCCGGTATCGTGTTCTGGGGCGGATTCAACTGGGCCCTCGAGGCGACCAACAAGGAATCGTTCTGCATTTCCTGCCACGAGATGGAGGAAAACGTCTTCCGCGAGTACCAGAACACCATTCACTACACCAACCGGACCGGCGTCCGCGCCACCTGCCCGGATTGTCACGTGCCCAAGGAATGGGGGCCGAAGATGATTCGCAAGATCCAGGCGTCCAACGAAGTCTTCCACAAGATCCTCGGCTCGATCGACACCCCCGAGAAGTTCAACGCCAAGCGCGCCCAGCTCGCCCAGAACGAATGGAAGCGCATGAAGGCGAACGACTCGCAGGAATGCCGCAACTGCCACCGCTACGACTACATGGACTACACCGAGCAGGGCAATCGCGCCGCCCGAATGCACCCGCAGGCCTTTACCGAGGGTAAGACCTGTATCGACTGCCACAAGGGTATCGCCCACCAGTTGCCGGCCATTGACCAGCATATCGGTCACCAGAACGATGGCGCCGTGGCCATTTCGCACGGCGAAAAGCCGGCCGAGGTCGTCAAGGAAGAGGACAAGTCGCCGGCAAAATAAGCGCCGTGCCGATGGCATGAAGACGAACCCGGCCGTGAGCCGGGTTCGTCGCTTTTGCGCCAAACCGGCCCGCGAACGTATGAAAATTACAAATATTCACGCAATCGCCTGCAAATAGGTGTTCTCGGGCCAACACATATTCAAAAAGGTATGCTACTTTTGTCGTGCTGCCGTTCCGACGGCCAGTTTTCTTAAACATTGATAGGTAACTAGGAGGCACTTAGATGAATAAATCCGAGCTGGTCGAAGTTGCTGCAAAAGAAGCTGGTATCACCAAGGCTGCTGCTGACAAGGCCCTGTCGGCCATCATTGCAGCTGTCGTCAAGACCGTAACCAAGGGGGAGTCGGTAACGCTCGTTGGCTTTGGTACGTTCAAGTCCGCTAAACGCGCAGCACGCACCGGCAAGAATCCGAAAACCGGCGCTACGCTGAAAATTCCCGCTACCACGGTTCCGAAATTTACTGCTGGTACGGCTTTCAAGGCTTCTGTTGCTGCCAAGAAGTCTGCTGCTAAAAAGAAGTAATCCGCGGTGTCATCGAATGCGGGGTTCGTCTTCGACGGGCTCCGCTTTTTAGTTTGCAATGAATAATCCCAATCCAGAAAACCCACCCGAAGCCGAAGTTCCCGCTCCAGCTCCCGCAGTCGCTGCGCCACCGCCGCCGGATAACCGTCGTCGCTTGCGCGAACTTCTGTCGATCCCAGAACGCGATCGGACAGACGAGCAGTGGGACGAAATCATCGAGCTTGAGATCCAGCTTGCCCCAGGCAATCGCGTGTCCAGCAACGAACCGCTGGGCGGAAATCCCGGTCGGAGCGGCATGCAGCACGGCAAGCCCGCTGGCAACCCCCCGGGCGGCGGCCAGGGGCAACAGCAAAAGAAACATCGCTCCCGCACCAACAACAATCGCCGACAACGCCAGAACAAACCGCAAACCGGCGGTGGCGGAACACCCGCCTGATTGGTTTGTTTCATTCTCCTGAAGCGGCATAATTGCCGTCATGCAGCAATTTGATCTGATCATTGTCGGCGGGGGGCTGGCCGGTGCGAGCCTTGCGCTGGCCCTGCGCGATACGCGCCTGCGCGTCGCGCTGGTCGAAAACGCGCCGCCGCACCGTCCCGAAGGCTGGGATGCCCGCATCTACGCGATCAGTCCCGCCAATGTTTCATTCCTCGAGTCGATCGGCGCCTGGCGTCACCTGGATCCAGGCAGAATGGCGCCGATTCGGACCATGCAGGTTTATGGCGACGGATCGGGGCGCCTCGATTTCTCTGCCTTTGAAACCGGCGTGCCGGAGTTGGGATGGATTCTCGAATCCTCCCTGATGGCCTGTGAATTCTGGGAAAGCGCCAAACGCCAGGGCAATTTGACGCTGTTTTCCCCGGCGCGGCCGGAAGGGCTCGATTTTCGCCACGATGCGGCCGTGCTTCGCCTGAGCGATGGCACGACCCTGTCATCCCGCCTGCTGGTCGGCGCCGATGGCCGTGACTCTTGGGTTCGCCAGGCAGCCGGACTGGCTGCAATCAATACGCCGTATGCCGAAAAAGGCCTGGTTGCCAATTTCGCCACCGAAATGCCGCATAACAACACCGCATTCCAGTGGTTCCGCGATGACGGCGTGCTGGCCTATCTTCCCTTGCCCGGCCAGCGCATCTCCATTGTCTGGTCCACGCCCGACGATCATGCAGACGAACTATGCAATCTGCCGGCCGAGCTCCTGTGCGAGCGAGTTGCCGAGGCCGGGGGGCGAGTGCTGGGCAACCTGGACTTGCTGACGCCGCCGGCCGCCTTCCCGTTGCGCCTCATGCGCGTTCCGCAAACCGTGGCGCCGAGGCTGGCGCTCGTCGGCGACGCGGCGCATGGCATCCATCCGCTTTCCGGGCATGGCATCAATCTCGGTTTTCAGGATGCCATGGCATTGGCCGGTCAACTGGCTGAAACGCAGCCATGGCAAGATATCGGCGATGAAAGATTCTTGCAGCGCTATCAGCGAGCCCGGCGCGAGGAAACCGTGCTGATGCAGACGACAACCGACAGCTTGCGTCGCTTGTTCAAAGCCTCGCCACCGGGCTTGCGCTCCTTGCGCAATCTCGGGCTGGATATGGCCAATAGCCTGCCATTTGTAAAAAATGCCTTGGTGCGGTACGCGCTTGGCGCCCTTTAGGAGAACTGCATGTTGAAAAAATTGCTGCCGATGGCCTTGGCCTTGGGGTTTTGTCTGGATGTCGCCGCCGACGAGGCCGAGATCCGGAAGATGATGGAGGCCAAGCTCGGCACCAAGGTGGAGAGCGTGACCAAGTCCGGCTATCTGGGGCTATATGAGGTCTACGCGGACGGCAATATCTTCTATACCGACGAAAAGATGACGGCCATCGTGCTGGGCGGTCAGCTGATCGACGCCAAGACGATGAAGAATGTCACCGACGAGCGAATGAAGAAGCTCACGGCGATCAAGTTTAGCGATTTGCCGCTGGATCGGGCCATCAAGCAGGTGCGTGGTGACGGCAAGCGCGTCCTGGCGACCTTCGAGGACCCCAATTGCGGGTATTGCAAGCGGCTGGCCAAGGAGCTCCTCAAGCTGGACAACATTACGATCTACACCTTCCTGCTGCCCATCCTCTCCGAGGATTCTGTTCGCAAGTCGAAGCAGATCTGGTGTTCGGGTGATCGGGCCAAGGCATGGAATGACTGGATGGTTGACGGCAAGGCGCCGTCCGGACGTGAGGATTGCGATACCGCTGCCATCACCCGAAATCAGGAATTCGGTCGCAAGTTGAATATCAGCGGTACGCCGACCATGTTCTTTGCTGACGGCGAGCGCGTGCCGGGGGCCATCCCGCTGGCCCGCATCGAGCAAAAACTCGGGCAGTTGAAGTAACTTCAGCGCAATTCGGCGGGGCGCCTTCCATGTGCTCTCGCTGGAGGCTTGAACGTTATAGGCATTCTCCCGAAAGGGAGGCATCGTGGGCCTATTGTGATTTGCCTATTCGGGAGGCATGATTACCCGATGGGCATTTCATCTTCCGGACAGGTCATTGGGCGAGCCTTCGGGCCGCGGGTTCGGCTGATATTGTTTTTCCTGCTGACCTGGCTGGGTATAGCCGTTCTGCTGGTTTTTCTGTTGAACGAAGGGCGCAAGGAGGCGGAGCAAAAAGCCCCGGCCGATGCGCTGGCCGCGACGGCTGTGCTGGAAGCCCGCCTGGAGGCGGTCTTGCGACGCTTGCAGGGGAATCTTGAGCACTTGGCTGCTTCTTTGCCCAAGGATGCATTGCAGCCGGCTGCACTCGGACGCTACCGTGATGGCGTTTCCGCTGAGCTGGACTTGATCACCGGCCTGTTTCCCGAAATTGACGGATTTGTTGTTACCGATGCATCCGGAAAGCCGCTCTACGCCTCCAGGCGTTCGACTGCTTCTCCGGAGCTCATCGGTCACGATCAGATTCGTGAGCCGACCGGCGTATCGGACAAGTCTCTCCAGTTTTCCGATGTGCTCGTCGACCGGCGAACGGGGGAAGCTTCCCTGATGGTGATCAAGCCGGTGTCCGGGGCTGACGAAGCGTTGGTCGGACGAGTGATCGCGCTCCTTGATCTCGGCGCGTTGGCGAAAGTGTTCGAAACCGTCCAGGTGGGCCCCAAAGGGGTGGTGTCAGTCTGGCGGACGGATCTGAGTCAGTTGATTCTGCGACTTCCTGCGCTGCCGGATCAGATCAACCGGGTCGCTGCGGACAATCCGCTGCAGCGTCGCATCGATGCTGGCGACAAGGTGGGTACGATGCGCATTCCCGGCATGCTGGATGGTGTCGAACGGGTCTACGCTTTTCAGCGCGTGGCGGAGTACCCGCTCTATGTGGCGAGTGGCCTGGCGGTCGACGATTACCTCGCGGGCTGGCGACAGACACTCTGGGTGGCCGGCGTTTCATCCTTGCTCTTGTTCCTCTCACTCTCGCTTGTTTTGATTCGCCTGCTACGGGCCGAAAATGAAGAGGAGTTCATCGCCAGCAAATTGACCGAGAGCGAAGCGCGTTACCGGATGCTTGCCGAGAACAGCCATGACGTGATCTGGACGATCGATATCCCGTCGCGGCGCTATACCTATATCAGCCCGTCGATTACCGACATGTGCGGCTATCGGCCGGAAGAAATTGTCGGTCAGTCGATCGATTCTCGCCTGACCCCGGAATCGGCCGCGCGACTGGCCCGGGATATCGACCAGCGCCTGCGGCGCATCGCCGCCGGTGACAAATCGGCCAGTGTGGTGGTCAGCGAGCAGGAGCAGGTCTGCAAGGATGGCGAAGTCGTGACGACGGAAGTCGTCTCAAGTTACCTGCTGGATGCCGACGGTGTGGCGCACACGATTCTCGGTATCACGCGCAACGTCAGCGAGCGCAAGGCAGCCGAGCTGGCGCTGCGCGAGACGAACCGGCAATTGCATGCACGGATCGAGGAAATTGGCCGTTTGCAGGTTGCCTTGCAGGAGCTGGCGGTGCGCGACAGCCTGACGGCGCTGTACAACCGTCGCTATCTGGACGAAACACTCGAACGCGAGGTATCCCGGACGCGTCGCGAAGGAACGCCGCTGTCGCTGGTCATGCTGGATATCGACTATTTCAAGCAGGTGAACGATACCTACGGCCATCAGGTCGGCGACGAAGTCTTGCGCATGTTGGCCGGAATATTGACGGCGGACATCCGTGCGGAAGACGTGGCATGCCGCTACGGTGGCGAGGAATTCCTGATCCTGCTGCCCAACATGCCGCTGGAGTCAGCGCTCCAGCGGGCAGAGGCTTGGCGAATGGCGATCGAGAAGCGTTCGGTCACGCTCGGCAATCATCAGATCGCCTTCACCATTTCCCTTGGTGTGGCTGCCTATCCCGAGCATGGCAAGACGCCGGACGATCTGACGCGCTGTGCTGACCAGGCGCTCTATCGGGCCAAGCACGAAGGACGCAATCGGGTTTGCGTTTTCTCGGCCTGATCTGGCTGTAACCGGTTCTCCGGCGAACGGCTGATTTTCCTCGGCTGAACAGTCCACTTTTTACCACGTCGGCATGCGCTGCGTCGGCGGGCTGTCGTTTTGCCTCCACTCCTGATAAGTCACTTTAAGAGTCAATCTTCCCGCATTGATTTTTAAGGATAAATTTTCTCAAAAATCGTCTCGGGAAAGCGTCGTAAGTCCTTGTTGCGTAAGAAAAAAACATGATTTCTCGCTTGACTGAGCGGTATTGTTGCTCTAAAGTGGGAAAACGTGTTGAAAAGTGGGTAAACGGGGAGCGAGACGAGGGATGTTCGAAGGGGCTGCGGCACTCAGTCTGGATGCGAAGGGGCGACTTGCCATTCCGGCAAGGCATCGCGAGTCCCTTGTCGCGGCCGCAGAGGGTTCGCTCGTGCTGACAGCGCATCCGCATCGCTGCTTGCTTCTTTACCCCTCACCGGCCTGGCAGCCGATTCGCGACCAGATCCTCAAGGCGTCGAGCCTTGATCCGCGTGCGGCCTCCATCAAGCGTGTTCTGGTGGGTAATGCCCGTACCGAGGAGCTCGATTCGGCCGGGCGCATTCTGGTGGCGCCGGAATTGCGCGAATACGCGAAGTTCGAAAAAACCGTCTATCTGGTTGGTATGGGTACGCACTTCGAGATCTGGAGCGAGACAGGCTGGAGGCAGCAGAACGACTTGGCCGCTGAGGCGCTGTCCGGAGACTTGCCGCCGGGCTTTGGAGATCTCGTCCTGTGACCCGCGGTGCCGCCCATGTGACGGTACTGCTCGAAGAGGCGGTGGGTGCCCTGGCGATCAAAGCCGACGGTACCTACGTTGACGCCACCTTCGGTCGTGGCGGCCATAGTCGCCGCATTCTTTCCTTTCTGAACGAGAAAGGGCGCCTGGTGGCGGTCGATCGCGATCCGCAGGCGATTGCCGCGGGGGCGGCCATCAATGATTCCCGGTTTTTGCTGGTGCATCGGGCTTTCGGTGAGTTGGCCGAAGCTGCCGATGAAGCGGGTGTTGCTGCAGTGGATGGGGTTTTGTTTGACGTTGGAGTGTCGTCGCCGCAAATCGACGATGGGGAGCGCGGCTTCAGCTTTCGCTACGACGCGCCGCTCGACATGCGTATGGATACGACGCAGGGCGAGACGGCGGCCGAGTGGCTGGCGCGGGCCGAAATAAGGGACATCACGGAGGTCATTAGAAATTATGGCGAAGAACGGTTTGCTTTCCAGATTGCAAAGAAGGTTGTGGCTGCTCGGGTCGAACAACCTATTGTCACAACAGGTCAGTTCGCGGCCCTCGTA
>JAGTRT010000071.1 GCA_018261895.1 Pseudomonadota bacterium
GATTACCGAATCGGTTGCCCTGTCCGGCTGGAAGCTGGTGGTCGAGCACCTGCAGGCGATCAAGGCGCTCGGCATCTCGATCGCCATCGACGACTTCGGCACCGGCTTCTCGTCCCTGAGCTACCTTGCCCGCTTGCCGGCCGACTGTCTCAAGATCGACCGCAGCTTTGTCCATGCGCTGGGTGACCGAGGTTCCGGAACGCCCATCGCGGCGATGGTGATTCGCCTCGGGGAGCAGTTGGGAATGCGTGTCCTCGCCGAAGGCGTCGAGGATCGCCTGCAATTGCAGATCCTGAGCGAACTCGGTTGCCGCGAGGCGCAAGGCCTGGTCTATGCCCCGGCGATGGAGCAGCCGGATCTGCTGGCCTGGCTCAGGGGGCGGGAGCGCTGACCGGCGATGCTCAGGGTCGGCGCGTTCCTTCTTGTGCTTGCTCTCCTGAGCGGTTGCGGACCGCGCGAGCCGCTGCGCATCGGTTTCATCGGCGGCCTCAGCGGACACGTCGCCGATCTCGGCGAGGCGGGGCGCAACGGTGCGCAGATCGCCATCGAGGAGATCAATCGTGCCGGCGGCATCAAGGGTCGCCAGGTTGAACTGATCGTCCGCGACGATGCTCAGAGTCCCGAGAAGGCGATCGCCGCAGCCAATGAACTGATTGCCGCGCGGGTCGAGGCGATCATCGGCCCGCTGACCAGCGCCATGGCCGAAGTCGTGCTGCCACTTGCCCAGCGGGCGGGCGTCGTTCTGATCAGCCCGACGGTTACTGCGCACAACTTTTTCGGCGTCGACGACGTGCTGTTTCTGATCATGTCGAGTACGCGGAACGAGGCGTCTGCGAGCGCCGAGTATCACTTCACGCAGAGCGCCGTGCGTCGTGTCGCGGCCATTCATGACATCAGGAACCGCGCCTATACTGAAAGCTGGCTGCGCGATTTCACGGTCGAGTTTCAGGCGCGCGGCGGCGACGTCGTGCCGATCGCCTTCGAGTCCGGCCCGGACGTCGATAGCGGCGCCATCGTCCGCAAGGCGCTGGACCAGCGGGCGGATGCCATCCTGCTGATCACCAGCGCCTTCGATGCGGCGCGCTTCGCGCAGAAGGTCCGCGAGCGCGATCCCGGCATTCTGCTGTTTGCCGCGCAATGGGCCAGCACAGAACGACTGATCGAGTTTGGCGGCAAGGCGGTCGACGGCATGGTCCTGCACAACTATTTCGACCACGACAGCAGAGTGCCGGGAATCCAGCGCTTTCGCAAAATTTACGGCGAGCGATTCCAGCGCGAACCGGGTTTTGCCGGCGTCGCCGGCTACGATGCCACCCATGTCGTTCTCGAGGGACTGGCCCGCCGTTCCGGCGGTCAGTCGCTGCGCGAAACCCTGTTGACGCGCGGCCCCTTCGCCGGCGCCGAAGATCAGATCATCTTCGACGAAAGTGGCGACAGTCGCCGCATTCCGCATATCACGGCCGTCCGTGACGGGCGCTTCGTCAACGTGCGCTAGGGAGGCATTTTGAGCTTTCCGGGATGGTCGACCGCGAGACGCGAATGGCGGCTGCGCTCCTCGCTGATGCTGCTCCTCGTGGTCGCGACGATGGGGGTTTTCGGGCCGATCGGCTTCGGCGTGCTGGCCTATCGCGTGCCCACCGTTCTCGAAGAAGAACGCCAGCAGGCGCGCGAACAGGCGGTCAGCCTCGCCCGCTACTTCGAGCAGCTGATCACCGGTCTCGAAGGGCGGCTGGGCGCGCTCACGGCGCTGAATCCGGATCTGCCGCCGGCGCAGGTGCAGGGCTTCCTCGATGCGGTGGTCGCCGAGGGCGGGTTTGCGGCGATCTTCCTGCTCGATGAGCAGGGACGGGTCGCCCATGCGGCCTTGGCGAACGGCTCGCCGCATGTCCGGCCGAACCTGCTCGCCGCCGACTTCTCGCGCAATCCCCTGTTCGTTTCGGTGCGCCATCTCGGGCGGCGCGTCTGGAGCGACCGCTACCTTTCGGCGCTGAACGGCGAAGGCGCCGTCGGGCTGGCCATACCGATCAGGGATTACGTGCTGCTGGGCGAGGTGGCGCCGGATTTCGTGCGTTTGGCGGTCGAGCGCAGCACTGAAGGCATCATCTACCCGGTGATGGTGGTCGATGGCGCCGGTGAGCACGTGGCCGGCAGAAATCTGGCGGAAAGCGACCGCCTGCGCAACTGGGCGGTCGAGCTGCGGGCGGAATCGGTGGCGCCCGGGGGCGATGTTCGCGAGCTGGTCTTTGCCGGCACGCCTTACGATGCCGGCATTGCCCGCAGCGAAAAACTCGACTGGACCTTCATGGTCGCCAACCCGGCCGGCCGCGCCAATCCGCGCGTCCGCGTGACTGTTCTACTGGTTGTCGCCGGATTTGCCGCGTCACTGCTGCTGGCCGTCATTCTGGCGCCGCTCTGGGCATCGCGGATGAACGCGCCCCTGCGCGACCTGATGGCGCAGACCCGGGCCCTGACCAGCGGCAAGTTCGGGCGCAAGGTCAAGCGCGGGCCGATCCAGGAATTCAACCAGCTGGCGTCCGACATGGAGTCGATGGCCGAAGCCACCCGCCAGCGCCAGAGCGAACTCGAACAGAGCGAGGAACGCCTGCTGCAAACCCTGCAAACCCTGCAGCGCCTCAATGTCGAGCTCGAAAGCCGGGTCGAGCGGCGCACCGGCGATCTGGCGCGGGCCAACCGGGAACTTCTGGGGGCCCTGGAAAACCTCAAGCTGGCCCAGAGCGAACTGGTGCGCAGCGAAAAGCTGGCGGCGCTCGGCAACCTCGTCGGTGGCATCGCGCATGAGTTGAATACGCCGATCGGCAATGGCGTGATGGCGGTGACGACCCTTTACGACCAGGTTCGCGATTTCCGCTGCGAGATGGCGGACGGACTGCGCCGCTCGACACTGGAGGCCTTCGTCGAGCGCGTCGAACGCGGCAGCGAAATCGCCGTGCGCAACCTGCAGCGCGCCAACGAACTGATCGCCAGCTTCAAGCAGGTCGCAGTCGACCAGACCAGCGTCCAGCGTCGCCCGTTCATCCTTTCCGAGGTGGTCGACGAAATTCTCCTGACCCTGCAGCCGACGCTCAGGCGGACGCCGTACAAGGTGCGCAGCGAGATCGCGGCGGGACTGGCGATGGATAGCTATCCCGGGCCGCTCGGGCAGGTGCTGACCAACCTGCTGACCAATGCGCTGCTTCATGGTTTCGAGGGATGCAGCAAGGGGTTGATCGAGATCACCGGCGAGCCCGGCGACGACGGGCAGGTCTGTCTGACCGTGGCCGATGACGGCGCGGGCATCCCGGCGGAACTGCGCGACCGGGTTTTCGATCCCTTCGTCACCAGCAAGCTCGGGCGCGGCGGCACCGGCCTCGGCCTGCATATCGTCTGGAATACCGTGACCGTCGTGCTTGGCGGCAGCATTTCCGTTGACAGCGCACCCGGTCAGGGGACGCGTTTCCGTATAATCCTGCCTGTCGTCGCCCCGAGTCAGCCCGCAGCCGACTGAAATATCGCCTGTTCCATGCCGCACAGAAAACTGAATGTCTCCGCCCAGGGGTTCCTGGAATCCTACGCGGCGCTGCTCGCGTCGCGCGGCTACGTCGCCGATGCCGCCCAGATGGCCGCCGCCGGCGCGCTGCAGGCGCTTTATGCGAAGCTGCTGGCGTTCAAGGTCAAGCGCGGCAGTACCCTGAATCGCCTGCTGGCGCCGCCCGAGCCGCCGAAAGGCGTCTATTTCTGGGGCGGTGTCGGGCGCGGCAAGAGCTTCCTGATGGATTGCTTCTACGATGCCGTGCCCTACCGCCGCAAGAAGCGCATCCATTTCCACGCCTTCATGCAGCGCATTCACCGCGATCTGGAACGCTTCAGCGGCGAACCCGACCCGCTCCTGAAGGT
>JAGTRT010000004.1 GCA_018261895.1 Pseudomonadota bacterium
GCTGTAGGTGTCGCCGGAATAGGTCGTCGGCGTACCGGTGAAACTGCCCGGCACGTACAGCGGATTGTTGGCCGTGCCGAGGTTGCGCAGCGCCCAGCGGATCGACTCCTCGCGCAGGTATTCGGCGCCGGTCACGACTTCGTGCTTCATGCCGAGCAGCGAGAACGCGGTGTTGAAATCGCTCTGCAAAACATAGTTGTCGGTTTCGAACTCGCGCGTTTTGGCCTGGCCAGCCGTGCTCGCCGCGGTCAGCGTGCCCTGCCCGGCCACCGCCCAGTACGAGCGCTTGTAGTTGGCCCGACGCAGCACCGTGCGCCATTCGGTGTCGGGCGCAAAGCGGTGCACATAGCTCGCCGTCGTGATGTTGGTGTCGCTGTTGTCGAAATTGCCATCGACGCCGTAGTAATTGCCGGCCTTGGCCATCGCCTCGTTGGGCCGGCGATTGACGAAGGGCACGCCGTAGTCGGCCGTGTCGCGCGTCTTGACCCAGAGATGGCTGAGCGTCACCTCGTCGGCCGTGCCAAGCCCAAAGGCAATGCTCGGCGCGACGCCGGTGCGGTGGATTTCCGGCTCGCTGCCGGTGTAGGGATTGGACCTAGCGCTGCCCTCGTCGCGGTTCATGACGTTGAGGCGGAACGCCGTCGTCTCGCCGAGGCGCTGGTTGAGGTCGGCCTTCACTTCCTGGAAACCATCGCTGCCGATGCCGGCGCCGGCCTTGTTGATGCCGTACAGCATCGGCGTCTTGCTCACCTGGTTGATCACGCCGCCGGCCTGGCCACGGCCGAAGAGCATGGCGGCCGAACCGCGCAGCACATCGACCTGCTCCAGATTGAAGACCTCGCGGTTGTATTGCGCCGTGTCGCGGATGCCGTCGAGGTACATGTCGCCGAAGGTGTAAAAGCCGCGCAGCATCATGTTGTCGCCCGAGCGGCCGCCCTCGGCGGCGTTGAAGGTCAGGCCGGAGACATTGCGCAGCGCCTCGCGCAGCGAATTGGCCTCCTGCTCTTCCATGAGCGCCTTGGTCACCGTCGTAATGGCCTGCGGCACGTCGTGCGGATCCTGCACCACCTTGCCGACGCGCGTTTTCGTCGCGACGTAGCGATCCTCCTGCTCGGCGGCGGCCTTGACCGTCACCGGCGCCAGCGTCTGCTCCTCAGCCGCGCCAGCATCCGCCACGCCGAGCAAACCAGCGACGACGGCCGCCCCGAGCGGCAACAGGCCGGCCTGACGCCCGCCCTGAAAGCGGCTGGCAACCCCGCCGGCCCGCCGTATCGAAATCTTTTTATGGCTGTTTTTCACAAGCATTCCCCTGTCGAGTCAGAAACTTGGCTGGCTGGCAGGAAGCTGGCTTGCCGAACAAAAAATGTTCGAGAGTTGAAACCGTCGCGCTTAACCGGATGACCGACAAAACGCGCAAATGCCCTCTGGAACACACTTAGGGACATGGCTGGCGGAATTTCGGCTGGCTAGTCGAACAACGTTGATGAGAATGTATCGCATTTGCAACATATCGACAAGTCAATTGCGAATAATTCGCAATTGCAATTGACATCCATTCTCATCAAAGGGAAGATGCGATCAATTCTTGTTTGCAACAGGTCATCAACATGCCTCAACCGCCCAAGCCCGCTGCCCCGATTCCCGCCCCGGAAAAGACCGAAACGCGCCGCCGCATCGATAGCGAAACGCTGCTCGGCGGCGAATCGATCCTCGAGATCGACCACGCCGGACAGCGCTACCTGCTGCGGGTCACCCGCGAAAACAAGCTGATCCTGACCAAATGACGCGCCACCCACCGCCATCGCATCCCGCCGGCCCGGGCATCTGCCCGGCGACGACGGCCATCACCGGAAGAAGCTGATGAGCTACACCCTTTCCCGCCCCTCGCCTTTCCGCCGCAGCGGTTTGCTCAGCGTGGTCGTCGGCCTGCATGTCGGCGTTCTCCTGCTACTCCTCGCGGCGAAGACCGTTGCGCCGCAGATCATGGAAATCCCGCTCGTCGTCGATCTGCTGCAACCCGAAGCGCAGAAGGCCCCTGAAGCGAAGCCGCTGCCCATGGCCAAGCCGACGCCGGTCAAGGCACCGCCGACGCCCGCGCCGAAGGCTGCGGCGCCGCAGATCGAGGCGACGCAAAGCAACGTGCCCGCACCGGCAGCCCCGGTCGCCCCGCCGGTCGAGGCCAAACCGACGCCGCCCGCCCCAGAACCGGTCAGCCAGGCCCGCTTCGACGCCGACTACCTGCGCAATCCCACCCCACCCTATCCCCCGCTGGCCCGCCGCATGGGCGAAGAGGGCAAGGTCTTGCTGCGCGTGCTGGTCAATGCCCAGGGCACGGCCGACAGCGTCGAGATCAAGACGTCCTCGGGCAGCGAGCGCCTCGACGATTCGGCGCAAAGAACGGTTCGCAACTGGAAATTCATTCCGGCCAAACGCGGCGAGAACGCCGTGCAGAGCTGGGTACTGGTTCCCATCATTTTCAAATTGGAGCACTAAAAATGCAGGAAAACGCTTTCGGCTTTACCCACCTGTGGGCCAGCGGCGACACGATTTCGCACGCCGTCGCCCTCATTCTCGCGATCATGTCGGTCATCAGCTGGTACCTGATCCTGGCCAAGGCCGTCGATTGGTGGGCCATGCGCCGCGCCGCCAAGGCGCTCGGCGCCTTCTGGTCGGCGAGCAGCGTCAGCGACGGCATCGCCCTGCTCAACCAGGCCGGCGCCGACAGTCCTTACGCCCAGCTGGCCACCCAGGCAAATGGCTGCAACAACGATTGCGAAGCAGCACCCGGCCGCCTCGCCTCGCGCTTCGACCCGGCTGAGCAGATGGAACGCGCCCTGCGCCAGCAGCTTTCGACGACACAGGCCGGCATGGAAAGCGGCCTGACCCTGCTCGCCACGACTGGCGCCACGGCGCCTTTCGTCGGCCTGCTCGGCACTGTCTGGGGCATCTATCACGCGCTGATCGCCATCGGCCTGTCCGGTCAGGCGGCGCTCGAAAAAGTCGCCGGCCCGGTCGGCGAGGCGCTGATCATGACCGCCGCCGGCCTCGCCGTCGCGCTGCCAGCCGTCTTCGCCTACAACGCCTTCACCCGCGCCAACCGCGTCATCCTGGCCGACCTCGACGCCTTCGCCCACGACCTGCATGCCTTCTTCACCGTCGGCAAGCCGTTTGTCGCCAACAGCGCGCAGATCCATCCGATGCGCGCCCGCGTTGCGACGGAGGCGGCATGATGACGGCCCCCCTTCACTCACTTCGTTCATTGCCCCCCCGAGGGAGCACAGGCCTCCCTTGGGACGGCCCGGCGGGAGACCTGACATGACCATGGGCAGCTTCAATTCGCAGAACCACCCGATGCCGACGGCGGAAATCAACATGACACCGCTCGTCGATGTGATGCTGGTTCTGCTCATCATCTTCATCATCACGGCGCCGCTCATGACGCACCAGGTGCCGGTCGACCTGCCGCGCGCCTCAAGCACGCCGACGCCGGAAAAGCCGCTGACCCTGCAGGTCAGCATTGATGCCGATAACCACGTCTTCATCGCGGCCGAAGCAGTCGACACCAACAGCCTAGAAGCCCGCTTCCGCGACGCCGTCGCGCAGGACGCCAAGGTCGAAATGCACCTGCGCGCCGACCGCGCGACGCGCTACGAAGCCGTGGCCGAAACGATGAGCGCGGCGCGCCGGGCCGGGCTGACCAAAATCGGCTTCGTCACGCAGCCAGGACAGGCCGCGGGCGGTTAAACCCCGATTCCACGGTCAACCGGAAAAAAAGGCCAAAATTGAAATCCAGCTGAAAGGAGCCGACGCAGCGAAACACGACATTGGCAAAACTGAAAATCTGCGCAATATTACCTATGACTTATGTAATAACTCTGGGAAAATAGCGGGATACGTTTACTCCTTGCCTTTGTCGTGTTGTCGTTTTCCATCAGGTCCGTTTTCCAATCATGAGTCCAGCCCGCCGCGCCCGCGTATTGTTGGTTATCGCGCTGGCGGTTGCCAACCTGCTCGTTCTTGTCCTGGCCATGTATTCGCTGGAACGCAGCAGGACGCTCTACGAAGAGCAGGCAAAAACGCTGACGCAGAATGTCGTCGGCTCCCTGGACCAATCGGTTTCCGGCAGCATTCGCAGCATCGACCTCGCCCTCCATGCCATCGTCGATGAAATGGAGCAGCAGCTGGCCTCGGGTCATTTCGACGAAGCCGCGATCAACGCCTACATCGCCCGCCAGCAAGCGCGTCTGCCCGAACTCGAAGGGCTGCGCATCGCCGACGCCTCCGGGCTGGTCTACCTCGGGACCGGTGTCAGGAAAAGCGATGCGGTGTCCTGGGCCGACCGCGACTATTTCATTTACCACCGCGACAATCCCGACGGTGGGCTGCACTTCCGCAAGCCCCGCCTGGGCCGCGTCGCCAAGCAGTTCATCGTCAATTTCTCGCGTCGCTACAACGACCGCGATGGCCATTTCGCCGGCGTCATCTCGGCCCCGATCGCCACGGCCTATTTCTCCGAACTCCTCAAGCAATACCAGCTTCCGCCCGACAGCACCGTGCTCCTGCGCGACGCCGATCTCGGCCTGGTAGCCCGTGCCCCGGAAATGCCCGGACACCCGTCGGGCGACATCGGCAACACCAACGTATCGCCGGAACTTCGCCGCCTGCATGAATCCGGCAGCCGTTTCGCCACCTATTACAATTCAAACTCACCGGATGGCCACCAGCGCATGCTGTCTTTCCGTCGCCTCAATAACGTCCCGATGGTCGCCATCGTCGGCATTTCCAGCGATCACTACATGGCTGGCTGGCGCGCCGAGGTTTACAAGACGGCGGGCATGGTCGCCTGTTTCCTGCTGCTTTCCGTGCTGCTCGGCATGCTCCTGCTGCGCTCGCTGACGCGCTCGGAGCAGGACCAGATCCAACTGGGCCTCAGCGAAGGAAAATTGCGCTCCATCATCGAAACCGAGCCGGAGTGCGTCAAGCTGCTGGACACCGAGGGGCACCTGCTGCAAATGAACCCGGCCGGCCTGGCGATGATCGAGTCACCGTCGCTGGCGCAGGTCGCCGGACGGTCAGTCTTCGATCTCATCGCACCCGAGGATCGCCAGTCCTTCGTCGACTTCCATGGACGCGTGATCAAAGGCCAAAGCGGCACCCTTGAGTACGGGATCGTCGGCCTCAACGGCACGCGCCGGACCATGGAATCGCACGCCGTGCCCATCCAGATTGCCGGCCAGGTCGCCCACCTCGCCGTGACCCGCGATATTTCGGCGCGCAAACAGGCCGAACGCGAACTCGAATCCTATCGCGACCACCTGGAACTGCTGGTCAAGGCCCGCACGGCCGAGCTCAGTACCGCCAAGAATGTGGCCGAAGCGGCGAGCCGGGCGAAAAGCACCTTCCTCGCCAACATGAGCCACGAGTTGCGCACGCCGCTCAACGGCATCATCGGCATGATCCGCATGGCGCGCGCCCGGATGGCCGACGACAAGGGCAAGGAGCAGCTCGACAAGGCCAAGTTCGCCGCCGACCACCTGCTCTCGATCATCAACGACATCCTCGACATTTCGAAAATCGAAGCCGACCGCCTCGAACTCGAAACGACCGATTTCAAGCTCCTGCCCGTCCTCGAGAGCCTGATGAGCCTGCTCGGCGAAAAAGCCACGGCCAAGGGCCTCGAACTGCGTACCGACCTGCCGCCACACCTCACCGAAACAGCCTTCACCGGCGATCCGCTGCGGGTCGGGCAAATCCTCATCAACCTGGTCGCCAATGCCATCAAATTCACCGAACACGGCAGCATCAGCATTCACATTACCGAACGCGAAGTAACCGGGGAAAGCAGCCTGCTGCGTTTCGAAGTCATCGACACCGGTATCGGCCTGAGCCCCGAAGACCGCGCCCGAATCTTCTCCGCCTTCGAACAGGCCGACAGCTCGATGACCCGCAAATACGGCGGCACCGGCCTCGGCCTCGCCATCAGCAAGCGCCTCGTCCAGCTCATGGGCGGCGAAATCGGTGTCGACAGCGTCGAAGGTCAAGGCAGCACCTTCTGGTTCGAAATCACCCTGCCGAAGGCCGCCGGCGCGGTTGCCGACCAGGCACATGCGGCCCTGGAAAACCTGGCCAATGAACTGATTCGCCTGCACACCGGCAAACGCATCCTGCTCGTCGAAGACGAACTCATCAACCGGGAAGTGGCCCTCAACATGCTCGAACACGTCGGCCTGATCACCGACATCGCCGGCGACGGCGAACAGGCCGTGCAATGCGCGCAGCAGCACGAATACGCGCTCATTCTCATGGACATCCAGATGCCCGTCATGAACGGTCTGGACGCCACGCGCGCCATCCTCGCCGACACGAAGAACAGCCAGACGCCGATCATCGCCATGACCGCCAACGTCTTCACCGAAGACCGGGCCAACTGCCTGGAAGCCGGCATGAAAGGCTACATCGGCAAGCCCTTCCAGCCCGAACGCCTGTACCAGACGCTACTGACCTGGCTGTCGGCCGACCGCCCGAACTAAGCAACCGACCACCGGCCCGTTTTGCCGGCGCCCGCCCATCTGCGAGAATGCGGCTTTTCCCGCTTTCCTCCGACCATGATCCAAGGCCAGTTCCGCGCATCCGTCCTGCAAGTCCCCGCCGACGTCACCCCCCTCAAGCTGCGCGGCTACCTGCGCAAGGAAATCGAGGCCGTGCAGGCGACCGCCGTCAATCAGGAAGACATCATCGTCGTCCGCCTCTTCGTCCTCGAAAAAATCCTCTTCGGCCTCGGCGCCCGGAAAGTCGACAGCATCCTCAACGGCATCGTCGGCAAATGCCCCAACATCCAGCGCATCGAACTCGAAGCCCTCTCCCGCCCCCTGACCGCCGAAGAAATGCAGGAAGCCGCCGCCGACGCCCAAGCCACCGTCCAGGCCCTCAGCGAACGCGTCATGGCCTCCGGCGCCAAGCTGGGCTGAGCCCAAACGCCGTCTGAAGCGGCATCTCGCCCCCGCTAGCATCCTTTGACGGTCAACCGGAAAAAATGGCCAAAATTGAAATCGGTCACCTGGACAGCAGGTGACAAGCCGGATTGTTCTAGTTGTTGCTTGCTTCGCTGATGGCATCGATGGCCTTCACCCGCGAAAAGCCCTTGCGCCAGGCAATGGCCACTCGCCTGGATGGCAGAGGAACCTCAAAGAAACGATTGGCGTCAGACCCAAATTTTTTCGGGGGAAAAATGAGTCGTCGCCAATTAGCGACGAGCGAAACCCATCAAAATCGCCATATGGCAGCCGCTCATGCAAATGATGTCGCCATAAAACGACGATGGCCCACCAAATTTTGGTAGGCCATCGCATTTTCGGGCGTTTCTACCGCCGGCAAGCGACGGTAGTGACCCAGCACCGTGACTTACTTGTAGTAACCCACCGCGCAGACCTGATCACCAATTTTGGTAACGTAGCTATATTTTTGTACCGCTTCAGCTGAACCAGGACGAGGCCACATGTACGAAACCTCGGAGATGCTGCCATCCTTTGCCGCGTCGTAGAGCTTGGCGCCAACGGGCTCCCCCGTCTTGCTCACCAGATCCTTCATACTCTTTCCGGTCAGGCTCGGATGCGCCGTAAAGTTGCCGTCAGGGCCGCCGCAGAAGGGATAGAGGTCACGATCCCGAAAGCCGTTTTCGCCCTTGGCCATTTGGGCCAGCGCAGTCGGCTTGTCCGCCTTGACTGCGGAAATGGCCTTTTCCAGCATTGCCTTTGCTTCAGTGGCGTTGCCAAATTCTCCTGCGCTAATTGCCGCTGTACTGAATCCGCTAGCGATAGCGACCAGACTCATTGCGATGATTTTTTTCAATTGGGCTCCTTTTTTGTGGATTTATTGCCGTCACCGATGGGTAACGGTCAGTCCTATCCACCGCAAGATTAA
The DNA here is from genome assembly GCA_018261895.1 of Pseudomonadota bacterium. Taxonomy (GTDB): domain Bacteria; phylum Pseudomonadota; class Gammaproteobacteria; order Burkholderiales; family Rhodocyclaceae; genus Azonexus. Next base: position 7,921 of record JAGTRT010000004.1, read on the forward strand.
TGCCAATTGAATTTGACACCCGGCTCAGTATCCGTGGTGCCCACTCAGGGGTCGGGTACTCGAGAAAAATAGGGGCTGAGCCCAAACGCCGCCTGACGCGGCTTCACGCCCCCCGGCTGGACCCTTTGACGGTCTACCGGAAATTTTGGCCAAAATCGAAATCGCAAGCCTCCCGCATCTGACGTAACAACCCGAAAAGCTGTGTCAGTGTGACGCAAGACCCTGTCACACAACTTTTGAATGGCATAATTAGCCAAATACATAAGCATAGGGGGCGGCCTTGGCTGCGCTGATACCGGCAATCGGCACCTGCGTCTGCGAGATGGACGCAAAGATCATTTTCGATCTCGTCAGCGCGCCTCAGAAAGGCTGAAATCAAATGAAATCCAGCGTATTTCTCCACGGCGTTGCGCTAGCAAACTATCGCGGAATCGGTAACAAAACTGCTTACATTGGACCATTCCGGCGGTTCAACTTCATGATCGGTGCCAACAACGCGGGCAAATCATGTGTTCTGCACTTTATCGCCAATCATCTCCACTCCCATGTATGTGAAAACCAGCACCGATATAACGACAGAAGAGAACGAAAAGAACTCGACTCACTGGACGTTCACCTTGGAGCATCTCGTCCCCAGGTAAAAATGGGGATTGGCATACCTACGGAATTTGTACTCAGAAGTTTTGCAACGGAAAATCCAAACCTGAAAGGCCGTGGTAATTTGCCCATATTCGCCGAATCGATCGTCAAGAAAGTTGCATCGGGCGATTTGATCTGGCTATCCCGTACAGGTCCAGAAGGCCAGCTTGCTTTGATGATTGAGCAGTCGCTTGAAGCACTGAAAAGTGCTGGAGAGCCAGAAGAATGGAGTCGGTTATGGACTGCTCTTACAAACCAACGGCAGGGAGGAATCGATCAACATTGGATTCCAGAAACGATGCGGGCATTGGTCTCCTCAATCTCGCTTGCCATGCCATCCATTTCCCTGATACCCGCAATTCGGCAGATTTCCCCAAAAGGTCAGGAATTTTCCGGGTGGACTGGCGCAGGGTTAATAGAGGAGCTAGCTCGCTTACAGAACCCAAAGGTACATGAACGAGATCGCTTAGAGAAATTCCATAAAATAAATGGATTTCTACAGGCAGTAACCGAGCGAGCCAGCGCGCGCATTGAAATTCCCCATGACCGCGAGTGCGTTCTCGTACATATGGATGACAAGGTATTGCCGCTCGAGTCTTTAGGTACGGGTATCCACGAGGTCGTAATGCTTGCAGCCTTTTGTACCTTGATGGAGAAACAGATCGTCTGTATCGAAGAGCCTGAAATCCATTTGCACCCCTTGCTGCAGCGTCGGTTGGTTCAGTACCTTGAAGAGAAGACCGATAACCAATATTTCATCGCAACTCACTCCGCAAGCCTGATCGACACAGCAGATGCTGCAGTCTTTCATGTCCGCAATAGCTCAGGCTGTACCGAGATCGCTCCGGCAACCAACTCGGCTAAACGCTTCGATGTATGCCGGGATTTGGGATACAAGGCATCTGACATCCTTCAATCGAACGCGGTTATCTGGGTTGAAGGGCCATCTGATCGTATTTACCTGCAGCATTGGATAAAGTCGATTGCACCAGAACTACGCGAAGGTGTCGATTTCTCCATCATGTTTTACGGAGGACGTTTGCTTAGTCACTTGCGTGCAGACGATGCAGACTCAGCAAATGAAGACGTTCAATCGTTAATTGCCGTCAGGCAACTGAATCGCCACCTAGCCGTGGTGATCGATAGCGACAAAGATAGTGAAGAAAAACCGGTCAATGCCACAAAGGTTCGAATTCTTGAAGAACTCTCAAAAAATGGCGGTATAGGCTGGCTCACGGCAGGACGGGAAATCGAGAACTATGTCCCCAAAGAGTTAATGACAAAAGCTCTTCGGGTCGTTTACTCGAAATTTGATCGCCGTATCAAGACAGGGAAATTTGATCATGTACTTCCATTTAAGATTGCCGATGGACAAACCATCAAGGATGTAGATAAGGTCAGAGTGGCCAAAGCAGTATGTGCGGAAGAAGCAGACCTGAGCGTTCTAGACCTTAAAACACGCATTGCAAACTTAGTTGATCTGATTCGAAAAGCTAACAGGTAAGTCACAGATATCTAGCGGGCGTTTTCCGACAATTGCCAGCACCGCACCCTGCAAGAACCAAGGAGCCACCATGACCCTGTCCATGGACGAATTCCGCAAACAGCTTCAGGAAGCCTTGCATGCCGCGCAGGAGCAGGCAAGGCGGGCTGGGCCGCAGCCTTGGCATGGGTTCTGGTATCACCGGCCAGACAGGGATTTTCCGCCGCGTAGCGTGCAGCGGCCAGAGGAGTACGCGGGCGGTGAAAACCTGGCCATTGCCTGCACTCAGACCGATCTGCCGTCCAAGGCCCAGAAGGCACTGGTGCAGAGCTGGTGCGAGTTCTTGCCGACGCTGAAGGGCGTGCGCTATCTGTGGTTCCAGTCGCGCACGCCGCAGGAGTTGTTCGACGCGGCTTGCCGCATGCCCTCGCTCGAAGGCCTTTACGTGAAATGGAGCGGCATTTCCTCGCTGGCTGCGCTGCCGGCGCTGAGCAGGCTGCAGGCGCTGCATCTCGGCAGTTCGCCGAGCGTGACGAATATCGACGTGCTCGGCGAGATGTCGTCGCTGCGCTGGCTGGAACTCGATAATCTGAAGACGATCACCGATCTCTCGCCGCTCGCCAGTCTGACGGGGCTCGAAGGCCTCGGCTTTTCGGGCGCTGAGGGCAAGCGCCAGACGCTGAACACACTGGCGCCGCTCGCTGCGCTGACCCGGCTGGTCTGGCTGCACCTTGGCGCGATTCACGTTGCCGATGGCTCCCTGCGCCCGCTCGGCAACCTCAAGGCATTGCGCTGGGTCGGGCTGGGCAATTTCTTCGATGTCAGCGAGTTCGCCTGGCTGGCCGCCGCGCTGCCGGACGTGACGTCGGACTGGACGAAACCTTATCTCGACCTGAGCCACCTCGGCATCCGCTGCAAGAAGTGCCGCAGCCATGCGATGGTGATGCTGACCGGCAAGGGGCGCGGCACGATCTGCCCGGAATGCGACGCCGCGAAGCTGCAAAAGCAGATGGCGGCCTTTAAGCCAGCCCCATGAAGCCGCTGCCGGCCCTCGATTGGCATTTCGATTTTGGCTGATTTTTCCGGTTGACCGTAAAAACCTTCTGCGAACGCGCCTTGGCTTCGGGCGGCAAGCTGGGATGAGGCCAAAGGCGGCCTGACGCGGCTTCACGCCCCCGGCTGGACCCTTTCACGGTCAACCGGAAAAAACGCCCAAAATTGAAATCGTTGGCGACGCGTCGACCAGCCTGACGCCCGCGCCTCGAAGCAATCGATTGCGTGGTTGATGGCAGCCCAGGCTTCGCGCCGAAAAAACGCTGGCTGGAGCGAACCTGGGCGACAGCACGCGCGCCGGCGATCTTCTGCGCGACAACAAATCTATGATAAATTCATATCAAATCTCATTTGGCATAAATCGCCATCTCCTTGAGATTTTATTTCACAGAAAATCAATAACTTGAATAACCCGCCGCGTTTTTGCGGATATGCGAACCCATCCCGTTCGTTACCAACAGAAGGAAGATCCACATGAAAAAACAGACACTGCTTGCCTGCCTGATCGCCACCAGCACCTCGCTCGCCCTTGCGGCGACGGGCGAACCGATCCAGCCGATCCCGCCGGCGAAAATCACGAATCCGGCCCTGGTCGAGCTGGGCAAGAAGCTTTATTTCGATCCGCGCCTGTCCAAATCCGGCTTCATTTCGTGCAACTCCTGCCACAACCTGTCGATGGGCGGCACCGACAACATCAAGACCTCCATCGGCCACAACTGGCAGGAAGGCCCGATCAACGCGCCGACCGTGCTCAATTCCAGCCTCAATCTCGCCCAGTTCTGGGACGGCCGCGCCGCCGACCTCAAGGCGCAGGCGGGCGGACCGATCGCCAATCCCGGTGAAATGGCCTTCACCCACCCCTTGGCGGTCGAGGTGCTGCAATCCATCCCCGGCTACGTTGCCGACTTCAAGAAAGCCTTCGGCACCGAGAAAGTCACCATCGACGAAGTCACCAAGGCCATTGCCGCCTTCGAGGAGACGCTGGTCACGCCCAATTCCCGCTTCGACAAGTGGCTGAAGGGCGACAAGAAGGCGCTGAGCGCCAACGAGGTGGCCGGCTACAAGCTGTTCAAGGAAACGGGTTGCGTCGCCTGCCACAACGGCCCGGCCGTCGGTGGCAACTCCTTCCAGAAGATGGGCCAGGTCGAGGCGTACAAGGCTTCCAGCCCGGCCGAGGGGCGTTTCGCCGTGACCGGCAAGGACGCCGACCGCTTCAATTTCAAGGTGCCGACCCTGCGCAACGTCGAAATGACCTATCCGTACTTCCACGACGGCGCCGCCAACACGCTGCCGGAAGCTGTCGACACGATGGCCCGCATCCAGTTGGGCAAGAAGTTCACGCCGGATGAAAACGCCAAAGTCGTCGCCTTCCTCAAGACCCTGACCGGCGAGCAGCCGAGCTTCAGGCTGCCCGCCCTGCCGCCTTCGGCCGACGCCACGCCGCGCCCGAAGCCGTTCGAGAAGAAGTAAGTCAGCGGCGCATTGCCAGGGGGCTTCGGCCCCCTTTTTCGTTTCCGCCGGGCATTCCACGGTCTACCGGAAATTTTGCCCAAAATTGAAATCCGCCCTGGCCGGATTTGCATGCTGGCTGACTGCGCCGACAATGGCGCCGGCGTGCCGCGTCGCCTAGGATGGCGCTTTCGAATAACAAGGGGCACAGCATGAAGGCGTTTCAGGATTACTACCCGGAGAACCTCGCCCACTGCTACGGCTGCGGCCGGGAGAATGGGCAGGGGCACCAGATCAAGACCTTTTGGGACGGCGACGAGACGGTCACGCGTTTTCAGCCGCGCCCGGAGCACACGGCGATTCCGGGCTTCGTTTATGGCGGCCTGCTGGCCTCGTTGATCGATTGCCACGGCACGGGGACGGCCGCCGCCGCGATGTATCGCGCCGAAAACCGCGACATGGACAGCCTGCCAGCCTTTCGTTTCGTCACCGGCTCGCTGCAGGTCAGCTACCTGAAGCCGACACCGATGGGGCCGGAACTCGAAATTCGCGGCAAGGTGAAGGAGATCAAGGGCCGCAAGGTGGTGGTCGAGGCGACGGTGTTTGCCGAGGGCGTGGCGACGGCGCGCGGCGAGGTGGTGGCGCTGCAGATGCCGGATACCTTCGTCGCCAAGTAGGCACTCGCGGCGTCTGTCGCAAAGCCTGCAATGCCCCGACGCCGAAAAATTTAATCCTTTTGAATCAATGCTGTGCGGACGGGCATCGCTCTTGCATGCCCGTCTTGCATGGATACCATCGCCCGCCACGCCAGCCCCGAACACGCCGCCATGGCGCATAGCGCGGCGCCGTCCGGGCTGCTCGACGGCTTTGCCCGGCGCGAGTTGGCGAAGGGCTACCTGCTATCCACCCCGGCCAGCCCGCACAACCAGGTGCTGATGGTGCATTCCGGCCGCCTGCGCGTCTATCTGGCCGGCGACAACCGCGAACTGAACCTGAGCTTCCTCGAACCCGGCGACATCTACACGACGCACACGCCGACCTATGTCGAAGCCGTGGTGGCGAGCAGCATCTGGCTCATCGACACACGGACCTTCGCGCAGAAGCTGGCCACCGACCCGTCGGTCACGCCGGTCATGATGCGCGTCATGGGCCGCCTGCTCAGCAACGCCGTCGGACTCATCGAGGACCTCGCCTTTCGCGAGGTGCCCGCCCGCCTCGCCCGCTTTCTCTGCCAACTGGCCGAACGGCGCGGCCTGCGCCAGGAACACGGCTGGCTCGTGCCGCTCGAATTCAGCATGCAGGACATCGCCAGCCTGCTCGGCACGACGCGGCAAACCGTCTCGTCGCTGATCAACCAGTGGGAGCGCGACGGCATCCTCCTGCGCCAGAGCCGGCGCAGCCTGCTGCTGCCGTCGCTGGAAAGTCTCAAGGCACGCTGTTCGCCCATTCCCTGAAAAACGTCGGCCAGCCGACGGACAGCCGGCGCCGGCCCGGCTAAAGTGTTCGCGACAACACCATCAGGGAGAACCTCATGTCGCAAGACTGCGCCTGCCGCAAGGCCGACCGCTACATCAGCTTCCAGGACATCGACTGCGCCGGCAACGCCCGCCGGCTCATGGCCTACCTCGACCGCAACCTGGCCATCCCCGGCCGCAGCAACGCCTTCTGGGACTACTTCACGCAAAAGCGCGCCGGCAATTCGGTGACCAAACCGGACGACCTCTTCCTGATCCACTCCAACATCAACCAGTTCCGCGAATTCTTCGAGCACAAGCACTGTCGCCTCGCTAACCAGCGATTTGGTTCAGGGCGACTGGCGGCCACGAACTGGCATGCGACATTCCAGAAAGCCGGTCATTTGAACGGCTGCTTGGCCTAGAAACCCGCTGGCACCCTTATGCGTCCAGGTCGGCCATTGCCGATATTCAATTGCTGCTCCGTGTCAGGTCGCCTAGAGAACAAATCGCTGCGTGGATTCCTTCAGCGACTCGCCCAAGCTTTGCAAACCGGAAATCTGCTGGCCAACTTCCTGCACTGCAAAATTGTTGTGATCAGTTGCATCAGCGATCGTCGCAACCCTCTGGGCAATGTCCTCTATCGCTCGCGATTGTTCATCCAGGGCAAAACTGATCTCGCTCGTAACGCTGACCACTCTGCTTGCAGCAACCCGAATGCTGTGAATGATCTCGTCTGTCGAGTTGATATGAGAGGTGTCTTTGGAGACATGCTCAACCATGCTGCGCATCTCGTCGACAGAAGCCCGCGCGCCGCTCTGAATGCGCTGAATCACGGATGCAATTTCCATCGTGGCGCCGCTGGTTCTCTCGGCGAGCTTCCGAACTTCGTCAGCGACGACAGCAAAGCCACGGCCTTGCTCACCGGCTCTAGCAGCTTCGATTGCTGCATTCAAGGCAAGCAGATTGGTCTGATCAGCCACATCTTTAATGACCTGAACGATGCCGGAAATCTGTTCGGATTCACTACCAAGTTGCTCAATCGTTGCAGAAGTGTGCCGCACCAGCTCCACGGTTTCCTTCATTTCATGGAGGGCGTCTTCCAGATTTTCCACGCCATTTGTCGCAAGCCTGGAAGATTCTTCCGAGAGCGCTTTGGCTTCCGCCGCACTATCTTTCACGACGGCAATACTTGTCGCCGTTTGTTCGATGGCAGAGGCTATAGCCGCCGTTGAATCACTCTGGGCATGGGCTGATTCGCCGAGGCTGCTTGAGAGTCGCATGAGCGTCTGATTGGCCTCATTTATCCCAGTTACGCCATCTCTAACGCGAATGACAATATCGTGAAAACTTCCCATCAGTGCATTAAATACGCCTGCCGTGACAGCAATTTCATCCCGGCCAGTGACGCCAACACGCAGGTTCATATTCCAGGTGCGCGCGACTTCCCCCATCGTTTTTTCCAAGTCCCGGATGGCTGTATTGATACGACGCCCGGTTGTAACGGATAAGGCTATTTGCAGGATAGCCGCAGTGAGCATGCCAAAAATCAGGATGTTTCTAACCGTGGTGTAAATTTCCTCGGCATGCGCTTTACTTTCCTCTCGCCCCTTGGCTCCCATCGTCTCGACCTGTGCGACCAAGACATCCATGGCCTGCGCCAGCGGGCGATCCTTGCCTCGCACAGCGGCATCCACAAGATGCCCCGAATTAGGCACGCCATCGGCCATCGGCTTTAACGCCGTGCGATAAACGCGACCCAGTTCGAGATGCTTCGCTAAAGCATCTTCAATGGCGCCCTTAACCTCTCCTCCGGCAACGGATTGGCCACGGGCAGCGGTCAGTAACGCCTGAACTTTTTGCTCTTCCTTACCGAATTGAGCAAGGTACTTTTCAAAATCTGTCTGATTGTGGCCGCGCAACAGGATGTTTTTCCACTCCTGCACCTGAATCTTGAAAGCGATCTGCGCTTCCTCGATTGATTGGATCATCTGTGTTTCTTCAGCGACGCGGGCTGCATCAGCCTGTGTTGCCTGATGCAATCGACTCAATTCAAAGATTCCCAGAAATCCAATCGTGACAATCGAAACAAGCGCAATCGCCAACTGCAATTTCAGCCGGAAATTAATCGAGATATTCTGGAACATACCTGATCACTTAAGATAGAAAGGATGAAATACGATTTTTATCATATTTCATCCTTTATAAAGAAAAATTATTTTTGCCAAACCTGAAAACTATTTTTCTGACCATTGAAAGAAAACACCATGGTGTATTTTGTTCGCAGCGACCAGATGTTCAGAACCCGCTCCCTGGCAGCCAAATTTCCCGAGCGTTTTCATACAGCCTCTCCGATGACATGTCGGTGAACAATCCTCCGGAACGGCCGCTCCGCATCTGAAACCAGCCACCAAAGCGCTGATGCCCCGAAAGGCTGCAATGGGCTACTGCCGTTCGGCATTGGCCGGTCAAGTTGATGAATCGTCCTGTTCAGATCGGATGCGATTCAGCGTTCAACCCAGCGCAATTCCCCAGCCCACCGCCGATCTCACGGTCAACCGGAAAAAAGGGCCAAAATTGAAATTTTGATGGCGGCAAAACGCGTATCCTTTCCAGCCGTGCCCGTTTTTCCGTTGCAATGACCGCCGAGCTTTCCCCCCGCGCCGAACGTTTTTTCCTGCTGACCCTGGCCGGCATCCAGTTCAGCCACATTCTCGATTTCATGATCATGATGCCGCTCGGGCCGATCCTGATGGCGGCCTTCGGCATCGGCACGCACGAATTCGGCCTGCTCGTCGCGGCCTACAGCTTCAGCGCCGCGGTCTCCGGCATCCTGGCCGCCACCTTCGTCGACCAGTTCGAACGTAAACGCCTCGTGCTCATCATCTTCGGCCTGTTCGGCGTGGCGACGCTAGCCTGCGGCCTGGCGCCGGGCTATTCGACGCTCATCCTGGCGCGCGGACTGGCCGGCGTCTTCGGCGGCATCATGGGGGCCATGGTGCAAACCATGGTCGCCGACGCCATTCCCTTCTCGCGCCGGGCGCGGGCCAGCGGCGTGGTGTCGAGCGCCTTCTCGATTTCGACCATCGCCGGCGTGCCGCTCTCGCTGTGGCTGGCCAACCATCTCGGCTGGCGCGCCCCCTTCGTGTTCATCGCCGCGCTGACCGTCGTCTTTCTCATCGTCGGCCTGCGCTTCCTGCCCGAGCTGCACCACCATCTGAGCGCCGAAAAGCGCGCCCACCTGCTCTCCGCCACCTTTGACGTGCTCGCCGACCACAACCACCTGCGCGCCCTGCTCTTCTCGTCGCTCATCATCTTTTCGGGCTTCACGGTCATCCCCTACATCACCGTCTATGCGGTCAGCAACGTCGGCATCGCCCAATCCGACATCCCGATCATCTACCTGTTCGGCGGCGCCGCCACATTCATCAGCGCCAGGCTCATCGGGCATTGGGCGGACAAGCACGGCAAGGTCGAGGTCTATCGCCGCGTCGCCCTGCTCGCCATGGTGCCGACCCTTGTCCTCACCCACGCCGGCGTCGTGCCGCTGTGGGGCTGGCTGATCATCTCGACCAGCTTTTTCGTGCTGATCTCCGGCCGCATGATCCCGGCCATGGCGATCATCGCCTCGTCCGCCCAACCCCAGCTGCGCGGCACCTTCATGTCGCTCAACGCCACCGTGCAATCGCTGGCCATGGGCCTCGCCACCACGCTCTCCGGCTTCCTGACATCGCTTGACGCCAGCGGCCACATCGTCGGCTACCCGCTGGTCGGCTACGTCGCCGTTGCCGCCAACCTCATCGCCATGTGGTTCGCCGGGCACATCGTGATGCACGGCAAGAACGCCTGAGGCCGACAGGCCAATCACCCGCCGGCGCAAGCGCCTGAAGGCTGCGAATCGCCAACCGGCAGATTGACCGCCCCTCCGCTCAAGGCCGATACTCTGCCGGCCATTGTTCCCGCAGCCCCCACCCGACGAAAGTATCGGCATGGATTTCGACTTCATTCTGACCAGCCTCAGCAAGCTACCCGTTTTCGACCAATGGGCCTGGGGCACGGTGGGGCTTGCCGGGCTGGCCACCGCCGGACTGATCCTGTTTCTCGAACGCCGCTACTTCTCGGCGCGCGACAAGGCCGGAAGCTGGCTAGCGCTGCGCGTGCTCTCGCTCTTCATCCTGCTGCCGCTGACGGCGGGCATCATCATCGTTCCGGCCATGGCTATTTCCGGGCCCGAAGCCCTGGCCTATTTCTATGTCGCACTGCTCATCGTCGGCCCGCTCGTCTGGTTCGCCAGCCACACCCTCTGCGGCCGCCTGTTGCGGCCAGCCTTGAGCAAGGGCGAAAGCCGGTCACTGGCGGCCAGTGGCCTGCTGATCCTGCTCCTTCCCTTTTTGCTCGCAACCGTCGCCCAGGGACCGATTTTCATGGCTTCGCGCGGCCTGAGCGACAGCGCTTTCCGAAATGCCCCGCCTGCTGCCCTGCCCTACACCGTCGGCCCCGTGCGCAGTTTTACGCTGCCTACCGTCGGCCTGATTTTCACGCAATCGCTCACCGCACCGGCCGGCCTCGAACTCGAGCGCGTCGACCGCAAGGTGGGCGAGCACTGGGCCGATACCGCCACCAGCAGCCGCGACATCGTGTGCCGCGACCAGCAGAACATCCACCTCATGTGGTCGGCCCGCGAACCGACGCCCGTCCTGCGCCTCTACTGGCGCCTCAATGGCCGGCGCGTCCATGCCGACTTCTCGCCGGCGCCCGCCCCGGCCAACGCAGCCGAAGCGGGCGAATTCAAGATCCGCTTTCGCCCCGACGGCATCGACCCGCCGGCCCCCATTCCCCGTTCACGCGCCTCGATTGCCTATTTCGTCGGCCCGGATAATCTCTACTTCAACTCGCTGAACCCGCTCCAACCGGGCGAAACCTTCGAAAACGACTGCATCCTGCCCGGCTACAAACGCGTCGCCTGGGAAAAGGAGGGCCCGCCGCAAGCCATCACCCTGAGCTTCTTCCAGCGCGCCGACGCACCCTACCTGCGCGCCGAAATCAGACGGCCAGCCGATTCACCGTAAATCCTCCCGGCATAAGCCGTAAAATTCACACTCCGGCCGGCATTGCTAGCCGATGCAAGCAACACCCAATTCAACAAAGGCGAAGACATGTTCGACAATCTGCTGGGCTTTTTCATCCACTGGGGCATCACCGCCTTGTCCCTGTGGGGCGCCAGCCTGGTGTTCAAGGGCATCCGCTTTTCCAGCACCTCGTCGCTCATCGTCTCGGCCCTGCTCCTCGGCTTCGCCAACGCCGTGCTGCGCCCGCTGCTCGTCGTCCTGACCCTGCCGCTCACCCTGCTCACGCTCGGCCTCTTCGTCCTCGTCATCAACGCCCTGCTGCTCATGCTCGTCGCCAAAATGGTCCGCGGCTTCACGCTCTCCGGCTTCTGGACAGCCTTCTTCGCCAGCCTCTTCATCTCCATCCTCAGCCTCGCCCTCGGCACCCTGGCGCCCAACGCCGAGACGACTATCTACCGGCTACCGACCGACCCGTCGGTACCCACCTTTTCTGCCTGAGGCCCGAGGCATGCACCAACCCGCCTACTGGATACTGCGCTGCGAGCACCGCCTGCTCACCCTGAGCGGCGATGCAGCGCTCTTCCCGCGCGGCCATGCCGCCGACCTCGGCCACCCGGAAAACGCGGTCCATGTCGGCGAACTCGATGGCCTGCCCTGCCACGCGGCCGATGTCGCGCAATTCCCCGACCTTCCCGGCAGCGAAGCAACGCCCCTTCGCGCCATCTTCCAGTTGGCCGGCCCACAGCTCTTCATGCTCGCCGGCCGCGCCACGCAGTTGCTCGACTGGCAGGCCAACCACCGCTTCTGCGGCAAATGCGGCACGCCGACCCGGCGCAAGGCCGACGAACCCGCCATGCAATGTCCGGCCTGCGGCCTGCTCGCCTACCCGCGTATTTCCCCGGCCGTCATGGTGCTGGTGCGCGACGGCGACAAGCTGTTGCTGGCGCGCGGTGCACAATTCAAGCCCGGCGTCTTCAGCGCCCTTGCCGGCTTCGTCGAACCCGGCGAAACGCTCGAAGAATGCGCCGCCCGCGAAGTCCGCGAGGAAGTCGGCATCGAGATCGCCAACCTGCGCTACTTCAGCAGCCAGCCCTGGCCCTTCCCGAATTCGCTGATGGTCGCCTTCTTCGCCGACTACGCCGGCGGCACCATCACCCCGCAACCCGGCGAAATCGAAGCCGCCGACTGGTTCCCCCCCAACGCCCTGCCCATCCTCCCCGACCCCATCAGCATCTCCCGCCGCCTGATCGACGCCGCGCTGCAGGAACGCTAAGCCCGCTCGGAAATTTCATTTTTGGGCATTTTTTCCGGTTGACCGTGAGGCGACTGGCGGCCACGAGCGGACACTTGGTTACCCCTCTCAAAAGCAGACACTGCCCCGCGGCAGTTGTCCGGCATATTGATGTTGTTATACTGACAGTCGATATTCCAAGTGACTGAAAGCAATGTGCTTAGAGCAACAAATACGGCGTCAACAATATCAATTGTTATACGGACCCCTGCGTCCGTGTAAACACTGTTAGAGCCCGTATGCCCATCCTTCGCGTAACAAAGAACGACATCCCCCTCTGCACCGTTGGCTCCGATGACGTATGGATGTTCTCGGCGAGCGTATGGGGTGAACTGTGGGGGCCAGAAATCTCCTTCTTGGACGTCTCCGGTGGAGGAAAACGCCGCGAAAACGGTGAAAGTGATTTCCTAATTTGGGAAATGCCTCACGAACTCGTCAAAGGAGACCGTGTAGCGTTTTTCTTTGAAGATGGAAACATCTCATCACCCCAAGGAAAATTGTTTGATCCCTCGGCTGACGTACCGGAGGAGCCCAAAATGGATATTTCCTTCCCGCCAACCGCCGAAGACATTGTCAAGCGAGAGTCCCGTCCACCACTCAATGCCGATCTCACATGGGCCTTCACGATCAATCAAGCTCCTGGCATTTCCGTTGCGCCTGACAACATAAGGCAACATGTCAGCCTCCACGTTCTATGGAATGAAGATCAACCGCAACGCCTTCGGGTCAATCTCTCAAAGTCATCGCTTCGTGAAATTGTTGGCCGAACTGGTGGAGAAGAACTATTTCTTGAATACGTTCCACTCGGGAGTTCCTTTGAAATCGCCGTCGGGCTCTAACCCTGCGTTCGAGGCGACCTGCGCGAAAAGCCGCGCAGGTGCCTCAACTCCACGTTAGCGATCAAAATGTCACGGCGCAGAATCCTTTTAGCTGCTACAGCCTTCCTTGGGCTTATTGCGATCGTTATCGTAGCCGTGCCGTTTGTTGCCTCTTTTAGCCCTAGTGTTGGCACAAAAAACAATCGCGAGACACCAATTCCCCTCACTGCCATCCCTTCCGATGATTTCAAAGAATTTGACTGGAATGGATGGAAAGTTTTTTTGAAACGCTCTCCTCAAGTAAAGGGTTTCTTAATGCCCTTCCAAGACGGCACATATCGCTTGCCCGATCTAACTTGGGCGAGGACAGCGGTTCGCTGTAGCACCTTTCGTTTCGAAGCTGGTTTTTTTCAGTGTTTTGACACAAGTCTTGCTTCGTGGTGGCTTGACAATGCTCGTTGGAGTGAAAACGGCGTCAGTCAAAGTAGATATTTCCCACCACTTCAAACCCCGCCATTTGTAGTGGAGGGCAATGATGTCATCTTGGGTAGGCTCCCGAATGATCGCTAACCATACGCTTTTTCGCCTGGCACTCTTGGGGTTGCTATCGCAATCAGCAATTGCGGACTCATGGCAATTTGACCCGGTTGAAAAAAGCAAAGTCGAAACCTTTGGCGACTTAAAAATTGTGCAGACCACTGACGCACGAAATAACCGCCAGTACCCTGACTTTCTACTAAGCGTCTACTTCAAAGATGAATTGCTTGCCAAGTACAAGGGGGTTTCGTTCCAAAAGCTTTTTGCTTCACCTGATAATTCCAGTTTTGTCGGCTTATCAAACCGTGGCTTGCCTGGAACCGCTATTGTTGTTTTCGACAGCAAAGGCAATTTACTTTTGGAAGTAAAACACGGCTTGGCAGCATTTGATTACTGCGATGAAAGTGTGACTCTCGTACGACGGTGGTATGACGAAGACAAGCCAGACGTTGAATTCGTACCAGATGAAAAATATGGCGGCTACAAAGAAATTAAGGTGCGTGACTGTAGAGGAAAGAGCGAGGATTTATTAAAACTTGTCCTGCGCGCGTATAACAACTCGTTCCAGCGGACCACCGCAAGCCACGGCCGCTAAACTCCAACCTTCCTGAACGTCCGCTTTTCAAAATAGCCTACGGCAGCAAAGGGCACATATCAGCCATCCGTTCCGCTCGCCTCCCCCGCCAGCAATCAACCTCCCCCAAAAAGCACTGAACTCCCGGCCAAACCCGCGGTCTGGTCAGACATCTGGGTAGAAAAACGCGGTTGCCGGGCCTAGAATAGGGCCTCCGGCAAGCCAGCCGCTTCTAGCCAGCCAGCCTCCAACCACCTCGGAGAACGCTATGAAGGGCGACAAGAAAATCATCGATATCCTCAACGGCCTGCTGGCCGGCGAATTGACGGCTGTCGATCAATACCTGATCCACGGCGAGATGTATGCCGACAAGGGCTTTCAGCATCTGGCCGACAAGGCCCTGCATGAATCGGCACACGAACTGCAGCATGCCCGCGCCCTGATCCAGCGCATTCTCTTCCTCGAAGGCACGCCGAATCTGGCCAAGCGCGAGGCGTTGAAGATCGGCAAGACGGTGCCGGACATGCTGAAGGCCGACCTTGATGTGGAATACAAGGTCGTCGGCGAGCTCAAGAAGGCGATTGCCGCCTGCGAGAAGGCCCAGGATTACGTGAGCCGCGACATGCTGGTCGTCCAGTTGGAAGACACGGAAATGGATCACGCCTATTACCTCGAAAAGCAGATCGGCCTGATCGAGCTGGTGGGCCTGGCCAATTACCAGCAGAGCCAGATGGGCTCGGGCGCGGCGGCTTAAGGAGCGATACCGATGAAAGGCGACAAGAAAGTCATCGAAGCACTGAACAAGGTGCTGAAGAACGAGCTGACGGCGATCAACCAGTATTTCCTGCATGCCCGCATGTTCCGCAACTGGGGCCTGGAAAAGCTCAACGACTACCAGTACAAGCAGTCGATCCGCGTCATGAAGGAAGCCGACAAGGTGATCGAGCGCGTGCTCTTCCTCGAAGGCCTGCCCAACCTGCAGAACCTCGGCAAGTTGCTGATCGGCGAGCATGTGGTCGAATGTCTGGCAGGCGATCTGAAGTACGAACGCGAGATCCAGCGGCCCTTGCTGGTTGACAGCATCGCGCTGTGCGAAAGCCTGCAAGACTACGTCAGCCGCGACCTGCTCGAGGAACTGCTGGAACACTGCGAGGAGGCCATCGACTGGCTGGAAACGCAGCAGACGCTGATCAAGGACGTCACCCTGCCGAACTACCTGCAGGCCCACATGGAGCCGGGCGAAGGCTGAGCGTCACGCCCGCCTCGCCCCGAAAAGCCGCAGCCAGTCTGCGGCTTTTTTGTGCCCGACCGGCCGGCACGACGCCTGGCGTGCGAATTGCTCATGTCCTGAAATGCAGCGCGCGATTGTCGCAAAGGCCACAGGCGATCATGGCGCCCGCTGCAAAAAGATAGTTGTTGACAACCATTCTCAACTGCGTAGGATGAGAATTGTTCGCATTAAGCAAGTATCAGGAGTCAGTTCATGTACGTCTGCGTTTGCAAGGCCGTTACCGACCGACAAATTCGTGAAGCCGCCCACGGTGGCGCCCGCACGCTGGGCGACCTGCGGCGCGAGCTGGGCGTGACCGCCGATTGCGGCCGCTGCGCCTCGTGCGCGCGGGATTGCCTCAAGGAGGCCCAGCACTGCGCAGCGCATGCCGATACCATCCTGCCGCTTGCGGCCTGAAGAGTCGCCCCCGACATTTCAATTTTGGGCAAAAATTCCGGTTGACCGTCGAAATACACTATCGAAAATTGTCTCGGGGTCGCGAAACCCTGACCCGTTCGTCGTAAAGTTACGATTTGCGCCCACTACCGGGCAAGCAGCACCACCCCTCACCACTCGAACGTGACCTCTTCCGCCCCCACTGCCAACGCCATCCTGCTTGTCGGCCATCCCAATGTCGGTAAATCGGTTCTCTTCCACCGCCTGACCGGCGCCTACGTCAACGTTTCGAACTATCCCGGCACCACCGTCGAAGTCACCCGCGCCAGCGCCCGCTTCGACCGCGAGGCCATGCTCCTCGACACCCCCGGCGTGCTAGCCCTGCCCTCGCGCAGCGACGATGAACGGGCAACCATGCGCGCGCTGCTCAACGAATCCTCGCGCTGCCTCGTCCAGGTTGGCGATGCCAAGAACCTGCGCCGCACACTGACCCTGACCGCCCTCCTCGTCGAGCTCGGCCTGCCCATGGTCCTGGCGCTCAACATGCACGACGAAGCGGCGGCGCGTGGCGTCATGGTCGATGTTTCGGCCCTTTCCGAAGAACTCGGCATCCCGGTGCTGGCCACGGTGGCGACCGGCGGCGAGGGCATCGGCGAATTGACCCACGGCCTCGGTCACGCCCAGCCGGCCGAAGCCCTGCTGCGCTACGACGCCGAAATCGAGGCAGACATCGAACGCATGGCCGTCGCCATCACGCGCCTCGCCCCGCACCCGCTGCTCGCCGCCCGCGGGCTGGCGATTCTTTACCTGGGCGGCGACTCGGTCGTCGCCGACTGGCTGACCGAGCGCGCCGGCAAGCGCTACACCGAACTCGACGCCCTCCGCCAAGCTGCCGCCGAGCACGCCGACGGCGACCTCCCCACCCTGCTCGCCCGCGAACGCACCGAAGCGGCCGACGCGCTGGCCGCCAGCGTCATCCAGCGCGCGCTCAAGAGCAGCCCGCTGCTCTCGCAACGCGTCGGACAATACGTCGTCCATCCGGTCTGGGGCGTGCCCATCCTGCTCGGCGTGCTCTACGCCGTCTATCAGTTCGTCGGCGTTTTCGGCGCCAGCGTGCTGGTCGGCCTCATGGAAAAGGACTTGTTCGAAGGCATCCTCAACCCGGCCTTCACCGACCTCGTCGCCCGCCTGGTCGGCGAAGGCTGGCTGCAAGACCTGCTGGTCGGCCAGTATGGCCTATGGACCATGGGCATGACCTACGCGCTGGCCCTCATCCTGCCCATCGTCACCACCTTCTTCTTCGCCTTCGGCGTGCTCGAAGATTCCGGCTACCTGCCGCGCCTGACCGTCATCGCCAACCGTCTGTTTTCGCTGATCGGCCTCAACGGCCGCGCCGTGCTGCCCATGGTCCTCGGCCTCGGCTGCGTGACAATGGCGACGCTGACCACGCGCATCCTGCACAGCCCGCGCGAACGGATGATCACCATCTTCCTGCTCGCCTTGGCCATTCCCTGCTCGGCGCAACTCGGCGTTGTGTTGGGCATGCTCGGTGGCGTATCCTTCACCGCCGTCGTCATCTGGGCGCTGGCCATGGTCGGCATCCTGCTGCTCTCCGGCTTCCTTGCAGCCAAGCTCATTCCCGGTCGGCGCATTCCGCTCGTCACCGAACTGCCCCCGATGCGCCTGCCGATTTTCGCCAACGTCCTCAAGAAAACTGGCGGCCGGCTCAAGTGGTATTTGATTGAAGTCATCCCGCTCTTCCTGCTCGGCACCTTCATCATGTTTGCGCTGGATAAATCCGGTGCCCTGCCGGCCATCATCGAAGCCGGCGAACCCTTGGTTTCCGGCTGGCTCGGCCTGCCCAAGGAAGCCTCGGCCGCCTTCGTCATGGGTTTCCTGCGCCGCGACTTCGGCGCCACCGGCCTGTTCGCCATGGCGCACAGCCTGTCGCCGATTCAGGCCGTCGTCGGCATGATCACCCTCACGCTGTTCATCCCCTGCTTCGCCAGCCTCATGATGATGGTCAAGGAACAGGGCACCAAGGTCGCCCTCGGCATGGTCGCCGTCATCGTCCCCTTCGCCTTCTTCGTCGGCGGCCTGTTCAACCTCATTCTGCGCGCCGTCTGGTCATGAGCCCCGCCCACGAAGCCCGCCTCCCCCTCGCCTTCATCCCGCCCGGCAGCGAAGTCCGCCTCGCCGCGCTGGGCAGCGAAATCGACCCGCTCCAGCGCGAGCAACTGACCGCCTACGGCCTGGCCGAAAACCGCCCGATCCGCGTGTTACAGCAACGGCCGATGACGGTCATCCTGGCCGACGAGGTGGAGTTGGCACTGGAACACGCCGTCGCCCGCTACATCTGGGTCGAAAAGTCGCCAATCACCACCTGATCCGGCCGTCAGGAAATTTCAATTTTGGGCAAAATTTCCGGTAGACCGTGAAATCGGCCCCGGGGCGCCGATCTCACCGGTAGGCGAGCGAAATCGCTCAGACGACGTCGATCCCCGGCGCGCCCTCGACGATTTCGCCGATGACCGACACGTGCGAGAAGCCTTGCTGGAGGAAGAGCGAGAGGACTTCCGTGACCGTTTCGGGCGTGCACGAGACGAGCAGCCCGCCGGAGGTTTGCGGGTCGGTGATCAGCGTCTTCGCGGCACTGTCCAGCGTGGGCGACAGATTGATGCTGTCGCCGTAACTGGCCCAGTTGCGCCCCGAGGCGCCGGTCATGTGGCCGGCCTCGACGAACTCGCGGGCGCGGGTGAGCAGCGGCAGGTCGGCGTAGGTGACCGTGGCCCGCAGATTGCTGCCCTTGCAGACTTCGAGCAGATGCCCGGCCAGCCCGAAGCCGGTCACATCGGTCACGGCATGTACGCCATCCAGGCAGGCCAGCATGGGTCCCGGCGTGTTGAGCTGGGTCGTGGTCTCGATCATCGCCTCGTAATCGCTGGTGTGCAGCAGATCCTTCTTGAGCGCGGCGCTATACACGCCGACTCCGAGCTGCTTGCCGAGGATCAGCTTGTCGCCCGGTTGGGCGCCGGAATTGCGCTTGAGATGGGTCGGATTGACGATACCGATGGCAACCAGGCCGTAAATCGGCTCGACCGAATCGATGGTGTGCCCGCCGGCGATGGGAATGCAGGCGGCCCGGCAGACGGCTTCGCCGCCTTGCAGGATCTGGCCGATGGTTTCCAGCGGTAGCGTATTGACGGGCATGCCGACGATGGCCAGCGCGAAGAGCGGCGTGCCGCCCATGGCATAGACGTCGGAAATGGCGTTGGTCGCGGCAATGCGCCCGAAGTCGTAGGGATCGTCGACGATGGGCATGAAAAAATCCGTCGTCGCGACAATCGCCTGCTGCGGGTTGATCTGGTAAACCGCGGCATCGTCGCTGGTTTCGGTGCCGACCAGGAGCTGCGGCGGAATGATGCCGGACGGCGCCCCGGCCAGGATCTTCTGCAGGACGGCGGGCGCAATCTTGCAGCCGCAGCCGCCGCCATGCGACAACTGGGTAAGTCTGATTTTTTCTGATGACACGGCTGTTCTCTCGAAATTCGATCGGGATTTGTTTTTTATTCGGCGTCGAAGCCGGCATCCTCGATGGCACCCACCAGCGCATCGCGCGTCACGCTCTGCGGATCGAAGGCAACGCGCGCCTCGGCGGCTTCCAGTGACACTTCGGCGCTGGCGACACCCGCCAGGCCGGTGAGGACGCCGGTGATGTTCTTGACGCAGCCCTGGCAGCTCATGCCGCCGACCTTGATGACCGTGTTTTCCATGTTATGACCTGTTGACGAAGGGTTGAAGACGCAGGATTTCGGCAATGCCGGCGGGCGATGTCGGCCGGCTGAACAGATATCCCTGCGCCATATTGCAGCCCATTTTACGCAATTGCGCCAGTTGTTCAGCCGTTTCGACGCCCTCGGCGAGTACCGTCATGCGCAGGCTCTTGCCCATGCTGACGATGGTCGAGGCGATGGCCCAGTCGTCGGGGTCGGTTTCGAGGTCGTTGACGAAGGAGCGGTCGATCTTGAGCTTGCCGACCGGAAAGCGCTTGAGATAGGCCAGCGAGGAATAGCCGGTACCGAAGTCATCGAGCGACAGTTCGACGCCCATGCGATGCAGTGCCGACAGCGTCCCGAGGTTGATGTCGGCGTCGTGCATGACGGTCCGCTCGGTCAGTTCGAGTTCGAGCAGGCCGGGCTCCAGCCCGGACGAGGCCAGCGCGCCGGCGACCATTTCAACGAAACCGGGCTGGCGGAACTGCACCGGCGCCACATTGACGGCCATGACAATCGGCGGCAAGCCCTCGTCGCACCAGGCCTTGGCCTGCCGGCAGGCTTCGCACAATACCCAGTCGCCGATCGGGTTGATCAGGCCGGTTTCTTCCGCCACATGGATGAACCTGTCCGGCATGATCATGCCGAGATCCGGGTGCTGCCAGCGAATCAGCGCCTCGACGCCGATCACGATTCCGGTTTCCAGATTGACCAGCGGCTGGTACTGCAGGATGAATTCGTTCTGGGCCAGCGCCCGGCGCAGATTGCTTTCCATGAGCAGGCGATCGAGCGTCGCCGTGTTCATCTCGCTGGAATAGAACTGGAAGGTATTGCGGCCGATTTCCTTGGCGCGGTACATCGCCGTGTCGGCGTTCTTGAGCAGGGTTTCCAGATCCAGCCCGTCGTGCGGGTAGATGCCGATCCCCAGCGACGCCGTGATGGTCAGCTCATGGCCGGCGATCTCGAAGGGCCGCGAAAAGACGTCGATCAGGCGACGTGCCACCTCGGTCGCCGCCGCCGCATGAAAGCCCGGCATGGCAAAAATGAATTCGTCGCCCCCCAGGCGGGCCAGCGTATCGATGCGGCGCACCACGCTGTCCAGCCGGCGCGCCACTTCGCACAGCAATTCGTCGCCGACGCTGTGCCCGAGCGAATCGTTGACCCGCTTGAAATGGTCGAGATCGAGAAAGACGACGGCGATTTCGCTCCTTTCGCGCTCGGCCGCAGCCAGCAACTGGATGAAGCGTTCGCGCAACAGGCGACGATTGGGCAGCCCGGTCAGGACATCGTAATCGGCCAGTTCGCGGATGCGTTGTTCGGCCACCTTTTGCGAGGAAATGTCGAGCAGGGTGCCGACCGAGGCCGGCCGGCCGTCGTAGATTGACGGCGCCCCGAAGACCATGGCGGGAAATACCGTACCATCCTTGCGCAAGGCGGTAATTTCATACTGATGGCCCATCTCGCCGTTGCTGCGGGCATGCATCTGCTCGATCACGAAGGCGTGCTCCTCGGGCGCCACGAGGTCGAGCGGGCCCATGCGTTCGAGCATGTCGGCCTCGGTGAAGCCGAACAATCGGGTCAGGAAAGGATTGACGTACTTGAAGCGCAGATCCTGCAGGACGAATATGCCGACCTGCGCAGCCTCCATCGTCGTCCGGAACATGGCTTCCCGTTCGTTGAAAGACGACGAATCACGCTCTGATGTCACGCATCCCCCACCCTCTCCGGCAATAGTTTGTCCGCCCCGTTTCCCGCTGCCACCCGTGGTCATCACAACCCTTTGCCCCGGCCCAAGATTATCGCCCGGACCGCCAACGCTTGAGCAGCAACGAGTTCGAGACGACAGACACCGAACTCATCGCCATGGCAGCCCCCGCCACCACCGGATTCAGCAAACCCAAGGCAGCGAGCGGAATTCCCATCACATTGTAGATGAAAGCGAAGAAAAGATTTTGTCGAATTTTGCCCAAAGTGGCCGCCGATAGGTCGATTGCATCGACCACCCCCATCAGGTCGCTGCGTATCAATGTCAAATCCGCCGCCTCCACCGCCGCGTCGGAGCCGGCACCAATGGCGAAACTCACATCGGCCGCCGCCAGCGCGGGCGCATCGTTGATGCCATCACCCACCATGGCCACCAAACCGCCGCCGGACTTCAATTCATTGATGGCCGCCGCCTTGTCGCCGGGCAGGATACCGGCGCGGAACTCGTCGATCCCCGCCGCGGCAGCAATGGCGGCCGCCGTGGCCACATTGTCTCCGGTCAACATGACAATCCGAAGACCACGCTGGCGCAGGCGCTCGACCGCCGCCCGCGACGTCGGCCGCAAGGCATCCGCGACCGCAAACAGCGCCAGCACCGTCTCGCCCTCGGCCAGCACGACCACCGTCTTGCCGGCCCGTTGCAAGGCATCGACCGCGTCGTCGGATGCCAGGCCCAGCCAGCCCGGCGAACCCAGGCGCAATGGCCGTCCATCGACCTCGCCCTCGACGCCCAGGCCCGGCGTGGATTTGAAATTTGCGGCTTTTTTCCGGTTGACCGTCAAATCCGCCGCGACGATCGCCCGGGCCAGCGGATGCTCGGAATTTTCTTCCAGCGCGGCGGCCAGCGTCAGCGCTTCCTCGCGCCCAAGGCCGAAGGCGACGACATCGGTCACTTGCGGCGTGCCGCAGGTCAGCGTTCCGGTCTTGTCCAGCGCCAGCACCGAAATCTTCTCGGCCCGCTCCAGCGCCTCGGCATTCTTGACCAGAATGCCCGCCCGCGCGCCCTGCCCGGTACCGACCATGATCGCCGTCGGCGTCGCCAGCCCGAGCGCGCACGGACAGGCGATGACGAGCACGGCAACCGCATTGACCAGCGCCTCGGCAAAGTCGCCGGCGTACCACCACCAGCCAGCAAAGGTGGCGAGCGCAATGGCGCACACCGTCGGCACGAAAATGGCCGAAATCCGGTCAGCCAGCCGCTGCACGGGCGCCTTCGACCCCTGCGCCTCGCCGACCATGCGGATGATGCCGGCGAGCAGCGTGTGTTCGCCGACGCCGGTCGCCCGGCAGCGCATCGCGCCCTGGCCGTTGGCCGTGGCCGCGAACACCTTGTCGCCGGCCCGCTTGGCCACCGGCATGCTCTCGCCGGTCAGCATCGCCTCGTCCACGCTCGATTCGCCGTCGATCAATTCGCCATCAACCGGCACGCTTTCGCCCGGCCGAACGAGGAAGACATCGCCCGGCATCAACGCCTCGACCGGCATGTCGACCCACTGCCCGTCGCGCTCGACGCGCGCCGTCTTCGGCTGCAGGCGGATCAGCGATTCGATGGCCTCCGAGGTCCGCGCCTTGGCCCGCGCTTCAAGCAGCTTGCCAAGCAGGACCAGCGTGATGACCGCCGCGCCGCCTTCGAAATAGACATGCTGATCGAGCCCGAACAGCGTCACCACCGTCGAGAAGCCCCAGGCCATGCTCGTCCCGAGAGCAACCAGCACATCCATGTTCGCCCCGCCACCGCGCAGGGACTTGAAGGCGCCGTCGTAGAAACGCCAGCCGATCCAGAACTGGACCGGCGTCGCCAGCGCCAGTTGCAACCAGCGCGGCAATTCGTTGTGGTGGCCGTGTTCGCCGAACATGAAGAACATCTGCCCGACAAGCGGCAGGGTCAAGGCAACCGATATCCAGAAACGCCGGATTTCGCTGTGGTAAATGCGCTGCTTCTCGGCCTTTTCGCGCGCCCGGGTCTGCGCATCGACGACGGCCGCCGAGAATCCCGCCTTGGCCACGGCCGCGACGACCGCGGCTTCGTCCGCCCCCGCCGACAGGCGCACCCGCGCCCGTTCGGCCGCCAGATTGACATTGGCCTGCATGCCGGCCTGGCGATTCAGCACCTTCTCCAGACGCGCCGAACAGGCGGCACAGGTCATGCCGCCGATGGCAAACTCGACGACCCGCCCCGTGCCCGCTTCGGTCATTTGACCAGGAGGACGGGGCAAGGCGCCAGATGCAGTACGCGGCTGGCGACCGACCCCGTGACCAGCCCGGCCACGCCGCTCCAGCCGCGCGAACCCATGACGATGAGTTCGCAGGCGAGTTCGCCGGCCATCTTGCCGATCACCTCGGCCGGCTGGCCAACGTGGATGTGCGTCGTATGGAAGCGCCCGGCCGCATCGAGTTTCTTCTGCGCTTCAAGCAGGCGTTCCTGACCCTCTTCCAGATAGTAGGCATGCAGGGTTTCCTTGCCGACATGCGCCTGGACCCGGCCGATCGGAATCGGCGCATGGACGTGCAGCAGATGGATTTCCGGCACGTCGCGGAACCAGCCGACATGCGTGATCAGATGATCGACCGCGCGCAGGGAACATTCGGAACCATCAACCGGCAACAGGATTTTCATGATGTCACTTCCCAACTAGAGCCATCCCGCCAAACGGAACAGGCCAATGAATCCATACAAGCCGAAGCCTAGCACCAACAGGCCGGACAGGTTACGTACGACCGGCCGCCGGACAAATTCGTTCAACCGCGCCAGCACGATCCCGGCCAGCAACAAATTGGGCAAGGTGCCCAGCCCGAAAGCCAGCATCATCAGCCCGCCCCGCGTTGCCGAACCGGCCGTCAGCGCACTGGCCAGCGCGCTATAGACCAGGCCGCAAGGCAACCAGCCCCAGAGCAGGCCGAGCGGAAAAGCCTGAGCCATGCTGCGCGCCGGCAGGAAACGCCGCGTCAACGGCTGCAGGTAGCGCCACAGGCTTTGCCCGGCCCGCTCGGTAAAGGCCAGCGCCCGGGTCACCCCGAGCAGATAAAGCCCGAGCGCGACGAGCATGAGATTGGCCAAGAAATAAAGAAGCATGCGGACCGGAACCTGTCCCTCCAGCCCCATGCTGGCCGCACCCAGCGCCCCCGCGAGCGCCCCGGCTGCACCGTAGGAAAGGATACGACCGCTGTTGTAGGCAAGATGCATGGACCAGCGCGCCGTGACGCCCATCGACAGGGCACCGACAATGCCGCCACACATGCCGACACAATGCGTGCCGCCAAGCAGGCCGACGAGGAAAAGGGCAAGAAAACCGGAATCGGGCATCAAACAGGATCTACAAAAGCAAAGCGGGCAGTTTACCTGCCCGCTCTGTTGGCTGCATACCGGTCAGATTACTTTCGAGTAGGTCGCGCGCTGACGACCGGCCCGCAGATACTTGTCGAAGACCATGGAAATGATGCGCACCAGCAGACGGCCCGGTGGCAGGACCGTGATCCACTCCCGCTCGATCTTGAGCAGGCCGGCCCGTTCCATTTCCTTCATGTCTTCCAGTTCGGCTTCGAAATACTTGCGGAAGTCGATCAGGTGGGCGCTTTCAATACTTTCGATGGACAGCTCGAAATGGCACATCAAGGCCTGGATGATGGAGCGGCGCAGGATGTCGTCGGCAGTCAGTTCGATGCCACGGAACACCGGCAACGTGCCGGTATCGAGCGCATCGTAATACTCGTCCGCCGTCTTGACGTTCTGGTAGTAGCTCGGCCCGACCTTGCTGATCGACGAAATGCCGAAGGACAGCATGTCGCAGTCGGCGTAGGTCGAATAGCCCTGGAAGTTGCGGTGCAGGCGGCCCTGACGCTGGGCGACGGCGAGTTCGTCATCCGGCTTGGCGAAATGGTCCATGCCGATGAAGACGTAACCGGCATCGGTCAGTTTCTTGATGGCCAGCGCCAGAATCTGCAACTTGGTATCGGCCGACGGCAGATCGGCATCGTTGATCCGGCGCTGCGGCTTGAACATGCTCGGCATGTGCGCATAGTTGTAGATCGACAGGCGATCCGGATCCATGGCCAGGACGCGCTCAATGGTCCGGTTGAAGCCCATGACTGTCTGGTGCGGCAGGCCGTAGATCAAATCGACCGAGACCGACTTGAAGCCATTGGCGCGCGCATCGCGGATCACGCTGTAGGTTTCTTCCTCGGTCTGCACGCGGTTGACGGCAACCTGAACGCGCTCGTCGAAGTCCTGCACACCCACGCTCATGCGGTTGAAGCCGAGTTCGCCGAGCAGCGCGACCGTCGCCGTATCGACCTTGCGCGGATCGACTTCGATCGAATATTCACCACCATCCAGCAATTTGAAGTGCTTGCGCGTCTCGCCCATCAACTGGCGCATTTCGTCATGCGACAGGAATGTCGGCGTGCCGCCACCCCAATGCAACTGGATGACTTCGTGCTCGCCATCACGCCCTTCCAGCGCTGCTGCCTGAATATCCAGCTCTTTTGCCAGATACCGGAGATATTTGGCACTACGCCCGTGATCCTTGGTGATAATTTTGTTGCAGGCGCAGTAATAGCAAATAGTGTTGCAGAAGGGGATGTGGAAGTATAATGAGAGCGGTCGGCTAATGCCGCCAATGTTACGTTTGCCCAGCCACAGCTTCGCAGCCTCGGAATCGAAGGCTTCCACGAAGCGATCGGCCGTCGGATAGGATGTGTATCGGGGGCCGTTTACATCAAAACGGCGAATGATCTGGGGATCGAATACGAGGTTTTCTGTTGCGAAATTCATTAGGCCAGCCACTGAAAGTAGCTCTGATTATGTTCGGAAGGTTCGAATTTTCGGTTGACATGGATCAAGCGAACGCAGGTTGCGAATGCCTCACACACACCCGCTAAATCAAGAGGTCACGCTGTCCGTCATCAAGACGGCGTGCTCGAATTGCAACCTTCGCGAGTTGTGCCTGCCGTTCGGCCTGAGCCTCGAAGAACTCGAGAAGCTCGATGACCTCGTGTCGACCCGTCGGCGGATCAAGCGCGGCGATCACCTCTATCGAGCAGGCGAAGCCTTCGACGCCATTTACGCCATCCGCAGCGGCTTCTTCAAGACGGACGTGCTGCTCGAAGACGGCCGCGACCAGGTGACCGGTTTCCAGATGGCCGGCGAACTGCTTGGCCTCGACGGCATCAGCACCGAACACCATACGTGCAATGCCATTGCGCTCGAAGACAGCGAGATTTGCGCCATTCCGTTCTCGCGTCTGGAAGGTTTGTCGCGGGAGATTCACACGCTGCAGCATCATTTCCATAAGGTGATGAGCCGCGAGATCGTGCGCGACCACGGTGTCATGATGCTGCTCGGCACGATGCGCGCCGAGGAACGTCTGGCCGCTTTTCTGCTCAACCTGTCGCAGCGCTTCACGGCGCGCGGCTTTTCGCACGCCGAGTTCTACCTGCGCATGACGCGCGAGGAGATCGGCAGCTATCTCGGCCTGAAACTGGAAACGGTTTCCCGTGCCTTCTCGCGCTTCCAGGAAGAAGGCCATATCGCCGTCCAGCAAAAACACATCCGGATTCTGAACGTCAATGGGCTCAAGGCCCTGATGAATCACCGGGCCTGATCCTGCTTCCTTACCAGCGCAGTCTTGCCAGTTCTGCCGCGCGTTTGACGATGCGCTGCAGGAGTGCGTCGGCACGTTGCCGCCCGGCGGTCGCGCTGCCCGGAGAACGGTAGGCAAGGCGGATCTCGGTCGCATCATCCTTCAGGTTGTAGAGGGCAATGGACAGGGGGCATAGCGTCAGCTGCTCCGGCGCCTCACGCACCAGGTCGGCAGCCAGCAGGCTGCTACAAAACTGGACAATTTCAGCCTCGCCGTAGGGAATCCCCGCCACGTCCCGGCTGGTGCGCGTAAGCATGTCGCGAAACGGCAGCACATTGCCAACGACCAGCCCTTCGCTTTCAATGGCTTCGATCAGGCCATCGTGGGCCGCCCGGAAAGTCGACTGGGTGACGCGCAGGACGACGGTGTCGTCTGCCACCGCGGCAAAAGGCAGGCCGAGCAGGCAGAGGCAAAAAGCAAAAAAAAGGGGCACCCCGCGAGGCGCCCCGAACAGATGTGAAGAGACCATCTGACGCAAGAGTTCGTTGGCCGGTCGGATCATGTGACGATCAGGGTTTTCGGCCCCGATTGGGTTGTTGAGCTGTGTTCATGCTCGCAGTCCTGAAGATCCGGCGCAAGGGCAAAGTGCTGCCCTGGCCGTGAGGAACGGTCAGCGGCTGCCGATGCGGCCGCTGACCTGAAAACTCGGCGTGTGCCGAGCATGTTTTAGAAGTTGTGCTTGATACCGAAGTCGATACCGCTCACACCGCCGCTGGTACCGGAGTTGTTGCCCATCGGGTTCATCGTGAACCGCGCATTGGCGTCATTGCGGATACGTGCATAGTCAGCATACAGCTCGGTACGCTTCGACAGCTCGTAGCGAACGCCGATACCCCACTTGCTGGCATCTGCATTGGTCAGGGTCTTGTCCTTGACCTGGCCATAGCTCACGAGACCCTTGAATTTGCCGAATGGAACGGCTGCGCCGACAAACCAGTTGCGGCGGTTGTATTGCTGATCCGCGGCCAGGTTGCCGAGGTTCTGCAAGCCGGCTGTCGTGGCATCGAGGTCGATGTTGCCGCCGATCAGGGAGTTGCGGTCGCCCTTGATGATGTCGTAGAGGCCGGAGATCTTGACCACGCCGAAGTCGTAGGAAGCACCTGCGGTTGCGACGAACAGGCGGCTATCGCCGTAGCCGACGGCGCGGGTGGTTTCGTAGTCAAGATCGATGCTCAGGGGGCCGTTGGCGTAGATCAGGTTGACCGAATACAACTGGTCGTCACCCTTGTTGCCACCGGCTGGGCCAGCGGGAACGTGTACGGCGTTCAGGCCGCCTTCGGTGGATTGGGTGTTGGTGGCGTAGGCGACAATCGCGGTGAAGCCGGCGAAGCTCGGCGAAATGTAGGCGACGGCGTTTTGCGCGCGGTCATACTGGGTGGTCATGGACGTGAAGTTGCCCACCGAGTAGTTGCCGAACGGGTTGTACTTGCCGTAGATGCCGTAACGGATGCCGTCGAGGTAGCCGGCAACGGCGGTACCGAAACCGCCCGTCAGGCCGACGTATTGATGGCCGGCGGTCCCCAGTCCGGTATTGGAGTCCGGCGTGATGCGGTATTGCAAATCAAACAGCGCCTTCAGGCCGTTGCCCAGGTCCTCGATACCCTTGAAGCCAATGGCGCTTTGTGCGGAGTTGCTTTGCAGGTTATGCGAACCCAGCGTGTTCTGGACACCGCCGCTATTGCCGCCACGGTGCAGATAGCCCATGTCGACGGTACCGTAGATGGTGACGTTGGTTTGTGCAAACGCGGCGCCAGACGTTGCTGCAGCGACAGCCAGTGCGATCAGTTTTTTCTGCATTGAATTGCTCCTCAATCATCTTTGTGTGAATAAACCCCCGAAGCGTTTTCCGCCTCGTTCGAATCTCCCCCCTCCTGATGGAGGACAGTGTTCGCCACTAACGATTGCGAAGGGCGTGCCAGGCCGATAAAACGTTCGTTAGTTTTCCCGGAAATCCTGACAGGACTTTGATTTTGGGCGTTTTTTCCGGTTGACCGTGAAAGTCTGCCAGAGCGTCCGGGACGTTCATTTTCTGGACAATTGCTGCGCCGCTGAGCCAAAACGAAACAGTGTTCAGCGTTTCAACAGGCAGAAAAAAGCCCGGCCGGGGCCGGGCTTGAGCGCTTGGAATGGAGGGGCTCAGAAACTGTAGCGGGCGCTGATGCCGGCCAGCCAGGTGCGGCCCGGCGCGGCTTCGTAGTAGCGGCTGTTGCCGTCGCCGACGATGACCGAGCCGACGTACTGGCGGTCGAACACGTTGTCGAAGCGGAGGAAGGTGCGCAGATTGACGGCGCCGTATTTGCGATCGACGCCGAAGCGCAGGTTGGCGATGGCGTAGCCGGGCGCCGCCTGCCGCGTGTTGGTGTCCTCGACATAGACCTTGCTGCGGGCGATGCCTTCGACGGCGGCGTGGAAGCCGCTGGCCGGATGCTTCCAGGCCAGCTCGCCGAACAAGGTGTGGGCGGCGACACCGGGCAAGCGGTTGTCGGCATTGATCACCCCCGATGAGCTCGTAAAGGGCTGGTCGTAGCGGGCATCGAGGTAGGTGTAGGCGACGCGGCTGGAAAGGTTGTTGGCCCAACGGCTGTCGAGCGCGGTTTCAAGACCGCGGCGCATCGTCTGGCCGGCATTGCGGTAGCTGGTCCGGCCGCTGTCGGCGGAATCGACGACCAGTTCATCCTTGGTTTCGATCTGGAAGACGGCGAGATCGAAGCGCGAACTGCTGCCGACGAAGGCTTTGAGGCCGGTCTCGTAGTGCGTGCTGGTGGAGGGCTTGAGGTTGTAGCTGAACGAGAAACCAGGACCGGAGTAGAACAGCTCGTTGAAAGTCGGCGCCTCGAAACCGCGCGCCGCGCTGGCGTAGACATTGACCGAGGGCGTCAGGCGGTACATCGCGGCCAGCGTCGGGGTCGTTTTTTCATAGCTGACGTTGCCGCTACCATCGCCATTGCTCAGGAAGGCATCCTTGACGTTGAAGGAGACCTGGCTGTGGCGCAGGCCACCGCTGAAGGTCCAGCGCTCGCCCTGCCATTCGGCTTGGGCGTACTGGTCGAAGGTCGCCACGCGGTCCTCTTCGGCGCGACGCAGCGCACCCTTGACGCCGAGCGTGGTGCCGATGAAGTTTTCGTAGCCACGTCGATTGTCGATGGCCTGCTCATACTCGATGCCGGCCGTCGTCGTCAGCTTGCCGCCGGCGAGTTGAAAGCGACCAATCCAGCGCGCCGAGGCGCCGGCGAAATCGCGGTCGAAATCGATGACGCCGCCGGAATGGCTGGTCGACGCCTGTTGCGTGGCTTTCGGAATGGACTGGAAGGCCAGTGTCGAGCGCTGTCCGGCATAGGCCGAGACGAGTACGGAATGGTCGCCAAAGCGGTGCTCGTAAGTCAGCCCGCCCTGCATGTGGTCGATGCTTTTGCGCGTGTTGTAGGTCAGCGGCGCCGCCGCGACGCTGCGCGGATTGGCCTGATAGCCGGCCCAGGTCTGGCCTTGCGGGTCTTCGGCCGTCTGCTTGAAGCTGTTGGCGATGAAGGTCAGCTTGCCGTCCACGCTCGGGCGGTAGGTCAGCTTGACCATGGTCTGGTCGCGCTCGGCCTTGCTGTGCTGGCGATAGCCGTCGGTCGTGAAATGCGAGGCGTCGATGACATAACCCAGGCCGCCGATTTCGCCCTGCAGGCTGACGTCCTCCTTCCAGGTGTTGTTGCTGCCGCCGACGAAGCTGCCTTCGAGGGTGGGCGAACCCTTGCCATCCGGCGTGAACATCTGGATGACGCCACCGGCGTGGTTGCCGTACACCACCGCCATCGGGCCGCGCAGGACTTCGATGCGTTCGGCGCGGTCGAGGTTGAAGGTCGCCGCCTGCCCCTGGCCATCGGGCATCGAAGCGGGAATGCCGTCGGCAATCAGGCGGATGCCGCGCACGCCGAAGGCGGAACGGGCGCCGAAGCCGCGCGACGAAATCTGCAGGTCCTGCGCGTAGTTCTGGCGGTTCTGCACCGTGATGCCGGGCACCGCGACGAGCGCCTCAGAAGCATTGACCCGCGCCTGATCGGCACCGATCCGTTCGGCATCGACGACATCGACCGCCGCGGGCAGGTCGAAAGTGTTGTGCTCGACGCGGCTGCCGCTGACGACGACCGAATCGAGGGTCAGCGAATTTTCGGCAGCGGCGGCGAAGCAGGGAAAGGTCGCGGCGAGGATGACAGCAAGGCGTTTCGGGGTATGTCTCATGATTTTGTCTTTATCTGTGCGGTGCAGGATTTCAGTTTTGGCCAAATTTTCCGGTCGACCGTGAAAGGCGACCTCGAACTGATTATCGGCAGAGCGCAAAGAACCGGCGACGCAGCAATCGCCAAAAGAGACTCATGAAAATCATGAGATGCCGTCCAGCCCCCGCCCCCTTTGGCAGGCGGGCGGCTGGAACGACAAGCGCGTCAAAGCGCGCGCAGGAAGAAGCGGACGACCTTGTGGCGGGACTTGTACGCCTGTTCAACATTGGGCGTCAGCGTCGCCTCGCCACCGCGCCCGAGATGGGCAAACGGGTCGTCAATCTTGATGGGCACCATCAGGCGATCCCAGGCATGCTCGGCGTTGTCGTAGGCCACGACCTCGACCCCGGCCTGCTCGGCAGGCGGCAGGCTGGCCTTGAGCTGGCGGCAGGGCAGCGGGCTCTCGTCATAGGCGTCCCGATCGCCGATCTGGATCAGGATGGGCGCGCCGGTCAGCGGATTGCCGGCCTGGCTGCCGAACTCCGAATGCGGGATGTAGGGATTGTTGTAGCCGTAGCACAGAGGGTAATGGGCCACATGCGCCTTGAAGCGCGTATCGCCGTAGCCGAATTTCGCCCCCTGATTGTTCTCGGTCGCCGTCGCCATGGCGATGACGCCGCCCCAGGAAAATCCGAGCACGCCGATGCGCTCCGCATCGACCTCTGGACGGGCGGCGAGCAGATTGAGCGCACCAAACGCATCCGGGTACGTCATCATCGGTAAGGGCGGGCGATTCGTCGCGCCAGCCACGTCGCGGGCTTCCCACATGTCGATTTCCAGCGTGGCGATGCCGACCTCGTTGAGTGCGTCGGCATAAAAGGCGCCGCGAAAATCGACACCGGCCGAGCCATGCAGGATCACCACGGCCGGCACGGGGTGCCGGGAATGCCGGCGGCAACGGTCAGGCAGCGTCAGCTTGCCCTTGACCGTCAAACTGCCGCCATGCATGAGATCGGGCGTCGGAAATTCAACGAAGGAAATGGCGGGCTGGCACGCCGTCGATTCGTGCGCCGAAACTGCAGACGACATGAGAAAAAGCGGGGCCAGGCCCAGTATCAGGGCGAAAGAATTGGGTTTCATGATGATCTCCGGAACGGGTTGGGCAGACGCGCTGCGCGCTGAACTGACTCTAAAAGGCTAGATGCAAATCGCATAGCTGGCAAGGAAAGTTAGCCATTGATGCGCTTCACCTCCAACCGGGCTCAACGGAAAAACCGCTCCCCGTCGTCCCCGCCCAACGCGAATCGGGCGCGGCACGATTTCAATTTTGGGCAAAATTTCCGGTTGACCGTCAAAGCACATCCAAAGCCCCATCGATCAGGCGCCCAAAGCGAAAAATCCAAGCAGAATGCATGACAAATGGAATTACTCTGGGCTAGAGTGCGCCGTTTTCATTTCATTCAGGACTGATCGCGGATGGACGACCTTGCCAGGCTAGAAGAGCTCCTGCTCCAGAAACAGGGGCTGGTCATCATCAATTCCCACGAGGAGCAGCGCATCCTGGCGATGCTCGACCGCTTCGCCCTGCTCAACGGGCGCAGCGTGACGACGTGGAGCGTCACCGCGGGACTGCGCGAAGGCAGCACGCGCAAGCCGGTCTACAACACCGAGGAAATCCCCGACGCGCTGCGGCACGTCATGACCTCGCCCAACAATTCGATCTACGTCTTCTTCGACGCCCACCATTTCCTCGCCGACCCGACGGTCATTCGCCTGGTGAAGGACATCATGGCCATGGATTCCGGGCGCATGATGGTCATGATCACGCCCGACTTCGAGTTGCCCGACGACCTGAAAAAAGTAGCGGCCGTGCTAGAACCCAAATTGCCGAGCCGCGAACGGGTTTTCGCCATCCTCAAGGAAGAAGCCGGGAAATGGGCCGATCAATCCGGCCAGAAGGTCGCCGCCTCGCGCGAGTCGATCAGCCTGATGACGCAGCACCTGAGCGGCCTGACCGAAAGCGATGTACGCAAGCTGTGCCGCATGTCGATCCATGACGACGGCGCCGTGACGGCCGCCGACATCAATCGCGTGCTGCGCCACAAGCACCAGATGATGGAATCCGCCGAACTGCTCACGCTGGAAACCGAGGTGCCGACGCTGGATGAAATCGGCGGCCTGAGCCGCCTCAAGCAGTGGCTAAAGATTCGCCGCGAGGTCTTCATCTCGCCGGACAACGCGCCCGGCCTGCCGCCGCCCAAGGGCGTCCTGCTCCTCGGCGTGCAGGGTGCCGGCAAGAGCCTGGCCGCCAAATGCGTCGCCGGTTCCTGGCAACTGCCGCTGTTCCGCCTCGATTTCGGGCAGTTGTACGGCAAATTCCACGGCGAAAGCGAAACCAACCTGCGCAACGCGCTGAACATCGCCCGCACCATCGCGCCCTGCGTGCTGTGGATGGACGAAATCGAAAAAGGCCTGGCCACCGACAGCGGCGACGGCGATGGCGGCGTCTCGCGGCGCATGCTCGCCACCCTGCTGACCTGGATGAACGAGCGCGAAGAACCCGTGTTCATCGTCGCCACGGCCAACGACATCAGCTCGCTGCCGCCCGAATTGCTGCGCAAGGGGCGCTTCGACGAAATCTTCTTTGTCGACCTGCCCGACGACGCTGCCCGGTGCCAGATCTTCGGCATCCACCTGGCCAAGCGCAAGCTCGACCTGGCCGCCTTCTCCGTCGAACGCCTGGCCGAACTGGCCGACGGCTACTCCGGCGCCGAAATCGAGCAGGCCATCATCTCCGCCGCCTACGCCGGCCATGCCGAAAAGCGCGGCATCAACCAGGCCGACATCGAAAACGCCATCACCCAGACGCAACCCCTGTCCGTCGTCATGGCCGAGCAGATCGCCGCCCTGCGCGCCTGGGCCGGCAGCCGCACCGTACCCGCTAACTAATCCAGCGAGGAAACCATGCTGCAGAAAACCCTGATCCTGCTCTTCGGCCTGATCTTCATCGTTCTCGGCGTGCGCAGCATCGTGACCCGTGAAGCCAACTTTTCAGTCAATCTCTGGGGAAACCGGGATCGTCACGGGCACGGCGACGTCGAGCACTTCGTCGAGGGATTTCCCGCCATCCTCATCGGCCTGTTCGAAATCGGCTTCGGCATTTACATCCTGATCTACCGCCATACGCCTTGGTAGCGGAACCAAAAGCGCGGTTTCCTCAACTCCAGCCCCTCCGGATTGGTATGAATGGACTATTGCAATTATCCGAATTTCATGGAACATAGCTCCCATTCATCATTCATATTCTGTGCTTCACAAGGGCTAAAAAAGCACTTCCGTTGGGGATAACAATGAACACCATCAGCAAACGTAAACTTGCAACACATGGCATGATTCCAGTGTGCCTATCCGCTTTTTTCCTTGCATGCGGACCAGCCCATGCAGGTTTCGCAGACACCAACACAACTGTGTATTTGACTGCTGACGAATATTCCGGCGGAGTTTTGCACACAGAGCATGACTCAGTGATTCCTGGTTCAATTGCCCAGACATTCGGTGCTCCAAGTGTCACATCGGGCAATCTGTTCAACTGGTCCGCAACCAACGTCGGGGCACACAGTGCCTTTGCCATGACCGAGCCATCTATGCAAACCCTGCGCTCATCGGTCGCGGTGTCGTCAAGTGGTGGAACTGAATACAACGCCATCCTGAAAAGTGCCTACAACGGACATTTGATCACCGTAGGCGCCGGAACGTCGGGGCTCAATGCGGGCGATCCCATAACGCTGAATTTCACGCTACATCTCGATGGGACGATGGTTGTGGGCAATTCGCACTATCCAGTCGGGGTTGGCCATATATTTCCCAATACCTATGGATATGCAGCTGCAACATCTGCCACGATGGACTACAAGGTTTTCGCAGACGGGCAAGACACTCCGACGGTTGCATTTCATTACCAGGGCGATGCGACCTACGGTTATTACACCGAACCTGCATACGACGTTCGCACTGACACCTATTCGTCATTCGGTCGCTATTCAACGGACGGGGCTTCGACATGGACCGATCTGGCAAGCAACGAAAGTTACGACAAAACCATATCTCCGGTTCCTCTTGTTGAGGTTCCAGGCAGCCCGTCCAGCATGCGGATTCACACCATCAACACTGGGCCGATTGTTCTCTCGATGGACAGCCATGTTGGCGACACGCTCATGCTCATGGGCAGCCTCGTCACAGAAGCCAGAGCAAATGGGTTTTTGCGAATGACTGCTTTGAGCGATTTCGGCTCAACGTTCGATGCAGAGGTAACCTCTTCTACCCCTGGCATCCAAATTCTGGGACTTCAAGCTGGCATTGCCCCCGTTCCTGAAGCATCTACTTACGCCATGTTCCTTGCCGGTCTCGGCCTCATCGGCTTCGTCGCACGTCGACGTCGAACTGATAATTGAGACACAACCAAACTCTAAACGTACCAAGCATCAATCGGTTCACGCCAAACAGACCACAGTATTGAAAATGCGTGGTCTGTTTTGCTTTTCCTAGTCCCATTAAACGCTTTCGTGCCGCAGCGTGAGCAAGGATCGCTATTTCACTAGCCAGAATTGCCTTCAACACCACTTCCCGCTAACGTGCGCGCTGGTCCGTTTTCAACCTCACAGGAAAGTCCCGCCATGCAGAAACTCCCAGTTGCCAGCGCCGCCCTGCTCCTCGCCCTGGCCTTACCGGCCGTTGCCGCCGAACCGAACGAAGTCGTCACCGATTCCGGCATCGGCATCACGATGCTCAAGGAAGGCAGCGGCGCCAGCCCGAAGGCCAGCGACACGGTCAGGGTGCACTATCGCGGCACGCTGACCAACGGCCAGGAATTCGACAGTTCGTACAAGCGCAACGAACCGGCGGCTTTCCCGCTCAACCGCGTCATTCCGTGCTGGACCGAAGGCGTCCAGAAAATCAAGGTCGGCGGCAAGGCCAAGCTCGTCTGCCCGCCCAACCTGGCTTACGGCAGCCGTGGCGTGCCGGGCATTCCACCCAATTCGACGCTGATTTTCGAAGTCGAGCTGCTCGACATCGCGAAGTAAGACTTAAGCCGGCCGACGCCGGCTTTTTTACGGCCGTCGATCCGCCAGCGCGCGCTGGATGGCCGACGCAAGGACGGCCGGATCTTCGGCGCCGATCACGACCAGCCGACCATCGATGATGAAGGTCGGCACCTGCCGGATGCCGGCCTGGCGACCCTCCGCTTCCATCGCGCGCACGGCATCGACGTCCTGGCTCGACGCGAGATAGGCGGCCACTTCCTCGCCGGGATAGCCACATTCGACGGCAACCTGCAGCAACAGGGCCACATCGCCGACATGCTCGCCGCGCTGGAACTGGCCGATGAACAGGCGCTCGACCAGCGGACGGGCATCGCCGCGCTGCTGCGCCCAATGGATCAGCCGGTGGGCCTGCAGGGTGTTGGCGCGGACCTCGATTTTCTCGAAGGCGTATTCAACGCCCCACGGCCGACCAGCGGCGCGGACCCGCTCGAACAAGGCATCGACCGCCGCCGGACCGCCAAATTTCTTTTCCAGAAACGGCCGGTAGGGCTCGCCTTCAGGCGGCGTGTCGGGATTCAGGAAGAACGGGCGCCAGCGCTTGACGCAGTCGAAGTCCGGCAATTCACGACGCACCTCGGCGATGGCGGCATCCAGACGGCGCAGCCCGATGAAACACCACGGGCAAACAAGGTCGGAGACGATTTCGATGGTCAGCATGCGTTCCATCATAGCCGCGTTTGGCAAAAACAGGCGAATGAGCCTGCCAGCCTAACTTTCCGCCTATGGCGCTTGCATAATTCGGAGCCTATACTGAAACAGATAGGCAAGAATGAGCGGGCGGAGGAATCGTGTTTTCCTTATCGATCAATGGCATCTCGAACAGGCCTGGCCTGCACACGGCGCTCCTCGGCGCCTTGCTGTGCTGTGCCTCGGCCATGGCCGGGGACGCAGCGGAGCCCGCGCCGACGTCATCGATTGCGGTCGTCCTGAACGACACCCCGCTCTACCTGCAATATGCCGGCATCAGCCTGCTCACGCTGATCGTCATGGGCCTTGCCCTGCTCGCCTGGAACCGCATGCTGCACTGCCGGGTCCGCGCCAGCACGGCCAACCTGAAAAAGACGCTCGACTCGCTGAAGGCCGCCCAGGAGGAAACCCGGGCCGCCAACGAGCGCCTGGCAGCCACGCTCGAAGCCATTCCCGACCTGCTCCTCGAAATCCGCGAGGATGGCCTGGTACTCGACGCCCGGACGACCCGAAGCTCGCCGATCACCCGGGCTCCGGCCGAGCTCATCGGGCGCAACTACCATGACTTCCTGCCGCCCGAAGCGGCAAAGACCGTCGACGAGTCCTTTGCCGTCGCGCTGGAAGACGGCAGCGACTACGGCCGCATGTTCTCCTTCATGGAGCACCATGCGCTGCACTGGCTGGAGTTCTCGGTCGCCCGGAAAATCAGCCCGGACCATGTCCTGTCATCCTTCATCGTCATTTCGCGCGACGTGACCGAGCGTGTCCTGGCCGAGCAGACGAGCCGGATGGCCAACCGCGCCTTGCGCCTGGTCTCCGACTGCAATATCGCGCTGTTCCGCGCCGAGGATGAACAACAGCTGCTCGAAGAGGTCTGTCACCAGCTCTGCGAATCCGGCGACTACCTCATGGCCTGGGTCGGCTACGCCATGGATGATGCTAACAAAACGGTGTTTCCCTTCGCCCACTGGGGCTTCGAGGAAGGTTACCTCGACAATATCCGCATCTCGTGGAGCGAAACCTCGCCGCTCGGCCAGGGGCCGACCGGGCTCGCCATCCGGACGAAAGTCACCCAGGTCAACAACGACTTCCTCAACAATCCGAAGATGGCGCCCTGGCGGGATCGGGCCATCACCTGCGGCTACCAGTCGAGCATTGCCCTGCCGCTGATCGGCAAGAACCGGGTGCTCGGCGCACTGATGATCTACTCGTCGTCACCCGATGCCTTCGTGCCCGATGAAGTCGAACTGCTCGAAGAACTGGCCCACAACCTCGGCTACGGCATCACCACCATCGACGAACGCCAGCGCCGCCAGCAAGCGGAATCGGCGACGCAGGCCAAGAGCGAGTTCCTGGCCAACATGAGCCATGAGATCCGGACGCCGCTCAATGCCATCATCGGGCTGACCTATCTGCTGCGAAAGAAGGCAGCCACCAACGACCAGATCGACAAACTGGAAAAAATCAGCCGCTCGGGCGAACACCTGCTGGCCATCATCAACGACATTCTCGATTTCTCGAAAATCGAGGCCGGCCACCTCATCCTGGAAAAGCGCGAGGTCGACCTGCGCAGCCTGGCCAGCAACATCGTCTCGATGCTCTCCGAGACCGCGCGCCTCAAGGGAATCCAGCTCAGGGTCGAACTCGACGAACTGCCGCGCGACGTCTATGGCGACATCACCCGGCTCACCCAGGCCTTCCTGAACCTGGCCAACAATGCCGTCAAATTCACGGATCGCGGCTCCGTCACGCTGCGTACGCTGAAACTGGCAGAAAATCAGGATTCGATCTGGGTGCGCTTCGAAGTCATCGACACCGGCATGGGCATCTCGCCCGATGTGCTGTCCCGGCTGTTTACCCCGTTCCAGCAAGCCGACAGCTCGACAACCCGGCAGTTTGGCGGCACCGGCCTGGGCCTGGCCATTACCCGGCGACTGGCCGAACTGATGGGCGGCGAAGCCGGCGCCGACAGCGCACCGGGCCGGGGCAGCACCTTCTGGTTCAGCGCCTGCCTGGACCGGGGCTCGCCGCTGGGCCAGGTGTCACCTGCTGTCCAGCATGGCGAATCGCCCGAAACCGTCCTTGCCCATTCGTATGCGGGAACGCGGCTGCTGCTGGTCGAAGACGACGAGATCAATCAGGAAGTCGGCCAGGAATTGCTCAACGAAGTCGGCCTCAAGGTCGACATCGCCTGCGACGGCATGGAAGCCGTGGAAATCATGCGCGACGCGCAGCCCTGCCCGTACGCGCTGATCCTCATGGACATGCAGATGCCACGCATGGACGGCCTGGAAGCGACGCGACGGATTCGCGCCCTGCCGAGCCGACCGACCCTGCCCATCCTCGCCATGACGGCCAACGCCTTCGGCGAGGATCAGGATCGTTGCCTGGCAGCCGGCATGAACGACTTCGTGACCAAGCCCGTCGATCCCGACGTGCTCTACGCCACGCTGCTCAAGTGGCTGAGCACGCAGCCGGGCTGACTCAAACCTCTTCGCAGGCGGCGATCCAGCCCAGCGCCTTGACGCAGGCGCGCGCCATGGCCGGCGTCAGCACATCGTGGCCGCCATCAGGCACCGGCACCCAGGTCGCATCGGGCCAGGCGCGGTGCAATTGCTCGGCAGCCACCGGCGGGCAGACGGGATCGGCCAGCCCCTGGACGATGACGGCAGGCAGGTGGCGAATGCGATCGATGCCGGCCAGCAATTGCCCGGGCACGAGGAAACAGTCGCGGCTCAGGTAATGCATCTGGATGCGCGCCCTGGCCAGTTGAATGGCATCGGGCTCGGCCGGCAGCGGTGGCTTGCCGATCAGCTTGCGCTGGTAGTTGAGCCAGATGCGGGCAGCAAGGCTGGCCGTCTGGGCGTTCTCACCGAGGATGCGCCGCGCGAAGGCGGCCAGCGGGTCATCCTGCTCGTCGGCCGGCAACAGACTGCCCAGGCCGCTCGCGTAGGCCACGATCTCCTCGCGCGAACCGAGGAAGATGCTGTGCAAGACCAGCCCATGGACACTTTCCGGGAAGATCTGGGCGTAGGCCAGCCCAAGCAGGCTGCCCCACGAACCGCCGAAAACGATCCAGCCGGGAATGCCCAGCGCCTCGCGCACGTAGTCGAGATCGGCCACCAGGTCGAGCGTCGTGTTCGCCTCCAGTTCGCCGCTCGGCAGGCTGCGCCCCGCCCCGCGCTGGTCGACCAGGACCACGCGGAAGACGGCCGGATCGAACAGCCGGCGATGTTCCAGCAGACAACCGCCCCCCGGACCGCCGTGCAGGAAGAGGACGGGAATGCCGTCAATCGGGCCGCATTCCTCGACGTGCAGGATGTGCCCGTCGCCGACGGCCATCTGCCGGATGCAGCGCGCCCGGCATTCGGGATAAAGATGATCGATCGGTTCGACTTTCATTGGCCTCTCGCTGGTTGGCTCACGCCTCGATCAAACCGTTGCGCACGGCGACCAGCGTGAGCTCGGCGGCGTTCTGCACGTTGAGCTTCTGCTTGATGTGGTAGAGGTGCGTGCCGACCGTGCTCGGGCTCAGGCAGAAATCCTCGGCTACGTCATTGACCGAGCGCCCCTCTGCCAGCTTCATGAAGACGGCCAGTTCCTTCTCGGTCAGCGTCTCGACCGGGCTGGCCGAGCCGGACAGCTGGGCCAGCGCGACGGCCTGCGCCAGTTCGGGGTCGAGGTAACGGCGGTCGCTCGCCACCTGGCCGACGGCGCGCAGGAATTCCTCCGGCGATGCCCGCTTGCACAGGTAGCCACGGGCGCCGAGGCGCAGGGCGCGCACCGGCACGATGTCGTCGTTGTGCGCCGAGAGCATCAGCACCCGGGCTTTGGCCTCCCAGGCAATGAGCCGTTCCAGGGCGGCGAGGCCGCCGATGCCGGGCATCGAGACATCCATCACGACGACATCCGGGCTGGTTTCGGCGTAGAGGCGGACGGCGCTTTCGCCGTTCTCGGCCTCGCCGACCACCGTGGCGCCCGCCCCTTCGAGCAGACAGCGGAAGCCGAGGCGAACCATGGCGTGGTCGTCGGCGAGCAGGATGCGCTTGCCTTGCAGTGGGTTGTTCATGCGTATGCCTCCGGGGATGCTTGCAGGAGAGAGTCGGGCAGGCAGGCGCGGATACAGAATCCGCCGCCGGCTGCCGTTTCGAATTCGAGATGGCCGCCCAGGGCGGCGATGCGTTCGCCCATGCCGGCCAGGCCGAGGCCGCAACCGCGCTGCGCCGAAGGCTGGGCGGAACGTCCGACGCCGTTGTCGGCCAGCGTCAGTTGCAGCCAGCCGGCGACACGGGTCACGGCGAGGTCGACCTGCGTCGCCCGGGCGTGGCGCACGACATTGGTCAGGCCTTCCTGGACGATGCGGACGACGGTCATGGCCAGGTCGTCGGCCACGGCTTGCTCGCCGATGACCAGGCGGCTGTTGAGGGCGATTTCCGGATGCTGCACCTGCCAGCCGGCGAGCTGGCGTTCGAGCGTGGCGGCCAGTGTGTTGCCGGCGGCTGGACGCAGGCGATGCAGGATGTTGCGCACGCCGTCCTGCATCTCGCCGGTGACGGCGACAATGCCCTGGGCCGGCACATGCAGCGACGGTGCGTCGGCGGTGCGCTGGACGATGGCGCCGGCCAGCGCGCGCACGGCGGTAATGCCCTGGGCCAGCTCGTCGTGCAGTTCGCGGGCGATGACGCGGCGCTCTTCCTCGAGCCGGGCGTGCATCTGGCGATCGACCTCGCGGGCGCTTTCGAGACGAACGTTCTCGTCCACCGCTTCGCCGAGGCGGTCGGCCATGCCGTTGAAGGCGCGCGAGATGCGGCCGAGTTCCGGCGTCGCGAAAACAGGCAGGCGGGTATCGAAACGGCCGCGACCGGTGCGGTCGAGGGCGCGCATGATCTCGGCGAGCGGACTCAGGGCCCGGCCCAGCGCCGTGCGGGTGGCGACGAAGAGCGCGGCGAGCAAGGCCACTGCCCAGCCGGCCATGGCCGCCAGATCGTCCCAGGCGTCGAGGATGGCGCGCGAATCGTCGGGGCGCAGGCTCAGGTTGTAGCCGTCGATGGCCAAGGTGCGCACCGGCAGGCCGCTGGCCAGCAGGTCGGCAAACCACGCCGGCGCTGCCCGGCCGGCCTTGTAGGTCGGCGCCGGCGAGCGGTAGATCGTTTCACCGGCGGCATTGCGGATGTCGAGTTCGTTGGCGCGCACCCGGCCGATGGCGCGGGCGACGCCGAGCAGACGTTCTCCCCTCGCAATCGGTGGCACATCCTGAATCTCGCCGATGACGGCCTTGAGCCATTGCTCGGATACCCGCGTCGCCGCCTCCACCTCTTCATGGATGGCGTTGCGCGTGGCGTGCAGCCAGAAACCGGCCATCACCAGCAACAGGCAGGCCGCCAACCCGGTGAGGACGAGGCCGACGCGGGTGTGCAGGCTCAACCGCAGGCTTGCACGGTCAACCGGAAAAAAGGGCCAAATTTGAAATGTCACTTTTCGCCTCCCCCGCCAAAGGCATAGCGCAGACCGATCCAGGCGGCACGCGGCGCGCCCGGCGCGACGAAGGTTTCACGACGCCAGTCGTCCGGATTGGCCTGGAAGCTGCCGCCGACGAAGGGGTTCTCGGCCAGCGCGCCGGCCGTGGCGTAATGCTTGTCGAACACGTTATTGACCTTGGCGAACAACTGCCAGCCGCCGCCCAGGTTGGCTTCGGCGTTGAGGTTGAGGATGGCGTAACCGGGAATCTTGCCCGGGCCGTCGAAGGTGCGCGTGCTGCCCAGCGCGTCGGTATAGGTGCCGCTCCGGTGCTGGTTGTTTTCGTTGCCGCGCACGTACTGGCCGGAGAAGGCCTGCACGTCGCCGCCCAGGCGCAGCCAGTCGGTCACGCGCCAGGCCAGGCCGAGCTTGAGGCTGTGCTGCGGCAGACCGGGAATGCGATTGCCCTTCTTGACGAGAATCTCGTCGTCCTGGCCGGCTGCCGTACATTCGGCGGAGGTGCCGCGCGTGCTGTTGTTGGCGCCGAGCAGGCAGGCGTCGGAGCGGAAGGTGGCCTGCAGCCAGGTGTAGTTGGCGTACCAGTCGACGCGGCGCAGGTTGCCGTTGAGGCCGAGTTCGAGGCCCTGGCGCAACGTCTTGCCGTAATTGGTGAAATAGCCGGCGCTGGTCGAGGTGCCGACGAACAGGATGTCGTCGCTGCTCATGGTGCGGAAGACGCCTGCGTTCCAGTTCGTGTCGCCGGCCAGCTTGCCGCGCAGGCCGGCTTCGAGCGTGCGGGCGACGACCTGCTTGAGGTAGGGGTCGGCGGCCATTGAATTGGGCAGGGTGCAGGGATTGGCCGGGTCGGCACAGCCAAGCTCGATCGGCGTCGGCACGCGGTTGCCCTGGCTGAAACCGGCGTACGCGTTGAGCACCGGGACGATCTGCCAGCTCAGGCCGAGGGCCGGGTTGAGCTTGTGGTACTTGTGGTCGCCGTCGAGGTTGGGCGCGGTGCGGGTGAGTTCGTCGAAGGTCGTGACGTGGCTCATGTTGTAGCGCGCCGAGCCGGTCAGGTGCAGGTTGGGCAGCAGCGACCAGGTGTCGGTCACAAAAACGCTAGCCGTGCTGGTCTTGCCGTTGATCTGGTTCTCGACGGTCAGCGGCGCCAGATGGCTGACGCCACGCGTGGCGTCGAGTTCGCCCAGTTCCTGCGTTTGCTGGAAGTCGATGCGCGCCTGGTCGTACGAAGCGCCGACCGCGAGCTGGTGCTGCTTGCTGCTGAAGTTCCACTGGCCGGCGATGCCCGTACCGCGCTGGGTTGTCCGCGTCCGGTTGTTGGCCCCGGTTTCATCCGGCGCCGGGCCGACCATGCCGCCGGTCACCCAGTTTTCGTAGTCGGTTTCGTAGTCGTCGTTCATGTCGCCGTTCAGCGTCCGCGTCTTGGTCCGGCGATGATAGACGCTGCCGGAGAGGCTCTGCGTGTCGCTGAGCCACAGCTTGCCGTTGAGGGCAAGCTGGGTGAGGTCGTTCCGCGTCTCGTCGGGGTACGTGAAGATGTTCTGGCGACGCTCGGCAAGCAGCGACTGCGGGACGAGGCCGTTGCCGACCAGCCGGCTGCGCGCCTTGGTCAGCGTCAGGTCGGCCTCGCCGGCGGTATTGCGGAAGGACAGCTTGCCAAAGAAGCTCTTGACGTCGGACGGCGAGTGATCCCGCCAGCCGTCCTCGCGGAACCAGTCGCCGGCTCCGTACCAGCCGAAGGTGCCGTT
Organism: Pseudomonadota bacterium; assembly: GCA_018261895.1. Taxonomy (GTDB): domain Bacteria; phylum Pseudomonadota; class Gammaproteobacteria; order Burkholderiales; family Rhodocyclaceae; genus Azonexus. The sequence goes on from JAGTRT010000004.1 coordinate 52,344, forward strand.
GTTGCCGCCGTATTCGAGTTCGGTGTTGGTCCGCCCGAAGCTGCCCCCGGACAGCTCGATCTTGCCACCGGGATGCGAAAAGCCGCTCTTGGTGCGCATGGACAGCGCACCGCCCAGCGTGTTGAGGCCGAAGGCCGGGTTGGAACCGGGCACGAGATCGATGCCGGCGATGGCCGAATGCGGTATCAGATCCCAGTTCACCGTGTCGCCAAACGGCTCGTTTACGCGCACGCCATCGACGTAGACGGACAGACCCTGCGCCGTACCGAGCAGCGGCGACGCCGTGAAGCCACGGTAGTTCAGATCGACCTGGTACGGATTGCCCTGGATTTCATTGACCGTTACGGACGGCATCTGACGCACCATCTGCTCGGCGATGTTGAGGCTTTCGATTTCCTCTAGACGCTGATCGTCGAAGGACTGGACGTTGGCCGGCAGGTGCAGGCGCGGCACACCGATGCCGGACAGCGGCGTGGTGCCGACGACTTCGACGGTGGCCGTGGTGACGACCGGTTCGGCCGCGAAAGCCGGAGCGAAGGCGGCGGAGAGGGCAATGGCGATCAGCGAGCGCTTGGGGCTTTGTCTCTTCATGTTGTTTTTTTGAGTTTGTAATTGATCGGTACGACGACTTGAATTTCGTTGCTGTCGAGCGCTTCGGGCAGCGGCGGCAAGCCGGCCAGGGCTTCGAGCATGGCCAGCGCGTGCTGGTCGAGTACCTCGAAACCGCTCGAGCGGTCGAGGGCGACCCCAAGCAGATTGCCCCGGCGCGCCACTTTCAGGCGCAGGCGGACCTCGCCCTCCCAGCCGCGCATGGCGGCGATGCGCGGGTATTCCTGATGGCGGGCGAACAGTTCGCCGAGACGCTGGCGATAGTGATCGAGGATTTCGCTCTGCGGCCGCGCCTGGGCAGCCGCCGGCGCCGGGCGCGCCGCCTCGGCAACCGGTGCGGCGGCCGCGACAGGCGCGACGCTTTCGCCGGACGAAGCCATCGACGGCGAGGCGGTTTGGGCCGGCACATTGGCCGGCCCGGCAGGCTGCGTAACACGCGGAGGCGTCCGTTGCTCCGTGGGTTGCGGGTTCTGCCGGGCCTTCTGGGGGACACTTGCCGGCGCGGATGCGGCGGCAACGGGTCCGGATTCGGCAACGGGATTCAGGCGGATCGAGGCGATGATCGCCGGCAAGGCGACCGGCCCATGCTGGCGCTGCCACGAGGTCAGGGCGAACAGCGCGGCGTGAAAGAGCACGGACAAGCCAAGAATGGCCCAGAACTTCCGGCTGATCATGGGCACCGACGGCACCTCGACGAGGACACCCGGCGTCATGGCTTGCCCCCCAGCGCTTCCTGCTCGGCGGCCGGGAAGAGATGCCCGACCGAGCGGCGATATTCGGTGGCGGCCAGCGGCATGTCGGCAAACTCGGCGGGCAGCGGTCGCGCCAGCACGTCGTTCATGTCCAGCCCGGACTTTGCCGATTCGCGCATGGCGGCCGTCAGCCAGCTCAGCCAGGCCCGCGTCTGGCGGATCGGCGCCGCATCGCTCGTCGGCTTGCCGTGGCCGGGCAGCAGGAGCTTGAAGCCCGATTCGCGGGTCAGCGCCTCCAGCCGGTCGAGCGCTGCCAGCCAGTGCGCCACGTCGGCATGCGGCGTGGTCGGTGCCCGGCCGTTGAAGACGAGGTCGCCGGCAAAGATCACCCCGCTCGCCTCGTCGTCGATGACCAGATCGGCGCCGGTGTGGCCGTCGAGCGCGACCAGGCGCAGGCTGCGCCCGGCCACGTCGAGGCGCCCGGGGCTCAGGGTACGGCTCGGCACCTGGACTTCGGTGCCCTTCATCCAGTCGCCGCTCATGCGGAACAGGTTTTCGGCGAAGGCGTTGCCGTCGGCGGCGATGCCGTTGCGCGTCTCGGCCAGCGCTGCGATGGGTACGTCGGCGAAGGCCTGGTTGCCAAGGAAATGATCCGGATGGTGGTGGGTATTGATGACCAGCGCGATGGGCTTGGCGGTGACCGTCGCGATGGCCCGGCGCATTTGCTGGCCGTAGCGCAGCGACGAGCCGGTATCGATGACGATGACACCCTGCGGCGCGACGATGAAAGCCGTGTTGACGATGTTGCCACCGTTGTCGGTGGTGAAATCCTCGGTCTTGCCGATGAAGGCGTAGACGTCTTTGGCGACCTGGACGGCGGCGAGGCGGTAGTCGAAGTCGGCCGCCCCGAGCTGGCTGGCCAGCAGCATCAACAGTGCACAGGCCAGGCGTTTCATTGCGCGATCCTCGCCTTGAAGGCGTTGCCGTTATTGTCGCGGCCGCTGGCTTCGAGCGGGCCAGCGGCTTCGCCACGATTGAGCGTGAAGACGGGGTTCTCGCTGACCGGCTCGTAGGTCTGGACGCGCATCACGCGCTTGCCGGCGGTATCGGTGAAATTGATTTCTTCGAGGAAGAAGGCCGGGGTACCGGCGACCAGGCCGGTATCCATGGGATGCACGATGCGCAGGCGGACGCGACCCGCATTCGGGCCTTCGCTCCACTGGCGACCGCTGACCTCGTTGAGGCGCTGCTGCCATTCCTTCGAACCACCCGCCGCCGACGGTGCGGTACAGCCGCCACCGACGGTGTTGACCCAGGCGCCGCCAACATGCCAGACGCCATCAGCCGTACGGGCCGCAGCGCGGACCGGCGTCGATTGCTGCAGCTTGACGCGAAAGCCGAGGAAAGCCGGCGCCGCTTCGGGGAAGAAACGCAGCACCTGGACGATGGGATTGAAATCGGCGAAGACCACGACCTCGACGACGCCGGGCAAGGCCGTGGCATCGACGGTAACCGGTACCTGCATCGGGTTTTCCGCCGTCGATGGCGCAATGACCTTGACGCGCGGATCGAACAGCACCGGTGCTCCGGCCAGGAAGGCCTTCCGCATTTCCGACCAGCGCGCCGAATCGAGCGGATCGCCGTTCTCGCGCAAGGCGGCGGCTTCCGCCGGCGGCATCAGGGCCGCCAGCGCAATCGCCGCGATGGTCAGTGGGTATTTCATCTTGTCTCGCTCCTGTTTTTGCCCTGTGGGCTGTTTGTGGGACTTAGTCTGCAAAGCGCGTGCCAAGACCCAGTCGATTTCGGCAAACCTTGATCTGGCCGGCAAAACCGCCTTTACCCGCAAGACTGTCACCCCCCCTGAACAACCCGGGTGTGCAACTTTGGAGCAGGTGGTGACAATTGGAACAGCGCTCGCCGCTCATGCTCACCCTCCCCCGAAATCGGGCAAAACCCTTGGCGAGCCCCGTCAACTGGCACGCCGGGCATTTCCGGGGTGCTTGGCACAGCCCTTGCAGACTGTGTTACCGCCAGCGAGCCGGTTCAGGGAATGGAGGTGGCTCGCCAGCATGACATTCCGACCTCGCGGGCCGTTTCACGTTCGGCCCGCGAATGTCGGAACCATCGGATAATCAAGGAGACAATCCATGCATAGTCACACCCCTTTCAAGCGGAGAGTTGCTACCCTCGCGCTTCTGACGGCAGCCGCATTTGCCGGCAGCCAGGCCGGTGCCGTCGTCACTGACGCCGACATCCTCAACGATGCGAAAACCGCCGGTGACGTCGTCAGCTTCGGCCTCGGCACCCAGGGCCAGCGTTTCAGCCCGATGACCGCGATCAACACCAAGACGGTCAAGAACCTGGTTCCGGCCTGGTCGATGTCCTTCGGTGGCGAGAAGCAGCGCGGCCAGGAATCGCAACCGGTCATCCACAACGGCAAGATGTTCGTCACCGCTTCCTACAGCCGCCTGTTCGCCATCGATGCGAAGACCGGCAAGAAGCTGTGGAAGTACGAGCACCGTCTGCCGGACGGCATCATGCCGTGCTGTGACGTGATCAACCGCGGCGCCGCCCTGTACGGCGACCTGGTCATCTTCGCGACACTGGACGCCCAGCTCGTCGCCATGAACCAGGACACCGGCAAGGTCGTCTGGAAGGAAAAGATCGGTGACTACGCTGCCGGCTACTCCGCTTCTGCCGCCCCGATCATCGCCAAGGGCAAGCTGATCACCGGTATCTCCGGTGGCGAATTCGGCGCCGTCGGCCGCATCGACGCCCGCGATCCGAAGACCGGCAAGCTGATCTGGACCCGTCCGACCGTCGAAGGCCACATGGGCTATCGCTACGACGCCGATGGCAAAGCCATCGAAAACGGCATTTCCGGCACCCTCAACGCCACCTGGACCGGCGACCTCTGGCAGACCGGCGGCGCAGCGACCTGGAACGGCGCCACCTACGATCCGGAAACCAACCTGATCTTCGCCGGCACCGGCAATCCGGCCCCGTGGAACAGCCACCTGCGTCCGGGCGACAACCTGTTCTCGTCCTCCACCGTGGCCATCGACGCCGACACCGGCAAGATCGCCTGGCACTACCAGAACACCCCGCACGACGGCTGGGACTTCGACGGCGTGAACGAATTCGTTTCCTTCGACTACAAGGATCCGAAGACGGGCAAGATCATCAAGGCTGGCGGCAAGGCCGACCGTAACGGTTTCTTCTTCGTGAACGACCGCACCAACGGCAAGCTGCTCAACGCCTTCCCGTTCGTCAAGAAGATCACCTGGGCCACCGGCATCAACCTGGAAACGGGCCGTCCGAACTACATCGAAGAAGGCCGTCCGGGTGACCCGACCGCCAGCGCCGATGGCAAGAAGGGCAAGGTCGTCTTCTCGGCACCGTCCTTCCTCGGTGGCAAGAACCAGCAGCAGATGGCCTACTCGCCGCAGACCGGCCTGTTCTACGTGCCGGCCAACGAGTGGTCGATGGACATCTGGAACGAACCGGTTTCCTACAAGAAGGGCGCTGCCTACCTGGGCGCCGGCTTCACCATCAAGGCCATCCACGATGACCATATCGGCGTGCTGCGTGCCGTCGATCCGGCCACCGGCAAGATCGTCTGGGAAAACAAGAACTACGCTCCGCTCTGGGGCGGCGTCCTGACCACCGCTGGCGGCCTGATTTTCTACGGCACCCCGGAAGGCTTCCTGAAGGGTGTTGACGCCAAGACCGGCAAGGAACTGTGGTCCTTCCAGACCGGTACCGGCATCGTTGCACCGCCGGTCACCTGGGAACAGGATGGCGAGCAGATGATCGCCGTGACAACCGGCTGGGGCGGCGCCGTTCCGCTCTGGGGCGGCGACGTGGCCAAGCGCGTGAACTTCCTCGAACAGGGCGGTTCCGTCTGGGTCTTCAAGCTGCACAAGGGCTAAGCCAGAAGTTCCGTCATCCCCGCGAAAGCGGGGATCCAGTTAGTCGCTGGATTCCCGCCGACGCGGCGATGACGGATGCGCCCGCACCCGAACTTCCGTTTCATTCAATACCAACAAGGAAAACCGTCATGTTCCGTCACCACAAACTCGCCGCACTGCTGCTCGCCAGCATCGTTCTCAGCCCTGCGGCCATGGCCGACGCCAAGACTGACACCGACATGAAGAAGCTGGCCGTTGCCAGCGGCTGCACCACCTGCCACGGCATCGAAAAAGACAAGCCGGGCCCCGACGGTATGAAGCCGATCGGCCCCGCCTGGATCGACGTCGCCGCCCAGTATCGCGGCAAGCCGGGCGCCACCGATTTCCTGGTTCGCGTTGTCCAGGAAGGCTCCAATCCCTACTCCAGCCACTGGAAGAACCGCGTCTCCGGCATCGCCATGCCGCCCAACGCCGTCGCCATCAGCCCGGCCGACACGCGCCAGCTGGTTTCCTGGATCCTGTCGCTGAAGTAATCTGACGACATCGTGGCCGCGGCCCTGCCTGCGGCCCGGTCCACCTTTCCGGAGTTTCCGAGTATGAGCAAACCTTCCCTCGCTGCGCGTCTGGCCGCGCATCTGACCGGTCTCCTGCTGGCCGTCTGCTGCGGCACCGCGCTGGCCGGCGAGCGTGCCACCCCGCGCGAAGCCCGCGCCCTTTTTGACCAGGCCGTGAAGTACCTGCAGGCCAACGGCCCCGAGAAATCCTGGGCCACCTTCAGCAATCGCAAGGGACCTTTCGTCAAGAAAGACCTCTACGTCTACGTGATCGACCGCAAGGGCACCTACGTCGCCAATGGTGCGGCGCCCGAGACGCTGGTCGGCCTCAATGTGCTCGACAGCGTCGATGCCGCCGGCACGCCACTCTTCCGCCACATGATCGCCGTCACCGACAAGCAGACCGAAGCGCGCATCCGCTACGTCTGGCTCAACCGCAAGACCAACCACGTCGAGCCGAAGAACGCCTGGATCCATCGCTCAGGCGAATACATCCTCGGCGTCGGCTACTACGCCCCGCACGCCACGGCCGCAGACGCCATCAAGCTGCTCGAGGACGCCGCCGCCTACGCCGGCGCCAACGGCATGGGCGCGGCCGCCAAGGCCTTCAACGACACCAAGGGCAGGTTCGTCCATGACGACCTGTATGTCTTCGCTGTCAATCTGGACTCCGGCAAGTTCGAGGCGCATGGCGTCAATCCCGCCTGGACCGGCACCGATGCCCGCGACCTGCACGATGTCGAAGGCCACGCCCTGATCCAGGAAATGATCGACCTCGCCAAGACCAAGGGCGAAGGCGCGGTGGATTACGTCTGGCGCAACCCGGTGACCAACGCCGTCGAACGCAAGCGCTCCTTCATCAAGCGCGTCAGCAACAGCCTGCTCGGCGTCGGCTACTACCTCGACTGAAGACCGGCACCGGAAAACCCCATTTCGATTTTGGGCAAAATTTCCGGTTGACCGTCAGATTCACCCAAACCGGCCTTCGTGGCCGGTTTTTCGTTGCCGGCAGCTTATTGCCGGGCTGCGCAGGGCTTATTTGCCGACGGGTTCGGCAGTGACCGGGCTGTCGGCGCCGAATACGCTGAGGCGGTTACGGCCAGCCGCCTTGGACTGGTACATCGCGGTATCGGCCCGTTTCAGGATCTCGTCGACATTGTCGCCGTCCCCCGAGAACAGGGTCAGGCCGATGCTGGGCGTGCTGGCGTAGTTCAGGGCGCCGAGCTGGTAGGTCTGGTTGAGCGACAGCAGGAGCTTGCGGCCGACGTTCACGGCGTCTTCCAGCGCTTGCGATGGCGTGACCGCCAGGCCTTCGAGCAGGACGATGAATTCGTCGCCGCCGAGGCGGGCGACCGTATCCTGCTGGCGGACGCCGGCACTCAGGCGCCGGGCGACTTCCTGGAGCAGCAGGTCGCCCATGGCGTGTCCGAAGGTATCGTTGAGCTCCTTGAAACGGTCCATGTCGATGAACATCAGCGCCCCCTGCTGCTTGTTGCGCTGCGACTTGAACAGCGACTGCTGCAGGCGGTCGGTCATCAGGCGGCGGTTGGGCAGGTCGGTCAGCGTGTCGTAGAAGGCGAGATGATGGATTTCCGCCTCATAGCGCTTGCGCTCGTCGATGTTGCGGATGCTGCCGACCAGCCGCAACGGCCGCCCCTCAGCGTCACGCTGGACAACCTTGCCATGGTCGGACACCCAGATGTAGTGGCCATCCGCATGGCGGATCTGATATTCGCAGGTGTAGTAGTCGACGCCGACGAAACAGGCATCGAGCGCGGCGCGCACGCCCTCGACAAAATCGGGATGGATGCGCTCGCTGTAGTTTTCGAGGGGGTGGTCGAGATAGGCCATCGACAGCCCGAGCATCCGGCACCACATCGAATTGTGGATGACCCGCCCACTTTCCACGTGCCAGTCCCAGATGCCGTCGCCGGTCACTTCCATGACCAGGCTGAGCCGCTCTTCGCTGCGCTTGAGATCCTGCGACAGCTGCGTCAGCTTGAGGATGTTGCGCATGCGCTGGCGGACGAGTTCGACGCGAATGGGCTTGGTAATGAAGTCGGCACCGCCAACCTTGAGTCCGCTGACCTCCGATTCGACATCGGACAGCGCCGTGATGAAGATGACCGGAATGTCCGCCAGCAAAGGATCGGCCTTGAGGCGACGGCAGGTCTCGTAACCGTCCATCTGCGGCATCATGATGTCGAGCAGGATGAGATCGGGCGGCGACGATGCCGCCAGTGCCAGCCCCGCCGCGCCCGATGCCGCCAGCTGGAAGTCGAACTCCTTTTCCAGCGCAGTCGCCAGCAACACCAGGTTTTCCGGCGTATCGTCGATGGCGAGAATTTTCGGTCGAGCTACAGTCATTCGGATTTCGCGCCTCCCAGCGCTTCGGCCAGTCTGGTCATGACTTCGGACACTTTGTCGAATTCCATCCGGTTCAGCAACGCACCGGCCTTTTCCAGACCTTCGGCATATTCTGTACCGATCAGGGCTGATTTTAGCTGCCCGAAGCAGGCAAAGGCATCAAATTTATGTTCAGCCAGCAGGGGCATCAATTGGCCCAAAATCGCCAGCACCTTCTCGCGATCAACCTCATGGGGCGTTTGATCGTCGGGAACGACCTCGGCCTCGGGCAGGAACTCGGCCAGGGTCCGGGCAAAATCGTCGAAATCGATGGGCTTCGTGACCACCCCAAGCATTCCCGCTGCCAGGCACTGCTCCCTGTCCGACTCATAGGCCTGCGCGGTGATGGCCAGCACCTTCGGCAGGGGCGCTTGCGTGCGCTTGCACCACGAGCGGATCTGTTCCATGGCTTCCAGGCCATCCATGATCGGCATCAACAGATCCATCAGGACCAGGTCGAATGGCTGCCCTGCGGTGATGGCTTCCACCGCCTGCTGACCGTTTTCCACTTCGACGGCAACGAGGCCGAGACGGCCGAGCGCCGAGGCGATGATCAGGCGGTGGGTGGCATTGTCCTCGGCCACCAGCACCCGTCCGACCAGGCGTTGAACGGGCCCGGCGACGGACTTTCCGGGCGGCGGCTGGTCGGTGCTGCCGGGGGATTCGACCGGCAGCGTATCGAGCCGGGTCTTGATCCTGAACCAGAAGCGCGAACCGCTTCCCGGCCGGGACTCGACCCCCGCTTCGCCGCCCATCTTGCGCGCCAGCTGGCGGACAATCGATAACCCGAGGCCGCTGCCCCCATGTTGGCGCGTCGTCGAATCGTCGACCTGGGAAAACGGCTCGAACAGGTGCACCTGCTCCTCGGCCGAAATACCGGGCCCGGAGTCGGACACGGAAAATTCCAGAAACAGCCCGTCGATCCCCTCGTCCTGGGCCTCGACAGCGATGCTGATCGTCCCCGAGCGGGTGAATTTGACTGCATTGCCGACCAGGTTGGACAGCATCTGGCGCAGGCGATCGGCGTCGCCCATGTAGCGCTGCCGGCTTTCCACCGACGAGCTCATATCCAGGGTCAGGCCCTTGCTGTAAGCGGATGCGGTAAACAGACGCATGGTTTCCTCGACCAGATCGCGTGGCGAAAATGCCACCGGAAAGAGTTCGAGGCGCCCGGCCTCGACCTTGGACAGGTCGAGGATGTCGTTGAGCAGGGAGAGCAGCGTCTGCCCGGCCCGCAGGATGGTGCGAACATACTCCTCCCGCTTGTGTTCCGGGGTATCGGGATCGAGGAGGATCTGGGCCATGCCGAGGATGCCGTTCATCGGCGTGCGGATTTCGTGGCTGACGGTAGCCAGGAAGCGGCTCTTGGCCCTGCTTGCCGCCTCGGCCGCCTCCTTGGCGCGATAGACCTCGGTCAGGTCCATGCGGATGCCGATGATGTGTCCGTTCTGCGTGCGTCGCTCGCGAATGCGGATCCAGCGGCCATTCTCGAGCTGCTGCAGGAGCTCCGAATCGGCGGCACGATGCCGCGCCAGGCGCTCGGCCACCCATTCATCGACCCGCCCGACAGCGGCAACATATTGACCCCGCTCGGCGCCGTAACGAATGATTTCCTCGAAGGTTCGCCCGATCTCGATGATCGGCGCCGAGGTTTTGTAGATTTCGCGGTAAAGCTCGTTGCAGTAGATCAGGCGGTCGTCGGCGTCATAGATGACGAAGGCTTCGCCCATCGCTTCCACGGCCGAACCGAGGACCTGCTCGCTTTCGCTGAGCTTGTCCTTGAGGTCGTCGGAGAGACGTTCCAGGGCGTGGCGATTGCGCCCGAGCGACCAGACGGTCACGAACAGCAATAGATCGATGAGCAGCCCGCCGCCGAGGATCATTGGCGGCAGGAGTCGCTCCGAATCCGAACGGAACTCGGGCCGCGCCTTGAGGAAGAGCCGCCATGCGTGCGGACGGGTTGCAAGCGCCAACGACGCCGAGAGTTCGCCGGTTTGCCGTGCCGCCAGTGCGCTGAGGCCATTGTCCGGCACGCTGTCGTAGAGCAGATTGTCCCGGGAAGGCTCGGGGGCGCTGAATATCTCGAGCTCGATGTCGCCCAGATTGCCGAGACCGGTACCTTTGATGAACTTGGCTGCGCGGAAGGCGCTCAGCGTGTATCCGCGAATGGCCGCCCGCCGTTCGGCAATCGTTCCGGTGGGCATCACGGCATCGTAAATGGGCATGTAGAAAACGAAGCCGTCGCTGTGCACCTCCCGGTCGATCACCAGCTGCACCTGTGCGGATACGGCAGGCTCGCCAATGTCGCGGGCGTGCTCCATGGCACTACGTCGCTGCGGATCGCTATAGGCATCGAAGCCGATGCCGCTCCGGGTTGCGTCGTTTTCCGGATCGAGATAGGCAATCGGCGCATAGATGTCGCGATCTCCGGGCGGCCAGACGGTATAGGCCGAATCGCCCATGCGCCGCATGCTGGCCACGTACTGCGGCAACTGCTTCGGCGAAACCAGCGGCGCATAGGCGACGCCAATCATGCCGGGGAAGGCGCGACCGGTCCCCAGGACATCGACAAATCGACGCCACTCATCGGGGCTCACCCACTCGGAAGCGTTGACGAAACCGGCCGTTGCGCGCAGTACCGTCTGCGATTCATTGATCCGCTTGTCCAGCGACTCGCTGATTTCCCGGGTGCGATGCTCAAAGCGCAGATGAACCGTGTTCTCCACGTAGCGTTCGGCGAGATGCCAGGCCAGCCCGGTCAGGATCAGCGAGACGAGGAGGACCAGCCAGGCAACACGCTGGTTTCTCAGCAATCCGAAGCGCTTCATCAGTCGCGTGCTTGTCAACGCTAGCTCCCGCAGTCCCGCCAGACAAATATCCGCAATATTGTAATGGTATTTTTTAACTTGATGCCATTTTTATTATTTTCATTTAACCCACGGCATGCACATCAAGTGGCACGACTTACGGCAGAACGCACCTTTTGCAATCGCAGGGGGCATCAGCGTCTACGTGATCGATTTCAAGGGCAGCGGCGCCGCCCCCGCCGAAAAACCCCATTTCGATTTTGGGCAAAATTTCCGGTTGACCGTCAGATTCACCCAAACTGGCCTTCGTGACCGGTTTTGCGTTGCCGGCAGGGACCGATGCGCTTGTGCAACACATTGCTCCGGTGCAGACGAGGGCTTACGGTGATCCGACGGGCAGGGTCGGTTGCCCGGCTTTTCAGAGCGTATTTGATTCAGCCGCTGACAGTCGGGCCTGCAGGGCGCGCAGGGTTTGTTCGGCGTTTTCGAAGTCGAACAGCTTGATTTGCCGCACGAGTTTTTCGCCTTCGTCGGCAAAGGCCGAGCGCAGGAGGGCGGCGTGTTTTTCGAGCAGGGCGACGGCGGTGGTATCGCTTTGCTGGAGCAATTCGCCGAGTTCGCCGAGGACAGCGGACAACGATTCGCGGGAGGGAGCACTGACGCTAACGCTGGCGCTGGCCAGCGGCGGGTTGGCCTGGGTCGGCGTGATGGCGGCAAGCATGGTGAATTCGTCGCGGATGGCGTCCATGACGAGGTAGACCTGGTCGTTGAGGGCTGTGCCGGTACAGGCAAGGCGCAGCATGTCTTCGGTCTGGCGGGCCTTGTCGGCCAGGCGGGCGATGCCCAGCGTGGCTGCCGCACCTTTCAGCGAATGCACGAGGTTGCGGCCGCCCTGGTAATCGTGTTCGGCAAGGTGGGTGGCGAGCCGGCTCATGTCGTCGGCGTGAGCATTGACGAAGAAGCAGAGCAGTTCGACGTATTTGCCTGCCTTGCCGCGCACGGCGGCGAGCCCCTGGGCGATGTCCATGCCGGGCAGGTTCCGGAAATGCTGGAGGATGGTGTCGACGCTGGAGGCCGGAATCGCCTGCATGGCCGGCGCGGCGTGCTGGGCGCTGGGCGTGGCCGGGGGCAGCGGCCGTTCGGCCGGGCGCGGGGGCAGCCAGCGGAGCAGCGTGGCGTAGAGGTTGACCGGATCGACGGGTTTGGCGATGAAGTCGTTCATGCCGGCCAGGCGGCAGGCTTCGCGGTCTTCGTCGAAGGCGTTGGCGGTCATGGCCAGGATGGGCACGGGTGCTCCGCCGGGCAGCGCGCGGATGGCCCTGGTCGCTTCGAGGCCGTCCATGTGCGGCATCTGGACGTCCATCAGGATGAGTTCGTAGCGGTGATCCCCGGCTTTCTGGAGGGCGTCCAGGCCATCGACGGCAACATCGACGGCCAGGCCGACGCCGTGCAGCAGTTCGAGCGCGACCTCGGCGTTGATGGCATTGTCCTCGGCGAGCAGCAGGCGGCTGCCGGCGTACTGCTGGCGCAGGCGCATTTCGGCATCGACGGCTTCCGGCCGCAGGTCTTGCTGCAAGCTACCGTGCCCGCGTTGCAGGCGGGCGGTGAACCAGAAGGTGCTGCCGACGCCGGCGGTGCTTTCGACACCGTATTGGCCGCCCATGAGCTGGGCGATGTGGCGGGTGATGACAAGGCCGAGACCGGTGCCGCCGAATTTGCGGGTGGTCGACACATCGACCTGTTCGAAGGCGTGGAAGAGCCGGTCCACCTTGTCCGGGGCGATGCCGATGCCGGTGTCGGCAACTTCGAAACGGATCAGCAGTTCGTCGCCGCCGTCTTCGAGGAGCCGGGCGCGCAGGCTGACGCTGCCACGTTCAGTAAACTTGATGGCATTGCTGGCGTAGTTGAGCAGGGCCTGGCGCAAGCGGGTCGGATCGCCGCGCAGCCAGACGGGCACGTCGTCTTCGTCCACGAGAATGCTCAGTCCCTTGGCCAGCGCGGAATCCGAGATCATCGAGCGGACATGGTCGAGGACGGACCCCAGGGCGAAATTGGTTTCGTCGAGATGGATCTTGCCGGCCTCGATTTTCGACAGATCGAGAATGTCGTTGATGACTGACAGCAGGTGATGGCCAGCGCTGTTGATCTTGTCCAGGCGCTCGACCTGCTCCGGACTGGCGCCGTTGTGCAGCAGGTGGGTGAGGCCGAGGATGGCGTTCATCGGCGTGCGGATTTCGTGGCTCATGTTGGCCAGGAAGATGCTCTTCGCCTCGTTGGCCGCCTCGGCCTGCTGCTTGGCGATGGTCAGGTCGGCGGTGCGCACCAGGACGAGGTTTTCCAGATGGTCGCGGTGCCGCTTGAGCTCGGCCTCGGCCTTTTGCCGCTTGTAGTTGCGGACTTCGTTGCTGAGCAAAAGCGCGGCGTGGCTGAAGAAGATCGGCAGGTAATGGACCAGCGAAGCCCCGATGATGTGGATGTTCTCCAGCTTGACGATCCCGATCAGCTCGTCGCCGAGCCGCAGCGGAAAACACCAGGTGCACGAACCGGGCAAGGCACCGTCGAGTAGCAGCGAATCGGCAGCGTCGCCGCTGACTTCGAGGAAGGACCGGGAAGCCTCGACCTGCCGGGCAACCGGGTCGTCGATTTCCCGGACGATGCGCTTGTCGCCGAACAGCTCGGACAAATAGAGGTCTTCGTCGATCCAGTACCAGATCTTGATATTGGTTCCGCCAATGGTCTCGATGATGTTGCGCAGCATGGCATTGACCATGTCGTGCACGCCGGGCAAGGGGTCGAGTTGCTCGATCATGCGGACGATCAGCTGCAAATAGGATTTCTCCTCGGCCAGACGGCGCACGCGTCCGCGCAGGCGCTCGATTTCGGCCTGCGGACTGTCGTTACCGGGGATCGGGAGATCAACTGGCAAGCTGTTTTTTCCGGGAAAGGGCGTCGGCGATGACCGACTCGAGATGGGAAAGATCGGCATCCATCCACTGCAGCGGCAGGTCCACAAAGGCCGCCGCGGCTTCGGCAGCCTGCGTGAAATCGCCGGAACAGGGGGTGCGGATCGCCGTCATGAACTTGTGGCTGCTATGAAAGATTTCGCGGAGCACGGCCTTGTTGCTGCCGAAGCACTTGGTCAGCATCGGTTCCCAGGTCAGCGCCCAATCCTCGAGCAGGAAATAGGCGCCCTTTTCGAGCTCTTCCATGAATTTATCATATCCAATCAGCATGACGATGCAGTTCTGCCCCTCGGTGCGCAGGGTGTGGTGTTTTTCGAGGATATTGTCGATCTGCGGATGGCAGCAGCCGTAAAACACCACCGTGTCGCGCCCCTGCGCCTCGTCGGCGGTCAGCGCCGCATTGAGTTGCTCGGACAGCTTGTTCAGGTAGTTGTGCAGGGCCGAATCGAGAAACTGGGTCTCGACCTGCCAGCCGTTCTTTTTGACCAGCCAGTCGACTTCCTTGTGCAGGATGCCGCAGCCGACGATGGTTACCGGCTTTTCCGCCGCAACGACAGGAGGCATGACGGTTTTCATGGGTAGCTCCCGAATTCGAAGGCGGCATCGAGCATGGCGCGGATGTTGGCTTCGGGCACACCGAGCGGCATGACCCCGGTGCCGAGCAGGAAATGCTGCCCTACCTTGCCGATGTCGCACAGTCGTTTGACTTCGGCCCGCGTCTGTTCCGGCGTCCAGTGAATCATCTTGATGTCGTCGATGACGCCGCAGGTCAGCCCCCGGTTGCCAATGATGGCCTTGGCCTCGGCCAGCTCGGCCAGTGGGCTGATGTAATGGACGTTGATGTGCAGCTCGTCCATGACCTGGGCGATGACGTTGTTGAACGGCGCCATGCCGCAGTAATACACCACGCCATCAACGCCGCCCGGCGCCAGGTCGCGCTGCATCCACGGCATGACCAGCGACTGGAAGCGCTTCATGCCGACGAACGAGGTCGAGCCGAAGGGGGTCGAGTAGATCAGCACATTGGCGCCGGCCGCCCGGTAGGCGGCGACCTCCTTCCGGTAGAAATCGGAGCATTTGCGCAGCAGTTCGTCGCGCACGTCGGCCGGCCCGGTAAGCAGCAACTCCATCCACTTGTCCATGCCCATGAGGATCGATGGCAGCGTCGTCGAGGCGGTCAGGTAGGCGCAAATCGGGTGCGCGCTGCCCACCTCGTCGCGCAGGATCTTCAGGCATCTGGCGGTTTCCTGCCAGGCCGGATGGGCCGTGATGTCGTCCGGCACTTCCAGCTTGGCGATATCGTCGTAGCTCTTGATGACGAAATCGGCGACATTCGGCGGGCCGTCGTCGGCGAAGAGAATCTCGTTGCAGCCGAGCAGTTCGGCCTCCTTGCCGACGTAGAAAAGGCTCCACACGTTGTCGTAACCGTAGCGGGCGCGCAGTTTCAACTGGCCGGCGGCGACATGTTCGCCATTGGCGAAATATTCCCGGGCCGACATGCCCAGTTCGCGTGCCCCCTGATCGAGCAGGCTGCAAAAGACCGGGATGCGCGGCGCCGGTGTGCCATTGACGGCAGCGACGAGAATGTCGAGCGGGGTCATGATTTTTTTATCCCCCGGATCAGGTCGACGATGATCCGCCCGGCGTTGACGCCATCGGCCGCCCACGCATCGGCGCCCACCGTCTGGTAAAGGCCGTCGTCGAAGCGATACGGCGCGCCGCCGACGACCAGCTTGATGCGCTCTTCGAGCCCGCGCTCGTGCAGGATGCGGCGCACCTTGCTGGCACCGTTCTCGCCGGTGGCGGTATGCACCATCATGGCCGAGATGGCGATGACCTGGGCGTTTTCGGCCTGCGCGACGTCGACGAATCGCTCAGCCGGCACGTTGACGCCAAGGTCGACGACATCGACCATGAGCGCCTTGAGACAGCCCATGACGATACGTTTGCCGAGCGAATGCAGGTCGCCATGCGCGGTGCCCATGACGACCTTGCCGATGATTTCCGGCGGCTGCTGGAACTTGAGCAGCATCTTCTCGGTGACTTCGGCGGCGATCTGCGCCGTCATGAAGTGCTGGGCGAGGTTGGCGTCCGGGTCCTTGGTGATATTGGACATCATTTCCTCGACGGCCGGAATGACCACCTTGAACACGACGTCCTCGGCCGTCAGCCCCCCGGCCAGCGCGGCCTCGACCACCTCGAAGGCGGCCTCCTTGTCGGTCTCGAAAACGGCCTCGTTGTACGCTTTGACGATACGTTCAAGCATGATGGTTCCTGACGCTAGGGAGACGGCGCGCCGGCGATGGGCCGCAGGCGCAGGTGGTTGATATAGGCTTCGTCGTAGTCAGCGATCAGGGACAGATTGATCGCTTTGATGGTGTCCGTCAATGCCGCGAAGCGCTGTGCGCCATCCGGGCTGAGCAGCGCCCTTTCGCCGCCGGCCAGACTGGCGTCGGCGTGCAGTTCGACGCCTTGCGCATCGATCGGCGGCAGCAGCCCGAGCGACTGCGCACGACCGACATCGAGCGTATGGCCGAAGGCCCCGCAGATGCAGAGGCGTCGCAACTCGCCCCAGCCCATCCCGGCCTGGCGCAGCAACACTTCCATGGCTGCAGCGATGGCTGCCTTGGCGCGCTGGAAGGCGTCGACGTCGATGCCGGTGATGGCCGTCGCCGGATTGGCCGGATCGAGCGCGTAGCCCTCCGGCCCCGGCGAGACGGCAAAGCGGCCCGAGGACTTGAGGCAGCCGTCGGCGAGCAGTACGGCAATGGCGTCGGTCAGCCCGGAGCCGCAGAAGCCGCGCGCCGTTTCGCCGGCGATGGTGGCGCAGGCATAACCCCCGCTGCTGCGGCTGACCCGGTAGATGGCCCCCGGCTCGGCCGGCATGCCGTGGCGGATGCCGACGCCTTCGAAAGCCGGGCCGCCCGGCACCGAGGTGACGTGCAGGCAGGCACCGTCCCACAGCGCGATTTCGGTATTGGTCCCGACATCGAGCAGGAGCGAGCCGGGCGGCCCGTCAGTCAGGCCGGTGGCGAGCAGGTCGGCCACCAGGTCGGAGCCGACAAAGCCGGCGACCGGCCCGGGCAGGACGATCCGGGCGTTGGGCAGATGCCAGGGCTGTTGCCAGGCGCTGCGGTCCACTGGCTGGAATTCGACTTTTTTCTGCCAGTAGGCGGGGTCGAGCAACGCCTCGCCGCCCTGCCCGGTGAGTAGCGCGAGCATCGCCGTGTTGCCGACGATGAGGACTTCGCCGATCTCGGCGAGCATTGGCGTGACTTCGCCGATATCGCGCGCCAGGATGTCGCGCACGGCGTGCATGATGGCCTCGCGCGCGCTGGCGGCCAGTTCGGCGGCATGTTCGGGATGGGCGCGGGCGGCTTCCAGGCGATTCAGCACGTCGGCGCCGAAACTGCCTTGCGGATTGGCCCCGCGCCGGGTGGCGATGCGCTTGCCGGCGCGGCGGTCCCACAGGGCGAGGCGGATATGCGTCGTCCCCAGGTCGACGGCCAGGCCGTAGCGATGTGCCGACAGTTCCGGCCGGCTGGCCGTGATCTCGGCCAGGTTTTCGGGGACGATGCTTTTCCATTCCGACGGCGGCGCCGGGTGTTCCAGTTCGATGTGCACGTCGCCCCGGATGCGCAGCTGGCAGGCCAGGCGCTGGCCGGCGGCGCGCTCTTCCGGCGTGAGCTTGAGGTATTCGGCAACGGTCGGCGGCGAGACTTCGCCTGATATGAAGCGCACGATGCAGGCGCCGCAGGTGCCGCTGCCGCCGCAGGCGGCGCGCACGCGCAGGGCGGTGGTATCGAGCAGGTCGCGCACCGACTGCCCGTCGCTCGCCACCAGGCGATGCTCTCCTGACGCGCTGCTGACGTGCAGGATGCTCATGGCTCCCGCCCCGGGATGTATTGAATGTTGCACATGGCGATCAATCGCAAACGGCCCCCTTCAATGAAGCATACGCACATTTTCCAGAGGGGGTTTGATCGAAATCGAATGGCGCGATGGTTTTTCACCGGCGGCGGCCGGCTTCGCCTGAACGCCCCGGGCATGGCGGGCGACTGCTCCATTCCTGAACACCTGTTGAGCAGTTGATCACGCCTCGGCCTGCTCCAGGCCGGCGAAAGCGCCACAGCGCGAAAACCAAGCATTTGAAATTTAACCATTTTTTCCGGTTGACCGTGGGAATGGCATGGCTGGCACACGGCATGCACATTAAGTGGCACGAGTCACGGCAGAACACACCTGTAGCAATCGAATCTGCCGGCCTTGAGTTACCCGTTCGCAACTAACTTCGAGAACATTGGAGACAAACATGATTTATGCAGCTCCCGGCGCCGCTGGTGCCAAGATCGCTTACAAGGCCCAATACGACAACTTCATCGGCGGCAAGTGGGTCGCCCCGGTCAAGGGTCAGTATTTCGACGTCGTGACCCCGGTCAACGGCAAGGTTTACACCAAGGTTGCCCGCTCCACCGCTGAAGACATCGAGCTGGCACTCGACGCCGCCCACGCTGCCTTCCCGACCTGGGGCAAGACCGATGCGACCACCCGCTCCAACACTCTGCTCAAGATCGCCGATCGCCTCGAAGCCAATCTCGAACTGCTGGCCTACGCCGAAACCGTCGATAACGGCAAGCCGATCCGCGAAACCCTGAACGCCGACATCCCGCTCGCCGTCGACCACTTCCGTTACTTCGCCGGCTGCCTGCGTTCGCAGGAAGGCGGCATCTCGGAAATCGACGAGAACACCATGGCTTACCACATCCATGAGCCCCTCGGCGTCGTCGGCCAGATCATCCCCTGGAACTTCCCGATCCTCATGGCCGCCTGGAAGCTGGCCCCGGCCCTCGGCGCCGGCAACTGCGTCGTCCTCAAGCCGGCCGAATCGACCCCGATCTCCATCCTGATCCTCATGGAACTGATCGCCGACCTGCTGCCGCCGGGCGTGCTGAACATCGTCAACGGCCTTGGCCGCGAAGCCGGCATGCCGCTCGCCACCAGCAAGCGCATCGCCAAGATCGCCTTCACCGGCTCCACCGCCACCGGCCGCGTCATCGCCCAGGCCGCTGCCAACAACCTGATCCCGGCTACGCTGGAACTGGGTGGCAAGTCCCCCAACATCTTCTTCGAAGACGTCATGGCCAAGGACGACGCCTTCCTCGACAAGGCCATCGAAGGCATGGTGCTGTTCGCCTTCAACCAGGGCGAAGTCTGTACCTGCCCGTCGCGCGCCCTGATCCAGGAATCGATCTACGACAAGTTCATCGAGAAGGTTCTGAAGCGCGTTGCCGCCATCAAGCAGGGTTCGCCGCTCGACACCGACACGATGATGGGTGCCCAGGCTTCCGACATCCAGATGGAAAAGATCCAGTCCTACCTCAAGCTCGGCAAGGAAGAAGGCGCTCAGTGCCTGATCGGTGGTGAGCGCGCCAACCTCGGCGGTGACCTCGAAGGCGGCTACTACATCCAGCCGACCCTGTTCAAGGGCCACAACAAGATGCGCATCTTCCAGGAAGAAATCTTCGGGCCGGTCCTGGCCGTGACGACCTTCAAGGACGAAGCCGAAGCGCTGGCCATCGCCAACGACACCCCGTACGGCCTTGGCGCCGGCGTGTGGAGCCGCAACGGCAATGTCGCCTACCGCATGGGTCGCGCCATCCAGGCCGGCCGCGTGTGGACGAACTGCTACCACGCCTACCCGGCACACGCTGCCTTCGGCGGCTATAAGGAATCCGGTATCGGCCGCGAGACCCACAAGGTCATGCTCGACCACTACCAGCAAACGAAGAACCTGCTCGTCTCCTACTCGGAAAACAAGCTGGGCTTCTTCTAAGCATCGCCTTCGGCACCGACCGGCCATCCCGCCCTGCACCCGGGGCGGGCCAGCGACTGGTCGGGGCTTCAGGAGCATCTCCTCCACAGCCCAAAGGTATTTGGTTTTGCGGGCAACTCTTGGGGGCGGGCAACCGCCCCTCTTTTTTAAATTCGATTTCAGGAGAACGACATGGTCGACCGCGTCATCGCCACACCGGCCACGCTGGAGCTGATCGAACGCCTGAAACAGCAATACGGGCCGGCACTCATCTTCATGCAATCCGGCGGCTGCTGCGACAACAGCGCCCCCAACTGCTACCTGCCCAACGAGCTGACCATCGGCCCCTATGACCTCCATCTCGGCGACATTGCCGGCATGCCCTTCTACATCTCGGCATCGCAATACGAGTACTGGAAGCACACCCAACTGATCATCGACGTCTTCGACGGCCAGGGCGGCACCTTTTCCCTCGAAGCGGGGACCGGCAAGGCCTTCATCACCCGCTCCCGTCTCTTCACCGATGCCGAATGGGCCGAGCTGCAAGCCGCCGGTCTCGTCTAAGCGCGACTGAATCCAAAGGAATTCACATGAACAAAGCACTTTCCCATCTTCTCGTCCCCCTGCTCGCCGCCACCGCCTTCACGCTGGCCAATCCGGCCCGCGCATCCGACGGCGAAGCCATCGTCAAGAAAGCCCGCTGCATCGCCTGCCACACCGTCGACCAGAAGCGCGTCGGCCCGGCCTACAAGGACGTTGCGACCAAATACAAGGGTGACGGCAAGGCTCCGGGCAAGCTCTTCGACAAGGTCCGCGCCGGCGGCGCCGGCAACTGGGGCGAAGTCCCGATGCTGCCCCACCCCGCCGACAAGATCAGCGACGACGACCTCAAGGCCGCCATCGCCTGGATTCTCGGCCTGAGCTGATTCCCTGATTGGGGATCAAAAGGGGAACAGCCACTCCTTTTCACGCATGGCCAACGGCCAGCGACCATACAGCGGCACCCGGCGGCGCGAACAACCGCCGGGCAGCCCATAAAACCGGGAACAGGCCTCTGACGGTCTACCGGAAAAAAACGCCAAATTTGAAATGCCCCGCCAGCCACGCCCTGGCCAGGGAAAGCCGATCAGGCGCCAGCGCTGGCCGCCCGTCGCGCCCGCTCGCGATCGGACTCATAACGCCGGATGATCCCGGCCGACAGCTCGTTCAGGCAGGCCGTGAAGGCGGCGCCGAACGTCCCGACCTCGCCGCCCGCCGACGCGCGCACCCGGCTGGCCGCCGCCGCGTCGGCAAAGGCGTATTTGCTCACCCGGCTCATCACCGGGCGCAGCTGGCTGCCGATCAGGTAAGTCGCCGACGCGGCCTCGACGAGGGGCTTGAGCGGCAACGCCGAGCCGTAATCGGGCGCATAGACCCCGGCGAAACCGCGCAAACGCTCCGCCACCATGCGCTCGGCCGCGCAATTGATCGAGCACGTGCCCTCCACCGCCCCGTCGCCGAACTGCACCAGATGGCGCGTCTCGTGAAACATGCGGCGATCCATGTTGCAGACCACGCAGCGCGGATGCGCCGACAACTCCGCCTCGACCGGCGGCGGCATCGCCCCCTTCGCCCCGACGCCCGCCAGCGCCGGCCGGGCAACCGCCAGCAACAAACCTGCCTTGACCAAATCCCGACGACGCATGTTCCGCTCCTGAAAAAAGTTTGTATCGACCGCCGCCTGGGCAGCAACTGGTGAAACGACGGCAATCCCACGGTCAACCGGAAATTTCCGCCAAAATCGAAATCCGCGCTCAGCGACCGAGCAGCCCCATCTGCAGCGCAGCGCCCGCCGGCGTCAGCAGCCAGCCCAGCCCCCCGCAATTGATCAGCACCGTCGCCCAGAAACCAACCTGAAACGACGCCTTGCTTGACTTGTGGCGCAACACCCGCTGCGCCACCAGCGCCCCCGGCCAGCCCCCGCACAGCGCGATCATGTGCAAGGTATTCTCCGCCGTCCGCCAATGCCCGCCCTGTGCCGCCGCCTTGTCCCAGGCATAGACGGCAAACGCCAGCAGACTCGCCCCGGCGTACAACCCGAGGACCATCAGCGGCAGGCGCCCGGTGAGCACCAGCGCCCCGAGCAAACCAAAAAACGCCAACACCAGCAACGGCAAGCCACCGCCACGGCCATTCCCGACCGGCCGCGCCCCCCGCGACCGGACGTCGACAAACGCCACCCCCACCGCCCGCGCCCGCCCCTTCGCATCGGCTGTCAGTTCATACGTCACGATATCGCCCTCGACCGGCCGCCGCCCACCCTGCCCGAACGCCTTGATATGCAGAAAAACCCGCTCACCACCCCCGTTCGGCGTAATGAAACCAAAGCCCTGGCCGTCCTTCCACTGCGTGATTTTTCCCTGGTAGCGCATGACTCTGCCTTGGCTCAAGTCTTTATGAATCGAACCTCGTTGGGCTTTTGAGCCGGAGATAGCTCGAATTGATCAGGAAACCTCCGAAACAATTTGGGGGATGCAGCATTTTTTGCCAGCAGTTTCTTGTCATGCAGCACTTTAGCAACCTGGCTCAAAGACAACCAATCCCCTTTCTTCAGATCGGGAATTGCTGCGATGATTTCCTTGAGTGACACGTCAGATTTGGTCCCGGCAGCTTTCGCCTTTACGTTCTTCTTGGGTTCTGCGGCTTTTTTGGGGACTGAAGGTTTCGGTTTCTCAGAAGAACAAGGAATTTGATTGACCTTCTGCTTGGCCTCTTGCCCCCGATTGGCAACCTTCGATCCAAAGTCTTGTTCTTCTACGACCTGATTGGGAAGCTCATCACCTACATATATGACTTGATCGTAGGCGGGAAGGGCATCAGGTGCCAGCTTGTTGCGTATGCTCACGCATACCACCTTGATACCGCGCTCCCGAAGTCGAACGACCAATGGCAGAAAATCAAGGTCGCCTGAGCCTATCGCAACAAGCTTGGGATGTGGAGCGCTACATGCCAATTCCATGGCATCCACTGCGAGCGCCACATCAGTCGTATTTTTCCCAAGAGATAAATTGATAAATGGCCGAATTGCGTGCCTACGTAAGACCTCGCTCAACCCCTTGATATTTTCAGAACTGCCATAGGCTCGCCGAATAGACGCCGCTCCGTATTCTCGCTCAAGCGCCTGAATCCCCTCCTCAAGCCAACTTGAAGACGAAAGGTTGTCGGCATCGATCAGTAAAGCAATCACTTTATTTGTCCTCGTGAATTGACAGAATGGGGTGGCTATCAGCCTACCGGCTGAACAACGCGTCGTAGGCCGCCGCTGTAAATCCCTGGACACGTTGTCCGTTGGCGATCAGCAGCGGAATGCCGCCGCCCCGGCCGACGGCGCTGAAGGCCTGTTTGCCATCGGGCGTGTCGATGTCGATTTCCTGATAGGCGACGCCGCGGTTGTTCAGGTAGGCCTTGGCCTTGCGGCAGTAGCCGCACCATTCGGCCGAATAGAGGACCGTGCCGGAGGCGGGTTGGGCCGCCAGCCGCTTCTTCATGCTTTTTTCCGCGTCCTGGCGAAAGTTCAGGGTCGATTCCGGCACCGGCGAAGCGGGCAGGTTTTCGAAGGAATAGATTTTCTGGACCTTGCCGGTGGTCGGCGGATGATCGCTGTAGGTCACCCGCCCGTCGGGGCCGACCGACCGGTAGACGTTGTCTGCGCCTGCCGTGCCACCAACGAGCAGTCCGGCGAACAGGAGACTGTAGCGAGCGATGAGTTTCAGTGTGCGCATGGGGCCGGGCGGGGGTTTCCGCCTTCCGTCGAATGAGCCACGATGATAATACGAACGACTATTCCAGCGTTCTTTTCAGCAATCCGGCGAAAAAAATGCCACCTCGGGGTGGCAGATTTCGATTTTGGCCCTTTTTTCCGGTAGACCGTGAGATTGCCCCCGGAAGCCTATAACTTTAGTCAGGCCGCGAGCGCTCCATCATGGAGCACCTGTTCCATTTTTGAACAATCCGCCGGGCAACATGCGTTGCATCGTCCCGTCACGCAGGAACGCGTGCTTGAGACCACCGGCAATATGCAGGGCGATCAGCCCGGCGAGGCCCCAGACGAAGGCGACATGGGCGAGCTTGAAGACGCCGTTGAGCGCTTCGTCCGGCCAGCCGAGCTTGGGCAGTTCGAGGCCGAAGAACTTGATGGCGTAGGGCGTGAAGGACGACGCCAGGAACCCGGCGAGCGGCGCCAGCAGCAGCAGGACGTAGAGCGCGTGATGGGTGGCCGTGGCGAGGCGCGCTTCCCAGCCGCTGGCCAGTTGTTTCGGGGCGGGATGCCCGCGACGCCAGGCCAGGCGGGCGACAATGAGCAGCAGGGCGAGCAGGCCGAGCGACTTGTGCAGGCCGTAGGCGGCGCTGCGTTCGGCGCCCTTGGGCAGATCGACCATGGTCCAGCCGAGCCAGAGCAGCCAGAGGACAACGATGGCCTGCGCCCAGTGCAGGACGATGGCGGGCAGCGTGTAACGTTCGGTGCTCATCGGATGCTCACGCCCCAGGGCAGTTCGCCGACTTCGATGTCGGCCAGTTTCGTGAAGCTGACGGTGTCGATGACCGACACCGTGCCGGAACGGCCGTTGGCGACATAAAGCTTGGCGCCATCCGGCGTGAGGGCCATGTTCCACGGGCGCTTGCCGACTTCGACAGTGCCGACGACGGTGTTGGTCGCCACGTCGATGGCCATCACCGACGGATCGCGGCCGTTGCTCACATAAACGCGCTGGCCATCCGGATGCACGGCGATCCCGTTCGGGTACTGCCCGGCGGTGATTTCGGCGATCACGCTGCGCGCCTTGACGTCGATGGCGTAGACCTTGCCGGCCATCTCGCTGGCCACGTAGGCCCGGCTGCCGTCGGGCAGGAAACCGATGCCGCGCGGCCGCTTGCCGACTGGCACGTTGGCCACCTGCCGACGCTTTTTGACATCGATGACATCGACCTGCTCGGCCTCTTCGGCGCTGACGTAGAGCCAGCGGCCGTCGGGGCTGAACACGGCATGTTCCGGATTCTTGCCCTGCACCTTGATGCGCGCCACCAAGCTGCCCTGCGGCGCGGAGAGCAGGACGACGCTGTTGTCGTCCTCGACCGCCACGGCCAGCCACTTGCCGTCGGCCGACAGGCTCACGCCCTCCGGCGAATCGCCCACGCGCACGGTCTTCTGCAACTGCCCGGAAGCGCCATCGACGATGAGCAGGCTGCCGGTCTTGCCGTCCGTCAGATAGACCCGCCCGCCGCCCGAGGCGATGCCGCGCGGCCGCTCGCCGACCGGGAAATCGCTGACACGCTGGTCGTTGGCGGTATCGATGACGCTCAGCGTCGCCGATTTCTCGTTCGGCACATAGGCCAGCGGCCCGGCCAGCGCTGCTGTGCCGAATACGGCCAGCAGCGCAGCCAGCAGGCATGGGCGAAGTTTCATGCTGGCCTCAGGTCGGTTGGTAGGTAATGCCGTGGCGCTTGAAGATGCCGGCAATCGTGCCGTCGGCCTTCAGGTCGGCCATGGCGCGCCCGAGGGCTTCGGCCAGGGCCTGTTCCTCGACCTTGACTGCCATGCCCAGAGGCCAGCTGTCGATCTTCAACTCGGCGAACTTCGGCGTTTCCAGGACCACCTTGTCCATGCCCTTGATCGCCGCCTCCATTTCGCCGCGCGCGCCCAGCACTGCCGACACCTTGCCCTCGGCCATGCCTTTGGCGGCATCGGCCACGGTCTTGAAATGCACGACGTTTTCGCGCAGGCGGCCATTCATGACGCCAAGCAGGAAAGAATCGGCCAGCGACGTGGTTTCAACGCCGATCTTTTCGCGCGTGAAGATTTCCAGCGCGACGGCGGCCGAGCCCGACAGCGGCTTCGGCACGCGCTCGGGATTGCGCGCCAGGGCCAGCATCTCGGTGTGATACGCCCCGAAAATGCGGACCTTGTCATTGGCCCGTGCCAGGTACTCGTCGACCGGCACGTGCATCATCACGTCGGACGGCTGGGTGCCCAGGTAATGGCCCTTCCAGACCATGTTGCGCAGGTCGTCGTTCATGTCCTCGTCGGCGTTGTAGCCGACCACTTCGGCCGTCAGGCCGAGCTTGCCGGCCAGCGCCCGGGCGATGTCGGCGTCGATGCCCTTGCCGCCGGCCATCGAGTACGGCGCGAAATCGTTGTATACCGCCACGCGCAGGCGACCGCGCTGACGAATCGACTCAAGCCCATCGGCCATCGCCGGCAGGGCAACGGCCATGGGCAGGGCTGCAATAGCCTTCAGCCAGCGGCGGCGATCATTCTTCATGGACGGTTTCCAGCCAGGTACGGATGGCCCACATGGCCTCCTGACTCAGTGTACCCTCGAACGGCGGCATGTATACGCGACCGTCGCGCACGGCGCCCTTGCGGATACGCTGCAGGAAAACCTCGTCGCCTTCGTCGCCGAGCGGCAGGAAGCGCAGGTCCGGCGCAATGCCGCCGGAGATGGCGCCCAGGCCATGGCAGCGGGCGCAGTTCTGGTTGAAGGCGGAATCGCCGATGCGCGTGGCCGTCTTGTCCTTGCGATAGGGATTGCTCGGCAGGAAATCAGCGCCCAGATTCTTCAGGCCGGTCGTATCGACAGCCTGCGGCACGACGTCGCCATGCGCAAAAACCTGCGGCGCGGCCACGCCAATGAAGAGGGCGGTTGCCACAGCACCGATGTGTCGGAAGGGATGTTTCACAATGTCTCCTTGTTTGATTGCGGGTTACTGCTTTTGTGACAAGGCTTCTGCAAGCCCTGTGCCAGCTTCGCAATCAACCGGAAAGAAGCCCTTGCCTGCTGGTTTTCCCCGGGGCAGCCCATAAATCGGCACGATCTTCCACAAGATGGCATGGCATTTGCTCAATGGTGTAGCGCACTGCTCGCTTCGTTGCTAATAAAAAGGGCAGGTGTTACGTTATGGAGCAACAGAACTATAAATAGATTGAGAGATGAGACGCTGGAGGAGAGATGGGACAAATACAACTATTGGCCGAAGTGCATGGCCAGCGCCTGCAACAGGCCAGGCAACTGTTTTTCGATGAAGGCAACCTGCCCGACGGGCTGGTCGACCCGGTTATCCTGCGCTCCTGGGAACGCTGCCGCCGCTTCGGCCTAAGCGAAAACAACTTCGTCCCGGCCGGCGAGGCCCTGGACCGCCTGGCCCTGAAAACCGAGCAGAACCGCAACCGCATGCTCCTCGCCCAGGGGCGTCCGATCATGGAGCACGTCTTCGAGCAGATTCGCGACTCGGGCAGCATGGTCATCCTGGCCGACGCCAACGGCCTGCTCCTCGAAACCGTCGGCGATGCCGACTTCGTCGACCGTGCCGACCGCGTTGCCCTGGCGGCTGGCGCCTCGTGGGATGAGAACCAGCGCGGCACCAACGCCATTGGCACAGCGCTGTCCGAAGAATGCGCCGTCTCCATCCTCGGCGGCGAGCATTTCCTCGAACACAACGGCTTCCTGACCTGCTGCGCCAGCCCGATCTTCGGGCCGGACGGCCGGCTCATCGGCGTCCTCGACATCTCCGGCGACTACCGCAGCTACCAGCGCCATACGCTGGGCCTCGTCCGCCTCTCGTCGGCCATCGTCGAACGTCGGCTCTTCGAATCCGAGCACGCCCGCGACATCCTGGTCTGCTTCCATACCCGCGCCGACTACCTCGGCAGCCCGAAAGAAGGCCTCGCCGCCGTCTCGCCAGATGGTCAGGTGCTGGCCATGAACCGCAACGGTACCGAACTGCTCGGCATCCGCCAGGTTGATGCCGTGCGCCGCGACTTCTCCATGGTCTTCGAGAGCAACCTGTCGGCCCTGGTCGATCGCCTGCGCCACACGCCGGGCGGCAGCTACGAGATCAACGTCAACGGCAAGTCGCTGCACGTCCAGTTGCGCGGCCAGTTGCCGCCGATGATGGTGGCCGGCCGCGTTTTCGACGAACCGGCTGCCATCCGCGCCCCGCGCCGCGCCGAAACGGCTGCCCCGAGCGGCCCGACGCTCGATACGCTGAACACCGGCGACGCCCGCCTGCAGGCCGCCATCGAGCGCGCCCGGCGCATTCTCGGCAAGGACATCCCCATCCTGATCCAGGGCGAATCCGGCGCCGGCAAGGAAATGTTCGCCAAGGGCTTCCACAACAGCGGCCCGCGCAACAGCGGTCCCTTCGTCGCGCTTAACTGTGCGTCGATCCCGGAAACCCTGATCGAGTCCGAGCTCTTCGGCTACCAGGGCGGCGCCTTCACCGGCGCGCGCAAGGAAGGCGCCCCGGGCAAGATACAGCAGGCGCACGGCGGCACCCTCTTCCTCGACGAAATCGGCG
This sequence comes from Pseudomonadota bacterium, assembly GCA_018261895.1. Taxonomy (GTDB): domain Bacteria; phylum Pseudomonadota; class Gammaproteobacteria; order Burkholderiales; family Rhodocyclaceae; genus Azonexus. The sequence goes on from JAGTRT010000004.1 coordinate 80,432, forward strand.
ACATGCCGCTCAACCTTCAGGCCCGCCTGCTGCGCGTGCTGCAGGAACGCAGCGTGACGCCGCTGGGCAGCACCCGCGCCATCCAGGTCGATATCTCGCTGGTCTGCGCGACGCACCGCAAGCTGCGCGAGGAAGTCGCCCGCGGCAGCTTCCGTGAAGACCTCTATTACCGCCTGAACGGCATGAGCGTCACCATGCCCGCCCTGCGCGAACGCACCGACATCCGGGCGCTGGTCACCAAGATCGCTGCCTCGGAAACGACCAATCGCAGCCTGCAGGTCCGTTTCTCCGAAAAAGCCCAGCACGCCATCGAGAACTACGCCTGGCCGGGCAACATCCGCCAGCTGTTCAACGTCATCCGCGTCGCCATCGCCCTGCTCGACGACGACGAGTCGCTGATCACCGAGAGCCACCTGCCGGAAGAGCTGTTCGAGACCATCGTCGCCGCCCCCCCCAGCGCATCGCAAACCTTTGACCCTTGGGCAGCGGCACCACTGGAAGGCGCCAACAGCATGGATGCAATCGGTCGTCAGGCCGCCATGCGCGCACTCGAAGCCGCCGGCGGCAACATCTCCTCCGCCGCCCGCCAGCTCGGCATCAGCCGGAATACGCTGTATCGCAAGCTGGGACGGATGTAGGCGCCACCCGCACTCATCCCCGCCTACAAGCGGCCCGCTTCCCGAAGCCCTCGGAAAGCGGGCCTTTTCATTTCCCGGGCCACCGCAGGCCAGGCCGAAAACCTGCTCAACGTGAGCTACTTCACGCATTAGTCTGTTCGGACTATTTATTCGTCCTATACGAATTCAATAAAATCGGGCCGTACAAAATTATTCCAAGGGAGTCTCAATGTTCAAGAAATCCATTTTGCTGGCCACCATGCTGGGCCTGGCTTCGATCGCCAACGCGGCCAGCTTCAATCTGGACGTTAGCAGCAGTGACTGGTGGGAGATTGATGGCTCAGAACGCAATTTCAAATTCACTGCTCCCGTCGCTGACGCCAATGCCAAGTTCAGCTTCGTTCTTCAAGGATTCAATACGGTCGATGGCGCGAACGGCTATGCTGACCAGTTCAGCTTCCAACTCAATGACATCGAAATCGCCGGGGGCTTGTTCGACCTCGGGGGTGGCGGCTTCAATATCAAGTTCGGTGGATCATCCACCTCGTCATTGATTGCGATTGACACCCCAAACAAAACCGTCACTTTCAGCAATCTCCCGATCAACCTGCTGGAAGGAACCAACATGTTCACTTTCAAATACACCCCTCTCTCAGGTAGCAGCCAGGGGCTGGCTGACGAAGCCTGGAAGCTCAACTCGGCGACGATCACCGCCGCCGTTCCCGAACCGGAAAGCTACGCCATGCTCCTGGCCGGTCTGGGCCTGATGGGTGCCATGGCGCGTCGCCGCAAGAACTGAATCGGTCGCGGCCGACTGATACCAACGGGAGCTTCGGCTCCCGTTTTTCTTTGGGGTCGCGACGAGATCACGACCTCATGGCAGCCCCTGAGGGAATTTCAGTTTTGGGCATTTTTTCCGGTTGACCGTGAAAGCCCCGGCCAACACGTCTGCTTGCAGTGATCAGCCGATGACCAGCGGATTCCGCGTCAGCGCCACGCTGACGATATAACCGTAGGCGACGATGGCCAGCCCCAAGTAGCGGGCCCGGATCGCCTTGGTTCGGCCGCGCTTGAGGGCCATCGTGCCGAGCAGGATATAGGCGATCAGGCCGACGAGTTTGGCGGTCAGCCAGCCGTGCACGAACGGGTACTGGCCGCTCAGCCAGGCCATGCTCAGGGCGCTGCCGAGCAGCAGGGTATCGACGATGTGGGGCAGGACTCGTGTCAGCCGGTGCTGGCGCAGTGGCGAGTCGCGCAGCATCCACCAGCCGCGCAGGCAAAAACCGAGGCCGCTGAGGACGACGCAGGTGACGTGCAGATGTTTGAGGGCGAAGTAGCTCATGGCGTCGCTGGCCCGGCGGCAAGCCTGAGTTCGATGTCGGCCAGGTGCTGCCGGTAACGTCGGGTGGCGCCGGCAAGGTTCCAGAATAGCCAGCCGTTGGCCAGGGTGAAGGCCAGCCCGGCCGGTCGGGCCAGCCATTCGGGCCAGATCGCGGCGCCGAGCAACAGCGCCAGCGCCACGCCGTAGGCCAGGAACTGGCGATGCATGGCCGCTTCGGCCAGGATCTTGTTCATGGCCGGCGCCGGCACCCTGGCCTGCCCGAGGTTCTGGAGGTGCATCCACGACAGGAAGGGCACGATCTTGTACAGCATGCCCGCGATGAAGGGGATGAAGCCGCCGGCAACGAGCAGGATGCCGAAGAGGAGCGTCCAGCCCGCGAGCTCGGCGGCGGCCGGCCAGAATCCCACGGTCAACAGGAAAAAAAGCCCAAAAATGGAAAGTGTCAGGCCGAGCTGCCAGTAGCGGTAGGTGGCGTCCGGCCGAGCCCGCCGACGTTTGAACTGCAGGCGCAGCGTGAGTCCGGCGAAGGCGATACCGGCCAGCGCGCTGAGTATCAGGCAGAGGCGCCCGAGGAGCGGCCAGTCGATGAGGACAGCGAGGCCCCACATGAGCATCGCGGCCAGCATGAAAGCCGGAAACCACCAGCTCGGGCGCGCCGGATAACCGGGCGTGAGCTGGAACATCGGCACCACGACATAGGCCATCGCCGCGAGCAGCACGCCGCTCCAGCCGCCCAGCCCCCAGCCGGCATGCAGGTCGGCGAGCGCCACGAGGGGAACGGACCAGCCCAGAGCCAGTGCAAGAGCCATGACGATGCCGAGCATGGCCGTGCCGGCCAGTGCGAGGAGCGCCAGCTTGATGCCGCGGATGGTCGGGCTGGTCGCGGGCACCGGCCACAAGGCAGCCAAGCTCACCGTCAGGAAATAGACGAGCGTCAGCCCGAGCACGACGGCGCCGCCGCCGAGCAAGGCCGGGCTGCCTGAGAGGAACCCGGCGGCCAGCATGAGCGCCCCGATGCTCAGGCCGGGATGAACGTTGCGCGCCACGCGCATCGGATGCGCCAGGCTGGCGCCGGCCACCACGGGCAGGATCTGGATCAGCGCCCCGAGCATGACCTGCAACATGAAACCGATGGTGATCAGGTGCGTGACCGCCAGCGCGCCGGGCGTCCACCGCGAGGCGAAGAGATCCCCGCCCTCGACGAGGACGAGCACGCCGGCCAGCACGCCGAACAGCGGGGCCGTGAGGAAGAAACGCAGCGGCGCCTTGAAAGGCGGCGCATTGTCGAAGGCCAGCATCGGCAGCATCCCGGGCACCCTGCCGGTCAGCGCGTGATCAGGATTTCGAAGGTGCCGTCGGGCTGCAATTCCGTTTCGTAGGCATGGCCGTTCTGGCGCAGCACCTTGTAGAGCGGATGCGGCTCACGAAACAGGAGAAGCAGCATCCTCTCGCCAACGGCCAGCGTGTCGAGCATTTCCATGGTCGCCACGAAGGGTTCGGGCGGCTCCATGTAGCGCGCATCGACCACGTGCTGTGTCTTGGGATGGCTCATGCCGGGCAGGCCATCGCGTCAAAGTGGGCCAGGACGGCCGACAGCTCGGCGCTCAGATGCTGGTCGCACATCGGATAGAGGATGTTTTCCTCCTTCATGTTGTGCTGCTGCATCATGATGACCAGCGTATCGGCCAGGCCCAGGTAATCGTCGGCCTGGCCGGCCGCGAGGGCCGCCGCCGCATTGGTCATGAGCCCGCGCAACTGCTCGTGCTCCATGCGCATGACCTGCGTCGGTCCCATGCTCAGGCCGGTCTTGGCTTCGAAGGTCGGGAAAAGCGTTTTCTCCTCGCGATCGAAATGCGCCAGTATGGCCGAATGAAAGTGCTCGAAGCTGCGCCGGGCAAGGTCGAAATCGCCCTTGCCGACGGCCTGCTCGGCGTCGGCGAACAGGTCGTCGCAACGACGATGGTCATCGGTCATGTAACTGCGGATGGTAGTCATGGCGGCCTCAGAGTTGAAAAGTTGAGGCATTGTCCGGCACGCGCCCGGGGTCAAACCTTGACCGCCATCAAATCCGGAAAATTCAGCCGCCGCAGACCCCGACCTGCAACTCGTCGAACCAGCTGATGAAGCGCTGCACGTCGGCGCCCTGATAGATGGCGCCGTGCTGCGGGCAGAGCATGTCGATTTCCATCTGCGCCACGCGCTCGCACCAGCGACGCTTGGCCTCGTTCGACCCCATCCAGCGCTTGTGGAAGCCCTCGGCATGGCGAATGTGCGCGTCGAAGTTGGTGACAAACAAGCCATCCTCGCCCGGCGGCAACAAGGCCGCCCCAACATCGCCCGAAAACAGCACCTTGGCGACGCTGTCGTAGAGGTGGAAATTGCCCGAGGAATGCAGGTAATGCGCGGGAACGGCCTTCAGGGTCAGGCCCTCGAGCGGAATGTCGGCGCCCTCGTCCGGCAGATTCACGAAGGTCTGCTGCGTCCCGCCGAAATGCGGAATGAAGCTGCCCCACAGCCAGCTCACGTAACAGCGCATTTTCGGGTTGAACTCGAGCCACAAGGCCAGCGACGAACAGATGTCCGGGTCCTGGTGCGAGGCAAACACGGCCGTCAGCGCGCCGGGATCGAACTCCGAGGCGAGGGCCGAGAAGACCGCCGGAAAGATCTCGGCGCCGCCCGGATCGAGCAGGATGCCCTGGCTGCCATGCGTCACCAGATATTCGTTGGTATCGATCAGGTAATTCTGCTTTTCCGGATCGCGAACGATGGCGACCCATTTGTGATTGCCATCCTGAAAGATTGTCTTGGTCGTTTTCACGCGTCCGTAGTCCTGTCAATTACCGCGAAAAAAGGTCGAGCGGCGCAGCGATTCGAGCGAGCTGCGAATTTCCTCGACAACGCCGTCAAAATCCGCCGACACCTGGGTCAATGCGGCGGCAAAGGTCTGTCCGTAGGCGGCCTCGATCTTGGCTGACTTGGCCAGCACGCCGCCCAGTTCGACCAGGCGCGCTGCGTCGTCGAGGGCGCGGCCAAGCTGCTTGCGCAGGCTGCCCAGATGCTCGACATGCCGCTCGTTCTCGGCATCCTTGGCCATCAGCACGCGGTTCAGCCGCTGATCGGACGACTGCGCCACGGCCTGCCGCAGCAGCCGCGTATGGCGGCTGTCCTGGAGGACCAGCGACACGTCGTTGACACAACCATGGATCAAGCTGGTCAGCACATCCATGCTCTCGCGCAGGTCCTGCGAAAAGATCCGCAGTTCGTTGGACAGCACGCCAAACCCCAGCGCGGCGGTACCGGCCCGCTTGGCGAGGAAAATGGCATTGAGTGCCATGATGTTGATCTTGAAGGCGACCCGGACGACCGTCTTGATTTCTTCATTGATGCGCACGATGCGCAACAGGTCCGCCCCGGCCTGCGGCGTGTTGCCGGCAGGACCGCTCACCGCCAGTGCCGTCCCCGGATTCATGCCCGTCCCGCCGTTATGTCGTCGATTCGCAAACTGTACTCCGCCTATTTTTCGTGAACATAGGTCCCCGGTGCATCGGCCAGCGCCGGGAACTTCCGGTTAGCCGCCGGATAAGCGTCGACGAAATCGCCAGTGCGCTCACCCAGCCATTGTATCCAGTCTTCCCACCAGGTGCCGGGCTTCTTGTCGGCGCGTTCGAGCCAGTGTTCCCAATGCTCGTTGCGCTCCGGTTCAGCGATCCAGTAGGCGCGCTTGGGCGGGTTGGCCGGCGGATTGACGATGCCGAGAATGTGCCCCGAGGTCGACAGCACGAAGCGCACGGGCGCATCGACATTGACGTATTTGCGGATGCGGTAGCACTGCTTCCACGGTGCGATGTGGTCGTCCTCGGCCGTCACGGCGTAGAGCGGCTGGGTGATGAGGTTGAGGTCGATCGACTCGCCGGCGATGGTGAGTTTGTCGCGCTTGATCAGGTTGTTTTCGAGATAGAACTGGCGCAGGTAGTAGGCGTGCATGGCTTGCGGCATGCGCGTCGAATCCATGTTCCAGAACAGCACGTCGAAGGCCGGCAGCGGTTCGCCGAGCAGGTAGCTGTGTTCCCAGTAATGCCAGATCAACGGGTTGGAGCGCAGCATGCGGAAGGAACTGGCCATCTCGTTGCCGTCGAGATAACCCTTCTTGGCCATCGACTCCTCGAGCGCGCCGATGCAGGCTTCGTCGATGAAGACGTCGATGTCGCCCGGGTGGGCAAAATCGGTCAGGGTCGTGAACAGCGTCCAGTGGGCGACCGGCACCTTGTCCTTGCCGAAATGCTTGTTGGCCCAGGCCATGTAGGTGCTGACCAGGGTGCCGCCGATGCAGTAGCCGACGAGGTGGACCTTGGGTACCTTGCAGAACTCGGTGGCGACGCGGACAACCTCGTTGACGCCTTCGAGCAGGTAATCGTCGAGGCGGATGTCGGCCATGCTTTCGTCCGGATTTTTCCAGCTCGTGATGAAGACCGAGAAGCCCTGGTCGGTCAGGTACTTGACCATGCTCTTCTTGGGCGTCAAATCGAGGATGTAGAACTTGTTGATCCACGGCGTGGTGATGACAATGGGCATGGACCGCACCTTGTCCGTGGTCGGCGCGTAGTGGATGAGTTCGACCATGCGGTTGCGGAAGACGACCTTGCCCGGCGTCGTGGCGAGGTCCTGGCCGACGGTGAAGGCGTCGGGCTCAACCATCAGGATGTTCTTGGCCTTGAGGTCGCGCTGGAAGTTCTCCCAGCCCTGCTTGAGGCTTTCGCCGTTGGTTTCGACAAAGCGCTGCTGGGCGACGGGATTGAGCAGGAAGAAATTGGTCGGCGCCACCATGTTGAGCCAGTTCCGCAGCCAGAAGGCGGAACGGCGGCGTTCCTTGTCGGAGAGTCCCGGGGTTTCGAAGAGCATGTCCTCGAGGCGGTGTTCGAAGGCGACGTACCATTCCTTGACGATGTCCCAGGTCGCGGAATCGGTCCACACCGGATCGGCAAAACGGGCGTCGTCGGCGTTCGGACGCACGACATCGCCAGAGGGAATGCCGGCGGCACGACGCAGCACGTGCGATTGCAGGGCGACCAGGTCGCCGGACAGCGCACTCATGGCGCGAATCAGCTCCTGCGGGTGCATGAGCCAGGCCATCTGCGCATTAAGCAGCGAGGTGGTGACGCCGTAGGGGTCGATGGCGTTGCTGACGGCCTTGCCGAGCGTTTCGACCGGGCTCAGGTGATTGATATCAAGGCCATTGTGGCGGGCAGTTCCATTACCAGACATGAGATTTCCTCTTACTGATTCAGTGTGAACGCAACAGATTGATGTTACAGCGATACGACCTCGCCGGGGAGCGGCAGACGGACATTTGACCAAGCCAGTGTGGTTTCGATGGCGCGCTTGAAATTGGCGGATGCACCGGCCTCACCGTGGACGACAAAGGTATTTTTGGGCGGGCTGTGAAAGCCACCAAGCCACTTGAGTAGCGCCGCCTGGTCGGCGTGGGCCGACAGCCCGCCGACGGTGTAGATGCGCGCCCGGACCGGCACCGGCTGGCCGAAGATGTGCACGAGCCTGGCGCCGTCCACCAAGCGGCGACCGAGCGTGCCGGCGGCCTGAAAACCGGCGATCAGCACGCTGCATTCGCTGCGCGGCAGATTCTCGCGCAGGTGGTACTTGATCCGCCCCGCCTCGCACATGCCGCTGGCCGAGAGGATCACGGCGCCATGACGGATAGCGTTGAGTTCGATGGATCGCTCGACGTCGGCCACGAGTTCGACGCGCATCTGCTTGGGATGGGCGTCGAGCCAGGCGATCAGCTCGCGCGTTTCGGGGTCGAGCAGGTTCTGGTTGGCCAGCGTGATGCGCGTCGCCGAGTTGGCCATCGGCGAATCGACATAGACCTTGAGCGGCGACAGGCGCTTGCGGCGCACGAGATCGGCCAGCATGTAGATGATTTCCTGCGTCCGCCCGACGGCAAAGGCCGGGATGATCAGGTTGCCGTGCGCGGCCCAGGTCCGCTCGAATGCAGCGACGATTTCGTCCTCGGTTTCCTGCATGGAACGGTGCAGGCGGTCGCCGTAGGTCGATTCGATGAGCAGCACGTCGGCCTCGGTCGGCGACGGCGCCGGATCGCACAACACTGGCCGGTCGGACATGCCGAGATCGCCGGAAAAAACGAGCCGGCGCGGCTTGCCTTCGCCGCTCACCGTGACTTCCAGCGAAGCCGAACCGAGAATGTGGCCGGCATCGCGGAAAACGACGCTTACGTTTTTGGCGATTTTTTCCGGTTGACCGTAAGAGACCGGGCGTAGCAGCTTCAGCGCGGCCAGGGCCTGCACGACAGAGTAGAGCGGCGCCTGGATGCCCTTGTCCGCCTTGCCGCCGCGCCGCCGGTGGCGCAACTGCCATTCGGCTTCCTTTTCCTGGATGTGCGCGCTGTCGGGCAGCAGGACTTCGAGCAGATCGATCGTCGCCTGCGTGGCATAGACCGGCCCGCGGAAACCGAGCATGGCCAGCCGCGGCAACAGGCCGGAATGGTCGATGTGGGCGTGGGTAAGCAGGACGAAGTCGATGTCCCGGACATCGAAGCCGAAGTTGAGCGCCTTCTGGTTCTTCTGGCGCGCATCGGGGCCGCCCTGGAACATGCCGCAATCGACCAGGAAGCGGACGCCGCCCGCCTCCACCAGCGTGCAGGAACCGGTCACTTCACCGGCTGCTCCGAGAAATCCGAGACGCATGTTTTCAATCCTCCCGACTTGGCGTAGCATGAACCTCAATAAGGCGGAATGCAACGCCAGAAGCCCATTTCAGGAGGTTAAGCATGTTCCAGCACATCTTCGTTCCAACCGATGGTTCCGAACTTTCCCGCGCCACGGCCCAGCGTGCCGTTTCCTTCGCCAAGGAAGCCGGCGCCCGGGTCACCGCCTTTTTCGCCAAGCCCGAATACCCGATCGCCTACTTCGGCGAGGGTGCCCTGATCGACCCGACGACCCCCGAGAAATTCGCCGAGCTGGCCGACCAGCAAGCCCGCGAATACCTGGGCGAAATCGAGAAAATGTGCGCCGAGGCCGGCGTCCAGTGCAGCACGGCCGCCGCCACCAGCGACGTGCCTTACGAAGCCATCATCGAAGCCGCCGAGAAATCCGGTTGCGACCTGATCTTCATGGCCTCGCACGGCCGCCGCGGCATCAGCGGTTTCCTGCTCGGCAGCGAGACCAACAAGGTGCTCACCCACTCCAAGGTGCCGGTCCTGGTTTATCGCTGAAACCACCAGACCGCGATCAGCCCCGTCATCGCCGGGGCTGACCCTTCAGCGCCGCGTCAGACCGACCAGCTGCCGTCCGAACGCATCATCGACAGGTCGACGTACTTTGATCCGGCATGGTTGCCGGAAGAGAACTTCACCTTGTAACCGCCAAGGTCGAGGTTGGTGCTGTTGAGGGCGGAAAGCAGCCCGTCCGGGCCGCTGGCGCGCTTCAGCGCGTCGGTCATGACCTTGGCCGCGATGAAACCCTCCAGCGCCACCGGCGTCACCGCCGAACCAGCCGGCAGCATGCGGGCGAATTCGCTGTAGATGCCGACGCCCTTGAGCGGCACCACCTGGCTGACCATGACGCCCGACTTGTCCTTGCCGAGCGCATTGGCCAGCGAGGTCGGGCCGACGAAACTGATGTTGGCGAAGCTGGCGGGGCTGCCCTGCGCCCGCGCCTGCTTGATGAAGGCCGCCGCCGTGCCGTAGGTCGATACGATCACGATGAGATCCGGGGCGGCGGGCAGGATGGCCTTGAGCGCAGCTTCGACATTGGCCGAGTTGCGCTCGGCCGTCCCCGTCGCCACGACCTTGGCGCCACGGCTGGTGAGCGCCTTGACGACGCCGTTGAGGCCGGCCTGGCCGTAGGCGTCGTTCTGGTGGAAAACGGCAACCTTGCGCTGGTTGAGGTTCCAGAAATGCTGGATCAGGTGTTCCGTCTCCTCGAAATACGAGGCGCGGATGTTGAAGATCAGCGGATGATTCGGCGTCCTCAGCGCCTCGGCCCCGGTGAAGGGGGCGACGAAGGGCAGATTGGCCTGCTCGAAAATCGGCTTGGCGGCCAGCGAGGTCGGCGTGCCGACATAACCGAACAGGGCGGCGACGTTCTTTTTGACGAAGGCGTCGGTATTGGCCTTCGTGCGCTCCGGCTCATAGCCGTCATCGAGGGTTTCCAGGCGAACGTTGCGCCCGCCGATGCCGCCCTTGGCGTTGACGGCGTTGAACCAGACCAGCGCCCCGTCCCGCATCTCGGTCCCCAGATCCTTGGCCGGCCCCGACAGGGGAACCGACTGACCCAGCACGATATCTCCCGAAGCAGCAAATGCCCGGCCGCCGGCCAGGGCAACGGACAGCGCAGCACCGGCGTTGAGGAATTGACGACGATTCATGATTTAAACCTCAAGACTGAAAGAAGGTTGACCGGATACCGGCCAGCCAGAACATGCCGCGCCATGGTGCAACACGAGCGATGACAAAGACGTTACTGACCCGGCGTCCATCAAGAAGCAATTATGCCATTTCCAAACTTTCAGAACAGTCCGAATTCCAGAACTGAAGGCGCTTCCCAACTAAAAATGGCGCACCGGATCGCGGCTGGAACTAAAAACATGGGGCGGAAGCTTTGCTTCTCAGCACAACGGCCAGCAAGACGGTAGCGGCGTCTCTGCCTCCGCGATTAAATCGCTGAGCGCGGCGTGCTCCGTCGGTCGCGAATGACCATGCGATCGCCGTCACGAATGACCGGCAGGGCAAAGTCGAAAAGATCGGGCTGGGCGGCAATATCGAGGTCGGCCATGGGCAGGTTGGGCCAGGTTCCTGCCGTGAAGCGCTGGCCGAAATCCGATTGGCGGACGCGTGCGGCGAAGGCGTCGGGCGACGCCCCCTCGCCGCGCAACAGGGCTTCGATGTAGTCAGCGCAGGCGATGTCCTCGTCGCCGTCGCGATCGACCCATTCGCCGGTGATGATGAAACTGACTTCGTCGGCACCCGCGGCACGGATGGCTTCCGCCGTTGCCCGCGCGCAGACGAGGCTGGCGGCGTAGAGTTGGCGGGCATGGCGGAATCGCTGCAGGCCGCGCACGCCGGCAGCGGTGGTCATGACTACCGAGCGACCGGCCAGATCGGCGTCCAGGAGTTGCGAGGGGGAGTTGCCGAAATCGAATCCGGGCACCGGGTCACCGCCGCCGACGGCGCCGACCGACAGCGGATTCGGCAGTTCTGCCAGCAGCGCCGTGGCGGAGGCGATCCGTTCCACCGGATAGATGGCCGAGGCGCCACGGGACAGCATGACGGCCGCCGTGGTGAAGGAACGCAGCACATCGATGACGACCACCGTGTCGCTGGCGACAGGCTGGCTCTGCAGGCGGTTCAGATAGATGCGCGAAAAATTCATGTCGGGAATGCCGGCTCCGCTGGGAGTCTTCAGCATACCCGCAAGGCGGGCTTCAGGGCAAAGCCGAGATGCGCGAAAGCCTTGCCTTCAGGCGAATGCGCCCGTCTCGACCTGCTCCCACGCGGCCAGCGCGGTGTCACGGCAAAGGCGCTGCAAGAGGTCGAGCGCTGCCGCCAGGTGGCGGTTGGCGGCTTCCGACAAGGGCTCGCCCAGCTCGAACTGCTCGCCGCGAATGCACAGCACGAAGGATGGTGGAGGCTCGCTGCCTTCGGTCTGGCGATAGACCTGCAGGACGGCCTCGGGCGGCAGTTCGTGCGTCGTGTGCGCGGCGCCGCTGGCCGGCGCGATGCGGCGGAAGGTGTAGGGCGCCGGGGTTTGGGCGCCGGCATCGATGAACAGCGCGAGTTGCCGGCCCTGCAGATCGAGGGCGTGTTCGATCTGGAGCTGGAAGTCCTCGATCAGCTCGACGTCCCCGGCCAAAATTTCATTTTTGAGGCTTTTTTCCAGTTGACCGTAACATTCGGGCCCAAGCGCATCGTCGCCGCGGCTCGGGTTGCCGACGGCGAAAATGACGACCGGTGCGCTCACGAACGGCTCAGCGAATGAACGACGCGCCCTTCCGGATCGACCAGTTCGACTTCCAGCGGCATCTTGCCGAGCGCGTGCGTGGCGCAGGACAGGCAGGGATCGAAGGCGCGGATGGCGACCTCGATGTGGTTGAGCAGGCCCTCGGTCACTTCGTGGCCGTGCAGGTAGCGGCGGGCGACGTGGCGGATAGCTTCGTTCATGGCCTGATTGTTGTTGGTCGTCGACACGATGAGGTTGGCCATCGTGATGAGATCGTTTTCATCGACCTGATAGTGGTGGAACAGCGTGCCACGCGGCGCCTCGATGACGCCGACGCCCTCCATCTGGCGCTCGCCCTCGACGACGAGGTCGCTGCCGAGCAGGTCGTCGTCGTGCAGGAGTTCCTTGATCACCTCGGCGGCATGCAGCATCTCGATCATGCGCGTCCAGTGATAGGCCAGCGGGGCGTGCATGGGCGAACCGCCGGCGTAATCGACGAATTCCTTGCGTTCATGTTCGGCGAACGGCGTCGAGATCTGGTTGCAGTTCTGGACGCGGGCCAGCGGACCGACCTTGTACCAGCCGTGATCCTTGCCGAGCGACTTGAAGTACGGGAACTTCATGTAGCTCCAGGCCCGCACCTCTTCCTCGATGTACTGGTTGTAGTGCTGGTAATCGACGTGATCGAAGATGATCTTGCCGTTGTCGTCGCGGGCACGCAGCGTGCCGTGGTAGAAGTCGAGATCGCCGTTGTTGCCGACGATGGACATGAAATTCGAGCGGAAGATGCCGAAGCTGTTGTAGAGCCCGGGGTCCTGCGTATGCACCTTCTGGATCAGTTGCACCGCGTCGCGCGACCACTGGACGATGTGATAGATGTCCTTGAGCAGTTCGTCACGCTCGGCGATGGTCAGCGCCTTGTTCACGCCGCCCGGGATGGCACCCGTGCCATGGACGCGCTTGCCGGCGGTGACGCGAATGACTTCCTGCCCGAACTTGCGCAGCAGCACGCCGCGCTTGGCCGTTTCCGGATGCGCCATGGCGACGCCGACGATGTTGCGCTTGGTCACATCGCTATCGAAGCCGAACAGCAGATCAGGCGAGCAAAGGTGGAAGAAATGCAGCGCATGCGATTGCAGCATCTGGCCGTAATGCATCAGGCGGCGCATCTTCTCGGCCGTCGCCGTGAGCTTCTTGGCGCCGACGATGACATCGAGCGCCTTGGAGGCGGCCAGATGGTGCGACACCGGACAGATGCCGCACAGGCGCTGGACCATGACCGGCACTTCCCAGTACGGCCGGCCCTGAATGAACTTCTCGAAGCCCCGGAACTCGACGATGTGCAGGCGAACCTGATGCACCTTGTTCTGGTCATCGAGCAGGATGGTCACCTTGCCGTGGCCCTCGACGCGCGAGACCGGGTCGATCGCCACGCGGCGCAGGTTTTCGGGATGTTGGGCGGTTTCCAGTTGGTAGGTCATTCAAATCTCCCACAATTCATGGTGATTTCGGCCCAGGGCGCGAAAACGAGCCGAAGGCAGTGCACCTGGCACGACGAGGCGAAGTTGACAAAGCCATGGGTCGAAAGCGCCATGAATTCAATCGTAGTGCATCAGGCCGTGGCCCAATTCGGGTTCTTTGCCGGCGAGAAGATCCGTCAGCACCTTCCAGATCGCGTCGCCCGACGGCGGGCAACCGGGAATGAAATAGTCGATCTTGACCACTTCATGGATCGGATGCACCTGATTGAGCGGCAGCGGCAGTTCCGGGTCGTTCGGGATCATGCCGTTGGCCAGCCCCGGGCTGGTGTGATAGACCTCCTCAAGGATGGTCGTCAGCGGCAGGTGGTTGCGCTGGGCCGGCAGGCCGCCGTTGATGGCGCAGGCGCCCATGGCGATGAGGATCTTGCAGTTCTTGCGGAACTCGCGCAGGACATGGACGTTCTCGGCATTGCACAGCCCGCCCTCGATGATGCCGATGTCGCAATCCGGGCTGCAGTGCTTGATGTCAGTCAGCGGCGAACGGTCGAACTCGATGTGTTCGAGCAGCGTGAACAGCCGCTCGTCGATGTCGAGGAAGGACATGTGGCAGCCGAAACAGCCAGCCAGTGAGGTCGTCGCGACTTTCAGCTTTTTCTTCTCGGTCATGTCAGCGGCCCTCCGTCGTGTCGGCGGTTTGCGAAATCGGCGCCTGGTCGTACTTCCGCTCGCCGATTGGCACGGCGAAACCGCGACGTTTCTTGAGAATGACGCCCACCGGGCAAACCTGCGCCGCCTTGTCGGCCAGCGAGAAGTCGGTGTCGGCCAGTTGGCCCGACTTGGCATTGACGATCAGATGTGTCTTGATGCCGCGCCCGGACAAGCCGAAGACGTTCTTGCCATCGACATCGCGGCTGGCCCGCACGCACAGCGAGCAGAGGATGCAGCGGTTGAAGTCGAGCAAAACCTCGGGGTGCGAGGCGTCGACCGCCCGATTCGGAAAGAAGTGATCGTAGTGCGGCGACATCATGCCGAGGTGGTAGGCCGTGGCCTGCAACTGGCAGTTGCCGCTCTTTTCGCACGACGGGCAGAAATGGTTGCCTTCGACGAAAAGCATCTGGGTCAGCGCCCGGCGTTCGGCATTGATTTCCTCGGTCTCGCTCTCGACCACCATGCCCGGCGCTGCGCGCATCGTGCACGACGCCGTGTGCCGGCCATTGACCTTGACCGTGCACAGCTTGCACGAGCCATGTGCCTTGAACTCCGGGTGGTAGCACAGGTGAGGAATGAAGACCCCGGCGGCGCTGGCTGCCTGGATGATGGTCTGGCCCTCGGTGAAGGGAATGACCTTGCCGTCGAGTGTGAAGGTATGGCTCATGATTGGCCTCCGTGTTCATTCTCCAGGTGCGCTGCGGCGTCGTCGCGGCCGGTCATCTGGCGCGCGGCCGACAGTGCGCGGTCGAGATTGAAGGCGGGCGTGAAGTCCTGCTGCATCATCCGCTTGTCGTAGGCCGGGCGGAACTTGGCGATGGTGTCGAGCACCGGGTTGCAGGCCGTGTGCCCGAGGCCGCAATGGCTCATCGATTGCAGCAGGTTGTTGAGCTTTTCGATCTCGGCAAAGTCGTAGGGCGACCCGCTACCGTAGTGCAGCTTGTCCATGAGGTTCTTGAGCAGCGAGGTGCCGACCCGACACGGCGTGCAGAAACCGCAGCTTTCGTGCTGGAAGAAATGCACGTAATTGCGCGCCACCTCGAACATGTCGCGGGTCTTGTTGAAGACAGTGAAGGCCCCGGCGGTCGGGATGTCCTCGAAGCCGATGATGCGGTCGAATTCGTCCTCGGCGACACAGATCCCGGACGGCCCGCTGACCTGCACGGCCTGCGTATCGGTCGCTCCGCAATCTTCGAGCACCTGGCGGATGCTCACGCCGAACGGATATTCGTAGATGCCGGGCCGCTCGCAATCGCCGGACACCGACAGAATCTTCGTCCCGGCCGAATGCTTGGTACCAATGGCGGCATACCACTCGCCGCCGTTGAGGGCGATGAGCGCCGCCGCAGCGAAGGTTTCGACGTTATTGACGATGGTCGGCTGGTCGAGATAGCCGTTCGTCACCGGGAACGGCGGCCGGTTGCGCGGCGTACCGCGCTTGCCTTCGAGCGACTCGATGAGCGCCGATTCCTCGCCACAGACGTAGGCACCGGCGCCGACGTGGATCTCGATGTCGAAATCCGCCCCGGGTAGCCCGCAAATATCCTTGCCCAACAGGTTTTCACGGCGGCGGTTGGCCAGCACGGCATTGAGGTGATCAAGCAGGTAGCGGTATTCGCCGCGCAGATAGACGAAGCCGCGCGTCGCGCCGACGGCGTAGGCAGCTACGGTCATGCCTTCGAACACAAGGTCGGGACATCTGGACAACAACACGCGGTCCTTGAATGTACCCGGCTCGCCCTCGTCGGCGTTACACACCACGATGCGCTGATGCCCCGGCTTCAATTGTGCATTGCGGCATGCCTCCCACTTGAGGCCGGTGGTGAAACCGGCACCGCCCCGACCGCGCAGACCGGCCCGCTTGATTTCATCGAGCGTTGCGGCCGGACCACCGATGCCGCTGGGCAGCCCTTCGCGCCAGGAACGCATGTTGGAGGCGTTCAGGCCGTCGCTGGGCGCCCTTGCCCGTGCGGCCAGCAAGGCCTCGCCGGGCTTGAAATCGGCATTGAGCAGGATGTCGGCGCGCCGGATGTTGTCCTGAATCTTGAAGAAGGCGGGCGGCCACTCGGCCATCGGCACCTTGTTGCGGATCAGTTCGGCGATCTCGTCGATGCGCTGCTCACTCAGGCCGGCAATGGCGTAGTTGTTGACCAGCATGCCCGGCCCCTGGTCGCACAACCCGGTGCAGGCCGTCTTGCCGACGCTGACCAGGCCATCTTCGGACACCTTGCCGCGCTCGACCCACAGGCTGTTGCACAGGCGCTCCATGAGCGCA
Source organism: Pseudomonadota bacterium (assembly GCA_018261895.1). GTDB lineage: Bacteria > Pseudomonadota > Gammaproteobacteria > Burkholderiales > Rhodocyclaceae > Azonexus. Next base: position 96,826 of record JAGTRT010000004.1, read on the forward strand.
CGGTTGCCCTGCATGCGGTCGGTGATGTTGTCCGAAAACAACACGCGGTATTTGCCGCGCGGCTCGGTGTAAATAAAGGAATAGAAGCCGGCAACGCCTTCAATCTTGGTCCGCGGCACGCCCAGCGTGGCCTGCAGGTGGTCGATGGCTTCCGGTGGTATCCAGTCGCAGGCTTCCTGCACTTCGCGCAGGATCTGCAACATGCAGGTCGGGTCCCGCCGGTATCGATTGACGACACGGTCAACCACCCCGGCAACCGCTTCGGCATGCATTTCATTGAAGCCCACAATAACCTCCCGGGAGCAGCCCATGACACGGGAAAGACTAGCACCTCAAAGTGTCATTGTCTTGCGTGAGGTCAACTGTTGGGCACTTGCCTAGCCATTTCAATTCGGAATGTGCCAAAATGGTGTTGCGCTGCAACATTGGTAAAATTATCATAAATATTCAATATTCGCAGTTTAGTCTGGGCCAGGATGTAGCGTTGACCAACAAACCTTGAGGATGAATAGCATGAGCACGACCAACGAACAAACCCTGCTGCCGCTGGCTGGCAAAAAAGGCCTGATTACCGGTGTCGCCAACGACAAATCCATCGCCTTTGCCGTGGCCAAGGCCGTTCGCGCCCTTGGCGGCGAAATTGCCCTGACCTACCAGAACGAGAAAACCGCGAAATACACCCAGCCGCTGGCCGAAGCCCTCGGCGCCAAGCTCTTCCTGAAGCTCGACGTGGCCGAGCCGGGCAGCCTGGAATCGGTGATCGAGCAGTGCGGTCAGGAATTCGGCGAAATCGACTTTGCCATCCACTCGATGGCCTTCTGCAATGGCGACGACCTGCACGGCCGCGTCATCGACACCTCCGAAGCCGGCTTCGACTCGGCCATGAACATTTCCTGCCACAGCTTCCTGCGCATGGCCAAGGCACTGGAGCCGCTCATGGCCCACGGCGGCTCGCTGATCACCATGTCCTACCTCGGCGCCGAGCGCGTCGTGCGCAACTACGGCGTCATGGGCATCATCAAGGCGGCGCTTGAATCGGCCGTCCGCTACATGGCCTATGACCTCGGTCCCAAGGGCATCCGCGTTTTCGCCGTGTCGCCCGGCCCGATCATGACCCGCGCGGCTTCCGGCATCGCCAACTTCAACTCGCTGCTCGAATCGGATGCCCAGAAGGCACCGCTCGGCCGCACCGTCACCATCGACGAAGTCGGTGCCCTGACGGCTTTCCTGTGTACCGCTGGCTCTTCCGGCATGACCGGCCAGACCATCTACGTCGACGCTGGCGCCCACATCGTCGCGTAATTCCGGTCCGTAGGGATTCCTACGGTCAACTGGAAAAAAGGGCAAAATTTCAAATGGGCGGGAAGGCGAACTTCCTCGGATTCCCGCCAATTTGAAGCAATTTCGGAGAAGGCCATGCCTGAAGAAATTGAAGGACTGATCCCCGACCCTGTGCCGGACCACCCATTGCTGCGCGGTCGCAAGGAAATCGGCCGCGGCGAGAGCACCATCGTCCTGGAAGCCGACACCGTCGACGGCCAGGAACGCGTCTTCAAGGTGCTGTCCTCGCCCACCGACTACGCCTACTACACCGCCGACGACCGCCCGACGGGGACGCATTTCCCGGTGGTCTTTGCCGATCATGGCAAGGTCGGCCGCTCCAGCCGCGGCTTTCCGTTCTACGTGGTCGAAGTCGAGCGGCTCTACCCCCTGCCTGGCGGCGGCGACGCGGCCGAGGTCGCGACCAAGCTGTCCACCTCCTATTTCGATGCCTGCATGATGTGGCGCAACCTGGCCCAGGACATGGGCCGCATCGCGCTGCACCACCTCGTCGTGACGCCGATGGGTTGGACCGATGCCCTCAAGGAGTCGCTCAAAGCCGTCGAGGACTTCTCCAACGAGTACGGCGCCCTGCCCGACCTGATCAAGGCCGACAACCTCATGATGCGAAAGGACGGGACGCTGGTTTTCTCCGACCCGGTTTTCATGGAATGAGCATCAGCAAAGTTTATTTCGCCTCGCGCGAGCTGGCCGAATCCCTGATCGGCAAACCGTCGATGGCGGTGATTTCGATCACCGACCCGGGCAGCCCGCCGGCCAACCTGCACGCCCAGTTCGAGCACATCCTGCGTCTCGCCTTTTTCGACGCCGTGCCGGCCGACGAATTCCTGCCCGCTCCGCTGCCCGGCATGTTCGACTACGTCATGGCCCGCCAGATCGTGAATTTCGTGCACGCCCTGCACCAGTCACCCGAGACGGTGTCCGTCCTGGTGCACTGCGAATACGGTGTCAGCCGCTCGGCTGCCGTCGCGCTGTTCGTCGAAGCCTATGCCGGCGCCCCGCTCATTTCGCGCGAATTCACCGGCGAAGCCAACCAGTGGGTCATCGATCAACTGCTGCAGATGAGCCCCGAGCTGGACATCGACATTCCGCCGGTCAGCGCGGCGCGCGATCGTCGTGCCAGGCCCAGGCTTTGAGCCGGAACGCCGTTTTTTTGGAGCATTAACATGCATGAACAAAGCGAACCTCGTTACCTGGTCAACAAGACCTACGACGAAATCCGCATCGGCGATTCGTCGAGCCTGACCCGGACACTGATGCCCGAAGACGTCAAGCTGTTCGCCATCCTGACCGGCGACGTCAATCCCTCGGTGATCGACCCGACCTATTCCGAGAGTGGCCTGTTCCGCGAAGTCATCGCCCACGGCATGTGGAGCGGCTCGCTGATCTCGACCGTGCTCGGCACCCAGTTCCCCGGCCCCGGCACCATCCTGATCGACCAGTCGCTGCATTTCGCCCGCCCGGTGACCATCGGCGACACCATCACGATCACCGTGACCGCCAAGCAGAAGTTCGATCACAACCAGCACGTCAATTTCGACTGTGTGTGCACCAACCAGGAAGGCCTGCAGGTCGTGCGCGGCACGGCCGAAGTGCTGGCCCCGTCGGAAAAGGTTTCCCGGCTGCAGGAAGTGCATATGCCGGAGATCCGCATCGACGACAAGCACGAGCGCTACATCCACCTGCTGGAGCGCGTCAGGGGCCTGGAGCCTATCCCCACGGCGGTCGCCCACCCCTGCGATCTGGAATCGCTCAAGGGGCCGGTCATGGCCTTCCAGGCCGGCATCATCGAGCCCATCCTGGTCGGCCCGGAAAACAAGATCCGCGCCGTTGCCGAGGAATTCGGCCTCGACCTCTCCGGCATCCGCATCGTCAATGCCGCGCACAGCCATGACTCGGCCGCGCTGGCCGTCTCCCTGGTGCGCACCGGCGACGCCGAGGCCCTCATGAAGGGCAGCCTGCACACCGACGAGCTGATGGGCGAAGTCGTCGCCCGCGCCAACGGCCTGCGCACCAGCCGGCGGATCAGCCACGTCTTCCTGATGGACGTGCCGACCTATCATCGGCCGCTGCTCATCACCGACGCCGCCATCAACATCGCGCCTACACTCGAAGACAAGGTCGACATCATCCAGAACGCCATCGACCTGGCCCACATCATCGGCATTCCCGAGCCCAAGGTCGCCATCCTCTCGGCCGTCGAGACGGTCAATCCGAAGATCCAGTCCACGCTCGACGCTGCAGCCCTGTGCAAGATGGCCGACCGCGGCCAGATCAAGGGCGGCATCCTCGATGGTCCGCTCGCCTTCGACAACGCCGTCTCCATCGTCGCCGCCAAGACCAAGGGCATCAAGTCCGCCGTCGCCGGCCACGCCGAAATTCTCGTCGTGCCCGATCTCGAATCCGGCAACATGGTCGCCAAGCAGCTCGAATATCTGGCCAACGCCCTGACCGCCGGCATCGTGCTCGGCACCAAGGTGCCCATCGTGCTGACCAGCCGCGCCGATTCCGCCGAAACCCGTACCGCATCGTGCGTCATCGCCGCACTGATCGCCCATCACAAACGCAAAACTGGAAACGTCTGACATGAAACAAGGCATCCTGACGATCAACGCCGGATCGTCGTCCATCAAATTCGCCCTTTTCCCGCTGGCTCACCCGATCTCCCAGGAAGCCGAAGTCTCCGGTCAGATCGACGGCATCGGCACCAAGGTCACCGTCATGCTGGCCAAGGACAAGGCCGGCAACAAGATCGCCGACCTGCCGGTCGCCGGCGAACAGGTCAATCACGACCTGGCATTCGACGCGCTGCTCAAATGGTTCCAGGCCACGCAAAGCGGCTGGGAAATCGTTGCCGTCGGCCATCGCGTCGTCCATGGCGGCGAGCGCTATTCGCAACCGACCATCGTCGACAGCACCGTGCTCAGCCACCTCACCAGCTTCATCCCGCTTGCCCCGCTGCACGAACCCCATAATGTGGCCGGTATCCGCGCCCTGCAAACCTTGCTGCCCGACGTGCCGCAGGTCGCCTGTTTCGACACGGCCTTCCATCGCAGCCAGCCGGATGTCGCCCAGACCTTCGGCCTGCCGCGCGCCCTGTCGGCCGAAGGCATCAAGCGCTACGGCTTCCATGGTCTGTCCTACGAATTCATCGCCCGCGCCCTGCCCCAGCATTCGCACCGCGCCTCAGGCCGCGTCGTCGTCGCCCACCTGGGCAACGGCGCCAGCATGGCCGCCATGGTCAATCGCAAGTGCGTCGCCACGACGCTCGGCTTCTCGACCATCGACGGCCTGCTCATGGGCACGCGCTGCGGCAATCTCGACCCGGGCGTCATCCTGCACCTCATGGAAACCAAGGGGCTATCGGTCAAGGACATGACCAAGATGCTCTACAAGGAATCCGGCCTGCTCGGCGTTTCCGGCATTTCACAGGACATGCGCACTCTGCTGTCGAGCAACAAGCCGGAGGCCCAGGAGGCCGTCGACCTGTTCTGCTACCGCATTGCCCGCGAACTCGGTTCGCTCGTCGCGGCGTCCGGCGGCATTGACGCACTGGTGTTCACCGGCGGTATCGGCGAACACGCTGCCGAAGTCCGCCGCCGCGTCTGTCTGCAGTCCGAGTGGCTGGGCATCCGCCTCAATCCGGAAGCCAATGCCCGGCACGATATCGTGATCAGCGCCGGCAACAGCAGCGTCGACGTACTTGTCATCCCGACCAATGAAGAATGGATGATGGCGCATCACGCACAGACCCTGCTCGCGCTCTAAACAAAAATATTTTTTTGCACTGCCCCGGTCGTCGAAAGATGCCGGGGCATTGTTTTTTCTGACTTTTTTTACCCCGTCAGCATCCAGACAGTGGAACTCACAAACTACCGTATCTAGTCAAGATATTGCCTTCGGACACTATATCTAGTAGCTTTGCAACATTCGAAAATTAATAACCCAGACAAACTGAATTTTGCAGAGGAGCCCTTGATGAGCAAGATCGCCGAACAGCTTTCGTTGACTGACATCCCTGAACCGCCGGAATTCGCCCCCTTGCCGGAGCAGGAAATTTCCAGCGAAGTGCTGATCGAGAAGTACGCCAAGGGTAAGGAAACCAATGTTCACGACGTGCGCAGACGCGTCGCTTACGCCCTGGCCCAGATCGAGCAGGAGAAGGACCAGGCGCATTGGGAAAGCAAGTTTCTGTGGGCCCAGGAAAACGGTTTCATTCCGGCCGGCCGCATCAATTCCGCCGCCGGTACCGACCTGCAGGCCACGCTGATCAACTGCTTCGTGCAACCGGTCGGCGATTCCATCGTTGAAAACGTCGATGGCCGTCCGGGCATCTACACGGCCCTGGCACAAGCCGCTGAAACGATGCGTCGCGGTGGCGGTGTCGGTTACGACTTCTCCTCCATCCGTCCGCAAGGCGCCCGCGTCAAGGGTACCCAGTCGCGTGCCTCCGGCCCCGTTTCCTACATGCGCGTCTTCGACCGCTCGTGCGAAACCGTCGAATCCGCCGGCGCCCGCCGTGGCGCCCAGATGGGTGTCCTGCGTTGCGACCATCCGGATATCGAGGTCTTCATCCACGCCAAGGACAAGGGCGACCTGACCAATTTCAACATTTCGATCGGCGTGACCGACACCTTCATGGAAGCCGTCGATGCGGACGGTGACGTCGAGCTGTTGCACCGCGCCGAGCCCAATGCCGAAATGCGCTCGGCTGGCGCCTACCAGCGTGAAGACGGCCTGTGGGTCTATCGCAAGCTGCGCGCCCGTGACCTGTGGGACCAGGTCATGAAGTCGACCTACGACCACGCCGAGCCGGGCATCCTGTTCCTCGACCGCATGAACAAGGACAACAACCTCAATTACTGCGAGCAGGCCGAGTTCGATTTCGACGGCTTTGCCGAAGTCGTCCGCATTTCGACCCGCATGCTCGACAACGTCCTCGACACCACCCACTGGCCGCTGGAGCGCCAGCAGCAGGAAGCGGCCAACAAGCGTCGCGTCGGCCTCGGCTTCACCGGCCTCGGCGATGCGCTGGCCATGCTGCGCCTGCGTTACGACAAGATCGAAGCCCGTGCCATGGCCGCCCGCATCAGCGAATTCATGCGCGATACGGCTTATCTGTATTCGGTCGAACTGGCCAAGGAACGCGGTGCCTTCCCGCTGTTCAACGCCGAACTCTATCTTTCCGGCGGCAATTTCGCCTCCCGCCTGCCGAGCGACATCAAGGCCGAAATCCGCAAGCATGGCCTGCGCAATTCGCACCTCCTGTCGATCGCCCCGACCGGCACCATTTCGCTGGCCTTCGCCGACAACGCGTCGAACGGCATCGAGCCGCCGTTCTCCTGGACCTACAACCGCAAGAAGCGCATGCAGGACGGCACGATCAAGGAATACTCGGTCGAGGATTACGCCTGGCGCCTGTTCAAGCATCGCGGCGGCGATGTCTCAGCCCTGCCCGACTATTTCGTGACAGCCCTCGAGATTTCCGCCCAGGCCCACAGCGACATGGTCGCGGCCGTGGCACCGTTCATCGACACCTCGATCTCGAAGACGGTCAACGTCCCGGGTGACTACCCGTACGAAGACTTCCAGGATCTCTACATGAGCGCCTGGAAATCCGGCCTCAAGGGTCTGGCCACCTACCGTCCGAACAGCGTGCTCGGCTCCGTGCTTTCCGTCACCAGCAGCGAGCCGGCCAAGGCCGAAGCCGATGCCAAGGCGCCGCAGGATTTCGTCTCCGACACCAACCGCCGCCTGTCGATCAAGAACCTGCCGGCACCGGTGCTGGCCAGCCTGCGCTGGCCGGGTCGCCCGAATCTGCCGGAAGGCAACCTGTGCTGGACCTACATGGTCGACTCGCCGATCGGCAAGTTCGCCCTGTTCGTCGGCCACGTCGAGCCGGAAGGCCGTGCCTGGCCGTTCGAAGTCTGGGCCAACGGCCCGGCCGAACCGCGTGGCCTCGGCGCCGTCGCCAAGACGCTGTCCATGGACATGCGCGCCAATGACCACGGCTGGCTGGAGATGAAACTCGAAGCCCTGGCCAAGACGCCGGGCGACTCCTTCGAAATGCAGATGCCGCCGCACGGCGAACGCAAGCGCATGCCGTCGGTCGTTTCCGCCATGGCCCAGGTTATCGCCTGGCGTTGCGAGCAACTGGGTGCCTTCAAGCACGAAGGTCCGACCCCGGTGAAGGACGCCCTGTTCAGCACCAAGGAACCGAAGACCGGCACCGATGGCACGCTGTCCTGGACTGTCGACGTCAGCAACCCGTCGACCGGTGAAGACTTCGTGCTCGGCCTCAAGGAAATCACCCTGCCGGACGGCGTTACCCGCCCCTACTCGATGTGGCTCTCGGGCAACTACCCACGTGCCCTGGATGGCCTGTCCAAGCTGTTGTCGCTCGACATGCGCGTCCTTGACCCGGCGTGGATCGGCATGAAGCTGCGCAAGCTCATCGACTACTCCGAGCCGCTCGGCGACTTCATGGCCTTCGTGCCGGGTTCGCGCAAGCAGCAGACCTATCCGTCCACCGTGGCCTACATCGCCCAGCTCATCATCCACCGCTACGCCATGCTCGGCATCCTCGACGAGTCGGGTTTCCCGCTGCAGCAGATGGGCATCCTCGAAGCGCCGGAAGACACCACCAGCAACAAGGTGCTGCCGACCCAGGGCAAGCTGTGCGGCGAGTGCGGCAACCACACGATGATCCGCAAGGACGGCTGCGATTTCTGCACGGCCTGCGGCGCAGTGGGCACCTGCGGCTGACGTAGCAGGCAGTTCCAAATGAAACGCCCCGGCTCTCCGGGGCGTTTTGCTTTCATGGGTCCTTTTTCCGGGAAATGCGTATTTCAAATTTGGCTGTTTTTTCCGGTTGACCGTGAAATTGGCCACTCATGGCAAACTTGATCTCGGCCGGACCGCTTATCAGGATAATATCCGGGCGCATTCACCCCGATCCTCATGACCGAACGTTTACCCGATCAAGACCTCAGAACCGATGAAGGCCTGATGCTCGCCTACAAGGACGGCGACGCAGCGGCTTTCGAGGTGCTTTATGGTCGGTGGCGCCGCCCGCTGTTTCGCTATGTGGCGCACCAATGCGGACAGGACGGGGCAAGCGATGAACTCTTCCAGGATATTTGGCTCCGCGTGGTCAACGCCCGTCAGCAGTACGAGGTCGCCGCCAAGTTTTCCACCTGGCTCTTTCGCATTGCCCACAACCGTCTGGTCGATCATTGGCGCTCAAGCAACAGGATGCCGGTCGTCGACAGCGCACTCCCTGAAGACGAGGACGCTGATTTCACGGCGTCCATCCCTTCCCCGGACGATGATCGCCCGGATCGCCGCGCCGAACGCAAAGCCCTGGCCGAACAGATCGTTGTCGCTGTTCAGTCGCTCCCGGATGTTCAGCGTGAAACCTTCCTGCTTTCCCAGGACGGCGAGATGAGCCTGGAGGAGATCGCATCCCTGATGGGTGTCGGGAGAGAAACCGTTAAAAGCCGCTTGCGCTACGCACTAGGCAAGTTGCGTCAGGAGTTGTCGAAATGGCGATGAAACCTACAGATCAAGAGATCGGCGAGCTTTATCGGGAGGCCGGCCCATCCGGCCCGAGTGCGGAACTTGACCGAAACATCCTGATGGCCGCGCGCGCCGCAGTCGAACCCCAAAGTACGCCTGCCCCGTGGTGGCCACGCTGGCGTCTGCCGCTTCAAGCCCTTGCCACCATCTGTCTGGTCGCCATGCTGACCACCATGGTCGAACGCCACGAACCGCTGGAGCCTGCCATTCCCCCACTGGCCATGAACGACAATAGCGCTGCTGCCGACAAACAGCAGGTCGCCTCCGCAGCACCGAGCCCGGCGCCCGTCGTTGGCGAATCGAGGGCGCGAATGGCCGATCAGGCGCCGGCGCCGAGGCGATCCGAAGCCAAAATGGCGGCACCGGTTCCAACGCCAGCCCCGGCTGCAACCGCCCAATTTCCGGCCGGCAGCGAAGCTGTTCTTTCGTCGGCACCTGCAGAACGTTCCGTTGCAACCGAATCGGCGGCTGCGGCGCCCATGGCCAGGCGTGAAGCGCTGGCAAGCCCCAGCGCGAAGGCTGCAGCAAGGGTTGCTGCCGATCAGGCCAAGTCGCCAAAGGACTGGCTGGATTCAATTCAGGCACTGATCAACCAGAATCGACTTGATGAAGCGAGGAAAAGCCTCGAAGCCTTTGCTCAGGCCTATCCGGGCGAGGCTGTGCCTGATGGGATAAAGACAAAACTCAAGCTTGCTCCTGAGGGAGAGCGCTCAAAACAACCGTAATCGGAAAATTTTTTAACCCCGTTTCCGAATGCTGATCGTTTAAGAGAGTACCTGCCAACTCAAAGGGACTCTCAAAATGAAACCTGTCTTCCGCTTCATGACCTCGGCCATCATCGCCGCAGGAATTGCTTCCGTCTCCCACGCCACCAGCGTTACCGACATCCAGATCGTCAACCGGACGACCGGCGAACATCTGCCGACCTACCGGCATGAAGGCCAGCTCTGGATCGCCGGAAAGCCGGGTGATCGCTACGCCATCAACGTCATCAACAAGACCGGGGGGCGCATGCTGACCGTTGTTTCAGTTGATGGCATCAACGTCGTCAGCGGCGAAACCGCTGCGCAAAACCAGCGAGGGTATGTGCTGTCGCCAAGGGGCTCTGTCGAAATCGCCGGGTGGCGCAAGAGCGAGCGTGACGTGGCTGCCTTCTATTTCACGGCGGTCGAAGACTCCTACGCAGGCAGGACTGGCCGGCCGGACAATGTTGGCGTGATCGGCGTGGCTGCCTTCCGCGAATATCAGGAACCCGTTCCCGCCCCGGTTCAAGAAATGTCTGCCGCCCCAGCATCGGCCCCGATGCGCAGTCGCAATGAGGCAGCTGACAAGGCTGCCTCGCCCATGGCCGAACGCAAGCTGGGCACTGGGCATGGTGAGCGGGTCTATTCGCCAACGCAGCAGGTTGATTTCAAACGGGCGAACAACGCGCCGGACGAGATCATCACGGTTCGTTACGACTCCTATGCCAGACTCGTTGCGCGCGGAATCATTCCCTCTCACCGGCACTACAAGTCACCCAATGCCTTCCCCGGCAACTACGTGCCAGACCCGTCCTGATTGCAACCAGAGGGCCTCGGATTTACATACCGAGGTTTTCAATTTTGGCCATTTTTTCCGGTTGACCGTAACATTCGCCCGGAAACGCTCAACAGCCCGAGCTCAGGGCTTGTCGAGCCAAAATAGCGAGGTGATGGTCTTGGCATCGGTGATGCGGCCATCCCAGACCGCCTGCCTGGCTTCGGCCGGCGACAGCTCGACGACATCGAGGAATTCGTTGTGGTCGAGCTGTTTTTCGCCGGCCAGATGCAGGCCGCGGGCGGCGAAGATTTCGATGCGTTCGTCGGAATAGCCGATGCACGGATGCATCACGCCGAGATATTCCCACTCGCTCGCGACATAGCCCGTTTCCTCCTTGAGTTCGCGCTGGGCCGTATCGATGATGGCTTCGCCGTGATCGATCTTGCCGGCCGGCAATTCGAGGAAGACGCGACGTAGCGGGTAGCGGAACTGGCGCTCAAAGAGCAGGTTGCCGTTGGGCAGGAAGGCGAGAATCACCACCGCACCGGGATGGACGATGTACTCCCGGATCGACTCCTGGCCATTGGGTAGCTGGACGCGATCCTTGCGCACATGGAGCAAGGCGCCCTTGAACACCGTTTCGCTCGCGATCTCGGATTCGACCAGATGGCTATCGTGTGACATTTCGGACTCCACAAATGGAAACGCCCCGACAGGCGGGGCGTTTGATTGGATGACTTCAGCGTTTCATCATAGCGAACGCAGCAGCGCGTAGGCGCAGAGCGACATGATGACTTGCGGGAAGATGCCAAGGAAGGCAACGGCCAGGCCGTTGGCAGAAATCAGGATACGCATGTCCATCGGGGCAGTCAGCGGGCTCTCGTCAGCCGGGGCATCGAAGTACATGACCTTGACGACACGCAGGTAGTAGAAGGCGCCGATCAGCGAGAACAGCACGGCAACGATGGCCAGCCACATGTAACCTGCAGCAACAACGGCCTGCAGCACGGAGAACTTGGCGAAGAAGCCGATGAAGAACGGCACACCTGCCATCGAGAACATCAGCATGAGCATGATGCCGGCAAACCACGGGCTGCGCTTGTTGAGACCCTTGAAGTCGTCGATTTCCTCGGCTTCGAACCCGGCACGCGACATGAGCAGGATCATGCCGAAGGTACCGGCACTCATCAGCACGTAGGCGATAACGTAGAACATGGCCGAACTGTAAGCGTTGAGGGCGTAGCGGGCATCGCCGCTAACCACGCCGGTGACGATACCGAGCAGCATGAAGCCCATGTGCGAAATGGCGGAATAGGCCAGCATGCGCTTCAGGTTGGTCTGGGCAATGGCCGCCAGGTTACCGATGGCCATGGACAGCACGGAGAGGATGACCAGCATGGCCTGCCAATCCTGAGCCATGGTGATCAGGCCATTGACCAGCAGACGCATGACGATGGCGAAGGCGGCCAGCTTCGGTGCGGAACCGATGAGCAGCGTGACGGAGGTCGGCGCACCGTGATAGACGTCGGGAATCCACATGTGGAACGGAACGACACCCAGCTTGAAAGCCAGACCGGAAACCAGGAAGACCAGACCGAAGACGAGCACGGTCTTGTTGACGCCGCCACCATACAGACGCTCGGCGATGCCGGTGATTTCCAGCGTGCCGGTCGCACCGTAGATCATGGACATGCCGTACAACAACAGGCCGGATGCCAGCGCGCCGAGGACGAAATACTTCATGGCCGCTTCGGTCGACTGAATCGAGTCGCGATTCATGGCAACCATGGCGTACAGCGACAGCGACAGCAATTCGAGACCGATGTAGATGGTCAGGAAGTGATTGGCGGAGATCATGACCATCATGCCCAGCGTAGCGAACAATGCGAGGACGTAGTACTCACCCTTGTTCATGGGCTCGCGATCGATGACGTAACCGCGCGAATAGAACATGACGATGATCAGGGTCATGTACAGGAACAGCTTCAGCAGGTCGGACATGAGGTCATCGACGAACATGTTGCTGAACGTGTAGGTGATTTCACCGGTACTGGTCGCGAACTGAATCACGGCACAACCGACCAGGGTCAATTGGGTCAATACGAAGGTGACGGTGCGCCGGCTATCCTTGACCAGCAAATCGATCATCAGGATGGCGAGCGCCATCACCGTCAGAAAGATTTCCGGCGCAGCGGGCAGAAGATTGGGGACAACGAAATTGTCGAACATGTCGGCTACCGATTATTGGATCTTGCTGATGGCGACATGACGCAACAGGTCATTGACCGAGGCGTGCATGACTTCCGTGAAAGGCTGCGGATAAAGACCCATCCACAGGGTGGCAATTGCCAGAACACCCAGAATGGCGAATTCGCGCTTGTTGATGTCGGTGAGTTCCTCGACATGATGGTTGGCGACATCGCCAAAGATCACGCGCTTGTACATCCACAGCGTGTAGGCCGCACCGATGACCATGGAGCTGGCGGCGGCGAATGCAACCCAGAAATTGAACTTGACGGCGCCCAGAATGACCATGAACTCGCCAACAAAACCAGACGTAGCGGGCAAGCCGGCATTGGCCATCGAGAACAGCATGAACAGCGCAGCAAACTTCGGCATGGTGTTCACCACGCCACCGTAGTCAGCAATTTGACGGCTATGCACGCGGTCGTACATGACCCCGATACAGAAGAACATCGCGCCGGAAACAAAGCCGTGGGAGACCATCTGAATCAGCGCGCCTTCGATACCCATGGCGCTGAACATGAAGAAACCCAGGGTGACGAAACCCATGTGCGCGATGGACGAATAGGCCACCAGCTTTTTCATGTCTTCCTGCACCAGGGCAACGAAGCCAATATAGACAACGGCGATCAGCGACAGGGCCAGAACGAGTCCGGAGAGCTCGTGCGACGCATCCGGCAGGATGGGCAGGGAGAACCGCAGGAAACCGTAGGCACCCAGCTTCAGCGCAATAGCCGCCAGGACGATCGAACCCCCGGTGGGCGCCTCAACGTGAGCATCCGGCAACCAGGTATGCACCGGCCACATCGGAACCTTGACGGCAAACGCAATAAGGAAAGCCAGGAACAACCAGATCTGCGCACCCAAGGCGATCGGCAACTTGTGCCATTCGAGAATAGAGAAGCTACCGCCCGATTGCACGAAGAGATACATCAGCGCGATCAGGAAAAGCAGGGAGCCGAAAAGGGTGTAGAGGAAGAATTTGAAAGCAGCGTAAACGCGCTTCGGTCCGCCCCAGACACCGATGATCAGATACAGCGGAATAAGGGAAGCTTCGAAGAAGACGTAGAACAGGATGCCATCGAGCGACGTGAAAATACCGTTCATCAAGCCCGACATGATCAGGAAAGCAGCGTTGTATTGTGCAACCTTGTTCTGAATGACTTCCCAGCCCGCCGCGACAACGATGATCGTGATGAACGCATTCAGGACGACAAACAGCATCGAGATGCCGTCCACACCCAGGTGGTAATTGATGTTGAAGCGAGGAATCCAGGCGCCAAGCTCGACGAACTGCATGCCACCGTTGGCAACATCAAAACCGGTCCAGAGCGGGATGGTGACCATGAACCCGGCAACTGCCACGAGGAGTGCCAAGCCACGTGACTTGGAATCATTTCCCAGCCAGCCGGCTACAAGTACTGCCAAGCCCCCGAAAATCGGGATCCAGATGGCAAGGGAGAGCAGGTAATTCGACATGTTTTTCCTTGGTACTCTGCGAGCTCTTCGGTCAGGCGCGGGTAATCCACAGTGCCATCAGCACAGAGACGCCGATGATCATGGTAAATGCGTAGTGATAAACATAACCGGTCTGGAAGAGACGGGTTATTGAAGCGATCCATCCAACGACCTTGGCCGAACCATTGACGATCAGGCCGTCAATGATCGTGACATCGCCGCCGCGCCACAGCACTTTGCCCATCAGGCGAGCACCGCCGGCGAAAACGACTTCGTTGAATTTGTCAAAGTAATACTTGTTTTCGAGTAGCGTCTGGATGCCGGAGAAGCGGCGCTGGATGGCAGCCGGGATATCCGGGCGCTTCATGTAGAAGAACCAGGAAACGACAACACCGGACAAGGCCAGAATGAACGGCAAGGTCGTCAGCGAATGAACGCCCATGGCAACGGCACCGTGGAACTCTTCGGCCAAATGTGCCATGGCCGGATGCGCTTCGCTATCAATGAAGATCACGCCCTTGAAGTATTCGCCATAAAGCATGGGTTCGATCGCGAAGAAACCGATCAAAACGGACGGGATTGCCAGCAGAACCAATGGCAGCGTAACAACCCATGGTGTTTCGTGGGGTTTCTGACCCGGTGCAAGCCCGTGATGGTGATCGTGCGAAGCCTCTTCATCATCATGGTCACCATGATGTTCGTGATGATGGGCATCATCTGCCTTGCCGAAGCGTTCCTCACCATGGAAGACGAGGAAGTACATGCGGAAGGAATAGAAGGCTGTGACGAAGACACCGGCCAACACGGCAAAATAGGCAAAAGCTGCGCCCGGCTGGCCGGAATGGTAGGCCACCTGTGCCGCTTCAATGATCGAGTCCTTGGAGTAGAAACCGGCCATGAACGGTGTCCCGATGAGGGCCAACGAACCAATTAAGGAGGTAATCCAGGTAATCGGCATGTACTTGCGCAAGCCACCCATGTTCCGGATGTCCTGATCGTGGTGCATCCCGATGATCACAGAACCGGCGCCAAGGAACAGCAGTGCCTTGAAGAAAGCGTGGGTCATCAGGTGGAAAATGGCAACCGAGTAGGCCGACGCACCCAGCGCAACCGTCATGTAGCCCAACTGAGACAGGGTCGAGTAAGCGACGACCCGCTTGATGTCATTCTGGATAATCCCCAGAAAGCCCATGAACAGGGCCGTAATAGCACCGATGATGATCACGAACGAGAGGGCCGTTGTCGAGAGCTCGAACAGTGGCGACATGCGGGATACCATGAAGATACCGGCCGTAACCATCGTTGCAGCGTGAATCAGCGCGGAGATCGGCGTCGGACCTTCCATGGAATCCGGCAGCCACACGTGCAGCGGTACCTGAGCTGACTTGCCCATGGCACCAATAAACAGACAAATACAGGTAACCGTCATCAACGACCACTCAGCGGCACCCCAGATTTTGATCGTCGTGGCGGCAAGCTCCGGTGCCTTGGCAAATACGGTGGCGTAGTCGAGCGTGCCGAAATGAGCCAGCACGAGGCCAATACCGAGAATGAAGCCAAAGTCGCCAACCCGGTTGACCAGGAACGCCTTCATGTTCGCGAAAATGGCCGTCGGACGGGTGTACCAGAATCCGATCAGCAAGTAGGAAACGAGACCCACCGCTTCCCAGCCGAAGAAGAGCTGCATGAAGTTGTTGCTCATCACCAACATCAACATCGAGAAGGTGAACAACGAGATATAGCTGAAGAAACGGTTATAACCCGGGTCTTCCTGCATGTAGCCGATGGTGTAGATATGAACCATCAACGACACGAAGGTGACAACCAACATCATCGTGGTGGTCAACGTATCGATCAGGAAACCAACCTCGAATCGATAGTCTCCACTGGTCATCCAGGTATAGACGGTGCCGTTGAATGTATGCCCCGCCAACACGTCCTTGAAAATGACCACGGACGCGAAAAACGCGATGGCGACGCCGGCGATCGTTGCGGTATGAGCGACCCAGCGCGGAATGACACGACAGAACAGACCGGCGATCATGGCACCAATCAGAGGCGCCATCGGAACGAGCAGGTAGAGTTTTTGCATTTCCATGTTTAACCCTTCAGGCTGCCAAGGTCATCCACATGGATGCTCTTCAGGTTGCGGAACAGTACGATCAGGATAGCCAGGCCGATTGCAGACTCGGCGGCAGCAACGGTCAGGATGAAGAAGACGAAAATCTGACCAGAGAGATCCTGCAGATAATGCGAGAAAGCCACGAAATTCATGTTGACCGCAAGAAGCATCAACTCGATGGCCATCAGCAAGACCAGCAGGTTTTTTCTATTCAGGAAAATACCAACCACACTGATCGCGAAAAGTATCGCGCCCAGAACCAGAAAATGGGAGAGAGTAAGATTGAGCATTGTTTCCCCGGGGGTCAGTCTTTTTCAACCGGCATCTGCAGGACGCGAACACGATCCTTCGCCTTGATGAAGACCTGCTGATTTGGATTGGTGTACTTGGACTTCTTCGGACCGCGATAGGTCAGCACGATGGCGGCAATCATGCCAACAAGCAGAATGATCGAGGCCAACTCGAAGGGATAGACGTAATCGGTGAACATCAGCGCGCCGATGCTCTTCGTATTCGAAACACCGGCGGGAAGCATGGCTTCAGCAGCCGGAATCTGGAAATACTTGCTGCCAAGGACTAGCCCCATTTCGACCACCATCAGGATGCCAAGCAAAGCGCCCAACGGGAGATAGTTCCAGAACCCTTGGCGAATGCGATCAATGTTGATGTCCAGCATCATGACCACGAATAGGAAGAGCACCATGACTGCGCCGACATAGACCAGGATGATGGCGATTGCCAGAAATTCGGCTTGCAGCAGAGCCCAAATACCACCACAGGTAAAGAAGGCAAGAATCAGGTGAAGCGCAGCATGGACCGGGTTGCGCGCTGTAATCACGCGCAGGCTGGCAAAAACCAGAATGGCCGAGAGAAAGTAGAAAACCGCTGTTTGAAAATCCATTGCTAGCACCTGTTATCGGTAAGAAGCATCAAGTTCGCGATCCTTCGCGATCTGATCTTCGTAGCGGTCGCCGTTGGCCAGCAACATCTGCTTGGTGTAATACAAATCACCGCGCTTTTCGCCGTGGTATTCAAAAATCCGGGTTTCAACCACAGCATCGACGGGACAAGCCTCTTCGCAGAATCCGCAGAAAATGCACTTGGTCAAATCGATGTCGTACCGAGTCGTACGACGCGAGCCATCATCGCGGGGCTCTGCTTCAATCGTAATAGCCAACGCAGGGCAGATCGCCTCACAGAGTTTGCAAGCAATGCAACGCTCTTCGCCATTCGGATAGCGACGCAGGGCGTGTAACCCCCGAAAGCGGAAACTCTGCGGCGTCTTTTCTTCCGGATATTGAACCGTGATCTTCCGCGCAAAGAAATAACGCCCGGTGACCGACATGCCCTTCAACAATTCCTTGAGGAAGAGGCTGTTGAAGATTTCCTTCATCGAACCCATTAGTCTCTCCTCACTTCCAGATATTCAACGGCGACATCATCCAGACGCCGACAACCACGAGCCAGATCAAACAGATCGGCAAGAACACTTTCCAGCCCAAGCGCATTAACTGGTCATAGCGATAGCGCGGGAACGTAGCCCGGAACCACAGGAACAGGAACAGGATGGCCGACATCTTGATGAACAGCCATAGGATTCCGTCGGGCAGGAAACCAACCGGCGACAACCATCCACCGAGGAACAGGATGGAGGTCAGCGCGGAAACCAGAATCATGTTCGCATATTCGGCCAGGAAGAACAGCGCGAACGCCATACCCGAATATTCCACATGGAAGCCGGCCACAATTTCAGACTCGCCTTCAGCAACGTCAAATGGCGCACGGTTCAACTCAGCCGTACCTGAAATCAGATAGACGATGAACATCGGGAATAGGGGCAACCAGTTCCATGAGAGGAAACTCAGCCCCCAGCCAGCGAAACGGCCTTGATCCTGAACATTGACAATATCAACCAGGTTCAGACTATTCGAAACCATCAGTACGCAGATCAGCGAGAAACCCATTGAGATTTCGTAGGAAACCATCTGAGCAGCAGAGCGCATGGCGCCAAGGAATGCGTACTTCGAGTTCGACGCCCAACCTGACAGGATAATGCCGTAAACACCCATGGACGATATCGCCATGATGTACAGCAGACTCGCATCGATATTGGCGACGACCAAAGAATCCGTGAATGGAACGACCGCCCAGCAGGCCAGCGCTGGTGCAATTGCCAGCATAGGCGCGATGATGAAGATTCCCTTATTGGCCGTTGTCGGGATGATGATTTCTTTAAGCAAGAGTTTCAGGCCATCAGCGATTGGCTGAATCAGACCCCACGGACCGACACGGTTCGGCCCGATACGAACCTGCATGTAACCGATCACCTTGCGTTCAAAGTAAGTCAGATACGCCACACCGAGCATCAAGGGCGCGACAATCAGTACGATTTTGAGCAGGGTCCAGACGGCTGGCCAAGCACTGCCGAAAATCCCAAGTCCGAAATTCATCAGTGCGTCCATTTATGCACGCTCCACGGAAATCGTGCCGAACATTTCGCCGAGCATGGCGGTACTGGCGTGGCCTGCAGAAACGCGAACACAACCAGAGGGCACATTATTGTCTGCTTTGGCGGTCAGCAATGCCTCGCCATCGCCCTGCTTCACACGAACCGGAGAATTGTCCGCAATCCCGATCTGCGCCATGGTCTGTTCGTTCATGCGAGCCGATGGTGCAATGGAGTCGGCCGTCAGCTTCAACGCCGGCGAACGGCGGGCCATCGGATCGGCAAAGTTGATCGGCACATCAGCAATTCGCACCAACCCGGATGGCGAAGTAGTCGGAATCGACAGAGCTGCATCCTTAAGCTCGTTACTCAAGCCAGCTACAAACTCAACGCCCTTGCCAAGCGCTTCATCCCGAACAGCTTCGCTAGACTCGTATGTAAATCCATCCAAATTCAGGACGTTGCCAAGGACACGCAACAACTTCCATGCCGGCCGGGTCTCCCCTCTCGGCTTGACCACGCCATTGAAGCTCTGCACCCGACCTTCGGTGTTGATGAAGGTGCCAGAAGTTTCTGTATAGGGTGAAATCGGCAGCATCACATCAGCATAATCTAGAGCAGGCGCATGCTTGAAGGCAGACATATAGACCACCAAACTGGCCTGCTTGAGCGCCGCTAGAACAAGTTGCGGGTTCGCTGAGTCATACTCTGGCTCAACCCCCATCAACACATATGCTTTTCTGGGCTGTTCGAACATTTGCCGTGCGTTTGCCCCGGACGGCAATGCCTTGGCAACGTGAGCACCAACGGTATTCGCGCCCTCACCAAGGAAACCGACGGTTGCCCCGGTGATCTTGCCAAGTTCGAGTGCCAGCAAGTGCAATTGCGTTGCATCGGACGACTGCGTCGCGACGTTCCCAAGGAATACGGCCCGTTTTTCTCCGTCAACCAAGCTTTGAGCAATTTTCCTGCTGGAATCACAAACGTCTATAGCCTCAAGACCAGTCGGTACCGAAGCACCCTTAATCTCTGCAGCAGCCTTTACCACTCCAGCAAAGGCAGATGCCAACAGATTCGGTCCAACGGTAATTCTGGCGTGAAGGTTGATTAACTGATCGTCTCCACCAACCGAAATCAAGCTAACCTTGGTATATTTTTTTGCTGCCTGGCGCAAACGCTGGGCGATCAATGGATGATCCTTGCGGAGGAATGACCCCACGACTAATGCACCATCAAGGTCCTTGATTTCCGAAAGTCGCATTCCCAGCCAAGGGGTTCCGGCACGCTTGAAGTCCGACGAGAAATCGTTCTGCCGCGGACGGAAATCGATATTCCCGCTTCCGATACCCTTCATGACTTTTCCAAGAAGGAAAAGCTCTTCTACCGTAGAACTTTGTGCTGCAAGTGCCGCAACCGAATCGCCACCATGGGTACGGGAAACATCCTTCAGGCCATGCGCGACGTAATCAAGCGCAACGTTCCAATCAACTTCCTTCCACTCACCACCCTGCTTGACCATAGGCTTGGTCAAACGCTCATCGGAACTCAATGCTTGGTACGAGAAACGTTCCTTGTCCGAAATCCAGCATTCGTTGACATCTTCGTTTTCACGCGGCAAAACTCGCATAACGTTATCGTGCTTGACCTGAACAACAAGATTGGCGCCAACCGAATCCTGAGGGCTAACCGACTTACGGCGCTGCAGTTCCCAAGAGCGCGCTGTATAGCGGAATGGCTTGGACGTCAGCGCCCCAACCGGGCATAGATCGATCATGTTTCCGGACAACTCTGAATCGACGCTGCGACCAACAAAGGTCATGATCTCGGAATGCATGTTGCGATTGGCCATGCCAAGTTCCATGATGCCGGCTATTTCCTGACCAAAGCGAACGCAACGCGTACAGTGAATACAGCGGCTCATTTCCTCCATGGAAATCAGCGGACCAACATTCTTGTGAAATACGACGTGCTTCTCTTCCGTGTAACGGCTCTTCATCGGGCCATATCCAACGGACATATCCTGCAACTGACATTCACCGCCCTGATCACAGATCGGGCAATCCAGCGGGTGATTGATGAGCAGGAATTCCATCACGCCTATCTGAGCCTTCACGGCCAGTTCGGAGTGAGTAAAGACTTTCATCCCGTTGGTCACCGGTGTTGCGCAGGCCGGCAACGGCTTCGGCGCCTTTTCCACCTGCACGAGACACATGCGGCAGTTCGCGGCGATCGAAAGTTTCTTGTGGTAGCAGAAATGCGGAATGTAAACGCCCACTTGCTGCGCGGCATCCATCACCGTGCTGCCATCAGGCACCTGCGCCTTTTTGCCGTCGATTTCGATTTCTAGCATGTTGCTACCTTGTAGCCAGTTCTTTCGTTACAACCCGTAACCTGTCAGGCCGGAATCTTGTGGAAGCCACTGCCTGCCCACTGAACATCTTTGGGGACCAGACAAGTCTTGTTTTCAATGTGATACTCGAATTCTTTTCCGAAGTGCTTGATAAAACTTTGCACAGGGAAAGCTGCTGCATCACCGAGAGCACAGATCGTACGTCCGGCAATATTGCCGAGCACGCTATTCAGCAGGTCCAGATCCTCTGGTTTGCCAAGCCCGTTCTCTATCCGATGAACTACCTTGTACATCCAGGCTGTTCCCTCTCGACAAGGCGTACATTGCCCGCAGGACTCTTCGTGATAGAAGAAGGACAATCGTTCGAGCGCCTTGACCATGCAGACAGTTTCGTCCATGACGATGACCGCCCCGGAGCCAAGCATCGATCCACCCTTACTGATCGAATCGTAGTCCATGGTGCAATCCATGATCACCTCTGCCGGCATAACCGGAGCAGAAGATCCACCAGGAATAACAGCCTTCAACTTGCGACCACCACGCATTCCGCCACACATTTCAAGCAGCGTTGAGAACGGCGTTCCAAGAGGAATTTCGTAGTTCCCAGGACGATTGACATGACCGGAAACCGAAAACAGTTTCGTTCCGCCATTATTCGGCTTGCCCAAATTCAGGAACTCTTCGCCGCCCATTTTCAGGATGAACGGAATCGAAGCGAAAGTTTCGGTATTGTTGATGGTCGTCGGCTTGCCATACAGGCCGAAGGAGGCAGGGAACGGCGGCTTGAAGCGGGGCTGGCCCTTCTTGCCCTCGATCGATTCAAGCAGTGCGGTCTCTTCTCCGCAGATATAGGCACCATAACCGTGATGGGCAAAGAGTTCGAAATTGAATCCCGACCCAAGGATATTCTGACCAATTAGTCCCGCAGCTCTGGCCTCATCGAGCGCCTCTTCGAAACGCTTGTATTCGAACCAAACTTCGCCATGGACGTAGTTGTAACCGCGGTTCGCCCCCATAGCGTAGGCAGCGATAGCCATTCCCTCGATGACCGCATGCGGGTTGTAGCGCATGATGTCCCGATCCTTGAAGGTTCCTGGCTCGCCTTCGTCTGTATTGCAAACGACGTACTTATCTCCGGGAAAGGAACGCGGCATGAACGACCATTTAAGACCAGTCGGGAAACCGGCACCGCCGCGACCCCGCAGGACAGATTTCTTTACTTCGCTGATGACATCTTCTTGAGTCATCTTGCTTTCAAGAATGCGCTTCAGTTGCGCATAGCCGCCACGTGCGACGTAATCCTTGAGGCGCCAGGTATTGTCGCCATCCAAGCCTTCCATCAGAACGCCATTGATCGAACCAAGCATAGCCATTATTTACACTCCTCCAGCAGCTTGTCGATCTGCTCCGGATGCATGTGGCTGCACATTGACCGGTTATTGACGATGAAAACCGGCGCGTCGCCGCAGGCTCCCATGCACTCACCTTCTTTCAATGTAAACTTTCCATCTGGTGTTGTCTCGCCATAGCCGACACCCAGCTTTTTCTGGAGGTATTCACCTGCATGGTATCCACCGGAAAGCGCGCACGGAAGGTTGGTACAGACTGTTATCTTGTACTTGCCAACCGGTTTCAGGTCGTACATGTTGTAGAAAGAGGCAACCTCATAGGCAGCAATCGGCGGCATGCCCAGATAATTGGCCACTGCCTCGATGGACTCTGGAGATAACCAGCCTTTTTCTTCCTGGGCATGAGCGAGGCAAGCCATGGATGCAGACTGTTTCTGATCGGCGGGGTATTTGGCTACCTCGCGCGCAAACTTCTGGAGGGTTTCAGCGGAAAACATCAGCGGTCAATCTCGCCAAAAACAATATCTTGGGAACCGATAATCGTAACGACGTCGGCAATCATATGGCCTCTGGACATTTCGTCCAGTCCTGCCAGGTGAACGAACCCCGGCGCACGGATTTTCATGCGATAAGGTTTGTTTGCACCATCAGAAACAAAGTAGATACCAAACTCACCCTTAGGATGCTCAACGGCCGCGTAGGCCTCACCCGGTGGAACGTGAATACCTTCCGTGAAGAGTTTGAAGTGATGAATCAACTCTTCCATGTTGGTTTTCATATTTTCGCGTGGCGGAGGCGCAACTTTGTTGTTATCAGTGATCACGGGGCCGGGGTTTTTACGCAACCAAGCGATGCACTGCTTAATGATGTTGTTGGACTGAATCATTTCTTCCATGCGAACCAGATAGCGATCGTAGCTATCACCATTCACACCTACCGGAACATCAAAATCAATCTTGTCATACACGGCATATGGCTGCTTCTTGCGCAAATCCCAGGCGACGCCAGACCCACGCAACATGGCACCCGTGAACCCCATCTGCATGGCACGTTCCGGCGAAACCACACCAACATTGACCAAGCGCTGTTTCCAGATCCGGTTATCGGTCAACAGCGTGTGATACTCAGCGTGGTAGGTTGGGAAGCGATTGGTGAAATCCTCAAGGAAATCGAGAAGCGATCCGCTGCGATTTTCGTTTTTCTCCGCAGCTTTCTTGGCATTGGTCCAGGTTGACTCCTGATACTGCGGCATACGATCCGGAAGATCTCGATATACGCCACCCGGACGATAGTACGCAGCATGCATGCGAGCGCCAGAAACCGCCTCATACACGTCCATCAGATCTTCACGCTCACGGAAGGTATACAGCGCCATTGTCATAGCGCCCACGTCAAGTGCGTGACAGCCGATCCACAATAAGTGATTCAGAATACGCGTGACTTCGTCGAACATCACGCGAATATATTTCCCGCGTTCAGGGACTTCGATACCAAGCAGCTTTTCCGTTGCAAGGCAGTACGCATGTTCGTTGCACATCATCGACACATAGTCGAGTCGATCCATGTAGGGCACCGACTGAACCCAAGTCCGTGTTTCAGCCAGCTTTTCGGTTGCACGGTGCAGGAGCCCAATATGCGGGTCAGCACGCTGTACAACTTCGCCATCCAGTTCAAGCACGAGACGCAACACACCGTGAGCAGCGGGGTGTTGAGGACCAAAATTGAGTGTGAAATTGCGGATATCAGCCATGTGCACTATCCCCATAGGTATCTTCGCGAACAATGCGCGGGGTATTCTCACGAGGCTCAATGGTAACGGGTTGGTAGATCACACGCGCCTGATCGGGGTCATAGCGCATTTCCACATGGCCTGATATCGGGAAGTCCTTGCGGAACGGATGACCGATAAAACCGTAGTCAGTCAAAATTCGACGCAAATCGTCATGCCCCACAAACGCGATGCCGAACAGGTCAAAAGCCTCGCGCTCAAACCAGTTTGCACTCTTCCAAACACCGGTAACGGAATCAACCGAAGGAAACTCGTCGTCTTCGGCAAACACCCGAACGCGCAAGCGCCAGTTATTGGAAATTGAAAGAAGGTGCGAAACCGCGGCAAAGCGCTTGCCTTGCCAACCTGCATCACCATAGGTGGAATAATCAACGCCACACAGGTCGATGATTTCCTCGAAGTGAAGATCAACCTCATCCCGCAATGTTGTCATCACACCAAGATAATCGGCTGCACCGACCTCAATTGTGACTTCCCCCAAAGCAAGCTTTAGCGACTTAATTTTTTCGCCAAAGTGCTTTTGCAGGTTTTGGCTAAGCGTTTCCAGCTTGGCAGACATATCGAATCAGCCTTGGCAATTAACGAGCAATAGTGTTGGTACGACGAATCTTGTTCTGCAACTGGATCAACCCGTAAATCAAGGCCTCCGCAGTTGGTGGACAACCTGGCACATAGATATCGACCGGAACGATCCGGTCACAGCCACGCACAACAGAGTAGGAATAATGGTAGTAACCGCCACCATTGGCACACGACCCCATTGAAATAACCCAACGCGGCTCAGCCATCTGGTCATAAACCTTGCGCAAGGCAGGTGCCATTTTGTTGGTCAACGTACCAGCAACAATCATCACATCAGACTGACGCGGACTGGCACGGAACACGATGCCAAAACGATCCAGATCGTACCGCGAAACACCCGCATGAATCATTTCGACCGCACAACAGGCCAAGCCAAAGGTCATCGGCCATATCGACCCCGTACGCATGTAATTGATCAGCTTGTCTGCCGTTGTAGTGACAAAGCCTTCCTGCAGGATGCCCTCAATCGCCATAACCTAGCCTCATTCCCATTCCAACGCGCCCTTGGCCCAGGCATAAACATAACCAACGACCAGAATGGCAACGAATACGAGCATTTCGATAAAACCAAACAACTTAATCGAATCCGTCGCAACGATGTCTTTGAAAATTGAAGCCCACGGAAAAAGGAATGCAATTTCCAGATCAAACAGTATGAAGAGAATGGCGACGAGATAAAAACGCACGTCAAATTTCATGCGCGCATCTTCAAACGCTTCGAAACCACACTCGTAC
The DNA here is from genome assembly GCA_018261895.1 of Pseudomonadota bacterium. Taxonomy (GTDB): domain Bacteria; phylum Pseudomonadota; class Gammaproteobacteria; order Burkholderiales; family Rhodocyclaceae; genus Azonexus. The sequence goes on from JAGTRT010000004.1 coordinate 122,341, forward strand.
GGGGAAAGCTTTTCAGGGTCTGGACGGCTCGGAGCAAGCAGATAACCCATCGCGACAGGCAAAACGCCTACCGCGACCCCCACCAGAACAAACATCAGGATTGGAAAGTAGTTTTCCATGACCCGCCGCCAATATTCAGTTTCTTATTCGAAACAGCGAACTTTTCAGCCACTGCTCCAGCCTTTTGGTGCCGACGGCGAGACTCGAACTCGCACAGCTTGCGCCACTACCCCCTCAAGATAGCGTGTCTACCAATTTCACCACGTCGGCACGTATTTATTGATCACCCAGAGAGGACTAAATACCAGGCGAATCTACTACTTTACTTCGGTACGTCTTTCGCTTTGGACCCCGCATCCACCGGAACTGCGGGAGCTTCCGCCCCAGCCGTAGCAGGCTGCGATTGTACCGGTTCTTGCATGACACTGCCAGTCGTTTTTGGCTTGCTGGAAGCCACATATGCCAAGGTCAAGCTGGTAGCAAAAAATACTGCAGCCAGGATTCCCGTCGTACGACTCAGGAAATTAGCCGACCCTGTGGCACCGAAGAGACTGCCGGATGCACCACTACCAAAAGCGGCGCCCATGTCCGCCCCCTTGCCATGCTGCATCAACACCAATCCGATGATGGCTATCGCCACAAGAATGTGGATCGTTAAAACAAGAGAGAAAAACCAGTTCATTTGTCTGCCTATCAGTTTGCCGCAAGGCAAATTGTCAAAAAATCATCCGCCATCAAGGCAGCACCGCCGATCAAACCACCGTCAATGTCGCGCTGCCCAAACAATTGTTTTGCGTTCTCTGGTTTCACGCTACCACCGTAGAGAATACGCAATTCACTCGCAACCCCAATATCCAGTGCCGCCACCTGCGCACGGATTGCTTCATGCACATCTTGAGCCTGCGCCGGAGATGCTGTCACGCCCGTCCCAATCGCCCAAACCGGCTCATACGCAACGACAGCTTTCGCCAGTGCCTGCACTCCAACCCGCTCAAGCACTGCCGACAACTGCCGAGTGATTACTGAAATCGTAGAACCCGCCTCGCGCTCTTGAAGTGTCTCTCCAACGCAAAGCACAGGAACCAAACCAGCCATTTGCGCAGCTTCAAACTTGGCCGCCACTACATAATCCGTCTCGCCAAATAGCGCCCGCCGTTCTGAATGCCCTACCAATGCGTAGTGACACCCGAATTCGAGCAGCATTGCCGCTGAAATCTCCCCTGTAAACGCTCCAGAAGCGTGCTCGCTAACGGACTGAGCACCAAGCGCAACCCCAGAACCGGCCAATGCAAGTTGAGCTTGCCCCAGATAAGGATAAGGAGGACAAACCGCGACTTCACAATTGAGCCTTGGTGCTTCCGCCGCAATGCGCGACAAAAGCACGGCGTTTTTCTGAAGCGTGCCGTGCATCTTCCAGTTACCAGCAACGAGCTTTCTACGCATGGGCTAGACGATTCGGTTGGCGAAAAACTTTTGGATTATAGCGACTCGTCGATTTTTTGGTCAATACGATTGGCAAACAATGCACATTACTGCGCAGCCTCGCGAACGACAGCGGCCAATTTCTCGGCAGCCGATACAACTTCAGCGACATCTTCTCCCTCTACCATTACTCGTAACAATGGTTCGGTCCCGGATGCCCGCAGCAATACCCTGCCACGCCCAGCCATCTCAGCCTCGGTATCTGCCAGGGCAGCAGTGATTGCGGGATGATCTTTCCAAGGGAAACCGCGCGAGACAGGCACATTAATCAGTTTTTGTGGGTAGAGCGTCAGGCCACTCAGCAGAGTCTTCAAATCCCCCCCCATCTCGCGGAGCGCAGCCAGTACCTGCAAGGCAGCAACAATGCCGTCACCCGTAGTGTGGCGATCCATCGCGAGAATATGGCCGGAATTCTCCCCGCCGTACAACCAGCCTTTCTCATTGAGCATTTCCACCACATACCGATCACCCACAGCCGCCCTGGAAAACGGGACATCAATTTTCGCCAGCGCATGCTCCAGCGCCAAATTGCTCATCAGCGTACCCACTACCCCCTTGACCTTGCCAACGCGTGCCCTGCTCCGAACAATCGCAAACAACAATTGGTCCCCGTCATAGAGATTGCCTTCGGCATCGACCATCTGAATACGGTCTGCATCACCATCCAGAGCAACCCCAAGATCGGCACGATTCGCCAGAACCGCCTCGCACAAAGCCTTCGGTGCGGTCGCGCCAACGGCATCGTTGATATTCAAGCCATTGGGTTGCGTGCCAATGGTGACAACATCGGCCCCCAGTTCGTGAAATACACTCGGCGCGATGTGATAAGCGGCACCGTGTGCGCAATCAACGACAATCTTCAGTCCCCGCAAATCGAGGTCATTGGGAAATGTGCTTTTGCAGAACTCGATATAGCGGCCTCGGGCGTCCTCTATCCGACGCACACGCCCCAAATCGGCGGGTGGAGCGCAAACCATTGGCTGATCGATCCCCTCCTCGATGGCACGCTCGACTTCATCCGGCAACTTAGTGCCCTGTGCCGAAAAGAACTTGATTCCGTTATCGTAGTAAGGATTGTGCGAGGCCGATATCACGATCCCTGCCTGCAAGCGCAGCGCACGTGTCAGGTAGGCCACCGCCGGCGTTGGCAGCGGTCCAACCAGAAATACATCAATCCCTGCCGCCGAGAACCCGGCCTCCAAGGCTGACTCAAGCATGTATCCGGAGAGACGGGTGTCCTTGCCAATCAGTACCGCGGGACGCTCGCCTGAAGGCATGTTGCTCTGCCCCAGGAGCGCCTTGCCGGCTGCATAGCCAAGCCGCATGACGAAATCTGGCGTAATAGGCGCCTGACCAACCCGCCCACGAACCCCATCGGTACCAAAATATTTTCTGCTCATTGCCATTTCCCCTTTTCGACTGCGGACCAGACGGCCAAAGCATCCCTGGTTGCCGCCACATCATGCACACGTAGTATTTTCGCACCCTTTTGGGCGGCTAGCAGTGCTGCCGCGATACTCGCGGGCTGGCGCTCAGCCACCGGCCGCCCGGTAATTTCACCCAGCATGGACTTTCTGGAGACCCCCACCAGCACAGGATGGCACCTGAAACATCCATCGGACAACGCCCGAAAAAGGGCGAGATTGTGCTCAAGCGACTTGCCAAATCCAAAGCCGGGATCAACCACAAGGCGTTCGTCGGCTATCCCCGCCTGCCTGCATCGCGCCACCGCATTCGCCAAAAAGACGTCGACTTCCGCAACGACATCCTGATAACGAGGCGACGCCTGCATCGTACCGGGCTCGCCCTGCATGTGCATTACACACACGCCACAGTCACTGTCCGCCACAACCGAGAGGGCATCCGGGTGCTGCATGCCACCAATGTCATTGATCATCGAGGCCCCTGCATCCAGCGCTGCACGCATTACTGCGGGTTTGTATGTATCAACCGAGATGGGAATACCCCAGCCACCTATTGCCTCCAGCACTGGCAGTAAGCGCTGCAACTCGTCTTTTTCAGATGTCGGTATGGCGCCAGGACGAGACGACTCAGCACCAATATCGAGAATATCCGAGCCCACCTCAAATTGCTGCCGCGCATGCTGGATCGCCCGATCCACGTCACCAACCAAGCCATCGCCCGAAAAAGAATCCGGGGTCAGGTTGACGATACCCATCAGCAAGGGGCGATCCAGTGGAAGCCTGAACCGGCCACAGATCAATGTTTTCATGGCACAGAAAATAAAAGGCCGGGAGAGTCTCCCGGCCGAATCAGCAATCGATCAATCAGGCCGTGGCTGCGGCACTCGGTTCAGCACCCGGCGTATCGCCGGGTGTCTTTGCCCGGGTCGTGGACTGTGAGGGCTTCGGCGGTCGCGGCGGATTGCCAGCCATGATGTCGTCGATTTGCTCGGCGTCAATCGTTTCCCACTCAAGCAAGGCCTTGGTCATTGCTTCAACCTTGTCCCGGTTTTCTTCCAGCAAACGACGGGCAAGTGCGTATTGCTCGTCAATGAGGCGACGGATTTCGGAATCGACCTTCTGCATGGTCGCCTCGGACACGTTTTTATGCTGTGTCACGGACCGACCAAGGAAAACCTCGCCATCGTTCTCGCCGTACACCATGACACCAAGATCGGACATACCGTAGCGGGTCACCATGTCGCGCGCCATTGCAGTTGCGCGCTCGAAGTCGTTGGATGCGCCAGTGGTCATCTGGTTCATGAACAGTTCTTCGGCGATGCGCCCGCCGAACAGGACCGCAATACGGCTCATGAGGTACTCACGGTCGTAAGCGTAACGATCCTGTTCCGGCAACTGCATGGTCAAACCCAGTGCACGACCGCGCGGAATGATAGTCACCTTATGCACCGGATCGGACTTTGGCACGAGCTTGGCCACGACGGCGTGACCCGACTCGTGGTAGGCCGTATTCATCTTTTCTTCCTCGGTCATGACCATGCTACGGCGCTCGGCACCCATCATGATCTTGTCCTTGGCCTTCTCGAAGTCTTCCATGTCGACCAAGCGCTTGTTTCCACGCGCGGCAAACAGCGCAGCTTCATTGACGAGATTGGCCAAATCGGCGCCAGAGAAACCCGGGGTACCACGTGCAATGATGTCTGCCTTGACGTCGCCGGCGATGGGCACCTTGCGCATGTGGACCTTGAGAATTTCTTCGCGGCCACGGATGTCCGGCAAGGGCACGATGACCTGACGGTCAAAACGCCCCGGACGCAACAAGGCGGGATCGAGGATATCCGGACGATTGGTCGCGGCAATCACGATGATCCCGGTATGGCCTTCGAAGCCATCCATTTCAACCAGAAGCTGATTCAACGTCTGTTCGCGTTCGTCGTTACCACCGCCGAGACCGGCACCACGATGGCGACCGACCGCATCGATTTCATCGATGAAGATGATGCAGGGTGCGTGTTTCTTGGCATTCTCGAACATGTCGCGAACACGGGCAGCGCCAACGCCAACGAACATTTCAACGAAGTCGGAACCGGAAATGCTGAAGAATGGCACCTTGGCCTCGCCGGCGATGGCCTTGGCCAGCAGCGTCTTGCCGGTACCCGGGTTGCCGACCATCAGCACGCCCTTTGGAATACGACCGCCCAGCTTCTGGAACTTGGACGGATCACGCAGGAAATCGACGATTTCCTGAACTTCTTCCTTGGCTTCATCGCAGCCCGCGACGTCCACAAACGTAATGACGTTCTGCGCCTCGTCGGTCATCCGCGCACGGGATTTGCCGAACGAGAACGCACCGCCCTTGCCACCACCCTGCATCTGGCGCATGAAGAAAACCCAGACACCGATCAGGAGCAACATCGGGAACCAGCTGACGAACAGATTCATCAGGAATGAGGGCTCTTCTTCCGGCTTGGCTTCGATCTTGACGCCATTCTTCAGAAGGTCGGAGACCAGCCAGAGGTCCGGTGGCGCGTAGGAAGTGATGCGCTTGCCTTCGGTCGTCGTCGCCTTCAAGGTACGTCCTTCCATGACCACCTTGGAAATGCGGCCAGACTTCACCTCTTCGATGAACTGGGAGTATTCGACGGCTCCCGTCGCAACCTGACGGCTATTAAACTGATTGAATACTGTCATCAGCACAAGGCCGATGACCAGCCAGATGGCCAGGTTTTTGAACATGTTGTTCAAGCTTGCTCTCCTTCTACAGCGACGAGCGACAAAAATGCCATTCTAAACAAAACTCTCAACGCAATGTGCGTCCGAGCAAATAAAGCTCGGCACTTCTATCCCGTGAAGCATCCGGTTTGCGCACCACGACCGTCTTGAACGTCTCACGCATCTGACGCAGAAAGCTTTCGTAGTCCGTTCCCTGGAAGACTTTGACCAGAAAAGCGCCATCCGGTTTCAGATGTGCCCGTGAAAACTCCAATCCCAGTTCTGCAAGATGCATCACGCGCGCCTGATCGACCAGTGGCACTCCTGACATATTGGGTGCCATGTCGGACATTACAAGCCCTACGCGACGATCGCCGACATGTTTTTCCAGTTGTTCGAGCACATCATCTTCGCGAAAGTCGCCCTGAATGAAATGGACGTTGTGTATCGGTGCCATCTCCAGCAGGTCAAGCGCGATGACCATGCCGGCATCGCCGACGCGCTTGGAGGCGACCTGCGACCAGCCACCCGGCGTGGCACCGAGGTCGACGACCACCTCGCCGCGCTTCAACAAGTTATCCTTGTCGTCGATTTCCAAGAGTTTGAAAGCGGCACGGGAACGCCAACCTTCTTTTTTGGCGAGCTGGACGTAAGGATCATTCACATGTTCCCGCATCCAAGCTTTGCTGGTTCTGGTTCTTTTCATTCGGTAAAATGCCGTTTTTGAAAGGGTTACTATGCTGCAATTGTCATCTGCCCAGCGCCGCGAACTGCGCGCTCAGGCCCACGGGTTGAATCCGGTCGTCTCCATCGCTGAAAACGGTCTTTCGGACAGCGTTCTGAAAGAAATCGAGATGAACCTGACCGCCCACCAGCTCATCAAGATCCGCGTCTATGGTGACAGCCGCGAAAATCGCCTGGCCTATTACGAACAGATCTGCACTCAACTGGGCGCCGCCCCGGTCCAGCACATCGGCAAGCTTCTGGTCGTTTACCGCCCTCTTCCTGAAGGCAATCTTACGGTCAACGCCAAAAAAGCCCCAAAATCAAAATCCCCGGAAAAGGCCGCACCGCGCAAAAGCAAGCGTGCCTACCAAGGCTGACCTGATCACTTCAGACCACGAGCACTCCAAACCACCAGCCATACCCCCAGCAGACTCTGCACCATGTAGAGGATGCTGGAAATGCCGTGCCACGCCGCAAAGCGATCGCGCAACACGCTTTCCATCACGTCGCGCGGCATGGCGTCGAGCTTCAACTGCGCCATCAGTGGCTGAATACCGAACTGACTGGCGGCGGTCATCAGCGCCATCAGGATCACCAGCCAGAACACGGCTCGTCTGAACACCTGCGCCCGAAATCGCGACACCAGAAAGACCAGCAGCCAGGTTGCACAACCCAGCCCCACCCAGCCTATCAGCGCAAACAACTTGCCGGCTACGACACCCGCCAACTGTCGATCGCCCAGACTCGCAAACAGAACCGGCGCCGTCATGTAGCCAATCGCCCACAGACCGCCCACCCAGAGGGTGATCGAGAACAGGTAGAGGCCCTCGGACAACCGGCGCATGCGAATTATTCGTAGCGGACGTCGATGATTTCGTACTCGCGCATGCCACCCGGCGCCTGGACCTGGGCGATATCGCCGGCATACTTGCCGATCAATGCGCGGGCGATCGGTGAATTGACCGAAATCTTGCCCGCCTTGATGTTGGCCTCATCCTCACCGACGATCTGATAGGTCACCGTGTCACCCGAATCCTGATCCTCAAGATCCAGCGTTGCACCGAAAACGCAGCGGCCATCGGCGTCGAGCAACTTCGGATCGATGATCTGGGCATGCGACAGCTTGCCCTCGACCTCCTGGATACGCCCTTCGATGAACCCCTGGCGTTCCTTGGCCGCATCGTACTCCGCGTTTTCCGACAGGTCGCCATGCGCGCGCGCCTCGGCAATTGCCGCGATCACCGACGGGCGATCGACCGTCTTCAGACGATGCAGCTCTTCGCGCAGCTTCTCGGCACCTTGAACCGTCAATGGAACTTTGCTCATAGTCTCTTCCAGCAAAAGCAAAACCGCCGGCGCCCGAAAGGAGCTACCCGGCGGCTTCAGGTTTGTCTCAGTTTAGTTGTGTATGCAGATCCTGAATCGGATATACCACCAACTCGCCGTGATTGCGAATGCCTTCGGCAGCAGCCTCGGCACCCCAGATGGTCGTGTACATCGTCACCCGCGCCTGCAGACCCGACGTCCGAATGGAGCGGGAATCGTTGATCGCCTGACGCTTTTCCTCAACCGTGTTGATGATCAACGAAATTTCGTTGTTCTTGATCATATCGACGATGTGCGGACGACCTTCGGTGAACTTGTTGACCGTCTGCACGGGAAGGCCAGCCGCTTCGATGGCATGCGCCGTACCGCGCGTGGCGACCAGATGGAAACCGGCTTCCTGCAGATGACGGGCAATTTCAATCGCCTTCGCCTTGTCGCTGTCCTTGACCGACAGGAATACCTTGCCACCGCGCGGCAGCTTAACCCCGGCGGCCAGCTGCGACTTGATGAAAGCCTCGGCAAAGGTCACGCCAACGCCCATGACTTCCCCGGTCGACTTCATTTCCGGGCCCAGGATGGTATCGACGCCCGGGAACTTGACGAACGGGAACACGGCTTCCTTGACCGAGAAATACGGCGGAATGACTTCCTTGGTCACGCCTTGCGCCTTCAGGCTCTTGCCCGACATGCAACGAGCCGCGATCTTGGCGAGCTGCAGGCCGGTTGCCTTGGAGACATACGGCACAGTCCGCGAGGCACGCGGATTGACTTCCAGCACGTAGACGTCGTTGTCCTTGATGGCGAACTGCACGTTCATGAGGCCGCAGACGTTAAGCGCTTTGGCCATCAGCTTGGTCTGGCGACGCAGTTCGTCCTGAATGGCGGGCGAAAGCGAGTACGGCGGCAGCGAGCAAGCCGAGTCGCCGGAATGCACGCCGGCCTGTTCGATGTGCTCCATGACACCGCCAATGATCACTTCCTCGCCATCAGACAGGGCATCGACGTCACACTCAACAGCGTCGTTCAGGAAACGATCGAGCAGCACCGGTGAATCGTTGGAAACCTTGACGGCTTCACGCATGTAGCGCTCGAGGTCCTTCTGCTCATGGACGATCTCCATGGCCCGGCCACCGAGCACGTAGGACGGACGAACCACCAGCGGATAACCAATCTCTTGCGCCAGGCGCAGGGCATCCTCTTCAGTGCGCGCCGTACGGTTCGGCGGCTGCTTGAGGCCGAGCTCGTGCAGAAGCTTCTGGAAACGCTCGCGGTCTTCGGCAATGTCGATCGATTCAGGCGTCGTCCCGATGATCGGCACGCCATTGGCTTCCAGCGCCAGCGCCAACTTGAGTGGCGTCTGGCCACCGTACTGGACGATGACGCCGACCGGCTTCTCGATGGCCACCACTTCGAGGACATCTTCCAGCGTCAGCGGCTCGAAATACAGACGGTCGGAGGTATCGTAGTCGGTGGACACGGTCTCCGGATTGCAGTTGACCATGATCGTTTCGTAGCCGTCTTCGCGCATTGCCATCGCGGCATGCACGCAGCAGTAGTCGAACTCGATCCCCTGGCCGATGCGGTTCGGACCGCCGCCCAAGACCATGATCTTCTTCTTGTCGGTCGGATTGGCCTCGCACTCGTCCTCATAGGTCGAGTACATGTAGGCGGTATTGGTCGAGAACTCGGCGGCGCAGGTATCAACGCGCTTATACACCGGCCGCACCCCCAATTCGTGGCGACGCTGACGGAACTCGGACTCGGTCGTCTTCAGGAGGTAGGCCAGACGACGATCGGCGAAGCCCTTTTTCTTCAGGAAACGCAGTTCCTCCGCGCTCAACGACGACAACTCGCGTTTTTCCACCTCGAGTTCAAGATCGACGATTTCCTTGATTTGCACCAGGAACCACGGATCGATCTTGGTCAGGTCGAAGACCTTTTCGACCGACATGCCAACGCCAAACGCATCGGCGACATACCACAGGCGGTCCGGGGTCGGACGGGCAAGTTGCTCGTCGATGGTTTCCGGGTCTACCGACTTCAAATTGAACCCGTCGACGCCCACTTCCAGTCCGCGCAAAGCCTTCTGCAGCGATTCCTGGAAAGTGCGGCCCATGGCCATGACTTCACCAACCGATTTCATCTGCGTGGTCAGGGTAGAGTCGGCCTGCGGGAATTTCTCGAAGGCAAAACGCGGCACCTTGGTCACGACATAGTCGATGGACGGTTCGAACGAAGCCGGCGTCTTGCCGCCGGTAATGTCGTTGGACAATTCGTCGAGGGTGTAGCCGACCGAGAGCTTGGCGGCGATCTTGGCAATCGGGAAGCCGGTCGCCTTGGAAGCCAGCGCCGACGAACGCGAGACGCGCGGATTCATTTCGATGACGATGCAGCGACCGTCCACCGGGTTGATCGAGAACTGCACGTTGGAACCGCCCGTATCGACACCAATTTCGCGCAGCACGGCGATGGAAGCGTTACGCAACAGCTGGTATTCCTTGTCGGTCAGCGTCTGCGCCGGCGCGACGGTGATCGAGTCGCCGGTGTGCACGCCCATCGGATCAAGGTTCTCGATCGAGCATATGATGATGCAGTTGTCCGCCTTGTCGCGAACCACTTCCATCTCGTATTCCTTCCAGCCGAGCAGCGATTCTTCGATAAGCAACTCGTTGGTCGGTGAGGCCTCGAGACCGCGCTTGCAGATAGTCTCGAACTCTTCCATGTTGTAGGCGATGCCGCCGCCCGTACCGCCCAGCGTGAAGGACGGGCGGATGATGGTCGGGAAGCCGATCATCGCCTGCACCTGGTAGGCCTCTTCCATGCTGTGGGCGGTGGCCGACTTGGCGGAGCCGAGACCGATCTTGGTCATCGCGTCCTTGAACTTCTGGCGATCTTCGGCCTTGTCGATGGCTTCCTTGGAAGCACCGATCAGTTCGACGTTGAACTTGGCGAGCACGCCTTCGCGGTCGAGGTCGAGCGCGCAGTTCAGCGCGGTCTGGCCGCCCATGGTCGGCAGCAGCGCGTCCGGGCGCTCCTTCTCGATGATCTTGGCAACCACCTGCCAGGTAATCGGCTCGATGTAGGTTACATCGGCCATTTCCGGGTCGGTCATGATCGTCGCCGGATTGGAGTTGACCAGAATGACCTTGTAACCCTCTTCGCGCAGGGCCTTGCAGGCCTGGGCGCCGGAGTAGTCGAATTCGCAGGCCTGACCGATGATGATCGGGCCGGCGCCAATAATCAAAACACTTTTTATGTCTGTACGTTTCGGCATCTTTATCTCTCTCTGTGCCGCTTATTGCGCGTTATTGAGCGCAGCAACGCCACGCGTCATGGTGTCGAGGAAACGGTCGAACAGGTAGGCCACGTCATGCGGCCCCGGGCTCGCTTCCGGATGTCCCTGGAAGGAGAAAGCCGGCACATCGGTACGGGCAACACCCTGTAGGGAACCGTCGAACAACGACACGTGCGTGGGGCGCAGGTTGGCCGGCAGCGACTCGGCATCAACCGCAAAACCGTGGTTCTGGCTGGTGATCAGCACCTGGCCGGTATCCATGTCCTTGACCGGATGATTGGCGCCGTGGTGTCCGAATTTCATCTTGAGCGTCTTTGCACCGGAAGCCAGCGCCAGTAACTGATGGCCAAGGCAGATGCCGAAGGTCGGAATACCGCGATCGAGAAACTCGCGAATCGCCGCAATGGCGTAGTCGCAGGGTTCCGGGTCGCCAGGGCCGTTGGACAGGAAGACGCCATCCGGCTTCATGGCCAGCACGTCCGCCGCCGGGGTTTGCGCCGGCACGACAGTCAGTTTGACGCCACGCTCGGCCAGCATGCGCAGGATGTTGCGCTTGACGCCGAAGTCGTAGGCAACCACATGGAAGCGCGACTCGCTAGCCTGCTTGTAGCCGGAAAGCGTCCATTCGGCCTCGGTCCAGGCATAGCCTTGCTTGGCCGAGACAACCTTGGCCAGGTCCATGCCAGCCAGACCCAGAAAAGCCTTGGCCATGGCCAGCGCCTTGTTTTCGTCAACGTCGCCGGCCAGGATGCAACCGGCCTGGGCGCCCTTCTCGCGCAGGATGCGGGTCAACTTGCGGGTATCGATACCGGCAATGGCCACGATGCCATGCTTCTTGAGGTACGAGGAAAGGTCTTCCTCGCAACGCCAGTTGGACGCGCGACGCGGCAGGTCGCGAATGACCAGACCGGCAGCGTAATTGGCATTGGATTCAAAATCCTCCGCATTGCAACCCGTGTTGCCGATATGCGGATAAGTCAGTGTCACGATCTGGCGGCAATAGGAGGGATCGGTGAGGATTTCCTGATAGCCCGACATGGCGGTATTGAATACCACCTCGCCACTGGTGACACCATCTGCGCCGATGGATTGGCCCTTGAAAACCGTTCCGTCGGCGAGGGCGAGAATGGCGGGAGTAAATGAGGGCAGCTTAACCTTCCTATTTTAGCCGAAAAGAGCCTTTTCAGGCAAACTCAAGGGATTACGCGAGTCTCGACGTAGCGCTTCAGAATCGGCTTGATCTGGGCCATTTCATCGACCAAACCGACGTGAAGCTGAGCACAGGCAGTCCAGTCGATGCTGTCCGCCGAGGTAGCTGCCTGCTCGATCTCCATGGCCCGGCGACGTGCCTTTTCAGCATGGAACATGGCCAGCAAACTCTTGAGCGTGTGGGCATGCATGCGCAACTCATGGACATCGGCGGCATCCAGCGCCTGCTTGATACGACCGAGATGGGTATCCCATTCCGACAGGAACATTCCGGCCATCGTGGCAAACAATTCAGGTTCGCCAATGTCGTGAAGGGCCGCTGACAAATCCAGCGGGCCGCCGGACGACGCTGGTGGAGCGGCAACCGACAACGGCCCATCGTCGCCGCCACCGTCGCGCGCGCGCTCCAGCGCCGAGAACAACTCCTCCGGACGCAAGGGTTTGGCGACATAGTCGTTCATGCCCGCCTCCATGCAGCGATCCCGATCACTGGACATGACGTTGGCGGTCATTGCGATGATGTAAACGGGCTTGACCTCGTGCGAGACGACCCAGCTCCGCCGCATTTCGCGGGCACGTATCGCTTCGGTTGCCTCAATGCCCCCCATGACGGGCATCTGCATATCCATGAGGATGACGTCGAAATGGCCGCTATCGAATGAATCAACCGCCTCGACGCCATTGTTGGCCAAGGTAACCCGATGCGACTCGCGTTCGAGCAAGCGTGTCGCCAACTCCTGATTGACCGGATTGTCCTCAACCAGGAGGATATTGAGCCCATTCGGAGCGGGTTTGGCCAAGCCATCGAGATCGAGTTCGGCCAGCAAGATCTCGTTCTGGGCAGCCAGGGCCGGTGCTTCTGCCAGCGCCAGGGCATCGAGCAGGTCTGCCGCCCCGATCGGCTTCACGAGGTGAGCAGAAACCCCGATTTCCCGCAGGCGGTTCAGATCGTGCCGCTGATTTTCGGTGGTCAGCATGACCAGCAGCTTTTCCAAGCGCCCCGATTTCTTCCAGGCTTCGGCCAGCGCAAAACCCGCCGGCGCATCCATGTTGGCGTCTGCCACCACGTAGTCGTAGGGGAATTCCACGGACCGGCTGCGTTCGATCGCGCCAACGGCGGCATTGGCGTCCGCCGACCACGAGGCCTGCACGCCATAGCGTTCGAGTAGTTCGACCAGATAACGGCCGGCCGTTTCATTGTCGTCGACGACCAGAGCCCGTCGTCCGTGATATTTGGAACCCGGCGAAAATGCCTGCGTTTGCGCCAGCATCGAGGTTTCAACACCGAAACGCCCGGTGAAGGCAAACACCGAGCCGACGCCCTGCGTGCTTTCAAGGCTAATCTTGCCATCCATGAGCTGCACGAGGCGGGCGCTGATGGCGAGCCCCAGGCCCGTGCCCCCAAACCGGCGCGTCGTCGATACGTCAGCCTGGGAAAAGGCCTCGAAGATGGCCTGCTGTTTTTCGGGCGGCACGCCGATGCCGGTGTCGCGAATGGAAAAACGCAAATAAACGGAGTGCTCGGTCTGCTGATCGACGGTGACGTCGAGGACGACTTCGCCCTGTTCGGTAAACTTGATGGCGTTACCGACCAGGTTGATGATGACCTGGCGCAGACGCGTCGGATCGCCCACGATGCGCCCCGGCACGTCGAGATGCACATTCGCCAGCAGTTCGAGGCCCTTCTTGTGCGCCCCCACGGCCAGAACGCGAACGGCTTCGAGGACGGTATCCTGAATCGTGAACGCCAGGGACTCGAACTCCATCTTGCCGGCTTCAATCTTGGAGAAGTCGAGGATGTCGTTGACGATGGTCATCAGCGCTTCGGCCGACGACTTGACGGTCTTCAGGTAATGGCGCTGCTCGGCATCGAGCTCGGTGTCCAGCGCCAGTTCGGTCATGCCGATGATGCCGTTCATCGGGGTCCGGATTTCGTGGCTCATATTGGCCAGGAAGGCGCCACGGGCCTTGTTGGCCGCCTCGGCTGACTCCTTGGCCGAAATCAGCGCCCCTTCGGCGCCCTTGACCTCGCTGATGTCGCGCTGCAGGACCAGCATGCGAACCGGCCGCCCATCGGTGTCACGGGCGACAACGGCGCCGCGCAGAAGGAACCAGCGCCATTGGCCGTCGCGCGCCTTGAAGCGGCATTCCGCCTGGAAGAAGGCATCCTGGCTGCGGACATGGGTCTCGATCCGCGCCTGCAGGACACGCAGGTCTTCCGGATGCAGCATGCGCTGCCACTGGGCAATCGAGTTGTCGAGCTCTTCTTCGGCATAGCCGAGCATGGTTTTCCACTGGCGGCCCGCATCGACGTTGCCGGTACGCAGATTCCAGTCGGCCAGCGCATCGCCCGACAACTTGGAATGCCAGCCGCTGAGATTCATCCCGGCATAGGCGCGATAGGCGGAATCGACGACCCCGACCAGCTTTTCCATACCATCGGCCAGCACATCCTGGCGTGCCGCCCTTGCCTGCTCGATCAGCTGCCGGAATTGCGGCTCACCCTCGCCGCCGAAGATTTCCTGCAGTTGCCGATCCAGCAGCCTGGATTTCATGGGCTAGCGCAGACCGAGAACGTCCTGCATGTCGAAAAGACCGCTCTTCCGCCCAGCGAGGAAGCGGGCCGCGCGCAGGCTGCCGAGCGCGTAGGGCATGCGGCTGCTCGCCTTGTGCGTGACTTCGACGCGCTCGCCGAGACCGCAGAACATGACGGTATGGTCGCCGACGATGTCGCCACCACGGACGGTGGCAAAACCGATGGTCGACGGGTCACGCTCGCCGGTCACACCTTCGCGGCCATAGACGGCACATTCTTCAAGATCGCGTCCGAGCGCAGCAGCGACGACTTCGCCCATGCGTAGCGCCGTTCCCGACGGCGCGTCGATCTTCAGGCGATGGTGCGCCTCGACGATTTCGATGTCGTAGCCTTGATTGAGAATGCGCGCCGCGGTATCGAGCAGCTTGAAGACGAGATTGACGCCAACCGCCATGTTGGGCGCGAAGACGACCGGGATGTCCTTGGCCGCCGCGGCAATTGCTTCCTTGCCATCGGCCTCGAAGCCCGTCGTGCCGATGACCATGGCCACACCGGCCTGGCGACAGAGTTCGAGATGAACCAAGGTGCCTTGCGGACGGGTGAAATCGATCAGGCAGTCGACCTGCTTGAGGCCGGCTGCAACGTCGTCGGTAACGAGCACATCGCACGGCATGCCGACCAGCTCACCGGCGGTCTTGCCGATGAACGGGCTGCCCGGCACGTCGAAAGCGGCGCCCAGTGCCAGTTGCGCATCCTTCTGGATAGCCTCGATCAGCATGCGGCCCATGCGGCCGCCTGCACCCACAATACCAATACGTGTAGCGCTCATACTTTAAAACCCAAACATGTTCATCATGCGCCGGAAAAAGCTCGGCGGCTCACGTGGCGGCAAGGGCTTGTCCGCCTCTTCGGGCGAAATCGATCCGAGATCGACAACGCGGCTCTTGTTGGAAGGCGCGCTCAGGGTGCCCGGGTCGCCTTCGGCCACATCGCCTTCAACCCTGGCCAGGCGGCCTTCGCCATCGAAAAACACGGTGAATTTGCGGGCTTCGACCTGGCCCGTCTGCCCGCTCTGGTAGCGGTACAGATAATCCCAGCGTTGCTGGTGGAAGATATCGACCACCAGCGGCGTGCCGAGCAGGAAGCGAACCTGGTCCGTGGTCTGGCCGGGCTTGAGCTGGGCAACCATTTCCTGCGTCAGGACATTGCCCTGCTGGATGTCGATCTTGTATTCTTTGATGAAGCCCGGCTTGTACGAACAGGCGGCGATGAGCACGCATGAGGCAGCCACGAGCAATAGACGGGAACGGCGCATTCAGTTTTCCGGAGTTTTTCAATCGGCTTTGAAGCGGTATATCATACCCGAAATCGGCATTTCGCCTCGCCAGAACAATTTCCGGAATTCCCGCAATGAGCGATCCACAAAGCCTCAAGAACATGGGGCTGAAAGCCACGTTTCCCCGCCTGAAAATTCTTGAACTGTTCGAAACGAGCACCTTGCGCCACATGACGGCAGAAGATGTCTACAAGATGCTGATTGCCGAGAACATGGACATCGGGCTGGCCACGGTTTACCGCGTGCTGACCCAGTTCGAGCAGGCCGGCCTGCTGGAGCGCCATTTCTTCGAGTCCGGCAAGGCCGTCTTCGAGATCAACCATGGCAAGCACCACGACCATCTGGTCTGCATCAACTGCGGCCGCGTCGAGGAGTTCTACGATCCGGAAATCGAGAAGCGCCAGAACGCCATCGCCCAGGAACGCGGCTTTGCCATTCAGGACCACGCGCTTTACCTGTACGCGCAATGCACCAAGGACCAGTGTCCGCACCGCGAACATGGCGCCGCGGATACCAAAGCCTGAGCAACGATTCCCTGAATGACTGAAATCGCCGCCGTTGCACCGGGGGCCTGGCTATCGTCGGCCGGCGCCACCTTTTTGCTCATCGCGCTCGCCGAATTTGGCGACAAGAGCCAGCTCGTCTGCATGACGCTGGCTGCCCGCCATCGCGGCCTGCCGGTCGTGCTGGGCGCCGTCACTGCCTTTGCCTTCCTCAACCTGCTTGCCGTCCTGTTCGGCGCGGCCGTTGCGGCGTGGCTGCCGGAGTGGGTGGTCACGGCAGCGGTCGCCGTGTTGTTCGCCTTCTTCGGCATCAGCGCCCTGCGTTTCGAGGAAGAGAATGACGACGAGGACATCGCCGAAAAGCCCGGCCACGGCATTTTCGCGACGACCTTCCTGATGATTTTCCTGGCCGAATTTGGCGACAAGACGCAGATCGCCGTCGCCGGCATGGGCAGCACCGCCGCCCCAACCGCCACCTGGGTCGGCGCCACGCTGGCCCTGGCCTGCACATCGATCCTCGGCGTCGTCGCCGGCCGGCGCTGGCTCAACCGCCTGCCGCTGCACTGGATTCACCGGATCAGCGGCGTGTTTTTCCTGATTCTGGCGCTGCTCGCCACCCTGCGCCTCTTCGGCATATTTTGATTTTGGCCGTTTTTTCCGGTTGACCGTGAGATTCCGGAAAAACCGCCTCAAGCCGGGAGATGGAGCAGTTCGCGGGCGTGCTGGAGGGTGATGTCGGAGATTTCAACGCCGCCGAGCATGCGGGCGATTTCCTGGACGCGTCCGGTGTCGTCAAGCGGCTGGATCGCACTCAGCGTCACGCCGTCGCGCGTCGCCTTGCTGACCTGCCACTGCCAGTTGGCCTGCGCTGCGACCTGCGGCAGGTGCGTGACGCACAGGACCTGACGTTCGCCGCCCAGTTCGCGCAGCAGGCGGCCGACGATTTCGGCAACGCCGCCACCGATGCCGACATCGACCTCGTCGAAAATCAGCGTTGGCACACTGGCCGAGCGTGACGTGAGGACCTGGATCGCCAGGCTGATGCGCGACAATTCGCCACCGGAAGCCACCTTGGCCAACGGTTTAGCCTCGTTGCCGGCCAGCCCGCCGATGCGGAATTCGATCTGTTCCAGGCCATAGACCGCGCCCTCGGGCACTGACAACAACGTGACTTCGAAGCGCCCGGACGACAGGGCCAGCTGGCGCATGACCTCGCTGACCGCCTTGCTCATCTCGGCAGCCGCTTTCTTGCGGCCGGCCGACAGTTTTTCGGCATGCGCCAGATAATCCTTGCGCGCCGCCGCCACCTTGCTTTCGAGCGCAGCCAGATCGGCCGATTCGTCGAGTTCGGCCAACCGTTGCTGCCAGCCGGCGAGCAGACTGGGCAGTTCATCCGGCTGGACGCGATATTTGCGCGAATGGCTCATGACCGCATCCATCCGGCGCTCGACTTCGGCCAGGCGGGCCGGATCGAGGTCGGATCGATCGGCATAGCGGCGCAGCGTGGATACGGCGTCCGACAGTTCGGCCTGGATTGAGCCGATCAGTTCGGCCACCTCGGCCAGCGCCGGATCGTATTCGGCGAGCCCGGAAAGCCGTATCGCCACGCTGTCGATCTGCCGTTCGCAGGCTGCATCGTCCTCCGACAGCACAGCCAGGGCGAACTGCGCGCCCTCGATGAGGCTGGCGGCATGCCCCAGGCGGCGGTGCTCGACATCAAGCGAGGCCCATTCGTCTTCGCCGAAGGCCAGGGCATCGAGTTCGCCAATCTGCCATTGCAATTGTTCACGCTCGCGTTGCAGCGCATCGGCCCCTTCGCTGGCCGAACGCAGCAGTTGCTCGGCTTCGCGCCAGGCCTTCCAGGCGGCGCCGACATCGCGGACCAGCCAACTCAGGCCGGCATGGCTGTCGAGCAAACTGCGCTGGGCATCGGCCCGCAGCAGCGACTGATGGGCGTGCTGCCCATGAATATCGACCAGCCATTCGCCCACTTCACGCAATTGCTGGACGGTCGCCGGCGACCCGTTGATGTAGGCGCGCGAGCGACCGCCCACGTCGACAACGCGACGCAGCAGCAGTTCGTCGTCGCCATCGAGATCGTTGGCAGTCAGCCAATCGCGCACTTCCGGCCGGGCCGCGATATCGAAGGTGGCGGCCACTTCGGCCTTCTCGCAACCCGAACGGACGACCCCCGCATCGGCCCGCTCACCGAGCGCCAGCGCCAGGGCATCGATGAGAATCGACTTGCCAGCCCCCGTTTCGCCCGTCAGCGCGCCAAAACCGGCCTGAAAGTCCAGTTCCAGCCGGTCGACAATGACGAAATCGCGAATGGTCAGGTGTTGCAACATCAGGTACCTCGCGGCCGTTCGCTCCACTGCAGTTTCTGACGCAACATGGCGAAATAGCTGTAGCCCGGCGGATGCAGGAAGCGGATGGCGTGCTCGGAGCGGCGCAGGCGGACGCAGTCGCCGCGTTCGAGATCGAGCGTCACCTGGCCGTCGAAGTGCACGCGCGGATCGTCGGCATTGGCGATGCGCAACTCGATATCAGCCTGGTCATTGACGATGATCGGCCGGTTGGTCAGGGCGTGCGGGCAGAGCGGCACAAGCGCGATGCCGGCCATGGTCGGATGCAGGATGGGGCCGCCAGCCGACATCGAATAGGCGGTCGACCCGGTTGGCGTAGCGACGATCAGGCCGTCGGAACGCAGGTTGTAGATGAACTCGCCGTCGATGAACAATTCGAACTCGATCATCCGGCCGATGGCGCCCTTGTCGACAACGACGTCGTTGAGCGCCATGTTCGAGGCAATCTCCTTGCCGTCGCGTGTCACCTCGGCGGCGAGCAGCATGCGGTCTTCCTGCGCGAAGCGACCGTCGAGCAGGTCGTCCATGCAGGTCAGCAGGTCATCACGGGCAATGTCGGTCATGAAGCCGAGACGGCCCTGATTGACGCCGACCAGCGGCACGCAATAACGGGCCAGGCGGCGCGCCGCATTGAGCATGGTGCCATCACCGCCGAGCACGATGGCCACGTCGGCATGGGCGCCAATGTCGTTGAAGCCGCAGGTCACCCAGCGCGACAGATCGACCTTTTTGCCGATGTGCTCGGCCGTTTCGCGCTCGATGAAGACGGAAACACCGCGCTCATAAAGGTATTCGGCCAGACGGCGCAGCGATTCGGCAATTTCCATGCTGTGGTATTTGCCGACCAGTGCAACGGTCCGGGGATTGCGGGAGGAAGCGAAGCTTCTGTTCATGGGGCTGAATTCTTGCATAAAAAACGCGTTGCAGCGCTGACCGAAGATTTTTGTACAATCACCCCATGCTTGATGATCGCGCACGCACCCTCCTGAAGACGCTGGTCGAACACTATATTGCCGACGGGCAACCGGTCGGCTCGCGCGCGCTGTCGAGGTTTTCCGGGCTCGACCTGTCGCCGGCCACCATCCGCAACGTCATGGCCGATCTCGAGGAAGCCGGCTTCGTCGCCAGCCCGCACACCTCGGCCGGGCGCATTCCGACGGCGCGCGGCTACCGCCTGTTCGTCGACAGCCTGCTCACCGTCCAGCCGCTCGAAGCGCGCCAGATGGGCGAAATGGAAGAAGCGCTGCAAGGCCGGCCGTCCAGCCAGATCATCGCCAGCGCCTCGCAACTCCTCTCCAGCCTGTCGAATTTTGCCGGCGTCGTCATCGCGCCGCGCCGCCAGGCCAGCCGCATCCGCCAGATCGAGTTCCTCAGCCTGGCCGAAAAGCGCATCCTGGTTATCATCGTCACCACCGACGGCGATGTGCAGAATCGCATCGTGACCACCGACAAGGCTTACTCGCCGTCCGAGCTGGTCAGCGCCGCCAATTACCTGACGCAGAATTTCGCCGGCCTCGATTTCGAACAGATCCGCCACCGCCTCGCCGTCGAAATCCAGCAGCTGCGCGACGACATCAAGCCGCTCATGGCCCTCGCGCTCGATGCCGGCGATGCCGCCATGGCCGAAAACGCCGCGCCCTACGTCATTTCCGGCGAACGCAACCTGCTCGACGTCGAGGAACTGTCGTCGAACATGAAGCGCCTGCGCGAGTTGTTCGACCTGTTCGAACAACGCTCCAGCCTCGTCCGCCTGCTCGACATATCCAACCACGCTGACGGCGTGCAGATCTTCATCGGCGGCGAATCGGGCATCGCCCCGCTCGACGAGTGCAGCGTCATCGCTGCCCCGTACAGCGTCGACGGCCAGATCGTCGGCTCGCTCGGCGTCATCGGCCCGACCCGCATGGCCTACGAACGGGTCATCCCCATCGTCGACATCACCGCCCGCCTGCTTTCCAGCGCCCTTTCCTATAAAAACGACAACTAATGCCCCGCTTTCAACCTGAACCGCCGCACCGTCACGGCAACGCGGCCAGCACCGCTGTCGTCCTCGTCAATCTGGGCACGCCGGATGCACCGACCGCGCCGGCCCTCAAGCGCTATCTCAAGCAATTCCTGTCCGACCCGCGCGTCGTCGAAATTCCCAAGCCGATCTGGTGGCTGATCCTCAACGGCATCATCCTCAATACCCGTCCGAAGAAATCGGCTGCCAAGTACGCCAGCGTCTGGATGCCCGAAGGCTCGCCGCTGCGCGTACATACCGAGCGCCAGGCCAAGCTGCTCAAGGGCCTGATCGGCGAACGCGGGCATCACGTCAAGGTCACCTGGGCGATGCGCTACGGCTCGCCGTCGATCGCCGACGTGCTCGGCCATCTCAAGGCCGAGGGCGCCAACCGCATCCTCGTCGTGCCGATGTATCCGCAATACGCCGCCAGTACGACCGCCACCGTCGTCGACGACGCCAGCCGCTGGCTGCTGCAAACCCGCAACCAGCCAGAAATGCGCTTCACGCGCAATTTCCACGACCACGACGGCTATCTGGCCGCGCTGGAAAAGTCCGTGCGCAAGCACTGGCAGACGAATGGCGCCCTCGGCGACAACGACCGCCTGCTCATCAGCTTCCACGGCCTGCCCAAGCGCAGCCTCGACCTCGGCGACCCGTATTTCTGCGAATGCCACAAGACCGGCCGCCTGCTCGCCGAACGCCTGAACCTGAAGCCCGAGCAGCTCCAGATCTGCTTCCAGTCCCGTTTCGGCAAGGCCGAGTGGCTGCAGCCCTACACCGCGCCCACGCTCGAGCAATGGGGCAAACAGGGCCTGCGCCGGGTCGATGTCATCTGCCCCGGTTTCGTCGCCGATTGCCTCGAAACGCTGGAAGAAATCGCCCAGGAAGGCCGCGACGATTTCCTCAAGGCCGGCGGCAAGGAGTACCACTACATCCCGGCGCTCAACGAGGACGCGGCGTGGATCGCCGCCCTGGCCGACTTCGTCGAATCGCACCTGGCCGGCTGGCCGACCAAAGCCGCCACCGATCCGCACGCGCTCGAAACCAGCGCCCGGCAAGCCATCAAATTCGGCGCCCGCTCTTGAAATCCGGCATCGGGCATCCATATCAGAAAAACCTGATATTTGGAGCGCCCCATGCCCGATGAAAGCCTGCACGTCGTCTGCCCGCACTGTTCGACGGTCAACCGGATTTTTGGCCCAAAATTGAAAGATTCGCCGATTTGCGGCCAGTGCAAACAGGCGCTGTTCGTCGGCGAACCGACCGAACTGACCGCCGCCAATTTCGACCGCCACCTGTCGCGCAACGACCTGCCCGTCGTCGTCGATTTCTGGGCGCCCTGGTGCGGCCCGTGCCGGATGATGGCGCCGAACTTCCATCAGGCCGCCATCGACCTCGAACCCTACGTCCGCCTGGTCAAGGTCAATACCGAAGCCGAGCAGCAACTGGCTGCCCGTTTCAACATCCGCAGCATTCCGACCCTGGCCATTTTCAGGAACGGCCGCGAAATCGCCCGCCAGAGCGGCGCGCTCGACCTCGGCTCGCTGAAACGCTGGATAACGCCGCATCTTTACAGGCCTTAACTTTTCGCTGGCGGGGCCGTAGACAATATATCTCGAACCGTTCTGCGGAGGCCTCCATGATCATCGCCAGCGCCAGCCTGCAAATGGCCTCGTCGCACACGAGCGTGCAGCAATACGAGGCCAGCGAGTCCCTGAAGATGTGGACCGGCGACCAACGTCCCCGGCCGGCCCGCGAAGAATCGCACCACCACGGGATGCATGGCGATCGCGTCAGCCTGTCCGAGGCCGGCATTGCGGCCAGCGAAGCCAGCGCCAGCGAGGACAATCCGGATTCGGCCGTCGACAACGATCCCAAGCTGAGCCTCATTCGCAACATGCTCGAATTCCTGACCGGGCGCCGCATCGAGATATTCGACGCCAGCGACCTGAAAACCCCCGCCACCCCGACCGTCGATACGCCGCCGAGCCCACAGGGCAGCGCAGCGCCCGCCACGCAATCGGCTGGTTATGGCGTCGAGTACGATCGACGCGAGTCCTACACCGAGGCCGAGCAAACCCAGTTCAGCGCGAGCGGCAAGGTGGTAACGGCAGATGGCCGGGAAATCAGCTTCGAGCTGCAACTGAGCATGTCGCGCTATTACCATGAAGAGAGCAGCACCAGCCTGCGCCTCGGCGATGCCGCCCGCAAGACCGACCCGCTCGTCCTCAATTTCGCCGGTACCGCGGCGCAACTGACCGATCAGCGCTTCGCCTTCGATCTCAACAACGACGGCACCAAGGAACAGATCAATTTCGTCGCCCCGGGCAGCGGTTTCCTCTCCTTCGACCGCAACGCCGACGGCAAGGTCAACAATGGCAGCGAGCTGTTCGGCCCCGGCACCGGCGATGGCTTTCAGGAACTGGCCGCGCTGGACGGCGACGGCAATGGCTGGATCGACGAAAACGATGCGGCTTTCAAGCAACTGAGCGTGTGGACACGCGATGCCTCGGGCAAGGACCAACTGCAATCGCTCAGCGCTGCCGGCGTCGGTGCCATCTCCTTGAGCCGCATTGCGACGCCCTTTGATATCAAGACAAATGCCAATGACCTACTTGGTCAAATTCGCACTTCTGGAATTTTTTTGCACGAAACTGGTAGCGCTGGCACAATCCAGCAAATAGACCTGACCGCCTAGCTAAAATGGTGGCAGCCACTCGAGGTAAATCATGCCGCGCTTTGCCGATTTGAAGATCTGGATCCGCCTGACGGCGGCCATATGGGTTGTACTTGCCATCATCTGGGCCGGAGCAATCGTCTGGACCACGCAAGTCAATCGGGACACTGCAATTCAGCAGGCCCAGGAGTTTTCCAAGAGTATCCACGAAATGACCATGGCCGGTCTGACCGGCATGATGCTGACCGGCACCGTCGGCCAGCGCGAAGTCTTCCTCGACCAGATCGAGCAGCTTTCGGTCATCAAGGACC
This sequence comes from Pseudomonadota bacterium, assembly GCA_018261895.1. Lineage (GTDB taxonomy): Bacteria > Pseudomonadota > Gammaproteobacteria > Burkholderiales > Rhodocyclaceae > Azonexus. The sequence goes on from JAGTRT010000004.1 coordinate 146,249, forward strand.
TCGTCGTCGCCCGCAGCGAAGCCGTCACCAAACTCTACGGCCCCGACACCAAGAGCAAGCGCCCGCTCGATGCCCTCGAAAAAGAAGTGATGTCCTCGGGCAATGCCTACATGGCCGTCGAAACGGCCAACGGCAGCTCCTTCCTCCACGTCATCAACCCGACCAAGGCCTCGAAAAACTATCTGGGCAAGGACTGCATTCTCTGCCACCAGGTTCCCGAAGGCACCGTGCTCGGCGTCGTCAGCATGAAAGTGTCGCTGGATTCCGTCGAAGCGCAGGTGTCTGCCTTCCGCCTGAAGATTGCCGGCGTTGCGCTGGTCGCTCTGGGTGGCCTGCTCGTCCTCATCTACCTGATCACCAACCACTTCGTCAGCAAGCCGCTGGAAGAGATGCGCAACGGCCTGGCCGACATCGCTCGCGGCGAGGGCGACCTGACGCGCCGCCTCGAAGTGAAAGGCAACGATGAGGTGGGCCAGGCGGCATTGGTGTTCAACGAAATGATGGAGAACTTCAACCAATTGGTCCGTCAGGTACGCGACTCGGCCAGCCAGGTCTCGGCCCGCGTCACGGCGCTGTCCGACAGTGCCGACCGCGTGACGCACAGTTCGCATCAGCAGAACGAGAAATCCAACGAAGCCGCTTCGGCCGTCGAACAACTGGTGTCGAGCATTTCCTCGATCGCCCAGAGCGCCGAACACGTCCAGCACCAGTCCCAGGAAAGCCTGGCCCGCGCCAACGAAGGCAACCGCAACCTCAATGTCCTGCTCGGTGAAATGAATGTCGTCGAGCGTGCCGTCAAGGAAATGGCCGACTCGGTCAACAACTTCGTGCGCAATACCGAAGCGATCACCCAGATGACCCGCGAAGTCAAGGACATCGCCGAGCAGACCAACCTGCTGGCGCTCAATGCCGCCATCGAGGCTGCACGGGCTGGCGAACAGGGACGCGGCTTCGCCGTCGTCGCCGACGAAGTGCGCAAGCTGGCCGAAAAGTCGTCACGTTCGGCTACCGAAATCGATTCGATCACAGCTCAACTCAGCGCCCAATCGGTTGCCGTCCGCCGCAGCATCGAGGAAGGCATTTCCCACCTCGAAAGCAGCCAGACAGCCGTGCATTCGGTGTCGAGCGTACTGCAGGCAACGAACGGCTCGGTGGCCGAAGTCGGCCACGGTCTCGACGCCATTGCCTCGGCAACCGACCAGCAGCGTCGCTTCTCGGGCGACGTCGAGAACAGCATCGAAGCGATTGCCGGCATGGCCCGCGAGAACTCGGGAACGGTCGAGCAAACCGCTGGCGCCGCCCACGACCTCAAGCGCTTGGCCGATGGCCTGGCCGCCCTGGTGGGTCGATTCAAGGTTTAGGCAAGCAAACCCCACAATGCAAAACAGCCTCTCCGGAGGCTGTTTTTACATGGGTGCCAGTTCGAGATCGAGGCCGCCCGGCGGACGCGACTTGGGCACTGGCCCCTGACTCTGGACGGCGGGCTGACCGAGGGCTGCGGCAATCTTGTTGACCTCGCGCAGGCGCTTGATCATGCGTGCCAGCAAGGTGTTACGCATGCGCTCGACAAGCTCTTCGGAAGACAGCGCCAGCGCGGCCGCGTTGATTTCAAGGAATAGCGTCGGCTCCAGCGTGACGGCCGTGGCGTAGCGTTGATCGCTGGCGGGGTGCAGATAAGTCGCTTCGCCGACCGGTTCGCTGCGCCCGAGACGGCACAGCGCCTTGCCCTCGATCGAGATTTCGACGGAGCCGCTGACGATGATACCGAAGAACTTGTTGCGCTCGCCTTCGCGGATGAGCGCGACATTGGGCTGAATTTCCCGCCAGACCGAGACGCGCAGGATTTCCCAGATTTCGATGTTCTCGAACTCGACGAAGAATTCGAGGCTGCGCAGCATTTCGAAGTGCTTCGTATCCTGCGCCGTTTCGTCGTCTTCGAGGATCTGGTAGCGCACGGCCGAGAGATCCTTGGCCATTTCGGCGCCGTTGCGATAACGGCTGTAGAGATCCTTCTCCAGCGCCCGCCGCAGGATGGGATTGAGACCTTCCGGCAGGTTCGGATTGAGCGCGGTAACGGCCGGCGCCTCGGTGTTGATGATGCGATAGACAAGCGTCGCCTGGTTGTTGGCGCGGAAGGGCAGGCGGCCGGTCAGCAGCTGGAACAACAGCACGCCGAGCGAATAGAGGTCAGTCTTCTGGTTGAGCGGATAGCCCTTGATCTGTTCCGGTGACATGTAGGCCGGCGAGCCGACGCCCATGATGAAGGTCGAGTCGCGGTCCATGTCCTTGTTCATGTTCAGCGCCAGGCCGAAGTCGGCGATCTTCGGTTCATCGTTGGCGGCGACCATGATGTTGGCCGGCTTGATGTCGCGGTGGATGATGCCCTGCCGGTAAGCCGCGTCGAGCGCCATGCAGCATTTGAAGATGATGCTGATGACCCGGTGCATGGGCAGCAGCTTGTCGATCCGGCAGTTGTCTTCGAGCGTGAAGCCCTCGACATACTCCATGGCCAGGTAGGCAAAGTCCGGCTCGACGACCGCTTCGTAGACCTGAACGATATTCGGATGGTTGAGCCGCTTCGAAACCATCCCTTCGTTCTGGAACAGTTTGCGCATGCGGCGCGACATGGCGGCGCTGTCATGGCCGAAACTGATGACCTTGACGGCAACCTGGCGATCGTTATCGGGGTCGTCACAGAGGTAGACAGTGGCGGTCGCGCCCTTGCCCAACTCTCGAATCACGCGATATTTGCCGATCTTTTCCATTACCCGGAGCACCCAAAATCCCGAAGGATTATCGTAGCACGCAGTCTGCCGCCTGACAGCAGTTTTGTCACAATGCACAAGGCATAGCGAAAGACCACACGCTGCGCGCATTCATTTTTTTGCATTCCCGGCCTTGAAAACCGGAAATGCGCCCCCAGCTAGCGTGGAGATTTTTCGGAGAACATCGCATGACCACCACTGAAACCAGCCAGGAAGCCCTGCCGGAGAAGGAACCCGTCGTCGAGACGGCGGCCGAGACCGTTGCCGAGGCGCACACCGACACCCTGCCGAGCATCGAGGAACAGTTCCGCGCCCTCGAACTGAAGGCGGCCGAACATTACGATGCCTGGCTGCGCGCCAAGGCCGAGGGCGAAAATATCCGCCGCCGCGCCCAGGAAGACATTTCCAAGGCCCACAAATTTGCCGTCGAGAAGTTTGCCGGCGAGCTGCTGGCCGTCAAGGACAGCCTGGAAGCCGCGCTAGCCGTTCAGGAACAGACCGTCGAGAGCTTCAAGTCCGGTGTCGAGCTGACCCTCAAGCAACTGGTCTCCGCCTTCGAAAAGAATGCGCTGAACGAAGTCAATCCGGCCGGCGAGAAGTTCGATCCGCACAAGCACCAGGCCATCGGCATGGTCGACTCGGAGCAGGAAGCCAACACCGTCGTCACCGTGCTGCAGAAGGGCTACACCATCGCCGACCGCGTCCTGCGTCCGGCCCTGGTCATGGTCGCCAAGGGCAAATAAGCATTTCAAATTTGGGCGTTTTTTCCGGTTGACCGTGGAAATCCCTTGAAAACGGATTGAGCGCCCCCAATTCACGAACATCAGTCATTCTCTTTTAGGAAAAACATCATGGGCAAGATCATCGGTATTGACCTCGGCACCACCAACTCCTGCGTCGCCATCATGGAAGGCGGCCAGCCGAAGGTTATCGAAAACGCAGAAGGTGCGCGCACCACGCCGTCCGTCATCGGCTACACCGAAGACGGCGAAATCCTGTGCGGCGCACCGGCCAAGCGCCAGGCCGTGACCAACCCGAAGAACACGCTGTACGCCGTCAAGCGACTGATCGGCCGCCGCTTCGAAGAGAAGGAAGTGCAGAAGGACATCTCGCTGATGCCCTTCAAGATCGTCAAGGCCGACAACGGCGACGCCTGGGTTGAAGCGCGCGACAAGAAAATCGCCCCGCCGCAGGTTTCCGCCGAAGTGCTGCGCAAGATGAAGAAGACCGCCGAAGACTACCTCGGCGAGGAAGTGACCGAAGCCGTCATCACCGTGCCGGCCTACTTCAACGACAGCCAGCGCCAGGCCACCAAGGACGCCGGCCGCATCGCCGGCCTGGAAGTCAAGCGCATCATCAATGAGCCGACCGCCGCTGCACTGGCCTTCGGCATGGACAAAGTGTCCGGCAAGGACAAGAAGATCGCCGTGTATGACCTCGGCGGCGGTACGTTCGACATCTCCATCATCGAAATCGCCGACGTCGATGGCGAAAAGCAGTTCGAAGTGCTGGCCACCAATGGCGACACCTTCCTCGGCGGCGAAGACTTCGACCAGCGCCTGATCGACTACATCATCGACGAATTCAAGAAGGAATCCGGCGTCAACCTGAAGTCCGACGTGCTGGCCCTGCAGCGCCTCAAGGAAGCCGCTGAAAAGGCCAAGATCGAGCTGTCCTCCAGCCAGCAGACCGAAGTCAACCTGCCCTACATCACCGCCGACGCCTCCGGCCCGAAGCACCTCGCCCTGAAGATCACCCGCGCCAAGTTCGAGTCGCTGGTCGACGAGCTGATCGAGCGCACCGTGGCCCCCTGCCTGACCGCGCTCAAGGATGCCGGCTGCAAGATCGGCGACATCGACGACGTGATCCTGGTCGGCGGTCAGTCCCGCATGCCCAAGGTCCAGGACAAGGTCAAGGAAGTCTTCGGCAAGGAACCGCGCAAGGACGTCAATCCTGACGAAGCCGTTGCTGTCGGCGCTGCCATCCAGGGCGGCGTGCTGCAGGGCGAAGTCAAGGACGTGCTGCTGCTTGACGTCACCCCGCTCTCCCTCGGTATCGAAACCCTGGGCGGCATCATGACCAAGCTGATCCAGAAGAACACGACGATCCCGACCAAGGCCTCGCAAGTCTTCTCGACCGCCGACGACAACCAGGCTGCCGTGACCATCCACGTGCTGCAGGGCGAGCGCGAAGTCGCTTCCGGCAACAAGAGCCTCGGCCAGTTCAACCTGGAAGGCATCCCGCCGGCACCGCGTGGCACGCCGCAGATCGAAGTCATCTTCGACATCGACGCCAACGGCATCATGCACGTCACGGCCAAGGACAAGGCCACCGGCAAGGAAAACAAGATCACCATCAAGGCCAACTCCGGCTTGAGCGAGGCTGAAATCCAGGCCATGGTCAAGGACGCCGAGCTGCATGCCGAAGAAGACAAGAAGGCGCACGAACTGGCCGATACCCGCAACCAGGCCGACGGCATGGTGCACATGGTCAAGAAGTCGCTGACCGAGTACGGTGACAAGCTCGATGCCGATGAAAAGGCCAAGATCGAAGCCGCCATCAAGGACGTCGAGGATGTCCTGCGCGACGGCGACAAGGACACCATCGCCGCCAAGACCGAGGCCCTGAGCCAGGCCGCCCAGAAGCTCGGCGAAAAGATGTACGCCCAGCAACAGGCCGAAGGCGCTGCCGCCGGTGCAGCCGGTGCCGGTGCCCAGCCGCAGGGCGAAAAGACGGTCGAAGGCGACGTGGTCGATGCCGAATTCACCGAGGTGAACAAGGACAAGAAGTAACCCCGTCAACCAGCCAGGAAACGGGGGTGGCCAGCCATCCCCGTTGGCCGTTTACCCGAATCGACGCACCATGCGACTGCTCCTTGCCTGCCTCGCCACAGCCCTGATGCTCCCGACCAGTCCCGTACTGGCCAAGGGCAGCGGTGACACGACCGGCTTCAGCGACGACATCGACGGTCGTTGCCAGGTCTGGGCGCCGTCCATGCTCGGCCAGCGCGACTACGCGCTGCGCTATCGTGGCGGCTGCAAGAATGGCCGCGCCGACGGCAAGGGCAAGGCCGAATGGCTCTACCGCTACGCCGAGATGAAGGTCAAGGCGACGTGGGAAGGCGACTTCCGCAACGGCGTTTTCCTCGATGGCCAGAAGGTCAGGGGCAGCGTCGAACCGGTGTCCGGCGACAAGTACATCGTCGCCATGGGCAACGTGCCGGGCGCCGAGTTGTTCTTCATCGCCCGCAGCCCGCAGGACGGGCCGATGGAGCTGTGCAAGGTCGACCAGATCGCCCTCGTGCTCGGTCCCCGGGTCGATGTCACCGACGACGACCCGGTGCAGCGCGTCATGGAAGCCGGCGTCAAGGCTTACCAGGACGTCTGCGACAAGGGAACGCGCTATCCGAACGTCGGCATCTTCACCGAAGCGATCAAGCTCCGGCCCAACGGCATGCTGCCCAACCCGGTCGCCAACGCCCGCTACGACAGCGATACCGGCCGCCTCGGCGGCTATTCCAACGACGCCGCGAACAAGGCCCGCCAGGCCAAGCAGCAGGCCGAATTCGCCCAGAAACAGGACGACGTGCGCAAGCAGTTCAATGCCTTCAGCAGCAAGCACGGCATCGCGGCCTGGGTGACCGCCCAGCAGCTCGAGGAAAATCCGTTCCGCTGGGAAGGCAAGACCGTCGGCCTGGTCGTTCGTCTCGACCGCATGGTGGCCCGCGACACGGCACTCGTCCGCGGCGCCCTGCGCGACTGGAGTCCGAGTCTGCAACTGCGGGGCATCACGCCCGACTTCCCGGAAAGCCGGCGCAGCGTGCTGCTCGCCGCCAAGGTCGGAAAACGTGAACGATTGCCCGACGACAAGGATCAAAACGGCGCCACCTTTGTTACCCTGAATCACATCGACAGCAGCGTCTGCGAGCGCGGCGGCTGCAGCGACTGGTTCATCTGGGCGCGCGGCGACCGTGAACTGGTCTGGGGCGAACCCTTTACCGCCCGCTAAACGATGCGCGACATACCTAGAAAGCGATCATGAGCAAACGCGACTTTTACGAAATCCTGGGCGTCAATCGCGACGCCTCAGACGATGAAATCAAGAAGGCCTACCGCAAGCTGGCCATGAAGTATCACCCCGACCGCAATCCGGACAACCCGTCGGCCGAGGAGAAATTCAAGGAAGCCAAGGAAGCCTACGAAATCCTGTCGGACGGCCAGAAACGCTCGGCCTACGACCAGTTCGGCCACGCCGGCATCGACCAGCAGGCCGGTATGGGCGGCGGTGGCGGCGGCTTTGCCGATGCCTTCGGCGGCATCTTCGACGAGATTTTCGGCGGCCGGGGCGGCGGCGGTGGCGGTCGATCCAACATCTACCGCGGCGCCGACCTGCGCTACAACCTCGAAATCACGCTCGAGCAGGCTGCCCACGGCACGGAAACCAAGATCCGCATCCCGACCATGGAAGTCTGCGAGCCCTGCAACGGCTCCGGCGCCAAGCCCGGCACCCAGCCAAAGACCTGTCCGACCTGCGGTGGCTCCGGCCAGGTTCGCCTGCAGCAGGGCTTCTTCTCGATCCAGCAGACCTGCCACAAGTGCCACGGCACCGGCCGCTTCATCGCCGAGCCCTGCAAATCCTGCGATGGCGCCGGTCGCATCAAGCAACACAAGACGCTGGCCGTCAAGATTCCGGCCGGGGTCGACGAGGGCGATCGCATCCGGCTGTCCGGCGAGGGCGAACATGGCGTCAATGGCGGCCCCCCGGGCGACCTCTACGTGCAGATCCACCTCAAGCAGCACGCCGTCTTCCAGCGCGACCACAACGACCTGCATTGCGAAATGCCGATCTCCTTCACCACGGCTGCGCTCGGCGGCGAAATCGAGATCCCGACGCTGGACGGCGCCGCGGCCATCAAGATTCCGCCGGAAACCCAGTCCGGCCGTGTCTTCCGCCTGCGTGGCAAAGGCATCAAGGGCGTCCGCAGCCACACGCACGGCGACCTGATGTGCCACGTCGTGGTCGAAACCCCGGTCGCCCTGACTGAACGCCAGAAGGAACTGCTGCGCGAACTCGAGGAATCCAGCCGCGACAACTCCGCCAAGCACAACCCCCGCTCCAAGTCGTGGATGGACAAGGTCAAGGACTTCTTTGCGGAATAACACGCCGCTGAAAACCTAGACGCAAATCTCGCCCCGACCACCGGACACCCCGTCCGGTCCTCGGGGCGATTTCATTTTTGGCCCTTTTTTCCTGTTGACCGTCAAACTCACCGGCGTGGCGATATTCAGCGTCCCCCTGTTCCCGCCAATATCCTTGGCTGATAGAATCATTCGACCAAACAAGGGGGGAGACATACGATGCGAGTCCTCAAGCGACTGGCCACCATTGGCGCAATTGCCTTTTCCACGCTGTGCTGGGCCGAGCCCGGCGTCACGGACAGCACCATCACCCTCGGCATGTCGGGGCCCTTCTCGGGACCGAACGGCGCCTACGGCGTGGACATGCGGCAAACAATCAATGCCTACTTCGACCAGATCAACAAGGGCGGCGGCATCAATGGCCGCAAGCTCGAACTGATCGCCCTCGACGACGGCTACGAAACCGACCGCACCGTCGCCAACACCAAGACGCTGATCAAGGACAAGAACGTCTTCGCCCTGCTCGCCTACTACGGCTCCAGCCCGACGACCGAAGCCATGAATACCGTCTTCGGCCCGGCCAAGGTTCCGCTCGTCGGCACCATCTCGGGCGCCGCCACCCTGCGCGAAGCCACCTCGGCCAACGCAAACGCCCGCTACATGTTCAACGTCCGCGCCAGCTACGCCGACGAAGCCGAACTGATCGTCAGCCAGATGCTCTCGCTCGGCCTCAAGAACATCGCCGTCCTCTACCAGAACGACGGCTTCGGCAAATCCGGCCTCGACGGCGTCACAGCCGCCCTCAAGAAAGCCAAGCTGGCCCCCTCGGCCGTCGGCACCGTCGAACGCAACTCGCTCGACGTCGCCAAGGCCGTCGAAACCATCTCCAAGGCCGCACCGCAGGCTGTGGTCATGGTCACGCTCTACAAGCCCACCGCCGCCTTCGTCAAAGCCATGAAGAAAATCGGCCAGAACCCGATGCTCATGACCCTCTCCCCCGTCGGCGCCGAACTGCTCAGCCAGGAACTCGGCCCCGACGCCCGCGGCATCGGCGTCTCCCAGGTTGTTCCCTACCCCTGGAACAACGTCGTCCCGGTCGTCCGCGAATACCAGAAACTCTCCGACAAGGGCGTCTTCTCGTACTACGGCATGGAAGGCTTCCTGATGGCCAAGACCATGGTCGAAGGCATCAAACGCGCCGGCAAAGACCTCACCCGCGAAAAGCTGATCACATCGCTGGAAAGCATGAACGGCACCGATCTCGGGGGCTACCGCATCAATTACGGCGCCGGCGTCCGCACCGGTTCGCGCTTCGTCGAACTGACCGTCATCGGTCAGGGCGGGAAGATCATGAAATAAATCTGCTGCGGGAAATGGTGCTGGGTCAGTGCCATTTCCCGGGTGGTTTGTTTTTGGCGCTGGCCAGCATTGGTGGTGGCCAGCGGGAATTTCTGAAAACCTGTTTTTCGCGCTGAGTTCGCGTGGGATGCGTTTCTGAAACGCTGGTTTTCGCGCCTGACGCGCGAGCGTACTTTTTCTTGCTTGGCCAAGAAAAAGTAGCCAAAAAGAAAGCCACCCCTGGGTCGGTGCCGGCTTCGCCGGTTCCCTGCGCTACTCGCCGTTGGCGGGGGCTGCGGAACTCGGGGCTGCGCCCCTCAGACAGTCCTCGCCCCTTTTCCGCCAACGCCTGCGTTGCTCGGCACCTCTCAAGGGGCCCGGCAAACCAGCGGTCGTTTTGGGGATTTCGATTTTGGCTGTTTTTTCCGGTTGACCGTCAAATTGCTTCCCGTCATTCCCGCGCAGGCGGGAATGACGCGCGCTGTCGGTAAATCTGCGACGCCTTCGGGGCCCCCGTGGAAGGCGCTGAGCAACGCAGGAAGGCCGGGGGCAGTCGGCTGGCGTTGTTTGAGCCGAAGGCGAGTTTAGCCAGCCGCCCGGCCTTCCGAGTAGCGCAAGGAACCGGCAAAGCCGGCGCCGCCCCCGGGGTCGCCTTTTCTTTGGCTACTTTCTTTTGGCGAAGCAAAAGAAAGTACGCCCGC
>JAGTRT010000072.1 GCA_018261895.1 Pseudomonadota bacterium
CGCCATGCCCGCCGGCGGCGGCACCTCGCAAACAGCAGTGGTGCGCTCCGTGGGCGGGCAATCGCAAAAGGCATCGCTGGTTACCGCAGCCGCAGCCGTCGGGACCATGCTCTTTGTGGCGCCCCTGCTCGGACTGTTGCCGCAGGCCGTTCTGGCATCCGTGGTCATTGTCTATTCGGTCGGGCTGATTCAACCCGCGGAGTTCGCAGCCATCCGGCGGGTCAGAACCATGGAGTTCCGCTGGGCATTGGCCGCCTTCGCCGGTGTGCTCGTCTTTGGCACGCTGAAAGGCATTGTGGTGGCGATCATCCTTTCGCTGATCGGCCTCAGCAGCCAGGCGGCACACCCGAAAGTCCATGTCATCGGTCGCAAACGTGGCGCTGATGTCCTGCGCCCACTCTCCCCCGAGCATCCCGATGACGAAACCTTTGACGGCCTGTTGATCCTGCGCCCCGAGGGAAGATTGTTCTTTGCCAACGCCCAGGACGTTGGCGACCAGATCGGGGCGCTTGTCGCAAAGCACCAGCCACGCGTTGTCGCACTGGACATGAGCCGCGTCTTCGATATCGAGTATTCAGCGCTGCAGATGCTGGCCGAGGGAGAGCGTCGTGCCACCGAATCGGGTGCCATTTTCTGGCTGGCTGACCTGAGCCCGGGCGTGATGGAATCCGTCAAAGCATCCGGCCTCGCCGACCGCCTGGGCAGAGAGCGCCTCTTCTTCAATGCACGGGCGGTGATCCGGCATTATCAGGAGAATTTTTCGGCAAATAACGCGCCAGCATCGGATTCAGAAGGCTAATCCGGTTTCATTTTTCCGAAAATCCGGCCGGCTCACCGATCGGCGTTCCCGCTGGCTGGAACGGCTGGCGCCGACCAAAAAGGTCGCTGTCCGAACTGGCGCTCCGGGTAGCCTGTTCGGCGGCCTCGGCATAGGGCATGGGGTTCTTGCCCTTCTCTATTTCGAGCAGCTTCGTCTCGTCGTTCACCCGCACGCTGAACTTGGCCAGGTTGTAGAAGAGGTACATCGCAAACAGGTTGTCGAAGTCCTCGTAATGGCCCTGGTCCTTCCGGAAGTCACGTGACAGCACGGAGGGGAATCGGTTGGGCAAATCCTTGAACGCCACCTTTTCCTCATCATGCGGATCGACCCATGTCGATCCGCCGTATTTCTTGTACAGCACCACATCCAATCCATACCCTCGCTTGTCCCATTCCTTGACGAGCTTGATCGCCATCTCGGTCGGGATGTTGGACGTGGCGGCTGCCACTATCCTTCGTCCGGACAACAGCTTCGCGCTGGTGACCTCCAAATCCTCGTACCCGGCGCCAAACTTGAATGCCGCGCCAATGGTCTTGGCGCAATTTAGGCGCAGGTAGTCGTATTTGACTTCGCGGTCGTGGTACTCGGTATTCCGGGCCCGATTGCGATAGTCGTCATTGATGCGCCTGAAATACGCCGCCAGCGCTTCCTTCTCGCCGGCCGGGACGCCGTAGACGCGCACCCCGACCACCGAGCGCTTGTAGACCTCGCCGAAGTCGAGGCCGAACGATGCGGTCTCACCGAGCGTGGAGACTGTCCCGAACAGGTACTCCTGCTTCGGGATGCCGAGCATGAGGTCATTGGTGTAGAACCCGCTCTCGTGCTTGTGCGTGCGGTCGGCATAGAAGTTGGCCGAGTACACCAGGCCATCGTCAATCGCCTGATCCCGGATAGCCAGGGCGAGGTGGCCGGCCGAGCCGCCCTTGGAGGTACCGAAGCTGATCAGCAGTTCAAGGTCGTAGGGATCCTGGCGCAGGAGGTCGGTAATCTGGTCGATGTTGGCAGGTGCGGGGCCGCCCGGGCTGCCGAAGTCGGCGGCCGGGGCGTTCGTCGCCCAGACCAGGGCCGCTGCCACTAACCAGAGCCTGAGCCTCATCGCTGCCTCTCCCGGCTTATTTTTCGGCTGTCGATCGAGTAGATTTGCGGGCAGCCGGGGTCACCGAGCCGCAGTTTACGCCAATTTAATGTCCAATTAAATCACCCGGCCACCGCTGGGGCTGGACATTTTTTGACAAATTCGCCTACCCTGCCGGTGTGCAATCAGGACGGTGAAGCATGGACGAAATCGAGCGACTGAAGGAGCGGGTTGTCCGCAAGGGCGGGATCGTTCGCGCCGGCACGGTCCTGGCGGCTCCCGCGGTCCTCAGGAGCCTGGGTGCCAATCCGGCGGATGTACTGGCCGGTGCCGGCGTCGACCTCGCACTGTTCGACGATCCTGACAATCCGATGCCATTCGCCGTGCGCAGCCGCCTTATCAGGCATTGTGTGGAGCAGACCGGTTGCCGGCACTTCGGGCTCCTGGTCGGGCAGCAGGGCGGCCTGCATTCGCTGGGGCTGGTGGGCTTGTTGATGGAGCACGCGCCGAACGTGGGAAGCGCGCTGCGCAGCCTTGAACGCTTTTTTCATCTTCACGCCCGTGGCGGGACGGTGAGCCTTGCGCTGAGCGAGCAAACGGCGATGCTGAGCTACGACATCTATCAAGCCGGTGTGGAGGCCGCCGACCAGCTCGGTGATGGCGCGGTCGCCGTGATCTTCAATATTCTCGGCGAACTGTGCGGTGCGGACTGGAAGCCGCTCGAACTTCGCTTCGCTCACCGCAGGCCGGACGATGTCAGGCCGTTCCAGCGGTTCTTCCAGGCCCCCCTGAAATTCGATGCCGAGCAGAACGGGGTGGTGTTTTCGGCCGGTTGGCTGCAGCGTCCGTTGGCTCGCTCGGATACGGTGTTGCGCCTTCAGTTGCAGAATCAGATGGTGGCGCTTGAGCGGACTTGTGGCCACGACTTGCGCGAACAGGTGCGTGCTGTGCTGCGCACGGCGCTGCTCACCGGTAACGCCAGGGCGGACGAGATCGCCGCGCTTTTTTCGATGCACGGTCGCACCTTCAGCCGACGGCTGGCGGACTGCGGCGCCAGTTTCCAGTCACTGGCGGACGAAGGCCGTTTCGCGATCGCCTGTCAGATGCTCGAAAACACCGATGTGGACATCAAGCTGATCGCCGTGATCCTCGATTATGCCGATGCAAGTGCCTTTGCCCGGGCGTTCCGCCGCTGGAGCGGAGTCACGCCAAGCCATTGGCGAGCCGGGGCGTACGGCAAGGGGGCGTTAAAAAGGAAGAAACTGTCCTCTTGTGTATAGTTCCCGAAATTCGCTTGCGTTAGTATTGTCCTTCGCCATCATTATTCCCGCCGAGAATTCCATGAAGCCTTCCCTGATTGCCACAACCCTGTTCCTTGGCACGCTACTTGCGGCTTGCGGCGAAAAGTCGGCGCCGCCACCTGCGGTGCCGGTCGTCGAAGTCGTCGGTGTGGCCCAGCGCGATGTGCCGATCTACATGGAATGGATCGGCTCACTTGACGGCAACGTCAATGCCGTCATCCGCCCGCAGGTCACCGGTTACCTGGTCAAGCAGAACTACCGGGAAGGCGATCTCGTGAAACAGGGGCAGCCGCTGTTCGAGATCGATCCGCGCACTTTCGAATCCGCCGTCGAAGAAGCCAAGGGATTGCGTGCCCAGCAGGCCGCCCGCTTCGAGACGACCAAGGCCAACCTTGACCGCATCAAGCCGCTGGCCGCCCTCAATGCGGTCAGCCAGAAGGATCTGGATGATGCTACCGGCGCCCATCTTTCCGCCAAGGCCCAGCTCGAGGCCGCCGAGGCCTCACTCAAGACGGCGAAGCTGAATCTCGGATTTACCAAAATCACCTCACCGGTGACCGGTATCGCCGGCATCGCCAAGGCCCAGATCGGCGATCTGTTGAGTCCGAGCATGCCGACCGAGCTGACCACCGTGTCGACCGTCGA
>JAGTRT010000005.1 GCA_018261895.1 Pseudomonadota bacterium
GCCAGCAAGGCCAAGCAGGCGCAGAGCCGGGTCAAGGCGCTGGACCGCATGGAAAAGATCGCGCCGGTGCTGGCCGAGGCCGAATTCACCTTCGAATTCCAGGAGCCGCAAAACCTGCCGAACCCCATGCTGTCCCTGGTCGATGTCAGCATCGGCTACCCGCCGCCGGAAGAGGCGCCAGCGAGCGCGCCGCCGACTGTCATCGTGCGCGGCATCAACCGCTCGGTCATGGCTGGCCAGCGCATCGGCATCCTCGGCGCCAACGGCCAGGGCAAGTCCACGCTGGTCAAGACCATCGCCCGCGACCTCAAGGCGATCAGCGGCGAGGTGACGGAAGGCAAGGGGCTGACCATCGGCTACTTCGCCCAGCAGGAGCTCGACGTGCTGCGCCCGCAGGATACCCCGCTCGAACACATGGTCCGTCTGGCCAAGGAAGCCATCGCCGCCGGCCGCAGCAATGTGCCGGGGCGCGAGCAGGAGCTGCGCAATTTCCTCGGTACCTTCAATTTCGGCGGCGAGATGGTCAAGCAGGCGGTCGGCACCATGAGCGGCGGCGAAAAGGCGCGCCTCGTGCTGTGCATGATCGTCTGGCAACGCCCCAACCTGCTGCTGCTCGACGAACCGACCAACCACCTCGACCTCAACACCCGCGAGGCCCTTGCCGTGGCCCTCAACGAGTTCGAAGGCACGGTCATGCTGGTCAGCCACGACCGCGCCCTGCTCCGTTCGGTGTGCGACGAATTCTGGCTGGTCTCGAAGGGCGGTGTCGCGCCTTACGACGGCGATCTCGAGGACTACCAGCGCTACCTGCTCGATGAAGCCAAGCGCGTGCGCGAAGAAGCCTCGGCGGCGCAGAAAAAGGCAGCGGCCTAGCGCTCCGCCTTTCGCAAATATTCACAATCGCCGTCATGCAACTGAACTAGGATGGAAGACACCTCATCTTCCTGGAAGGAAAAAATATGGGTCTTCTCGATTCCGTTGTTGGCGCGCTGGCCGGTGGTCAGTCCGGCGAAGCCAGTCCCCTGCTGAACATCGTCATGCAATTGATCAACAACCCGCAGACCGGCGGCCTGGGTGGGCTCGTCCAGTCCTTCCGGCAGGGCGGCCTCGGCGAGCTGGTCAACTCCTGGGTATCGACCGGCCAGAACCTGCCGATCTCGGCCGAACAACTGCAATCCGTCCTCGGGGGCGGCCAGCTGCAGAACATCGCGGCACAACTCGGCGTATCGCCGGAACAGGCCTCCGGTAGTCTGGCCGACCTGCTGCCCAAGGTGGTCGATCAGCTGACGCCCAATGGTCAGTTGCCGGAAGGTGGCGACCTGCTGGCGCAGGGGCTGGATATGCTGAAAAAAGGCGGGCTGTTCAGCTAAAAAACAACCGCCGGAACGATTCTGGCGTTGTAGCGTTGCCTTGCCGGAACCGCTGCGCTTCGTTTTGCCAGCCGTTGTCGAGTTACAGGAAGCGTTCGAGCAGCACGTTCAAAAAGCGCCGACCCTTCGCGGTCGGCGCGATTTTTTCCGGGTCAACGTCGAGCAGGCCATCGGCCTCGGCGGCCTTCAGTGCGCTGTGGATGGTGATCAACGGCTGGGCGGTGCGTGCTTCGAACAGCGACGGGTGGAAGCCATCGGCCAGACGGAGCGCGTTCATCATGAATTCGAAGGGCAGACTCTTGGCCTCGACCTGCGTTTCTTCCTGCACGACGTTGCCGCTGCGGATGTTGTCGAGGTAGGCCTTGGGGTGCTTCCAGCGCATCTGGCGCAGCACGCGGTCGTGCAGCGTGAGCTTGGAGTGGGCCCCGGCCCCGATGCCGAGGTAGTCGCCGAAGTACCAGTAGTTCAGGTTGTGCTTGCACTGTTTGCCGCGCTGGGCGAAGGCCGAGGTTTCGTAGTTGCTGAAACCGGCCGCGGCCAGCCGGGCCTCGATGCTGTCCTGCATGTCGGCACAGGTGTCGCCTTCGGGCAACTCGGGCGGGAAGGCGGCGAAGCGGGTGTTGGGCTCCAGCGTCAGCTGGTAGCAGGACAGATGTGATGGCGAAAACGATAGCGCGGTTTCGACGTCAGCGAGTGCTTGCTCGTGCGTCTGGCCCGGCAGGCCGTACATGAGGTCGAGATTGAACGAGTCGAAATGCTCGCCGGCCAGTTGTGCCGCGCGTTTGGCTTCGGCGGCCCCGTGGATGCGGCCGAGGGCTTTCAGGTGATCGTCGTTGAAGCTCTGGATGCCGAGCGACAGGCGATTGACGCCAGCCGAGCGGAAGCCGGCAAACTTCTCCGCCTCGACCGTACCCGGATTGGCCTCGATCGTGATCTCGGCATCCGGTGCCAGCATGGCCAGCGCCCGGAAGGCGGCGATCAGTTCGTCGATGGCGGCGGGTGAAAGCAGGCTTGGCGTGCCGCCGCCGAAGAAAACGCTGACCACTGGTCGGCCCCAGATCAGCGGCAGGGCGGATTGCAGGTCGGCGATCAGCGCATCGATGTACTCGCGTTCGGGGATCGTTCCGTTGGCTTCGTGCGAGTTGAAATCGCAGTACGGGCATTTCTGCACACACCACGGCACATGGACGTAGAGCGTGAGCGGTGGTGAAACGCGAAATTCGAGCGGTGCCACGGTCGACCGGAAATTTTGGCCAAAAATGAAAACAGGGTGGGCCACAGGTTTACAGCGTTGGCAGCCGGGCGATCAGTTTGTCCATCGCCTGGCCGCGATGCGACAACTGATTCTTGATTGCGCCATCAAGTTCGGCCGCAGTCTGGTTGTGCGTTGGCACGTAGAACAGCGGATCGTAGCCAAAACCATCGGCGCCGCGCTGGGCGTCGAGAATGGTGCCGTGCCACTCGCCTTCAGCGATGATCGGCTGTGGATCGTCGGCCGAACGGACGAGAACGAGCACGCAGGCGAAATGGGCGCGGCGGTCATCCTTGCCGGCGAGGTCGGCGAGCAGTTTTTCGTTGTTGCGCGCGTCGGATTTCGGTTCGCCGGCATAGCGGGCCGAATAGACGCCAGGGGCGCCGCCGAGGGCGGCAACACACAGGCCGGAATCATCGGCCAGCGCTGGCAGGCCGGAAGCCTGGGCGGCATGGCGGGCCTTGGCGAGCGCGTTTTCAACGAAGGTGCAATGCGGTTCTTCAGCTTCCGGAATGCCCAACTGGCCTTGCGGAATGACCTCGAAGCCAAGCGGCGCCAGCAGCACGTTGAGTTCCTTCATTTTCTTCGCGTTGTTCGACGCCAGAACAAGCTTTTTCATGGCCGGATTCACGCCGCCAGTGCGCTTTGCTGGGCTGCCGTCAGTTGGCGGATGCCCATGGTGGCGAGATCGACCAGTACGCTCATCTGTTCGCGGCTGAACGGCTCGCCTTCGGCCGTGCCCTGGATTTCGACGATGCCGCCGTTGCCGGTCATGACGACGTTCATGTCGGTGTCGCAGTCGGAGTCTTCCGGGTAATCGAGGTCGAGGACCGGGGCGCCCTTGTAGATGCCGACCGAGATGGCGGCGACGTGGTCGCGCACCGGGTTGGCAGGCAGCTTGCCGGCCGTGACAAGTTTTTCGCAGGCTTCATAGAGCGCCACCCAGGCGCCGGTGATCGAGGCGCAACGCGTGCCGCCGTCAGCCTGCAGGACGTCGCAGTCGAGCGTGATCTGGCGTTCGCCGAGGGCCTTGAGGTCGGTCACGGCGCGCAGGCTGCGGCCGATCAGGCGCTGGATTTCCTGCGTCCGGCCGGTCTGCTTGCCCTTGGCCGCTTCGCGCGCCGAACGGGTGTGCGTGGCGCGCGGCAGCATGCCGTACTCGGCCGTCACCCAGCCCTGGCCCTTGCCGCGCAGGAAGGGCGGCAGGCTTTCCTCGACGCTCGCCGTGCACAGCACGCGGGTATCGCCCATTTCGATGAGGACCGAGCCTTCGGCGTGACGCGTGAAATTGCGGGTGATCTTGACGCTACGGAGCTGGTCCGGCTGGCGTTGGCTGGGGCGCATGAATGTCCTTATTTTTTGGGATTGAATTTGTCGATGGCCGAACGAATCTCGTCGATCGCCTTTTCGATTTCATCGTCGCTGAGGTCGCTCTTGTAAGCCGGGTTGCGGCCGAACTCCTCGAGGCGGGTCGTGACTTCGTCCTGGCTCATGGTCTGGGTCGAAATGGCGCTGCTCGCCGTCTCGACGTAGGCGTCTTCCCAACGCACGGCAACGACCGAGAGATTGTCGCCATGCACGCCGCCCTTGGTTTCGGCCTGGTTGAGCAACATGGGGACGGCCTGCAGAAGGTTTGAGCCCTTCAGGGCGACGGCCATCATGTCGCCGGAGATTTCGCCCCACAGGCCATCGGTGCTGAGCAGCACGATGTCGCCGTGGTTGAGCGGCGTCTTGCGCGAGAATTCGATTTCCGGCGGCGTCGGGCTGCCGAGGCAACTGTAGATCTTGTTGCGGTCGGGGTGGAAGACGGCCTGCGACTCGGTGATCATGCCTTCCTCGACGAGCAGGCGTATGCGCGAGTGGTCCTTGGTCTGGGCGATGATCTTGCCGTCACGCATGTGGTAGAGGCGCGAGTCGCCGGCGTGCGCCCAGTACGCCACGTTGTCCTGCACGATGCAGGCGACGCAGGTCGTGCGCGGCGTGTCCTTCAGGCGATGCCGGGAGGCGTAGTCGAGAATGGCGTGATGGGCGTTGGTCATGCCCTTCTGCAGAAAGCGGAAAGGGTCGGCCAGAACCGGGCGCGCTTCGCGCTGGAAGGCGTCAGCCAAGGTCTGGACCGCAATCTGCGCCGCAATTTCGCCGTAGTGGTGTCCGCCCATGCCATCGGCGACCACCATCAGCAAGGCATCGCGCGAATAGCAATAGGTCGTCCGGTCCTCGTTGTTGGCACGACCACCCTGACGGCTTTCCTGATAGATGGTGAATCTCATTGAATCGGCTTCCTGAGTTTATCGACGAAGCGGCCAAGCCAGCTCGGCTCGGGCTTCGGGCGGGGTGGTGTGACGGTCTCGACGAGCGCTTTTTGCAGCGCGAAAACGCTTTGCGGCCGGTAAAGATGGTTGAGATTCAGGCACCAGTCGATGATTTCGAGCAGGCGATCGGAGAACTGGCCATCCCAGCGCATCATGGCCGGGGCCAGCGTGTCTTTCTTGAGGCGTGCATCGGCCGCTTGCGGGGCGCTGCCGGCCAGGCAGGCGTACATCGAGGCGCCGACGCTGTAGATGTCGCTCCACGGCCCGAGATCCTTCCGCGAGCCGTAGTGTTCGGGCGAGGCGAAGCCTGGCGTGTACATCGGCTTGAGGATGGGCTGGTCGGTGGCCAGCGTCTGGCGGGCGGCCCCGAAGTCGATGAGCACCGGTGTGTTGTCGCCGCGCAGATAGATGTTCGAGGGCTTGAGGTCGAGGTGCAGCAGCTTGTTCGAGTGCACTTCGCGCAGCCCGTTGAGCATGCGCGTGAATACGCCGCGAATGAAACGTTCGGAAATGTGCCCCTGATGCTTCTGGATGAATTCCTGCAGGGTCCGGCCATGCTCATATTCCATGACCATGTACACCGTGTCGTTGGCGCGGAAGAAATTCAGCACGCGGATCACGTTGGGATGGGACAGTCGCGCCAGGGCGCGGCCTTCCTCGAAAAAGCACTTCATGCCATAGCGGAAGGCGCCCAGGTGCTCGGACGTGATGACCGGGTTGATTTCCCCCTTGCTGCGCAAGGCCAGGCTGTTGGGCAGGTATTCCTTGATGGCGACTTGCCGGCCGGCGGGGTCGGTCGCCAGATACACAATAGAAAAGCCGCCGAGCGAAAGCTGGCGGTCTATTGTGTACTCTTCGAGTTGGTGGCCGTTAGGTAGCGCCTGGTTGGCTTGTTGCGCCATGGATCTCGCGGTTATGATGCAATTTCAGGCATTTTCCGGCCTGTTGTCCGGACTGTAAAGCGAAGGATTTCCAAAAATGATTTGTAGTATGACTGGTTATGCGGTTAAAACGCGTGATCTTGAACACGGAACATTGCAACTTGAGCTAAAAAGCGTCAATTCCCGCTATCTCGATTTTCATTTTCGGGTGGCGGAAGACCTGCGCTCACTGGAAATCCCGTTGCGTGAATTGCTCGCCTCGCGCATTACGCGCGGCAAGGTGGAGTGCCGGCTCTCGTTCAATGCGGCGGCAGCCCGGGCCGATCAGCTCAAGATCAATGGCGAACTGCTCGCCACGCTGAAGTCCTTGAACGAACGCGTGCGCAGCGAAATGCCCGAGGCGACGCCGCTGTCGGTCAACGAAACCCTGCGCTGGCCCGGCATGTTCGGCGAACAGCACATCGATTTCGCCGCCCTCAACCCGGAAGTGATGGCGCTGGCCCGCGAAGCACTCGTCGACTTCACCGCGACCCGTGGTCGCGAGGGTGAAAAGCTGGCCGACACCATCATCGACCGCGTCAATGCCATGCGCGACATCGTGCGCAATGTGGCGCCGCGCATTCCCGAGGCGCAGGCCATCTACACCGACAAGCTGCGTCAGCGCCTGATCGACGCGCTGGGCAATGCCAGCGACGATCGCATCCTGCAGGAAGTCGCCGTGTTTGCGACGCGCATCGACGTTGCCGAGGAGCTGGCGCGCCTGACGACGCATCTCGACGAGGTCGAACGCGTGCTCAAGCAGGGCGGTGCCTGCGGCAAACGCCTCGATTTCCTGATGCAGGAACTCAACCGCGAAGCCAACACGCTGGGCTCCAAGTCGGCCATCACCGAAGTGTCGCAGGCCTCGATGGAGCTCAAGCTGCTCATCGAGCAGATGCGCGAACAGATCCAGAACCTGGAATAAAACGGCCGATTTCGATTTTGGCTGTTTTTTCCGGTAGACCGTAACATTCCCGCCGCCAGCGGCGGGTGCTATGCCGAGGGGCCCATGGCCGGAAATCTTTATGTAGTGGCCGCACCGTCGGGTGCCGGCAAGACGACGCTGGTTCGAATGCTGCTCGAACAGGAGCCGTCCGTTCATCTGTCCATCTCGTTCACGACGCGTCCGCCGCGTCCGGGCGAGCAGAACGGCCGCGAATACCATTTCATCGGCGCCACCGAATTCCAGGCCATGATCGCCCGCCAGGAGTTTCTTGAATGGGCCGAGGTGCACGGCAATTTCTACGGCACCTCGAAAAAATGGATCGCCGACCAGCTCGCGGCCGATGCCGACGTGCTGCTCGAAATCGACTGGCAGGGCGCGCAGCAGGTGCGGACGCTGTTCCCGCAGGCCATTGGCGTCTTCATCCTGCCGCCGTCGATGGAGGAGCTGACCCGCCGCCTGACCGGCCGCGGCACCGACAGCGCCGAGGTCATCGCCCGCCGTCTTGCCGCGGCTCAGGCCGAAATGCGCCATGTCGGGGAATTCGACTATGTTATTATTAACGACCAGTTGGCTCAGGCGCTGGACGATCTTCGTGCTGTCGTGCGTGCGTCCCGGTTGAGCGTTGGGGCTCAGCGTGCCCGCCACGCCGCCCTGTTTCAAAGAATGATCTGATTGTTGAGGTTTACATGGCCCGCGTTACCGTTGATGACTGCCTGAAAAGAATCCCGAACCGCTTCCAGCTGACCCTGGCTGCCGCCCACCGTGCCCGCCAGCTGGCCAATGGTGCGACGCCGCTCGTTGATGGCGAGAAGCACAAGCCGACCGTGGTCGCGCTGAAGGAAATGAGTGTTGGCAAGGTGGGTCTGGAAGTCCTCAACCGCGGTCAAGGCTGAAGTTCCGGGCGGTGAAGACTGATGGATTCCGCGCCGTCGCCTCTGCCGCCAGCCGATGAGGAACCCGCCTACCGGGTTTTCCTCGATAGTCTCGATTATCTCTCCCCTGCTGAAATAGATCGCATCAAGGCGGCGTATGCCTACGCCGCCAAGGCGCACGCCAGCCAGCGGCGGATGTCCGGCGAGGCCTACATCACGCACCCGCTGGCGGTCGCCGGCGCAGTGGTCGAGTGGCGCATGGACGCCGACGCCATTGCCGCGGCGCTGCTCCACGACGTGCTGGAAGATACCGGCACGACCAAGCACGAGCTGGCCGAGAAATTCGGCAAGGAAGTCGCCGAGCTGGTCGATGGCCTGTCCAAGCTCGACAAGATGGAATTCGCTTCCTACCAGGAGGCGCAGGCCGAGAATTTCCGCAAGATGCTGATGGCCATGGCGCGCGATTTGCGCGTCGTGCTTATCAAGCTCGCCGACCGCCAGCACAACCTGCGGACGATGTCGGCCATGCGCGCCGACAAGCGCGCCCGCATCGCCCGCGAAACGCTGGAAATCTACGCCCCGATCGCCCTGCGTCTGGGCTTGAACAAGCTTTACCGCGAGCTGCAGGACATTTCCTTCCAGCTCATCCACCCGCATCGCGCCGAAGTGCTGGCCAGGGCGCTGAGCGCCGCGCGCGGCAACCGCAAGGAGCTGCTCACCCGGATTCTCGACGGCATCCGCGAGAAACTCGTCCATGCCGGCCTGAAAGCCGAGGTTTTCGGCCGCGAGAAGAGCCTGTATTCGATCTTCCGCAAGATGAAGGACAAGCAGTTGTCCTTCTCGCAGGTGCTCGACATCTACGGCTTCCGCGTCGTCGTCGACAACGTGCCGACCTGCTATCTGGCGCTCGGCGCGCTGCACAGCCTGTTCAAGCCGGTGCCCGGCAAGTTCAAGGACTACATCGCCATTCCCAAGGCCAACGGCTACCAGTCGCTGCACACGACGCTGATCGGCCCCTACGGCACGCCGGTGGAAGTGCAGATCCGTACGCGCGAAATGCACAACGTCGCGCAGGAGGGCGTTGCTGCCCACTGGCTCTACAAGGACATGGACGAGTCGAGCGCCGACCTGCAGATCAAGACGCACAAGTGGCTGCAGTCGCTGCTCGAAATGCAGACCAGCGACTCGGCCGAGTTCTTCGAGAACGTCAAGATCGACCTCTTCCCGGACGAGGTCTACGTCTTCACGCCCAAGGGCAAGATCATGGCCCTGCCGCGTGGTGCGACGGTGGTCGACTTCGCCTACGCGGTGCACACCGACGTCGGTCATCACTGCTCGGCGGCGCGCGTCAATCACGAACTCACGCCTTTGCGCACCGACCTGCGCAACGGCGATCTGGTCGAGATCATCACCTCGCCGCAGGCCAGCCCCAATCCGGTGTGGCTGACCTACGTCAAGACCGGCCGGGCGCGCAGCAAGATCCGCCATTTCCTGCGCACCATGCAGAACGAGGAATCGGCCCGCCTTGGCGAGCGCCTGCTGCGTCAGGAACTCCTCTCGCTCGGCGTCGTGCCCATTTCGATTCCGGCTCAGGCCTGGGATCAGATGGTCAAGGCCGGCGGCCAGAAGAACATCGAAGAGGTTTATACGGAAATCGGCCTCGGCAAGCGCCTGCCGTCCGTCGTCGCCCGTCGCCTGCTCGCTCGCGAGGACATGACCAACGAAGTGCCGAGCGGCATGGCGCTGGCCATCCACGGCACCGAGGGCATGGCCATCCAGCTTGCCCGCTGCTGCCAGCCGATTCCCGGCGATCCGATCATCGGCTCGATTCGCAAGGGTAGCGGTCTGATCATCCATACCCACGACTGTCCGAGCATCCGCAAGTCGCGTTCGACCGAGCCGCAAAAGTGGATCGATGTCGAATGGGAGCCGGAAGAAGGCAAGCTGTTCGAAATCCGTATCAAGGTCGAGGTCAAGAATGCGCGCGGCGTCCTGGCCCAGGTGGCGTCGGCCATCGCCGAGGCCGGCTCGAATATCGAACACGTGTCGATGGACGCCGATCCCGAGCGCTTGTTTACGTCGCTGCGTTTCACCATCCAGGTCGCCCACCGCAACCACCTGGCGGCCGTGATGCGCGGCATGCGCCACATTCCGGAAGTCAGCCGCATTTCCCGCGAAAGGGGAGGCGAGACTTGAAAGTTCTCGTGCTGGGCGCCGGCGTCGTCGGCACAGCAAGTGCGTGGTATCTCGCCCGAGCCGGGCACCAGGTAACGGTCATCGACCGTCAGCCGGTGGCCGGCAACGAGACCAGTTTCGCCAACGGCGGGCAGATTTCGGTGTCGCACGCCGAGCCGTGGGCCAATCCGCATGTGTTCAGCCAGCTGCGCAAATGGCTGGGGCGGGAAGATGCGCCCTTGCTCTGGCGCTGGCGGGCCGATGCCGCCCAGTTGGGCTGGGGGCTGCGCTTCCTTGGCGAATGCCTGCCCGGCGCCACGCGCAGCAACGTCGCCGCCATCGTCGCCCTTGCCCTCTACAGCCGTCGCCAGTTGCAGGCGCTGCGCAAGGAACTGGCCCTCGAATACGATCACCTCGAACGCGGTATCCTGCATGTCTACACCCAGCGCGAGGCCTTCGCGGCGGCGATGGAAGCGGCCAGCCTGATGCGCGAGTTCGGGCTCGACCGTCTGACGGTCGACGCCGAAAAATGCCTGAAAATCGAACCCGCGCTGGCCGGCGCCGGGCCCATGCTGGTCGGCGGCGATTACACGCGCTCGGACGAATCCGGCGACGCCCACAAATTCACCCGCGAACTGGCCAGGCACGCCAGCGCACAGGGCGTCGATTTCCGTTTTGACATGACGATCGACAAGATCGCGGCGGGCGGCAGCAAGATTGCCGGTGTCGTCGTTCGCGGCAAGGCCGGGAGCGAGTTGCTGACGGCTGACGCCTATGTGGTTGCGCTTGGCAGTTATTCGCCGCTGCTGCTCAAGCCGCTTGGCATCCGCCTGCCGATCTATCCGGCCAAGGGTTATTCGGCGACGCTGACGCTGGCCGAGGACAGCGTTGCACCGATGGTCAGCGTCACCGACGACGAATGCAGGCTGGTTTTCTCGCGCCTCGGCAACCGTTTGCGCGTGGCCGGCACGGCCGAGTTCAATGGCTACAACCTCGATCTCAATCCGGTTCGCTGCCAAGCGCTGATCGAGCGCACCCGCCAGTTTTTCCCGGGACTCAAAACCGTGGGCGAGCCGGAATTCTGGTGCGGCCTGCGCCCGGCGACGCCCTCGAACGTGCCGACCATCGGTCGCACGCGTTACAGCAACCTGTGGCTCAACAGCGGCCACGGCACATTGGGCTGGACAATGGCCTGCGGTTCCGGTGCGGCGCTGGCTCACCTGATCGACGGCGGCCGCCCCGAGCCGGATTTCCCCTTCCTCAAATGATCGACACGCACTGCCATCTCGACGCGGCTGAATTCGACGCCGATCGCGATGCGGTGCATGCAGCGGCCCTGGCCGCGGGGGTCACGCAGCTCGTGGTGCCGGGCGTCGCGGTGGCCGGTTTCCCTGCTCTCAAGGCCTGCGTCGACCGCCATGCCGGTTGCGTGGCGGCCTACGGCATTCATCCGCTTTATGTCATGCAGGCCGGCGAGGCCGATCTGGCGGTGCTGGAAAACTGGCTGCAGGCTGAACGGCCGGTCGCCGTCGGCGAAATCGGGCTCGATCATTACGTGGCCGAGATCGACCCGCAGCGTCAGGAATACTTCTTCGTCGAGCAACTGAAACTGGCGCGCCGTTTCGACCTGCCCGTCCTGCTCCATGTTCGCCGGGCGATCGACCCGGTGCTCAAGCTGCTGCGTCGCCATCAGGTGCGTGGCGGCATTGCCCACGCCTTCAACGGCAGTCGACAGCAGGCCGATGAATTCATCAAGCTGGGTTTCAAGCTGGGTTTTGGCGGCGCCATGACCTTCGACGGCTCGACGCGCATTCGCGACCTGGCGGCCACCCTGCCTCTCGAATCCATCGTGCTGGAGACCGATGCGCCGGACATCCCGCCGGCCTGGCTGAACCGTGGCCGCAACGCGCCTGCCGAACTGGCGCGCATCGCGGAGGTGCTGGCCGACTTGCGCCGGATGCCGGTGGCCGACGTCATCGCACAGACCTCGGCCAATGCGAGGGCCGCCTTGCCGGCCCTCTGACGCCTATTCGAGAACGACCAGCGCGCGGGTTGGCGGCTCGGCCTCAACCTTGATCAGGATGCCCTTGTCGTCGAAGACCGCATTGAACTCGCTCCAGCTGTTCAGCCAGTAGCGCCAGGTCTTGTCGTCGAGGTTGGGGTTTTCGTCGCTGACCGGGTAACCGACGGCCATGAGCACCTGTTCGCGGGTCATGCCCTTTGTCAGGCGGGCGTTGCCAATCGCATCCTGAATCTTCTTCGGATAGGTCTTGAGCTTGGCCAGCGGGTCTTCGCTGACGATGTAACGCTTGGCGAAGGCTTCGAGCGAAATGCTGCGGCTGTAATCGTTGCCGATGGACTGCTTGCGGCCATCGATCACGACATTGACGCGGTTCTTGCCGTAGCCATTCATGGTCAGGGGCGTACCGGCGGAAATGATTTTCTTGCCTTCGTCGGCATAGTTGATGTCGCTGATCCAGGAACCGTCCGTGCGCATGTTGCAGCACAGGAAACCGGCAGTCTGGGCAGTGGCGCCGGCCGAGGCGAGGGCGGCAAGGCAAAGGATCATGAAGCGTTTCAAGTGGGGTCTCCTCATGTCAGCGGGTTGATGAACGGAGCTGCAATCCTAGCACTCCATGTCCATGCCATTGAAGTCCCGTCCGGGTTCAGCCATGGATTTTGCGCAGTTTGATCTGTGCTAATGAAATGCCGGTACGAAGGCGTAGATTGCCTCCATCGACAGCATGCGGACTGCGGGGCCTGCCTGCTGCGAAGGAGAGAAGGCGTGTGAACACCATGAAACCAGAGAATTCCCCCAAGCCGGGCGCGCGTCGCCAGTTTCTGCTTGATTCGGCCCGGATGGCCTGTGGCGTCGGCATGCTGGGGCTCGGTCTGGGCTTGTATGCCAAGCAGACGAAGGCCCTGCCGGCGCTGGCCTTGCGCCCGCCGGGGGCGCTGGCGGAGGCGGACTTCCTTGGCGCCTGCATCCGTTGCGGAATGTGCGTGCGCGACTGCCCGTACAACACGCTCGAACTGGCCAGGCCGGAAACGCCGGTGGCGGCCGGCACGCCGTATTTCACGGCGCGCCACATCCCGTGCGAGATGTGCGAGGACATTCCCTGCATCAAGGCCTGCCCGACCGGGGCGCTCGACCACGGGCTGACCGACATCAACCAGGCCAAGATGGGCGTCGCCGTGCTCATCGACCACGAAACCTGCCTGAACTTCCTCGGGCTGCGCTGCGATGTCTGCTATCGCGTCTGCCCGGTCATCGACAAGGCGATCACGCTCGAGATGGTGCCGAATACGCGCACCGGCCGTCACGCCATGTTCCTGCCCACGGTGCATTCCGAGCAGTGCACGGGCTGCGGCAAGTGCGAGAAGTCCTGCGTGCTGGAAGAGGCGGCGATTCGCATTCTGCCGGCCAAGCTGGCCAAGGGCGAACTGGGCAAGCATTACCGGGTTGGCTGGGAAGAAAAGTCGAAGGCCGGCCATTCGCTGATCGACGAATCGAAAATCGTGGACCTGCCCGACCGTCTGCCGGAAGGCGCGGTCCTGCCCGGCCATTACGATCCGGCCAGCGGCCAGACCGAAGCCCTGCGCGGCGTACCGGGCAGCGAGGCGGGCGTCATTCCGAGCCATCCGCCGGGTCTGGGGGGCAAGCCATGAGCGCCGCCCTGAGCAAACGCGCGGGTGCCGATGCCGTCGCCAAAAAGGGCTGGTGGCGCGCCCATCAATGGTTGATCCTGCGCCGCCTGTCGCAGTTGTCGATCCTCGCGCTGTTCCTGGTCGGGCCGTGGTTCGGCTGGTGGCTGGTCAAGGGTAACCTGGCCTACAGCTACACGCTGGGCATCCTGCCGCTGACAGATCCTTACGTCGCCCTGCAGTCGATGCTGACCGGGCACCTGCCGGAAACGCTCGGGCTGGTCGGCATGGCCATCGTGCTCGCCTTTTATTTCCTCGTCGGCGGGCGGGTGTTCTGCAGCTGGGTGTGTCCGGTCAATGTCGTCACCGATGCGGCCGGCTGGCTGCGCAACCGCCTCGGTATCAAGGGCGGCGCCCAGCTCAGCCGGAACACGCGCTACTGGATTCTCGGCATGACGCTGGTCGGCTCGGCGGCGACGGGCATGGTGCTGTGGGAACTGGTCAATCCGGTGTCCATGCTGCATCGCGGCCTGATCTTCGGCATGGGCGCGGCCTGGGCCGTCGTGCTCGTCGTCTTCCTGTTCGACCTGTTCGTGATGAGTCGCGGCTGGTGCGGGCGGTTGTGCCCGGTCGGCGCCTTCTACAGCCTGCTCGGTCGGTGGAGGCCGTTGCGCGTGTCGGCGAGCCAGCGTGCCGCCTGCAACGACTGCATGGATTGCTTCGCGGTCTGCCCCGAGCCGCAGGTCATCCGGCCTGCCCTCAAGGGCGAAGGAACAGGAATCGGGCCGGTCATCCTGGCGCCCAACTGCACCAACTGCGGACGCTGCATCGATGTTTGCGCGAAGGACGTATTCCGCTTCGGCGGTCGCGGCTGAAACCGGGTCGGGACAAAAAACAAGGGAGCCATCGGGCTCCCTTTGTTCTCGTCAGGCCAATTTCACGGTCAACCGGAAAAAATGGCCAAAATTGAAATGTTGCGTCAGGCCGGAACCAGCGCGTCGCGCATCTTTTGCAGCGCCTTGACCTCGATCTGGCGGATCCGCTCGGCCGAGACGTCGAATTCGGCGGCCAGGTCGTGCAGTGTGGCGGCCTCGCCTTCCGGCAGCCAGCGCGCTTCGATGATGCGACGGCTGCGCGGGTCGAGGGCGTCCAGCGCTTCGTGCAGACCTTCGTCCTGCAGGCGGGCGATGGCCTTGTTTTCGATCATGCGCGTCGGCTCGTAGCGCGAGTCGGCCAGATAATCGATCGGCGCGAACGCTTCGTCGCCATCGTCCGGATTGCCTTCAAGCGCGATGTCGCGGCCGGACAGGCGGGTTTCCATCTCGACGACTTCCTCGGCCTTGACGCCAAGCCGCGCAGCGACTTCGGCCGCCTGCGAACCGTTCAGCGTATCGACGCCTTCGTAGTCGCCCTTCATGCTGCGCAGGTTGAAGAACAGCTTGCGTTGGGCCTTGGTCGTCGCGACTTTGACCAGACGCCAGTTCTTCAGGATGTACTCGTGAATCTCGGCCTTGATCCAGTGCATGGCAAACGAGACCAGACGCACGCCGCGCGCCGGATCGAAGCGTTTGACCGCCTTCATGAGGCCGATGTTGCCTTCCTGAATCAGGTCGGCATGCGGCAGCCCGTAACCGAGGTAGCCGCGGGCAATGGAGATGACGAGGCGAAGGTGCGAAAGCACGAGCTGACGCGCCGCTTCCACATCACCTTCGTTGTGGAAACGCTCGGCCAGCCGTTGCTCCTCTGCCTCGGACAGCATGGGATAACGATTCGCGGCCTGGATGTAGGCATCGATGTTACCGACTGCTGACGGGATGGGAAGCGCCAGGGCATGGGTCATAGCGTAGTGTCCTCCTTGAAGTTCAATCCTATTTTAGCACTCGCTGCGTAAGAGTGCTAACAGGGGGAAAAGGTTTCTGGTGTGCCTGAATTTCTATTCCAACCAGAAAAAATCGCCGCTGTAATTTTGCGCTGGTACTTGCAAAAAGATGCCGTGCCGTCCCCGGTTGCTGTCGGCTTGATGCACTTCTGGTGGCCGGTTGCGGGATTTTGCTTAAGCCAAACGGAGTATGACGTGTGGAAATTTGGCGCGAATGCGCCATTTTCTTCCAGCCTTGCCTGCGACAATTTGCCACTTTCTGGCTATGTAACAAGTTGTGACAATCCGCCCCGCGCGACATTTCGTCGCTCGTTCGGTTCAGTTTTTTTGCTTTCCAGTGCTGAGCGGGATTGCTGTTTCAATGGGGTTGGAGAGTCTGCGTGTCTTTGTTTTTTCCGAGTGCATATGCAAATCCGCCTGGCCGCAAGAACAATGCGGCAGGGGTGGGTTCAGCGATTCTCGTGCATGGCGCCTTGATCGCCGTTATCGCGCTTGGGGTCGGTCAGTCGGAAGTGCTGAGCGAGATGGCGCGGCCGCTGGCTGTTCGGCTGGTCGAGGCCGTTCGTCCGGAAGAGAAGGCGGTCGTGCCACCGCCACCCAAGGTACAGCCCAAAGCGCCGCCGAAAATCGTCAAGGCCCCGGTTTTGGCCAGCGCGGCGCCAGATCAGACGAGCAACTTCACGGTGCCAGAGCAACCGCCCGCGCCGGTGGCTGCAGTGGTTGCGCCCAGTCCGGCCCCGGCGCCGGCGGCCGAACCGCTCGTCGAGGCGCGTTTCGATGCCAATTACCTGTCCAATCCCAAGCCACCCTATCCGCCCGCATCGCGGCGGCTCAGCGAGGCTGGGACGGTCTATTTGCGGGTGCAGGTCAGTGCCGAAGGTCAGGCCCAGAAGGTTGAACTGAAATCCAGCAGCGGCTTTCCCCGGCTTGATCACTCAGCCATGGAAACCGTTGCCCAGTGGCGATTCGTGCCAGCCAAGCGGGGCAGCACCGCCGTTACCTCATGGGTCGTCGTGCCCATCGTTTTTTCCCTTTCTTGATATCGGAGTTCACTGCAATGGGCATCATGCATTTCTGGAGCCAGGGCGACTGGGTCACGCATTCGACCGCAATCATTCTCGCCATGCTCTCGCTCCTGAGCTGGGCAATCATCGGCAGCCGCTTCGTCGCGCAGCTCAAGCTCAACCGCTGCGTCGAGCAGGTATTTGATGCCTTCTGGTCCGCGCCCAGCCTGGAAAGCGGGCTCTCGGTCATCAAGGAAAAAGACAGCTCGGGTGTTTTCTCCGGCATGGCCGAAACAGCGGCGCATGTCGTCAAGATGCACGGGCAACAGAAGGAGCGGACGATAGGCGGCGGCATTTCCGTGAGTGAAGTGCTGACACGCTCGCTACGCAATTACATGATTCACACCCAGGCGCGATTCGAATCGGGGCTGACCTTGCTGGCCTCGGTAGGTTCGACGGCCCCCTTCATCGGCCTGTTTGGGACAGTCTGGGGCATTTACCACGCGCTGGTCGGGCTCTCCGGGGCGACCCAGGTCGTGCTCGACAAAGTCGCCGGGCCAGTTGGCGAAGCGCTGATCATGACGGCGGCCGGCCTCTTCGTCGCGATTCCTGCGGTGCTCGCCTACAACGCACTGAGTCGCGCCAACCGCCTGGTCAATACCTATCTGGACGGCTTTGCTCACGACCTGCATACCTTCCTGACCACCGGTTCGCGCTACGCGCTAGCCAAAGCGGCCTGAGGCAAAGCCATGTCATTCGGTTCCTTCAACGAAGGCCACAACGCCCCGATGGCCGACATCAACACGACCCCGCTGGTCGACGTGATGCTCGTCCTCCTGGTCATCTTCATCATCACCGCCCCGCTTTTCCACCAGGCGATCCCGATCGATCTGCCGAAGGTCAGTTCGACCAAACTCGACGACAAGCCGGAGGTGATCCAGCTGGCCATCGACGCCAAGGGTCTGATCTTCTGGAATGGCGAGGCCATACATCGGGAAACACTGGGAGCCCGCTTCGCCGATGCGAGCCCCCGCCAGCCGGAGCTTCACCTGCGCGCCGACCGCGACGTGCGCTACGAAAGCGTCGCCGACGTGATGGCCGCCGCTCAGCGCAATGGACTGACGAAGATCGCCTTTGTCACCCAGCCGCAGGATGGCCAGTAGAAGCCAGGGCACCACAAAAAACATTCAGGGAGTAAGTCATGAATATCACGCGCCGCTTGATGGCGTTCGCCGTCGCCAGTTGCTTCGCCCATTCGCCCATTCTGGCGGAAGAGGCAGAGCGGGTTTTGACACCCGTAAAGACCACGCCAGACAAGGAGGTTGATATCCAGGCCAGAACTGAGCTTGGTACGTTGACGGAAGCCACGCCGATTTCAGGTTCTGTCGTAGCCAAGGAGGAGCTTGAACATCTCCAGTTGGTAAATAACCTGCTCGAATTGGGCAAACGCGTGCCCGGTATCAGCATGGTGCGGAACATGCGCATTCCAGCGGGTGGCAAGCAATATACGGAAAACCGGGTGGACGGCATGCGTGCAGCTGTTCAGGTTAATACTTCCGTTCTCGACGAATTGGACGTTGCAAACATTGAACGAATCGAGATGATTACGGGGCCGGGTTCTGCGCTTTATGGCAGCGGCGCGCTGGGTGGAACGATCAGTGTATTCACTCGCCAACCGCCCCCCGACTTCCAGGCACGAATCTCGCAGGAGGCGGGCAGCTGGGGGTTTATGCGGACCCAGGGCAATGTGGGGTTTTCCGCTCTGGATGGGCGACTTGGATTTATCCTCACCGGCAGCACGATGGAAAATGATGGGTGGCGGCGGAATACCGCTGCAGCCAATCAGAATGCTGCTGCTGAGCGTAAAAACGGGCTGGCATTGAAAACGATGTTCCGCCCGACCGAGTCGACCAAAATCACGCTGGGATACGACCAGGTGCATTATGACTACCGCTGGGCGGGTACTTTGGCAATGACCAAATGGGCACAGGATTGGCGCCAGGTCGAAGCAGGAACCTATGGTCAGTCGATCGATGACTACAAAACCCAAACGTTTCGTCTGCAGCAGATGCTTGGTGAACGCAGCGAACTTACCTTCGGATATGCACGACGCACCAATGATGGCGTAGGTTATGGAGGCGGCGGTTCAGGCGGCGCGAATAACGTGATCTGCGACGATACCACCGCCTTGGCGGCACCTCTCGCAGTAGGTACGACGGTGAAATGTCGGGCAGTCAATAACAATAGTCCAGCCTATACCAACACCCTCAAGGCATCGAACAACGTTGTCGAATCAAATAGGGCTTTGTTCCGTCACGAATTCGATCTCGCCAAATCCACCCTCTACGTGGGCATGGAAAAGGTTGATATCAATGGCAGCTCAGCCACTTACGTGAATGCATTCAATGCGCTTCAAGGCCAATCCGGCTTCTGGGCACAAGGTGCAATGACGAGTACCGGGCAGGGGTCGGTGGTCCGCGAAAAACACGAGACGCCGCTGATCCACTTTGAATTCTCGCCGGTTGATAGCTTGCGTTTTCATCTTGGCCAGCGCTTTGACAGGATTACCTACGCCACTGACGACCGGACAGTCGCCAACAAGGATGTCGAAAAGAGCTATAACGGTCAGGTCCTCAAAACGGGCGTGACCTATGACTTGAGCAGGAATCACCTGATCTGGGGCAACTGGTCGGAAACTTTCAACGCGCCGGCTAGCAGCACCTTGCTCGATTCGTCGGCGAAAGGAACGGCCGGTAACACCATCGGAGCCGATCTCAATCCGGAAGAGGGTGTGACGCATGAGCTCGGCTTCCGTGGCACTTTCCCTGATATGCGTCTGCACTATGACGTCGCTCTTTATCACAGTTCCAACAAGGGATTTGTTGTCGCACGCAGTTGTACTGCCGCGGAGCAAACGGCTTTCAATCTTGGGGCTGCCTGCAACATCAATGAAAACGTTGGCGAGCTGACGGCCAGGGGGCTTGAGTCCATGTCTTCATGGGCGGTCTTACCCTGGCTCGATATCGGGGCGACATATACCTATGCGCAGGCCTACTTCAACAATTACAAGACCAAGACCGTCGACTACACCGGAAAATCATATCAGGCGATGCCCCGTCATCGCCTGAATTTGCGTATCGCCGTTAAGCCTGCAGCTGGCTGGAAGGTCGAACTCGAGGGCGACCATATATCTTCCTACTTCTACAACGATGCCAATGAAGGCACCTACAGCCGTCCAGACCTCTACAGCTTGCGAGCCAGCTATCGTGCGAAAGACTGGTCGTTCTGGATGCACATCATCAATCTGACTGACGAGAAGTATGCGACTCGGGTCGGGATGGCGACGATTGCTGGTCAGTCCAATGTGCTGGCGGCCTCAGCCGGGCAGGGGAACGCTGGTTCCTATACACCGCTGTCGGTGCGTCTCGGCCTGTCCTACAACTTCTAGCGATTTGAAGGCTTGCTGCCAATCAGCGGGTCGATTTTTCAAGGATTGGACATGACGAGTTTGAACAGACTGTTTGCCCTGTTGTTCCTGCTGATGCTGAGTGGATCGCTCTTCGCCGAGCCCAGCGAGGCCCAGAAAGCAGAGTGGCGTGCACGGCGTGAAGCTGCAGGGGGCGAGGCTCCAAGTGAGGCGCAGCGGGCCGAATGGCGTGCTCGCCGTGAGGCCAGGGAAGCTTCTGCAAAAGCAGACGAATCGAAGCCGACTGTCGTGGCGAACGAAGAGCGCATTCACCCAACATCGGGTAAATCAGCACCAGTTCCCGAGCTCTCACACGACCATGGCGCGATGGGTAGTCGGCCTGCTGCCGACAAGGGCGCAGTCAAGCCGGAAGAGGCGGCGCGTCCTTCCGGCCGGCCGGCCGGCATGGGCATGCGTGGGGGCGGCGGGGCGATCTGGTTGTCCGATTCACCGCCTTCGCGGGGAGATGGCGCGGGACGCGGCGGAATGGGCGGCATGATGGGCATGGGGGGCATGGCGATGGGTGGCGAGCGCAGTGGGCCGCCGAGCAAGCGGCTGTGGATGCGGGCCGGGAGCGATCCTCAGAAATCGGGTTTTGCCCGCGAAGATGCCGATGCGCAGAACGAGACTTTGATCGTTCGCCCGCAGGGGCCCCTGGATGGAGAAGCCTTGGCGCCGCCGGCCGATGGCAAGAAAAATCTGGCATTTGAAATGCCGGTGCAGGGCTACTACCGCGTCTATGCGAGCAGCCGCAAATTGCAGGGAGAGACACTCAATATCAGTGTTGCCAAGGCCGAGATCGCCAATTTCAGTCACGGCGGCGATGAGGAGGAGCGCGCCCAGGCGCTGACGGCGCCGCGTGTTCTGGATTCGGCGCCGATCGAAATCGTGCGGGAAAAGGCGGCTGACGAAAAGATGTTCTTCCAGCTGAAGTCTGGCGATGAACAGGCTTTCGTCGTTCTGCAGAAAGGCTTGCCGTTGCAGGGGGCGCGCGTGCGTTTCGTGAGCCACGAAGGCTGGAGCAAGGAAGCCGTGAGCGACGAGCAGGGGCGCGTGAGCTTCCAGGTGATTCGCGATTATTTCCCGGCCTGGGACGATTTCAAGAAGCGCTTCAAGGCCAGTTACCTGATCATCGCCGAGGCCAATGCCGCCGAGAAGGGCGTGTTCAAGGATCAGCCCTACAGCAATGTGCGCTATCAGGCGACGCTGGCCGGAAATTACTATCCGTCGCCCGACGATTACCGTTCCTACGCCTGGGGACTGGGCATTGGTTTGTTGATCGTGCTGTTCAGCGGTACTGCCGTCTATCTTTATCGTCGACGTCGGGTCAAGCCTTTCCAGGAGGTGCGTTTCGATGACGGCCGCTAAGCCTGCGATGCAACGGTTGCGTGACGCGGTCAACGAAGTTGATTTCAACCGTTTCCGCTTCTGGTTCCAGATCACGGCCTTCATCCTCTTCGTCTATGGTGGTTATCTGGCGATCGATCTGGGCTCCAAGCTTCCTTTCTTCTCCTGTGGCTACAATCGAGAGGGCCGGGCCGGGGTCTGTTACCTGCTGCCGCTGCAGCATCAGTTGGGCAGGAACTGGGCCGTCCTGTTCAGCATGGCGAGTCTGACCATCCTGACGGGCTTCCTGACCTTTGCTGCATGGTTCATCGTGCTCAACAAGGGATGGTGCGGCTTTGTTTGTCCACTGGGCACCTTGCAGGACTGGATCAGCGCCTTGCGTCGTCGTCTGGGCATC
Organism: Pseudomonadota bacterium; assembly: GCA_018261895.1. Classification (GTDB taxonomy): domain Bacteria; phylum Pseudomonadota; class Gammaproteobacteria; order Burkholderiales; family Rhodocyclaceae; genus Azonexus. Next base: position 21,586 of record JAGTRT010000005.1, read on the forward strand.
CGCTATGCGAACTACACCCAGGGACAGTTCGCCCAGCTAACCAAAATCAAGTTTGTCTTGCTTGCCTTGCTGATCCTCATTCCGCTGGGCATCGGCGGGGGGCTTTTTTCGCATGACATGAGTCCGCCGTTCTGCCTGATTTGCCCGGCACGCATGGTATTGCCGCTCTTTACCGGTGATTTGTCGCAATTCACCATCGATTTCTCCAGCAAGACGGCTGTTGTGATGACGGCGCTGGGTATCTCGGTGACGGCGCTGTTTTTTGTCGGCAGCTTCGTCAAGAAACGCTTTTTCTGCTTTTTCTGCCCGATGAGTGCCCTGCACTACCTGATTTCCAAGCCGGCGCTGCTCAAGCTCAAGAAGGACGGCAGCAAATGTACCCGTTGCGGCGACTGCTACGCCGTCTGCGACATGGAAATCAAGGAAATCGCCGATGACGTCAAGACGACCAACATCATGACCGACGACTGCACGATGTGCCTCAAATGCGTCGCCAGCTGCCCGGAAACCGGCGCCCTGAAGGCGACGTTTGTCGGTATTCCGATTTTTGTCTCTACCGAAACCGGTTTCATCAAGCGCATGAACAAGGGTTGTCAGCATGGAAAATGAAATTCACCAGGTCATTCCGATCAACCCTGTGCCCTACAGTCGCTCCCGTCAGGCCGGCGAGGCGCAGACGGTACTCGATCACATCGTCGATGACTTCCAGGAAAACCCGGTGGCGATGCAGTATTTCTATGATCTGTTTCGCCAGGTCTATTGCCATGGCGACGAGATTCCGCACAGTGGCAAACTGGTCGGGACCACCTGCATCCAGGCGCCGGAAGAACTGATCTACGCCTTCGGCGCGACGCCGGTTCGCCTGTGCAACGGGTCCTACCACTACGATCAGCGCGGCGCCGACTTCATGCCGGCCAAGTCCTGCTCGCTGGTCAAGGCAACCCTCGGCATGCTCAGTTCGGAAAACGTCATCCCGAAAATCGGCAAGCCCGATCTGGTGGTCAATCCAAGCACCTGCGACCAGAAGAAGAAATCCAGCGTGATGATCGAGGGCATGGGCTATTCCGTCTATGACCTGGAGTTTCCCAACGTCAAGGAAAGCGAGGCGTCGCGCGTCTATTGGCGGCGTTCGGTGCGCGAATTCGCCAACCAGTTGCGCAAGCTGACCGGCAAGCGCCTGACCCGCGCCAATCTGAAGGCAGCGATGGCGATGACCGGGCGCGCCCAGGCGGCTTTCCGCACCCTGCACAATTTCCGTCGCCAGACACCGTCGCTGATTCTCGGCAAGGATGCCTTTCTGGTTACCAATGCCTATTTCTTCGACGACATCGAACGCTGGACGACAGCGGTCGAGAAGCTCAATGCCGAATTGGCCGAACGTCAGGCAGCGGGATTCCGGGCCGTGCAGAGCAAGGCGCCGCGCGTCGTGTTCACCGGTTCGCCACCCATCTTCCCCAACCTCAAGTTGCCTCTGTTGATTGAGGAAGCGGGCGGCGTGGTGGTGGCCGACGAAACCTGTTCGGCCAACCGCATGCTCTACGACATGACGGCGGTCGATGAATGGCTGCTCAGCGACATGGTCGACAGCCTCGCCGACAAGTACCTGAAACCCTGCACCTGCCCGATCTTCACGCGCAACGATGACCGCAAGCGCCGTTTGCTTGATCTGGTTGCCCAGTTCAAGGCCGACGGTGTGATCTATCAGGCATTTTCGGGCTGCCAGGTGTACGAGATGGAATACCGCAGCGTTGCCGAGGAATTCAACAAGGCCGGCATCCCCATGCTCTACATCGAAACGGACTACAGCCCGGACGATCAGGGGCAGCTTTCCACCCGTATCGAAGCCTTTCTCGAGTCACTGAAAAATCGGAAGAAGCGTCACGCATGAATTATTTTGCTGGAATCGATGTCGGCTCGACCGCCATCAAGGTGGCCCTGGTCGATGAACAGGGCCAATTGGCCGGGGTCCATGTCACGGCATCGGGCAGCCTCTTTCACAAGAACTCGACGGAAGCCCTCAACGCGCTGCTGAACAAGCTGGGGCTCCAGCGCGACGACGTCCGCTACCTGATCGCCACCGGTTACGGTCGCAAATTGTTCAAGGAGGCCGACGACTCGATCAGCGAAATCACCGCCAACGCAGCCGGTGCCTTCGAAACCGGCAAGGCCTACGGCGGTGTGCGCACTATCATCAACATTGGTGGCCAGGACTCGAAGGCGATTCGTATAGACCCGACCGGCAATGTCGAAAACTTCGCCATGAACGACAAGTGCGCTGCCGGCACTGGCCGCTTCCTCGATGTCGCGGCGCGCAACCTCGAACTCGATCTGGAAGAGCTGGGCGACTACCACTTTCAGGGCGACAAGGCGCCGCTCAACATCAACAGCACCTGCACGGTTTTTGCCGAATCGGAAATCATCGGCCTGCTCGCCAACGGCCACGGCAAGTCGGAGATCATCGCCGGTATCCATTACTCGATCGCCTCGCGGACGGTGCGTCTGGCCAAGCGGGTCGGGGTCGAGGATCGCGTCTATTTCGACGGCGGCCCGGCGCTCAACAAGGGGCTGGTCGCGGCCATTCAGGACGAACTGGGGCGCGAATTGCTGGTCCCGGAATACCCGCAGACGACGACGGCTTTCGGCGCTGCCATCCTGGCCCGTAACGACTGGCAGGAAGAAAACGCCGGATGATGGACCCGGAAACCATCGTCGGCTTGCCGATGGCCTTCGCCCTCGGCCTGGTTTACGGACTGGGGCCGTGCCTGGTCAGTTGCCTGCCTTACCTCGGGCCGGTCTTCCTGGTCCGCGATTTCAGCTGGCGGCGGTCCTGGCGCGTGGTTTTGCCGCTGTCGCTGGGGCGCTTGAGCGGCTACACCGCTTTCGGCGCGCTGGCCGGCTGGGTCGGGCATTACGCCAAGGAAGGCATGGCTGTATCCCCTTCCCTGCATCTGCTGATTGGTGCGGCGGCGCTGATGGTGGGTATTTCGCTACTGCGCCGCACTCGCCCGAGTTGCGCCCTGGCGGCAGCCGGGGCGTCGGGCGAGGTGGTGCCGCTGCAGCGTTTCGATGTCGGCCAGCAGGCGCGGCCCTTGCTGCCGGGCGGGCTTTTCCTGATGGGCGTCGGCATGGCGCTGACCCCCTGCGGGCCGCTCGGCGTCGTTCTCTTTTCGGCCGCCGCTTCGGGCGGAGCGGGGAGCGGCATGTTGCTGGGCGGCGGCTTCGGGCTGGGCGCCATTGTCGTGCCCTCGCTCGTTTACGGCCTGGGCGTTTCGTATTTTGGCCGTCGGTTGCGCGAGCAGTTGGGGCCGTGGTTGCCGCGCATCGAGTGGCTGAGTGCCGGTCTGCTCATCCTGGTTGGCTTGCGCCAACTGACTTTCCTTCTCTGACGAAAAACAAGATGAAAAATCCGCTTTATTGTTCCGTGGCCCTTTCCTTATGTGCCGTTTTTGGGGCGCAGGCCGAAGAGAAGGTGCTCGGCGAAGTCCGGGTCAATGCCAGTCGCGGCGAGGTGGCCGAGCGCCGGGAGGCGGCGACGCAGAAAGTGGTGATCGGCAGCAAGGACATCGAAAACATGGGGGCGCTGACGGTCAGCGACGTGATGAGCAAATTGCCGGGCGTCGATGCCGGTACGCCGGGCGCCGATGGCTCGATGGCGATGCGCGCACGGGGCATGACGCGCGATTCGGTGCAGATGTTCATCGACGGCGAACGTGTCGCCGGCAATGCGCGCATGGCGCAGGCCATGGTCGGACGGCTGCCATCTACCGAGCTTGATCGGGTCGAAATCATCCGGGGCGCTTCGGCGGAGTTCGGCGGCAGCGCGCCGGTCACCGTCAATCTGGTCTTCAAGAAAGCGCGAACCAAGGACTCGACGGCGCTCAAGGCGGCGCTTGGGCTGCGCAACGACGAACCCAATGCCCAGTTCACCTTTACCAAGGGGGGCGGTGACACGGCTTTTTCGTGGATGGTGCCGCTCACCGTGAATTACCACGCCATGCCGTCCGGGCGAGAGCTTGAGCGTGCGGACAGTACCGGCACGAACCAACAGGACAGGGAATCCGGTCGGACGACCATCAACGAATTTGTTTTCTCGCCGCGCCTGACCTGGAAGTCGGGGAGCGACAGCCTGAATGTTTCGCCCAGCCTGTTTCGCGCCTATGGCCATACGGTGAACGACATGACGCGCCAGGATCTCGCGGTGCCGGGCAACGGCGGAGCACGGCATGACGATGAAGAGAGTAGTACCGCCTTCAATCGTCTGCGCGTCGATGGCGAGATGGTGCGCGACGGGACCAAATACTCGGCCCGTCTCGCGTACTCCGACGGCGAGCGCAAGGCCGACATGGTGCGCGACTTTGTCGGTTTTGGCGCGGCGCCCCGGCGCAGCGTCGAGGAACGCAAACGTAACGAAACCGATGTGAATGGCACGCTGCGTGTTGATCGGCCATTCGGCGAGCATCTGCTGGCCGTCGCGGTCGAGGGCGTCGAGCATCGCCGCAACGACAGTTTGAACGGCAGCACGGGCAGCGAATCGCACCGCGGCTGGGACCGCCAATGGAGCGCCTGGCTGCAGGACGAATGGAGCCCGAATACGGCGACGACCTTCACCGGCGGCTTGCGCGGTGAATCCATCCGCTATTCGGCCGATGGCAACGAGCGGCAATACAACGAACTCCTGCCTTCCCTCGCGCTGCGCTGGGAGCCCGTTCAGCGCTGGGTTTTCCGTTCGTCGCTCGGGGCCGGCATCAAGGCGCCCAAGCTGGAGGAACTCCTCAATCAGCCGATCTTCAGCGTCAGCAGCAATACGCCGCTGGAGCCGGACCGCAGGGGAAATCCCAACCTTCAGGCCGAGCGCAGCGTCAATTTCGAGGCGGTGCTTGAACACTATCTGGCCGGCGAGGCCGGTGTGCTCGGGCTCAATGTCTATGCCCGGCAAACCGAAAATTTCATCGAGCGGCGTACCCAGCAGGAAGGCGCCAGGTGGGTTGAGCGCCCATGGAACGAAGGGACGGCAAAACACTGGGGCGTCGAACTGGACGGCAAATTCCGGGCGGACGGCCTGGGTTGGCGTGGCGCCACCTTCCGCAGTCATCTGACCGTGCCGCGCAGCCGGGTGGATGACGCCCGCCTGGGGATCAGTCGTCAGGCCCGCGAGACGCCGCGTTACCAGTTGAGCGCCGGCTACGACCAGACCATGGGCGAACTGAGTTTCGGGGCGTCGGTGCAGTATTTCAGCCGCGTGGTCACCGAAATCCCCAGCGAGCAACGCGCGGTGACGCGCGATCGCACGATTCTGGATGCCTATGTTCTGCAGCGTCTCAGCCCGAAATTCAATCTGCGCCTGTCGCTGCAAAACCTGCTCAAGACCCAGACCCGCCAGCAGCAGGAGGCCTATTTCGGCGGCGCCAACTGGTCGCTCGGCAACACGGCGCTCGGCGTGCGGACTGTCATGCTGGCGCTCGAAGGCAAGTGGTAAGCATGCAAGCGATGTGGGTTCGGATGGCGGCCGGCATGCTGTTGTCGGTGGGGCTGGCCGCACCCTCGCAGGCGCAGCAGGTTCGGGCCGATACACTGATCAAGTGGCGGCAGTCGGCCTATCAGGTCATGACCTGGAGTACGTCGCGCATTCGGGCCAATGTCGAAGGGCAATTCAATCGCGACGAGGTGATCCGCGCCGCGCAATTGCTCAATTCGCTGGCCAATGCGGGGATGGGCACCCTGTACCCGACGGGGACGGAAAGCGGATCGGGGTGGCACGAAACGACGGTCCGTCCGGAGCTTTTTCGCAACCAGGCACTGGTCGCAGAGCGTGCTGGTGCCCTGGCCCGCGAAACAGGGGCCATGTTGAACCTGGCCGCTTCGGGCGACGTGCCGGCAATCAAGGCGCAGTATGGCCGGCTGGTTCAGGCCTGCAAAAATTGCCACGAAGACCTGAAATTCCGGGAATGAGTTGGCGTCGCCGGGTGTTCCGGCGCAAGGAAAGCTGGCGCGATCCCAATCGCGCTGCGCTAAACTGCCGCGCCATGACCATCATGTCTTGCCGTTTCCCGTTCCCATGACCGATCTCATTCGTACCGCGCTGACCAGAAGAATCGCGAGCAATGCGCTGCGCATTGCGCTCGTCGTTGGCACCGTGCTCAACCTGATCAATCAGGGCGCGGCGCTGCTGGCCTGGTCGGGCATTTCGTGGGGGCATGTGGCGCTCAATTTCCTGGTGCCGTACTGCGTGGCCAGCTACAGCGCCGCGAAGAACGAGTTGAGCCGGGATCGGGGCAGCCGGCGGGACTAAGGGCGCGTCTTGCCATGAGGCGGGCTGGCATGCTGAATGCTGGTAGGGCTGATCCAATCAACGGAGGTCCATGATGGCGATCAGTTCCATTCTTTTATCCGGCATGCAAAGTCTGCAGTCGAGCGTCAATCGCACGAGCATTGCGGGGAGCGCCTTGAACGTCGAGGCGGGCGATTTCGCCAGCCGAATGGTGGCGATGCGCCAGGGCGAGATCGAGGCCAAGGCGGCGGCCGATGTGATCAAGACCGGCGACCAGATGCTCGGCAGCATCCTCGATATCCGGGGATGACGCCGGCAAGCCTTGCCGGTGGTGCCGGCAGGCGGATCTCACGGTCAACCGGAAAAAATGCCCAAAATTGAAATTTTCACCGGGCGCCGGGCTTGGGAGGACGGCCTCAGGTCTGGTTGGCGAAACGCGCGATGACGTGGCTGGCCATGCCTTTGGCCAGCTCTTCCTCGGCGTGGAACACCGTACCGAGCCCGTCCTTGCGCAGCAGTCCGGATTCGGCCTCGCTGTGCGTGCGGATGACGATTTCGATGTCCGGATTGAGCGTCCGGGCCGTATCGACCATCTGGCGAACATGAATCGGATCCGGGCTGGCGATGACGAGCATAGCGGCGTCGGCGATGTGCGCCTGGATCAGCACCGACGGCTCGGCTGCATCGCCGGACACCGCGGCGATCCCCTTTTCCCGCAGGTCTTCGACCAGCTCCCGGTTCTGCTCGGCGATGACGAAGGGGATGTTCTGTGCCGTCAGCGCCGCGGCAATCCGTTCGCCGACCCGGCCATAGCCGACCAGCACCACCTGCTTTTCCAGATATTTGCGCTCGGTGCTCATCGGCAGTTCGGCGAAGGGGTCGCCGCGCTGCTCCAGCTCGCGGGCGACGGCCGACTTGTCGAGCACCCAGCGGCGCAGTGGCTCGATGACCGAGAACATGAGCGGATTGAGCGCGATCGAGACCAGCGCGCCGGCCAGCACGAGGCTCATGCCCTCGCTGCTCATCAGGCCGAGCGCTTGGCCGAGCCCGGCGAGGATGAACGAGAACTCGCCGATCTGGGCGAGGCTGGCGGCGACGGTCAGCGCCGTGTTGAGCGGATAACGCAGCGCCAGCACGAGCGCCATGGCGGCCAGCGACTTGCCTATCATGATGATGGCGACGACGCCGAGCACCTGCAGCGGCTGGTCGACCAGGATGGCCGGCTGGAAAAGCATGCCGACCGAGACGAAGAAGAGCACCGAAAAGGCGTCGCGCAGCGGCAGGGATTCCTCGGCGGCACGGTGGCTGAATTCCGATTCCCGCATGACCATCCCGGCGAAGAAGGCGCCGAGCGCGAAGGAGACGCTGAACAGCATGGCCGCGCCGTAGGCGATGCCGATGGCGGCGGCGACGACCGATAGCGTGAACAACTCGCGCGAGCCGGTGGCTGCGATGTGCCAGAGCAGCCAGGGGATGAGTTTGCGTCCGACGATCATCATGAGGCCGATGAAGGCGCAGACCTCGAGCAGGGTCTTGGCGATGGCCATCCAGATCGCCTGATTGCCGGCGCCCGCCGGTGCTTCGCCGCCCAGCATGCCGGCCAGCGGTGGCAGCAGCACGAGCACCATGACCGTGGCCAGATCCTCGACGACCAGCCAGCCGACCGCAATGCGCCCGTTCATGCTGTCGAGCAAGCCCCGCGCCTCAAGCGCCTTGAGCAGCACCACGGTACTGGCGCAGGACAGCGACAGCCCGAAGAGCAGGCCATGCCCCCAGGACCAGCCCCAGCCCCACGCCACCGCCATGCCGAGCAGCGTGGCGCACAGCATCTGGACGACAGCGCCGGGAATGGCGATGCGCTTGACGGCGTTGAGATCGCTGAGTGAAAAATGCAGGCCGACGCCGAACATGAGCAGCATCACGCCAATCTCCGAAAGCTGCGAGGCAATCTCGATGTCGGCGACGAAACCCGGCGTCGACGGGCCGATCAGGATGCCGGCGGCGAGATAACCGACCAATGCAGGAATCTTCAGACGCTCGGCGACGAAGCCGAGGATGAGTGCGATCCCGAAGCCGGCGGCCAACGTGGTGATCAGGGAAATGTTGTGGTCCATGGGGGCTTTGATGGGTCGATTGATGCATTTTTGCCGGCAGTCTTTCCATCGGACAAGCAGGCTGTGCCGAAGATTCAATCAAGAAAATCTGAATGCCGCCGTTCAGGGCATTGGCCTTGGTATAGTCCTCACCCAGATCGCGCCAAATCTCTCCGCTCATCGTGTTCCAGCCTCCCTATCGCGGCCGCTTCGCCCCATCGCCCACCGGCCCCCTGCATTTCGGCTCCCTCGTCGCCGCTGTCGGCAGCTATCTCGACGCCCGGACGCAGGGCGGCAGCTGGCTGGTGCGCATGGAAGACGTCGATACGCCGCGCAACGTGCCGGGGGCGGCTGATGACATCCTGCGCACGCTGGACGCCTTCGGCTTTGCCTGGGATGGCCCGGTGCTCTATCAGAGCACGCGCTTCGAGGCGTACGCGGCGGCGCTGGAAAAGCTCCGCCAGGATGGGCTGGTTTACGGCTGCGCCTGCTCGCGCAAGGAAATTGCCGATTCGGCGACGCGCCCGGCCATCGATGGCGGGCTGGCCTATCCCGGCACCTGCCGTCATGGTTTGGCGGCGGGACGTGAGGCGCGGGCCTGGCGCCTGCGCGTCAATGACGACGAAATCGCCTTCGACGACCGCGTGCAGGGCCGGGTGGGGCAACACCTCGAAACCGATGTCGGCGACTTCGTCCTGCGTCGCGCCGACGGCCTGTTCGCCTACCAGCTGGCGGTCACGGTCGACGACGATTTTCAGCAGATTTCACAGGTCGTGCGCGGGGCCGACCTGCTCGCCTCGACGCCGCGCCAGATCTGGCTGCAACGCTGCCTCGGTTTTGCCACGCCGGGCTACGCCCACCTGCCGGTGGCAGCCAACGCGGCCGGCGAAAAGCTCTCGAAGCAAACGCTGGCGCGGGCGCTGGCCACCGACAGCGCGGCGGCCGAGTTGATCCGGGCGCTGGCCTTCCTCGGTCAGCCGGTGCCGGCCGACCTGGCCTGGGCGCCGGTCGCCGAGGTCTGGGCCTGGGCCATGACGCAGTGGGTGTTCAACGCCATCCCGCGCTGCCCGGCCATCATCGTTCCTCAGGCTTGACCTCGTCGGCCTGCCAGTGGCGCTGGCTGTAGCCGGCGATGCCGACCATGAGACGCACCAGCCCGTAGGCCAGCCAGCGCATTAAGCGCGAATGCATGGGCAGGCGGGCCAGTTCCTCGGCCAGCAGTTCGCGGGCGCCATCGGCCATGGCCGCCTTCAGGCTGTTTTCCAGTTCGCCGGCAAATGCCGCGTCGCGCACGACAAGATTGGCCTCCTTGGCCATGAGCAGGCTGAACGGATCGATGTTCGACGAACCGACGGTCGCCCATTCGCCATCGATGACGGCAACCTTGGCGTGCATGAAACTCTTTTCGTACTCGAAGATGCGGACCCCGGCCGCCAGCGTCGCGGCGTACAAGGTCTGGGTGGCGTAGCGAAACAACTGGTGATCGCTCTTGCCCTGGAGCAGCACCGTGATGCGCACGCCGCGCTGGGCCGCCGCGTAGAGGGCCCGACCGAAGCGGATACCGGGCAGGAAATAGGCGTTGGCGATCAGGATGTCGTGCCGGGCATTCTCGATGGCGTCGAGGTAGGCGTGCAGGATGTCGTTGCGGTGGCGGATGTTGTCGCGGATCAGGAAGGCCGCCGCCTGGGTGCCGGCCACCTCGCAGCAGGGGGTGGCCACCGGGGCGAGGCGGAAGCGCCGCTTGAAGTTGGCCCACGACACCGTTTCCCACATGCGCCGCGCTGCATGGTGAATCCCCCGCAACACCGGGCCTTCGACGCGCACGGCGTAGTCGTAGTGCGGGCACATCTCGGCTGGACCGTTGTTGTCGTCGATGACGTTGATGCCGCCGACGAAGGCGATGCGCGCATCGATGACGACGAGCTTGCGGTGCAGGCGGCGCAGGCGGTGGCGCTTCAGATGAAAACGCCCGATTTCCGGCCGGTAGAACATGGCGCGCACGCCTGCGACGGTCAACCGGGAAAAATAGTCAATTTTGAAATTTCGCGCCCCGAAGCCGTCGACCGTGACATTGACCTGGACGCCCCGGTCGGCCGCCCGGCACAGCGCGCTGGCTACTTCCTGGCCGACTTCGTCGTTGGCGAAAATGTAGCTTTCGAGGTAGATCTCGATTTCGGCCGCATCGATGGCCGCGAGCAGGGCGGGGAAGTATTCGTCGCCCGAGTTGAGCAGGGTGAGCCGGTTGCCCGGCAGAAACTCAGCGGCCATGCCGGCTCAGGTGCGCCGACAGGGCGGCGTGATCGGAAATGGCCGACCACGGCTGGCCATGATGGACTTCGGTACGCTTCACCTCGAAGCCGCGCACGTAGATGCGGTCGAGACGGAACATCGGCATGGCGGCCGGAAAACTGCGCACCGGAATGCCGCCGGGCCCGCCAAATACCTCGCGCAGGCCGAGACGCCGGGCCAGGTCGTCGCCGACCCGGTTGCGCCAGTCGTTGAAATCGCCCGCCACGATGAGCGGGGCGTTCGGCTCGGCCAGGCGGTCGAGGTAATCGGCCAGCGCCGCCATCTGCTTGCGCCGCGAATAGCCGAACAGCGACAGATGCACGCACACGCAGTGCACGAGCGGGCCGTCGGGCAACTCGATCCGGCAATGCAGCAGGCCGCGTTTCTCGAACTGCAGGTGCGTCACATCCTGGTTGTGCGCGTGCAGGATCGGGAAGCGCGAGAGGATGGCGTTGCCGTGGTGGCCGTGGTCGTAAAGCATGTTGCGGCCGTAGGCCGAGGCGGCCCAGACATCCTCGGCCAGGAACTCGTGCTGCGGCGAATCCGGCCAGTCGTCGTGGTTTTCGGCATGCACCAGATGCAGACCCTGCACTTCCTGCAGGAAGACGATGTCGGGGTTCAGGTGGCGCAGGCGCTCGCGCAGCTCATGCACCATCATCCGCCGGTTGAACTGCGAAAAACCCTTGTGGATGTTGTAGGTGGTGATGTGAAGGCTGGGCGTGCTCAAGCGGACTCCGATAATTCGCTGGTCGCGCCGGACGGCGACGAACCCGCACAAGAGTACCAAGCCTTCGCGCTTATTGCAGCATGAACGTTTCGTATTCGAGGCGGCTCAGGCGCCGCGACAGGAGCATGAGGCCGGTGATCAGCGTGACCAGCACGGCCAGCGCGAAGCCGTAGCCGTAAAGCGCAGCGCCCCAGTAAAGCGTAAGCGCCGTGAAAATGACGTTGAGCAGCACGAACTCGGCGCACAGCAAGAGCACGATGCGCCGCTGGTCGAGGTAGAAAAAGACGTTGAGCACGGCCATCAGGCCAACCTGCAGGCCGGCGCCGATGACCTGGACGTAAAGCAGCGGCAGGTAGAGCTCGCTGATGCCGAGGGCGCGGAGCAGCGTCGGGCCGGCGACGAAGGTGGCGAGCACGGCCAGGCTCTGGATCTTGCCGATCTCGCCGAGACCCTGCTGGATCGAATAGACCATCTCGTCGCGCATGTCCTCGATGTATTCGAGCGAGCCGCCGCCGCGCACGGCGTTGTAGAACTTGTCGTAATACTCGACGAAATCGGTCTCGATGCGGACGAGGAAAACCGCCATGCCGGGAATGATCGACAGGTAGGCGAGGAAGACCGGCAGGTCGTAGATGACCGAGGCCTGCAGGTGGCCGATGACGGCATCCGAGGTGTCCGGGAAATACCAGAACATGAACTTGTCGACCCAGATGCCGAGGTTGTAGAGCAGGCCGATGGCCATCAGGCTCGGGTAGCGCAGTTCCGGTCGGGCGAAATCGAAGCTGATCAGGTGGTCGCGCGGCGAAAAGTCGCGCGCCGTGAGCACCCACATGCCGGCGACGAGCACCAGGTGGCCGAGGACGAAGCCGGCGAGCAGGCCTTCGAGACCGTAGGGGCGCAGGAGCAGGGCGAGGACGATGATCAGGCCGTAGGCGACGCCGAACAGCGTCACGATGGCGTGGTAGCGCTTCATGCCGGACAGGAAGACGGTCATCACCCAGACCGTGCACATCAGCACGAAGCCGGCCAGCATGAGCAGGCGATAGAGCAGGCTCAGGCCGGGGAAGACGAGAAAGAGGCAGCAGGTGCCGAGCAGGCTCGCAGCCAGCACGACGACGAGGAGCAGGCCATTCAGGTTGGGCATGATCCGGTCGTGCTGCTTTTCGAACAGGCGGTCCGAGACGAAGCGCGTGAAGGCGAGCTGGACCAGCCCGGTGAGGACGAGACTGCTCGCCACGAGGTAGGTCACCGAGGTCTGGAACTGCGTGATGGTGAACGACGGCGTGGCGATGCTCGCGCTGATCAGGCCGACGAGCAGGATGCCGAGGATGGAAAAGACCCACGGCCCGGAGCTGATGATGCCGGCGTAGGCATAGGCCTCGACCAGGCCGAGCAGGGTATTTTTGCGCAGCAGGCGGCGCAGTTCGAAGCCGATGCCGGCCATCTCAGTCGCCCTTCCCGGCGCGGGCCAGCGCCTGTTCGTACACCGTGCGGTAGCGGCCGAACATCAGGTCGTCGGTGTAATAGCGCTCGACACGGGCAATGCCGGCCCGGCTCGCCGCCTGCCAGCGCGTTTCGTCGCGCAGCAGGGCGACGGCGGCATCGGCCAGCCCCTGCGGATCGGCGATGTTGCAGACGGCGCCGGCGGCGCCCAGCGCCCGGTCGTCGTCACCGAGCCCTTCGATGAGCTGGCGGCAGGAGCCGACATCCGTCGAAATGCTCGGCACGCCGGCCGCACAAGCTTCGAGAATGACCAGCGGCAGCGCCTCGCTGATCGAGGAGAGCACGGTCAGCCCGATCTTGGGCAGGAGATCGTCGACTTTCTGGAAGCCGAGGAAACGCACCTTGTCCTGCAGGCCGAGGCTCTGCACGAGATTCCGGCATTCCAGGGCGTAGGCCGGGTCTTCGTCCTCCGGCCCGGCGATCCAGCCTTCTGCCTCGGGAAGCTGATTGACGATGCTGCGCATGGCGCGGATGAAAGTCTTGATGTCCTTGATCGGCACGATGCGGCCGATCAGGCACAGCACCGGCGGAACCTTCTCCGGCCGGGCCGCGCGCAGCGGCGCGAAGCGCTGCAGGCTGATGCCGTTGGGGATGTTGGTCGTGCGCTCGGGGCGGGCGCCGTCGGCGATCTGGCGCAGTCGGTTCTGCTCGTAGAGGGCGATGATCGGGTCGGCCGCCTCGTAGCAGAAACGGCCCATCCACTCGAAGAAGTTGATCCACATCTGGCGGAAATACGAGAGCTCCGTCGGGTCGCGCTGGAAGACATTGCGGTTGTCGCGAATCCATTCGCTCTTGAACAGGTCGATCTTGCGTTCCTTGGTGTAGATGCCATGTTCGGAGAGGATCAGCGGCGTGCCGCGCTGCTGGTGGAGCAGGGTGCCCAAAAAGCCGGCATAGCCGGTCGAGATGGTGTGCAGCACCTTGACCTCGAGCAGGCCGTTCGCCACCTTGGCCAGCTTCCAGAGCGGCGCGTGCATGATGCGCACGGTCCAGAAATAGTCGACGAAAGACGGGTCGGTGCAGTATTTGCGATAACGGTCGCAGACGATTTCCCAGGAACGCTTGCTGTGCAGGAAGTCGTCGAGCGGCAGCTGGCCGCCGGGCATCATGGCATGGGCGACGGACTTGAAGGCCTGCATGGCCTCGGGCAGCGGCGCACCGGACGTGAATTTTTCGTGCAGGCAGGCCGCCGCCTCGAATGCCGGCTCGTCGCCGGCGCGGGCGCGCGGTTTTTCGCGGGCGGGCAGGTCGTCGTAGAGGAAATGTTCCTCGAAATGCACGACATTGGCCGGTAACTCGTAGCGGAAACCGTTGTAATCCTCGCGTCGGCTCCCCAGGAAGACGAGGGCGAAGCGGTATTCCGGGTAGGCCCGGATGATCTGGTTGACCCAGCTCGACACCCCGCCGCTGACGTAGGGAAAGGTCCCTTCGAGGAGCAGGGCGATGTCGGCTTCGCGGGCGGTGGGCCGTTTCATTGCGGGTTCCAGTATTGAATCACGGGGTGTAGCCGGGGCAGCGCCGCCCAGATCGACAGGTCATTCATCAGGCGCCGGGCGTCGGCGTGGGCGCCCTGGTCGAAGCGCAGTTCGGCCAGGTAGGGCAGCACGCGGGTGGCCGGCAGGCCGAGGGCGAGCGCCTTGTAATAGGCCTCGGCGGCGTCCTCAAGCTGGCTGTTGGCGTGCAGGAGACGGCCGTGGCGCAGCATCAGGGCGGCGTCGTAGGGCTCGTGCCGCAACACGATCCGGCAGTATTTCAGGGATTCCGCGAGGGCGTGGCGGCGCAGGTCGCCCTGCACGAGATGCTGGTAGATCAGCTCCCAGTAAAGGTCCGAGAGGCGGCGGGCGGCTGCCAGCATGGTCGGGCGTTGCGCGGGCGTGGCCGCTTCGCCCTGGCAGGTGCCGAACTTGCCGAGTTCCTCGTCGATGGCCTGGTTGATGCGCTTTTCCTGATTGTCGAGCATGCCGTAGGCGAGCAGGCGGATGTCCTCGCTCGGGTCGGCGAGGACGTCGCGCAGCAGGGGCGTGGCCACGCGTCCGGAGACGTATTGCAGGGCGACCAGCGCGCCCATGCGCGACGCGGTTGGCGCGCTGGCGTTGCTCAGGAAGGCGCGCAGCCCGGATTGCCGGAAGCCGCCCGGGGTGTGCTGATGTGGGTCGAAGTCGGGGAGTTCGACGGATTCGAAGCTGGGTGAAGGCGGGCCGGCGCGATAGCCGCGCAGGATGAAGATGCCGCCGAGGACGCCCAAAAAGCCGAGCACCGGCACGGCATAGCTGCAGCCGGCGAGGAGCAGCATGACGGGGCGTCGCGGCCGGGTCAGTGCCGGCGGCAGGAGCAGGATGGCGAAGCTGGCGAGGAGCAGGCTGGCCGCCCCGTGCAGGACGAGGTACCAGAGCAGGTGGGCGTCGGCGTGGTCGCCGAGCGTGTCGCCGCCGAACCAGGCGGCGATTTCGAGCAGGAAGGCGTAGACCGCGAACTGGGCGTTAGGCATGGGCGATGTCGAGGATTTTCTGCACGATGGCCAGGGGCGGTTCCTTGTTGAGGAGCAGGATGTGGCCGAAGATGCCTTGCTCGGCCAGCGTCTTGCCGCTGCGCTGGTGCATCCAGAACTCGAGGCGGTTGAGGTAGCCCTCGGCCGCCGAGGCGCCCGAGATGGGCATGAGCGTGGCGAGGAAATCATAGGCGGGTGCGGACTCGGGGGGCTCGTCGCCATCGGGCGTAATGCGCCAGTTTTCGTCGAGGGCGCGTTTCTGGCGCTGGATCTGGCAGGCCAGGTCGGGTGCGCTGGCTTGCCGGCGGATCTTGAGCACGACGACGGCACTGACCACCTCGCTGATCTGGCGGATGTGCCAGAGGCGCTGCAGTTCGAAGGCGAACTCGGGCGGGCAGTCCGGAAAGCGGCTGCGGATCGGTTCGGCCAGCGATTGCACCGACAGGCTGTCGGCGTAGTAGCCGAGCAGCAGGTTGATGGTCTGCAGCGTTTCGTCCTGCAGCGAGAAGAAGGGCAGGCGTTCGACGAGGAGCAGGCCGAAATGCTCGCCGTTCAGGTTGGTGAGCGGGGCGGCAATGAGGTAGCGGCTGTGGCTGTCGTGTTCGGCGATCGACTGGCTGATGTGGCAGAGCTGGCCGGTTTCAAGTGCGTGGGCGATAAGCGGGTCGTCAGCGCTGAGCGGCGTGTGTTCGCCGAGGGTGCCGAGCGGCGCGGTTTCGACCTTGCCGTCGGCGATCCGGTGCAGGGTGGCGATTTCCAGCTGGCAGTATTGCGCCAGCAGGCGCAGCAGGGCATTGGCGCAGAGGTGGTCGGATTCGTGCTGGTCGGCGGTGACCAGCTTGCGCATGTTGCCGAGGGCGTCGCGCATGGCCATCGGGTGGCTGATCAGCTCCTGTTCCAGGCGGTCGTGCGAGAGACGCAGCAGGTAGTGCTGGTGGGTCAGGAATTCGAGGCGCTGGTCGAGATAGCGCTGCACGGCTTCGGCGCGCCGGGTGCGGGCGAGCCACAGGCTGGCGAATTCGCCGATGACCATGACGAGGATCAGGCCGCCGAGAAAGAACAGCTTGGGAAACGCCGTCTGGCCGCCGGGGTTGAGCAGCAGCCAGGCGAGCAGCAGCATGCCGGCGCCGCCAATGCCGGCGAGCGGGCCATAGCGCAGGGCCAGCACGACCGGGGCGAACCATGCCCACGGGAAACTCGAATGACTCCACAGCGGGTCCTGGGGGTGCAACAGGATGCCGAGGCTGACCGCGATCAGGGGCAAAACGACGGTTTCGCCGATGATTGCCCAGGGCTTGGTGGTGGGCGAGGTGAGCCGGCCGAGAACGCGCCAGCTCGGCGCCGGCGCTTCGGTCCGGGCGTCGCGCGGGGTTTGCAGGGCGCCGGGGGGACGGCTTGCCGCGAGGTCGAGCGGAGACATGGCGCGGTGGCTTAGCGGGCGGCGGCGAGGCCGGCGCCGAGCAGGCTGCGGATGAGTTGCTGGGCGACGGCGGAGAGGGCTTCACGGCTCCAGCCGCTCTTGCCGCCAGCGCCGCTCCACAACGTGTCGCCGCTGGCGACGTCGATGATCTGCAGGGCCACGCCGGCGGCCGGCTCGCCATCGACGCCGACCTTGTAACGCCATTCGTCGACGGCGCCGGTCAGGGCGTAGCGGGCGCCCTGCTGGCGGGCCCAGACGAGGGCTTCTTCGCGTTGCTTGCGTTCGCCGGCATCGAACAGGGCTTCCTGCTGCAGGCTGCTCGGGTAGCGCTTGATGCGGGCGATGCCGTGGCTGTGCAGGATGGTTTCAGCGATGGCTTCGGCGCGCTGGCCGGCGAGCGGCGTCTCGGTGTGGTTGGCGAAGGGCAGAACGACCCATTGTGCCTGGCGGTCGACGGTCGGTGCGGCGCTGCGGTCGAGGGTGGAGCAGGCGCCGAGCAGCAGGGCCGCAGCGGCGAGCAGGAGTGCGCGTAGGGTGGAAGTCATGATGGGCTTTCGGGCTAAGGTCAGTAATGCAGTCGATAGTTGAGATTGAGGTCGCGGACACGGCCGGCGTTCTGTTGGATGCCGGATTTGCTCTGGCCCCAGCTCAGGCTGAAATGGTCGGCGCCGAGCAGGCTGCCGACGAGGCCGAGGCGCAGGTCGTAGCCGCCGCCAAGCTCGCTGTGCCAGGTGCCGGCGATGCTGCCGAAGGGGCGCAGGGCGCGGGTGTATTGGCGCTCGTAGCGCAGGTCGGTGCTCAGGCGGACGCCGTAGAAGTCGAAGTGTTCGGGCAGGAAGAAGGCGGGCTGGAGCGTGCCGAGGCTGGTGCCGGCCGGGAGCAGGGGGGCGAGGGCGGCATCGCTGTAGCTGGCTTCGCGCTGGAAACGGTGGGTGGACCAGAAGGCGCTGATTTCCAGGTCGCGACTGTCCTGGCGCAGGGCATGGGCGACGGTCAGGGTGCTGTGGGTGCCGCTGCCGATGGCGGCACCGGTCTGCAGGGCGTAGCGTTCGAACAGTTGTTCGAAGCTGATGCGGTCGAGGCGGGTCGGCTGGTAGCTCAGGCTGAAGGCGGCGCGGTCTTTCATGCCGGCGACACGCAGCGCGACGCTTTCCGGGCTGGCCAGGTGCTGGCCGAGGCCGATGCGCAGCGACAGGCGGTTGTCGATGCGGTGCTCGTGCTCGAGCTGGAGCGGTGTGTAGCTGGCCAGCGCGTGGCGTTGCTCGGCGAGGAGTGTGGTCTGGCCGTCGTCGTGGCGCCAGTGGATGCGCAGGCTGACGAATCTTTCATCCGGGACGTTGCGGATCACGGCGTCGTTGCGCTCGCGGCGTTGCAGGCTGCCGAGCTGGAGGTCGAGGGCCAGCCTCGGGGTCAGCGCGATGTGGCCGTCCACGGCGCCCAGTTGCTCGTCGATGGCACCGAGCTGGCGCTGGGCCAGCGCGAAGCCGGCGTGGTCGCTGAAGGCGAGCAGCGATTCGGCCAGTTGCATGTGCAGCGGGTCGTCGTCGCTCTGCTCGTCCTGCGCGTCGAAGGCATCGCTCTGGGCCAGGCGCAGGTCGCCGACGCGCTGGGCGGCGTTGATGCGGTCGTAGCGCGGCAGGCGTTCGCCGAACTGGTCGAGCAGCGGCCGCAGCGCGTCCCGGTCGTCGCTGGCCAGGGCGACCGAAAGCTCGGCCCACAACGGCCGGTTGGCCGCCTTGCCCTGGCTGCGGGCGTATTGTTGCCAGAGGTAGGCGCGCTCGGCGCTGTATTCCCCGGCCTCCTGCAGCCAGCCGATGGCGGTTTCCATGGCGGCGCTGGAGATTTTCTGGTCGGCGTCGCGGTCGAGGCGGAGCAGCTCGCGCAGCGCGGCGAGGCTGGTGTCGCCGCGGCCCTGGGTCATGAGCAGGCGGGTGCGGGCCAGGCGCCGGGCCGGATCGAGCTGATCGGCGTCCAGCCAGGATTTCAAATTTGGGCTTTTTTTCCGGTTGACCGTCAAAGCCTCCCGGGCGCGCCATTCTGTGCCGAGCAGGTGGCGGCGAAGGCGCCAGGCGCGGTCGGTTTGCTGGTTCTGGTCGAGGGCGTCGGCGTAGCCCATGAGCCAGAGGAAGTCGTCCCGGTGTTCGGCCAGGTGCGGCGTCAGGTAGCGGTCGAGGGCCACCTTCGGGCGCGACAGGGCGAGGTAGGCTGCGGCCAGGCTGTCGTGCAGGTCGGCGTTGAGGCGCCAGGCCGGTTCGTGGCTGGCCAGGAAACGACGCAGGCCGGCCGCGTCGTTGCTGTCGATGAGCAGCCAGAGCATGGCGTTCTGGAGGAGCGTCGATGCCGGCGCCAGGCTGAGGGCGGCCGTGAGCTCGCGGCGGGCGTCGGCGAAGCGGCCGGTCTGGCGGTAGGCCGCGGCGCTCAGGCGCAGGAAGTCGGGCTGGCGGCGCAGGGTGGCCAGCGTGTCGTAGGGTGGGCTGGCGTTCGGCGACATGCGGCCGAGCAGGGCGACGATGGTCGTCCATTGGTTGTCGGCGGCGTACAGGCTGAGCGCCTTGGTCAGGTGGCGGGGCTGGGCGAAGCGCTCCCAGGCGCGCACGGCCGCGCTGGCTGCTTCCTGCGGGTAGGCGTCTTCGAGCAGGCGGATCAGCGCGTCGAAATCTGCGGCTTCGGCCAGCGTGCTCCGGCTGAGCGTGGTGAAGGCGCCGATCGCTAGGTCCTCGCGCTGTTCGGTCTGCGCCAGTTGCCCCGTCAGGCGCAGCAGTTCCCGGCTCTCCTCGTTGTCCGCGCCAACCTTTTGCCGGGCCAGTTCCAGCCAGTGCAGCGCATCGCTGTTGTGGTCGTGGAGCAGGGCCAGGGTCGCCGCCCGGATGGCGCGCGGGGGCGTCGCTTCGGCCGGGGTCGCGAAGAGGCGTTGCCAGGTGTCCAGCGCCAGTGTCGGGTCGGCCGCCCGGTCGGCGAGATCGGCCATCATTTCCAGGGTGTACGGACGGTTGGTGCGGCGATGGTGGCGGGCCAGGAAATCGAGCGCGACGCGCGGCTCGCCCTGGCGTTCCCAGGCGGCGACGAGTTCGCCGAGGTGGCGCGGTGCGTCGGGTTGTCTGGCCAGCTGGTACTGGAGGGCGTCGATCAGGGCGTGGTCGTTGAGCAGGCCGGGGGCGAGGCGGAGCACCGCTTGCCAGGCATCGTCGCGTTGCGTCTGGCGGGCGAGGTGCCACCAGTGCTCCAGCGCCATTTCCGGGCGGTTGGTCCATTCGGCCACCTTGGCCAGGCGTTCCCGCCACTGCGGGTCTTCCGGCGACTGGCGGACGGCCGAGGCGGCTACTTTCCAGGCGTCTTCGAGCTTGCGGTTTTCGAGGAAGACCTCGTAGCCAAGCGTGTAGGTTTTGTCATCGAAAGCCAGTTGCGGCCCGCCGGGCGGTGCCGAGGCGCGCAGCGACACCTTTTGCGCCCAGGCGCCACCGTGTGCGTCGGCCAGCCGGACCTGTTCGAGCTGGCGCAGGAGGCTGAGGCGCAGCAATTTGCGCACGTAACGGTCGGCCACCTCGGGCTTGCCGGCGGCGCGGGCGAGCTGGGTGACGAAGAAGAGGGTGTCGTGATCGTCGGCCAGCGGGCCGATCTCGCGTTCGGCGGTGTTCAGCGCCTCGTTCATGAGGTTGCCCGACTGCAGCGTGCGCAGGGCGGTCAGGTAGTAGGCGCGGGCCTGGTCGGGCTGGCGGGTGCTGCGCCGGGCCTGCAGGTACAGCTCGGCGCTCTGCCGGTAATGGGCGTGGGCAAGCGCCGCCTTGCCGCCCTGGGCATACCACTCGGCCGCCTGCTCCGGCGATCCGGCGCTTTCGGCGACCTGACGGTAAAGCGCAGCGCCGATGGCCGCTTCGCCGAAGGCGAAGGCCTTGCCGGCGATCTCGATCCTTTTCTCGGTCGACCAGTCCTCGGCGGCCAGTTCGGCCAGTTGCCGCCCCAGTTGGGCGCGGACGGCCAGCGGCTGCGCCGTGTTCCGGATGGGCAGGTTCCGGAAGTCATGCACGCCGGCCTGCCAGAGCAGCCAGAGGGCTTCGCGCCGGATGGCGGGGTCGGCGGCATCGAGCGCGGGCTGCAGGGTGTCGCGCAGCGCGCCGAAGTTGCCGTGTTCGAGGGCCTGGGTCGCGAGCAGCAGGCGCAGGCGTGGATTGTCCGGGTCGGTGCGCAGCAGGTTGGTCACGTAGGCGCTGCTCAATTCGCTTTCCGGCGCCTTGACGACGCGTTGAATGAGGTTCTGCTGCGGATAGATCAAAACCAGGGCGATGACGACCAGGCCGCCCAGCAGGAGCAGCAGCCAGGCCGGCGCCAGATGCGGGCGCTCAGCGTCCCGGGCAGCGGATGTCGATCGTTGCAGCAGCATCTGGGCGCTTGAAGCGGGTGGCGGGTTGGCCGTCGAAGATCGCGGTCCGGCCGGCGGCGGCCGGCTTGTCGTTGATCCGGGTCGAACAGCCGTCCAGGTTGGCGAGACGGAAATCGAGGGGGGCGTGGGCGCTCAGCCGGAAATGCAGGGTCGTGCCGGCATTGTCCTGGCGGCGCGACCAGTCGTGCAGCCGGCCATTGGCGTCGACGAGATAGGG
Organism: Pseudomonadota bacterium; assembly: GCA_018261895.1. Classification (GTDB taxonomy): domain Bacteria; phylum Pseudomonadota; class Gammaproteobacteria; order Burkholderiales; family Rhodocyclaceae; genus Azonexus. Next base: position 42,969 of record JAGTRT010000005.1, read on the forward strand.
CTGGCGGGCGGGCGCCGTCGCTGCGGCAAACCAGGCGGCATCGTCGGCGAGGTGCAGGTAGCGGCCTTCGCGTCCGGGGCTGAAGCCGGCAACGCCGGCGGCCGTGTCGATGGCGGGGCGCATGTCGGCCGGCAGGCGCAGGGTCCGCAGGTGGCCATCGCCGCGAATGCGCCAGCCGTCGCCTTCGCGGGCGATGGCCATGCTGTCGAAATCGAGCGCCTTGCGGATGTATTCCGAGGCAAAGACCGGGTGCAAGGCCTGGCTGGCCGCCCAGGCGAAGGCCGTGTGCAGCGCCTTGAGACCAGCCGGCTTGCTGGCGGAATAGGTGTGGTAATAAATGCCGACCGGCTTGAGACGGCGTGGGCTCTCGGTCATCGCAAAGGTGTCGATGACCTGTGCGTAGCCATAGAACGGGCCGCGCCAGAGATTGGTGTACAGGTTCTCGTTGGTGATCGGTGCGTAGATTTGCAGGAAACCCCGGGTGCGGATGCCGATCGGGCCGACGGCGGTGAGCGAGGGGTGGCTGCGGGAGATGTAGGTGTCGCCGCCATTCATGTTGAGCAGGCCGGCGGCCTGGGCGATGCCGAGTGCGTCGGGGCCGGGATTGGTGTCGCCGGACCACAGCATGATGTCGACGGGCTTGCCGGGCGGTGCCAGTCGCCGGCGAATGTAGTCGACGGAGCCGGTGATTTCGCGCCTGAGGTCGAGGGCGTAGCCGGGGATGTCGAGGTGGTAATACGCTTCGCCCGATTCCTTGAAAATGCCGTGCCGGACGTTGTCCCAGCGGAAGGGGTGGGAGTACGAGTGGCTGGCGATCTCGACGTGGGGCAGGGCAAAGATCTGGCGGGCGACCGCCTCCATGCGCGGGCTCAATTTCGGGTAGAGGCCGTCCGGGGCGACTTCCGACTCGATGACCGACGCCGCCGTGGGGACCGGGTATTTCTGCAGGATCTCGCGGTACAGGACCTCGGCGGCCAGCGGCTGGCCGGGCATCTCGGCCACCGACGGAAAGCCGTCGCCGTCGATGTGCGAGAAGAGCAGGCGCCGCCCGTTCTCGGTCGTCACGTCGGGGACCGGCATGGGTGGCAGGCGCAGCGCGGTGCTCAGGAAGGCGAACGGATTGATGACCCAGCGCACCCGGTCGGCGCCGGGGATGCCGTCCACCACAAATGGATCGAGGACGAAGCCCCCCCAGGGCGTGATGGCGGCACCGGTGAACGTTTCGTTCTTTCCGTCGCGCAGGGCGAGCAGAATCCGGTCGGACGGATTCGTCGTGCGGATCGGTGTGACGCGACTGCGGTCCGGCTTGGGCGGCGTCTCGAAGCCGACCATGGCGTCTGCCAGCTCTACCTTGACCGTCCCGGCAGGCGGAGCGCCTGCGGCAAGATTGAAACTCTGCGCCATGCTGCGCTCGATCGGGTAGCCGAATTCGCCGAGCACGGCGATCGGGATTCCGTGTTCCCGCTTGTCCTGCAGCCAGCGGCCGAGCTTTTTGCCCTGCACTTCTTCGAGCGCACCGGAGAACCAGGTCACGATGCCGGCATAGCGGTCGGCATGGACGTCGGCGGGAATCTCGTTCAGGACGCTGGCGTAGTCGGCGATGTAGCCCATGTGGTTGATGGGCATTTCCAGGTAGCGATGGGCGTTGCTGAACTTGACCGAGGGCGCTTCGCGGCTGTCGTGGATGATCAGGATGCGTCGGCGTACGGGCTCGACGGCGCCGATGCCGACCGTGGCCAGGGCCTGGTCGCTGATCCAGGGCGTGAAGCCGAGTTGGCGGATCTTTTCGGCCGTGGCCCGCATCGCGACCCGATCATCGGGTGGCAGGTAGTCGATGGCCAGAATCGGCAGGCAGTCGCGTTCGCGTATGGTCCTGAGCTGGCCAATCAGCCATTCGCGGTCGGCGGCGGGGACGTCGACGTAATGCCTGGTGCCGGCATTCCATCCCTGGAAAAGGGATTCGGCGGCCACCATCTGAATCTTGTCGCGAACGCGGGGTACGATTTCAAAACCACGGTTGAGGATGAGCTTGATGCCGGGAAAACGCTCGTGCAGCGTCGCGATGACCTTGACCAGTCCGGCTTGCTGGGCTTCTTCGTCGAATCCGGCGGCCAGGCGGTAAGAGTCCAGCGTGTCGAGGAAAAAGCCGCGGTAGCCCTTGTGCCAGAGCGGTGCGATGACCCGGTCGGCAAAAAAGGTGGGCCAGTCGGCCGGGGTCTGGTCGATGACGACTGAACCCCAGTCCATGTTGCGGGCCATTTTCCAGGCCTCGGGGATGTCCTTGAAGTAGGCGCGTCCCGGATGGGCCTCGGCGACGGCCGCGTAGGCGTACAGCTGGCTATGGGGGCGTTGGTAGCGTTGCGGATCGTGGCCATGGTCAGGATCGACCACGACGATATCGAATGCCCTGAACTCGGTTAGCGGAAGCGACTTTCCGTAGTAAAGCGCAATGGCAACTTCGCAGTTTCCCGGCGGCGACAGGATGATGCCGAAAAATACGAAAAGCAGGCGAAACCAGGCCACTTTGGAAAAATCGCTTCAAAAAAAGCGATTAGACACCGCCAAAGTTGTCGGGTCAAAGCGACATGGTGAAGTTTTGTGAGATTAATCACAATGGCCTGAATTCTGTGCTAAGCCCATCTATACAAGGGCTTGTCACAAAATCAGCATCAAGAAATTGCCAGCATTCGCTCTAGTGCGAGTTTTGCCATTTTGGTCTCGTTTTCAGGTACTTTTATCTGATTGACAACTTTTCCGTCGACGAGATTTTCCAGCGTCCAGGCCAGGTGCTGCGGGTCGATGCGTTGCATGGTCGAGCACATGCAGATCGTGGTCGCCATGAACTGGACGATCTTGTTCTGCGGCAAGACTTCCTTGGCCAGGCGGTCGACCAGATTCAGTTCGGTGCCGACCAGCCAGCGCGTGCCTTCCGGTGCTTCCTTGATGGTCTTGACGATGTGTTCGGTCGAGCCGACGTAATCCGAGGCGGCGCACACTTCGAAGTTGCATTCCGGGTGGGCGATGACCTTGCCTTCGGGGTATTTGGCGCGGAAGGCGTCGATGTGCGACTTCTGGAACATCTGGTGTACCGAGCAGTGGCCCTTCCAGAGCAGGATTCTGGCCTTCTTGATCTGCTCCGGGGTCAAGCCGCCCAGTTCGAGATCGGGGTCCCAGACGACCATTTCGTCCATCGGGATGCCCATGTTGTGGCCGGTCCACCGGCCGAGATGCTGGTCGGGGAAGAACAGGATTTTCGGGCGGCGCTCGAAAGCCCATTGGGCGATGGTGCCGGCGTTCGACGAGGTGCAGACAATGCCGCCATGTTCGCCGCAGAAGGCTTTGAGGTCGGCGGCCGAGTTGATGTAGGTGACCGGCGTGACGAGTTCTTCGGCGTTGATAACGCTGTTCAGTTCGCGCCAGCAGCGCGTGACCTTGGCCAGGTTGGCCATGTCGGCCATCGAACAGCCGGCGGCGAGGTCGGGCAGGATGGCTTTCTGGTTCGGCGCCGTCATGATGTCGGCGACTTCGGCCATGAAGTGCACGCCGCAGAAGATGACGTATTCGGAATCGGTCTGCGATGCCAGTCGCGACAGCTTCAGCGAGTCGCCGGTCAGGTCGGCGTATTGATAGACGTCGGCACGCTGGTAGTGATGGCAGAGGATGACGGCGCGCTTGCCGAGCTTGGCGCGGGCGATGCGGATGCGTTCATGGCACGCCTCGTCGGAGAGGCGATTGAAGGGGTCGAAGGCGATGGTGGCTGTTTGCATGCTGAACTCTGATCGGGGCTATTTTGATTTTGGCCGTTTTTTCCGGTTGACCGTGGGATTATCCCTGAATCCAGGGCAAACCGGCCTTGCGCCAGCCGCCGATGGTATTGCGATGTCCGTTGGCGTCCTTGTCGCCCTCGAAGCCTTCCAGGACGTTGTAGCAGTTGTTGTAGCCGGCTTCGGTGGCCGCGGTGGCCGCTGCGATCGAGCGGACGCCGCTGCGGCAAAGGAACATGACCAGGGCTTCGGGGTCGACCTGGCGTTTGAGCTCGGCCACGAAATTCGGGTTGCGAACACCGCCCGGATACTGATTCCACTCGATTTCCACCGCACCGGGAACCCTGCCCACCCAGTCCCATTCGGCGCGGGTCCGGACATCGACGATCCTGGCGCCCGGCGCCAGGCGCAAGAGTTCGCTGGCTTCCAGTGGCGTCAGTTCGCCCTGGTAGGCGCGTTCCAGCGCCTGGCCGCGGCCCTGGGCCAGGCTGAGTATCTCGGTTAACTTTCCCATAATCTCCAACTGCTAAAATGGCAGGTTAACAGTATAGGGTAGACATCATGGGACTTGAGCATTCCCCTCCGGCCTCGGCCACGCCGGCCGAGCGGTCCGCCGAGGCGCAAAAGGCGACCTGGGTCAGCGTTGCCGTCAATCTGGTCATGACCGTAGCCCAGTTGATCGTCGGCTGGCTGGCACACTCGCAATCGCTGGTTGCGCATGGCCTGCACTCGTTTTCCGATCTGCTCTCAGATTTCCTCGTGATCTACGCCAGTCGGCAAAGCGCCCATCCGGCCGACCAGGCCCACCCCTACGGTCACGCCCGAGTGGAAACCGCTGCAACGCTGGTGCTCGGTGCCTCGCTGACCCTGATCGGGGGCGGCATTCTGTGGGAATCCGGTATGCGCCTGCAGCATATCGAAAACCTGCCGACCGTCGAATACTCGGCGCTGTGGATCGCTGTCGCCACGGTGGTCGCCAAGGAAGGCCTGTATCGCTACCTGATCCGGGTAGCCGAGAAACTCCGTTCGCAGCTGCTCATCGGCAACGCCCTGCACACCCGGGCCGATGCCGCCTCGGCGCTGGTCGTCGTCGTCGGCATCGGCGGCGCGTTGATGGGCTGGTCGTTCCTCGACTTGCTGGCAGCCGCCCTGATGGGCTTCATGATCCTGCACATGGGCGCCGGACTGGCCTGGGGTGCGATCAAGGAGTTGATCGATACGGGGCTCGACGACGTGCAGGTCGAGGCTATCCGGAAAACCCTGCTGGCGACGCCCGGTGTGCGCGACCTCCACGGCCTGCGCACGCGACGCATGGCGCATCAGGCGCTGGTCGATACCCATGTTCAGGTCGATTCGCGCATCAGCGTTTCGGAAGGCCATCGCATTGCCGAGTCGGCGCGGGCCCGGGTTCTGCGCGAACATCCCGAGGTGCTCGATGTTCTGGTTCACATCGATCCGGAAGACGACATGGATCCGGATAGCTATGCCACGAGGCTGCCGGCCAGAGATGCCTTCCTCAGTGAGCTGAAACCCTTGCTGGCCGGTCTGCCCGAACCGGAAAAAATCGTGCTGCATTACCTGAAGGGCAAAATTGAAGCCGAGCTCTATTTCAGCCACCTCTTGTTCGAAAACGGGGAGGCGCTCCTGCAGGCCGAAAAGCAAGTGGCCGATCGCCTGAAATCGCACCCCGGCATTTGCCGAATATCACTGAATTGTCTGGTTGCACCAAAATAGTGCGGTTATTGCTTGTCTTGCACGATCATGGTGCGTGAAATTCTTGCTTAAACGCCGCATCTCATTGTGGCAAAATGCAATATTGGCTCACGGACGTTTGGCATGTTTTCTGCTAATTGCTCCGGGTTACAAATTTTTGATTGTCGCCGGATCGCCCGGCAACTTGTTTTCTTAGGAGATTAAGGCATATGGCAACCCCGCAAGACGTCATCAAGATGATCAAGGAAAACGACGCAAAATTCGTCGATTTCCGCTTCACCGACACCCGTGGCAAGGAACAGCACGTCACCGTGCCCATCTCCGCCTTCGACGAAGACAAGTTTGAAAACGGTCACGCCTTCGACGGCTCCTCCATCGCTGGCTGGAAGGGTATTCAGGCTTCCGACATGCAACTGAACCCGGATCCGGACACCGCCTACATCGACCCGTTCTTCGACGAAACCACCGTTGTCCTGACCTGCGACGTCGTCGATCCGGCCGACGGCCGTGGTTACGACCGCGACCCGCGCTCCATCGCCAAGCGCGCTGAAGCCTACCTCAAGTCCTCTGGCATCGGTGACACCGCCTACTTCGGTCCGGAACCCGAATTCTTCATTTTCGACGGCGTCGAATGGTCTGTCGACATGTCCGGCTGCTCCCTGAAGATCCACTCCGCTGAAGCGGCCTGGGGCTCGGGCGAAAGCAACGAAGGTTCCGGTTCCACCGGCCACCGTCCGACCGTCAAGGGCGGCTACTTCCCGGTTCCCCCGGTCGACAGCCTGCACGACATCCGTTCGGCCATGGTCCTGACCCTGGAATCCCTGGGCGTGCCGGTCGAAGTTCATCACCACGAAGTGGCCAACGCCGGCCAGTGCGAAATCGGTACCGTTTTCAGCACCCTGGTCAAGCGCGCTGACTGGACCCAGATCCTGAAGTACGTGGTGCACAACGTTTCGCACCAGTATGGCAAGACCGCCACCTTCATGCCGAAGCCCATCGTTGGCGACAACGGTTCCGGCATGCACGTTCACCAGTCCATCTGGAAGGACGGCAAGAACCTGTTCGCCGGTGACGGCTACGCCGGCCTGTCTGAAACCGCCCTGTTCTACATCGGCGGCATCATCAAGCATGCCAAGGCCCTGAACGCCATCACCAACCCGGGTACCAACTCCTACAAGCGTCTGGTCCCGCACTACGAAGCTCCGGTCAAGCTGGCCTACTCCGCCAAGAACCGTTCTGCTTCCATCCGCATTCCGTACGTCGCCTCCACCAAGGCCCGTCGTATCGAGACCCGCTTCCCGGATCCGATCGCCAATCCGTACCTGTGCTTCGCCGCGCTGCTGATGGCCGGCCTGGATGGTATCCAGAACAAGATTCACCCGGGCGATCCGGCTGACAAGAACCTGTACGACCTGCCGCCGGAAGAGGATGCAAAAATCCCGACCGTCTGTGCCTCTCTCGAAGAAGCCCTGGCCTCCCTCGACAAGGATCGTGACTTCCTGACCCGTGGCGGTGTGTTCTCCAACGACTGGATCGATGCCTACATCACCCTGAAGATGGACGAAGTGAACAAGGTTCGCATGACGACCCACCCGGTCGAGTTCGATCTGTACTACTCCTGCTAATCAGCCAGGTAAGCAAAAAGGGCGGGGTTTCCCGCCCTTTTTTTGTTTACTTTTTCCAGTCTCGGCCGTTAAGTCCGGTACACTCAGAAAATTGACAGGAATGATGACGATGACACGCAGTTTGCCCGCTCTGCTGATTGCCTTGTTGCCAATCTTGGCTTCGGCCCAGACGATCTACAAATGTGTGGATGCCGGAGGCAGTACGACCTATTCGAGTTCGAAGCTCGACAAGAACTGCAAGGTCATCTCCAGCGGTGCGGAAAACGCCATGCCGGCACCCAAGGCAAAGCCGGCCGGGGCGGCAGCCAATCCATCGCCTGCAGGATTCCCGCGGGTGCAGGAAGATGCCCAGAAGGCGCGTGATGGTGACCGTCGCCACATCCTTGAGCAGGAACTGGCGGGCGAGCAGCGCAGCCTTGAACAGGCGCGCAAGGATTTGTCCGAGCAGCAAGCCGCCGGGGCATCCGCGGATCGTGTCGCGCCCTACCGAGATCGTGTCGGACAGCACGAACGCAATATTCAGGCGATTCAGAAGGAACTGGGGAATTTGAAATAGTTGTTGGTTGTTAGGATCGAGCTGCTAGGTCAAGTTTGAGGGCGCCAAGGCGCCCTTTGCTTTTGCTATCAGCTAATTGCTCGATCCTCGATCCTCGATCCTGACCTTGTACCAGGCCGCATAGAGCGCGGGCAGGAAGAGCAGCGTCAGTGCCGTTGCGACGATCAGTCCGCCCATGATGGCTACGGCCATCGGCCCGAAGAAGTCATTTCTCGACAAGGGAATCATGGCCAGGACGGCTGCCGCAGCGGTCAGCACAATCGGCCGGAAGCGACGGACGGTTGATTCGACAATCGCCTTGCGGCGCGGTTTTCCTGCGGCCATGTCCTGTTCTATCTGGTCGACGAGGATCACGGAATTGCGCATGATCATGCCAAACAGCGCGATGGTGCCAAGCAGCGCCATGAACCCGAATGGCTTGTTGAAGACCAGCAGGAACAGGGCAATGCCAATAATGCCGAGTGGCGCCGTCAGGAGAACCATGACGACGCGGGAAACGCTCTGCAACTGGATCATCAGGATGGTGATGACCGCCAGTACGAAGAGCGGAATCCCCGCCATGACGGAGCCGGAGCCTTTGGAGGATTCCTCGACCGAGCCGCCGGTCGCAATGCGATAGCCCTCGGGAAGCGCCGCCTGAATCGCCTCGATTTCGGGCTTGATGCGGTCCACGACGGTAGCGGGCTGTATCTTTCCGTAAAGGTTGCCGCGAACCGTGATGGTCGGCTGGCGATCCCGGCGCCAGATCAGGCCAGGCTCGAAACCGTGTTTCAGGCGGGCAATCTGGCTCAGCGGGACGCTTTTGCCGGTGCGTGTCGGCACCGCAAGATCATCGAGCGACGATAGGTGGCTGCGTTCCTCGCGGTCGCCCCGCAGAATCACGTCGATGCTCTTTTCGCCTTCACGATACGTGCTGACGGTGTAGCCCGTCAGCGACATGTTGAGCAGATTGGCAATGTCCTGGCTTGATACCCCGAGCAGGCGTGCCTTGTCCTGATCGATTTCGATTTCGACGGACTTCGACAATTCGCTCCAGTCGACATTGACGTTGGAGATTTCGGCGTTCTGCCGCATGACCGAAGTGATTTGTGCGGCAATTTTGCGCAGTGTTGGAACGTCTTCGCCCGAAATGCGGTATTGAATCGGGTAGCCGACCGGCGGTCCGTTCTCGATACGGGCAATGTTGCCCCGGGCGGCGAAGGCGCCCGTCTCGAACAGGTGGATCAGTCGGGCGCGCAAGGCTTCACGGGCCTTGTCGTCGTGCGTCACAATGACGAACTGTCCGACATTGGTCGCCGGCAACTGCTGATCGAGGCCAAGGTAGTAGCGCGGAGAGCCGGAGCCGATATAGGCGATGAAATGCGAGAACTGGTCATGTTCGGCCTTGTCCTTGGCGAGCCAATCCTCCAGTCGCTTCACTTCGGAATCGATGGCGCTGATCGAAGCGCCTTCGGGCAGGCGAAGCTCGACATTCAGCTCGAGGCGCGTCGAGTTCGGGAAAAACTGCTTTTGCACCTTGATCATCCCGACTATCGAGAGCGCGAACAGAACGACCGTCATGCCGATCACCAGCCAGCGACGGCTGACGCACCAGGCGACCAGGCGGCGAAAGCGGTTGTAGAACGATGTGCCATAAACGTCATGATCTTCGGCGTGACCGGGGCCGTTCATGCCGAGTTTGTCCAGCAATCCGGCCAGTCGCGGGAAGCGTCGATCAATGCTGCCGGGTGCGCGTACTGCATGCGGGTTGGGCAACAGCTTGTAGCCAAGCCAGGGAATGGCGATGACGGCCGCCAGCCAGGAAATCAGCAGTGCTACGGCATTGATCTGGAAAAAGGCGAAGGCGTATTCTCCTGTAGACGACTTGGCGAGGGCGATGGGAATGAACCCGGCGACGGTGACCAGCGTGCCCGACAGCATCGGCCCGGCGGTACTGGTGTAGGCGAAGGAGGCGGCCCGGGTTCGTTCCCATCCCTGCTCCATCTTCACCCACATCATTTCGACGGCAATGATCGCGTCGTCGACCAGCAGGCCAAGGGCCAGCACCAGGGCGCCAAGCGACACCTTGTGCAGCCCGACGTTGAGCAGATACATCGCAAGGAAGGTGGCGGAGAGAACAAGGGGGATGGAAACGGCGACAACGAGCCCGGTGCGAATGCCCAGGCTGATGAAGGTGACCAGCAATACCACCACGACGGCCTCATTCAAAGCATGGGTAAAGGCCGACACCGAGCGTTCGACTGCCTCCGGCTGGCTGGCGGCCACGCCGATCTCTACGCCTACCGGCAAGGCGGCCTGCAAGTGGGCGACACGGCTTGCCAATTCCTTGCCGAGCTGGATGATGTCACCTCCCTTTGCCATGGACACCCCGATGGCCAGGGCGCGCTTTCCGCCAAAGCGAACCTGGGTTGCCGGCGGATCGATGGCGCCGCGTCGAATGTTGGCGATGTCACCCAGGCGGAAACTGCGCGTGCCTGAGCGAATGAGGATGTCGGATACCGCCTGAACGCTGTCCAGGGAACCGCTGGGGCGAAGCTGGATGCGTTCGCTGGCAGTCTCGAAAAACCCTGCTCCCGCAACGGCATTCTGCTGATTGATCGCCTGAATGATGGTGGTCTGGTCGATGCCCAGCGTGGCGAGCTTGGTATTCGAGAGTTCGATGTAAATCCGCTCGTCCTGGATGCCGAATATTTCGACTTTCCCGACCTGCGGTACGCGTAACAGCTCGTCGCGAATGCGCTCGGCCATGTCTTTCAGTTGCGGATAGTCGAGCCCATCGCCCGTCAAAGCGTAGATGTTGCCAAAAACGTCGCCGAATTCATCGTTGAAAAATGGCCCCTGAACGCCGACTGGCAGGGTGTGACGGATATCGCCGATTTTTTTGCGCACCTGATAAAAGACGTCGGGGACGCTGGCTGCCGGCGTGCTGTCCTTGGCAAAGAACATCACCGTCGACTCGCCGGGGCGGGAGAAACTGGAGACACGGTCGATATACGGCGTTTCCTGGAGCTTCTTCTCGATCTTGTCGGTCAGCTGAAGCTCGACCTGGCGGGCGGTGGCGCCGGGCCAGAAGCTGCGGATGACCATGATCTTGAAGGTGAATGGCGGGTCTTCAGCCTGCCCCAGCCGGCCGTAGGCGAACACCCCCATGAGTGCAATGGCGAGCAGGAAATAGCCAACCAGGGTGCGGTGGTGCAGGGTCCAGTCGGAGAGATTGAAGCGCTGGCTCACGGTCTAGCGCTGCTGACCGGGCGTCGTGGCAGGCTTCGCCAGAACTTCCTGGCCGTCGGCCAGCGATCCCGTGCCGCTGATGATGACCTGCTCACCTGCTGTCAGGCCGCCAGCCAGTTCAACGCCATCCTCGCGATAGCGCCCAACTTTTACAGGCCGTGATGCGACTTTGCCTTCCATTACGATGCGAACAGCCGGGCCACTTCCGTTGTCAATGACCGCGGACAGGGGAACCACGATGGGGGATTCCTGCGTGCTGGCCAGGGCTACGCGCGCCGTCATGCCCAGCCGTACGTCAGGTGGCGGATTGAGAATGCGGATGCGTGCCGCGTAGGTGCGGGTGACGGGGTCTGCCACCGGAGCGAGTTCGCGCAATTCGCCGCGCAGCGCAAGCGAGGGATCGGCCCACAGGCTGACGCTCAGGGTCTTGCTTGCCTTGAGTTCGCCAAGCCGGCTTTCCGGAATGGCGATTGCGACTTCCTTTTCCTCGGGCCGAGCGATACGCAGCACGGCTTGCCCGGCACCGACAACCTGTCCGGCGTCGGCGACGACGGCGGTCACGATGGCCGGGAATTCGCTGCTCAATGTTCCGTAGCTGGCCTGGTTACCGCTGATGCGGCTCTGCGAGCGGGCTTGTTCCAGCCTGGCTTGGGCACTGTTGAAGGCATTTTCCTTGGCATCGAATGCAGCCTGGCTGACAAATTTTTTGGTTAGCAGGCCGGCGTAGCGTTCGCGTTCGGCCCGTGCCGTTGCGTGATCGCTTTCGGCTGCGGCCAGTTGCGCGCGGGCAGCAGAGGCTGCCAGTTCGAGGTCGGCCGGATCCAGCCTGGCAAGCGCTTGTCCCGCCCTGATCTCGGCCCCCGCGTCGACCAGGCGGGCGGCGATTTTGCCGCCTACCCGAAACGAAAGATCAACCTCGTGGCGGGCGCGAACTTCGCCGGTATAAACCCCGGCCGCTTGTGGAGCGCTTGCTGCCGCCTGGACCAGTACGCTGCGCGGAGCGGGCGGCGGTGCTTCGCCTGAACTGCAGCCTGCCAGGATTGCGGCGAGGGCCGTCAGCAGGGTGGCAGCGCGAGGCGTGAACAGGGTCATGGCTAGAGGTCCGTTGGACAGATGGGTGATGATAATGAACGATCGGTCAGTAATGCAAGTTGTGATCTGCCTTGAGGCCCAAATCGCTACAATGACGACCATGAACGTTACTCATTCTTCGTTTGCCGGCCTCGATCTGCTGGCTTCGGCGGTACTGCTGCTGGATGATGAACTGGCGATCCGCTACATCAACGCGGCGGGCGAGAATCTGCTCGCGGTCAGTGGTCGTGCCGTTCTGGGCAAGACGCTGACAGTTGTGTGCACCTGCTCGGCAACCTTGCAATCGGCCCTGGATAACGGGCTCGAGAACAACTGGGGCTACACCGGGCAGAACATCGAGTTGAAGCGTAGCGATGGTGAAGTACTCAACATCAATTGCACGGTCACGCCCTTGCGTCGGGATATTGCACCGGGTGTTCGTCTGTTGCTCGAATTGCAGCCCATTCAGCATCATCTGGCGGCGACGCGCGAGGAGCGCCTGATCGAGCAGCAGCAGGTCAGCCGCGAACTGATCCGCAATCTGGCGCATGAAATCAAGAACCCGCTCGGCGGTATTCGGGGGGCGGCGCAGTTGCTTGAGCACGAATTGGCGAATCCATCGCTCAAGGAGTACACGCAAGTCATCATCAAGGAGGCGGATCGCCTGCAGGACTTGATGCAGCGACTGCTGACGCCGCATCGGGCGATGCTGCCGACGACGGTCAACATCCACGAAATCCTGGAACGGGTGCGTAGCCTGCTGACTGCGGAGTTTCCCGGTTCGCTCAGTGTGCGTCGCGATTACGACACGAGTTTGCCGGAGCTGGTGGGCGACCGGGAACAATTGATTCAGGCCGTACTCAATATTGCCCGCAATGCTGCACAGGCCATGGGCGGGGAAGGGGAAATCGTGCTTCGTACGCGCTCCTTGCGACAGGTGACCCTGGCCAAGAAGCGTTACCGTCTGGCCATGGAAATCAAGGTGATCGACAACGGGCCCGGCATTCCGGATGAAATCCGCGAGCGCATGTTCTATCCCCTGGTTTCCGGGCGCGAAGGCGGTAGCGGGCTGGGGCTGACCATCGCCCAGAATTTCATTCAGCATCATCACGGGACGATCAACTGCGTCAGTCGTCCGGGGCATACCGTCTTCACGCTGAACCTGCCTGTCGAGCAGGCTTGAGTTTTGCTTCGGTAAAGGCCATTCTGAAAACAAAATGAGCCTGCCAAATATGAAACCGGTCTGGATCGTAGACGACGATCGTTCTATCCGTTGGGTACTGGAAAAAACCCTCTCCCGCGAGGGTATTCCGTTCAAGAGTTTTGCCTCGGCCAGTGAGGCTATTTCGCAGCTGGAACAGGGTATCGAGCCGCCACAGGTGCTGATGTCGGACATCCGCATGCCCGGCCAGTCGGGGCTGGAGCTTCTGCAGGAGGTGAAAACCCGTTTTCCGTCGGTACCGGTCATCATCATGACGGCCTATTCCGATCTGGAAAGTGCGGTGGCTGCCTTCCAGGGCGGCGCCTTCGAATATCTGCCGAAGCCCTTCGACGTCGATCAGGCGGTGGAGTTGATTCGGCGAGCCATTGATGAGTCAATGCACCAAAGCGGTGCAGCGGAGGAAGAGGGGTTGGTGCCGGAGATCCTCGGTCAGGCCCCTGCCATGCAGGAAGTCTTCCGGGCCATCGGCCGTTTGGCGCTGTCGCACGCGACGGTGCTGATTACCGGCGAGTCGGGGTCAGGCAAGGAACTCGTGGCACGTGCGCTGCATCGCCATAGCCCGCGCGCCGACAAGCCGTTCATCGCCATCAACACGGCGGCGATTCCCAAGGATTTGCTGGAGTCTGAATTGTTCGGCCACGAGCGCGGTGCGTTCACCGGCGCCCAGGCCCAGCGGCGCGGGCGTTTCGAGCAGGCCGAGAGCGGTACGCTGTTCCTCGATGAAATCGGCGACATGCCAGCCGAACTGCAGACCCGTCTGTTGCGGGTCTTGTCGGATGGGCATTTCTACCGCGTCGGTGGTCATTCGCCGATCAAGGCCAACGTTCGGGTCATCGCGGCGACGCACCAGAATCTCGACACGCGGGTCAAGGATGGCTTGTTCCGCGAAGACTTGTTTCATCGCCTGAACGTCATTCGCATTCGCCTGCCGGCCTTGCGTGAGCGCCGGGAAGACATTCCCCTGCTGGCGCGCCACTTCCTGCAGAAGAGCGCGCGGGAACTCGGCGTGGAAACCAAGCGACTGACCGATGCGGCCCTGAAATACATGAGCGGCCTCGATTTCCAGGGTAATGTCCGCCAGCTTGAGAATCTCTGTCACTGGCTGACCGTGATGGCGCCGGGACAGCAGGTCGACGTCAGCGACCTGCCGGGCGAGTTGCGCGAATCCACCCCCGTTTCGCTGGTCACCGACTGGGAGAGCGCGCTGGAAGGCGAGGCCGACCGCCTGTTGGCGCGTGGCGTGCCGGATATCCATGGCGTCCTGTCGCAGATTTTCGAGCGCATCCTGATCTCGCGGGCGCTGGCGCATACCGGCGGACGCCGGATCGAGGCGGCGCAGGCGCTGGGGATCGGTCGCAACACGATCACCCGCAAGATTGCCGAACTCGGCATTGATGGCGGCAAGGAGCACGCGGCGGAGTAGAATCCGCCGCATGACACTGATCGATCCTGTCTTGCTGAAGACCCGGCTGGGTGCGCTGGCCGGGCGTTTCGACGTAGACGCGCTGGCTGAATGCGACTCGACGAGCAGCGAATTGATGCGCCGGGCCGAGCGCGGTGCGCCGTCGGGAACGGTGGTCGTCGCCGACCGGCAAAGTGCCGGCCGCGGGCGGCGCGGACGCAACTGGCTTTCGTCGCCGGAATCCAGCCTGACCTTTTCCGTGTTGTGGCGCTTTCCCGGCAATGCGGCCGGGCTGAGTGGCCTGTCGCTGGCGGTGGGCGTCGCACTGGCCGAGGCGATGGAAAACCTCGGGGCCAGCGGGGTTTGCCTGAAATGGCCGAACGACGTGCTGCTGCGCACCGGTGATGGTTTTGCCAAGCTGGCCGGCATCCTCATCGAGCTGTCGTCCGATCGTCGCGGAACGCAGGCGATCATCGGCATCGGCCTCAATCTCCTGCCGCCTGTCGATGAACTGCCGCAGCCGGCCGCCGGCTTGAGCCAGGCTTGTGCGCAGTCCGTCGATCGCTATGCCGTGCTGGCCGCCGTGCTTGTCCAGTTGGCCGCGGTTCTCGACGATTTCACGGTCAACCGGTTTTTTTGCCTAAAAATGAAATGGCAGCGTTACCACGCCTGGCAGGATTTGCCCGTGCAACTGATCGGCGATGGCGACACGCCGACGTTGGGGCGCTGTCTCGGCGTCGATGACGATGGCGCCTTGCTGCTTGAAACCGCCAGCGGGATCGAACGCATCCTCTCAGGCGACGTCAGCCTGCGCCCTGCTGGTAGCAAGATGGAAGGGCGCTCTGCATGATCGTTTGCTTGGACAGCGGTAACAGCCGCATCAAATGGGGCGTGCATGACGGTGTGAAGTGGCAGGCCCAGGGGGCGCTGGCGCATGACGATGTCGGGCAGTTGGGCCAATTGCTCGCCGACTGGCCGCAGCCGGAGCGGGTCATGCTGGCCAATGTTGCCGGTGCCGAGGCCGGCGAGCGGATTCGTGCGCAGCTCGCGGCATGGTTGCCATGCTTGCAGGAAGTACGAGCCGAGCCGGCGCGGGCCGGCGTCCGGAATCATTACCGGAATCCCGGGCAACTGGGCGTCGATCGCTGGTGCGCGCTGATCGGTGCCCGCAGTCTGAGCCCGTCCGCCGCCATCGTGGTCATGGCCGGCACCGCAACGACCATCGACGCGCTCGACGCCGACGGCCACTTCCTGGGCGGCATGATCCTGCCCGGGGGCGATCTGATGCGCCGTTCGCTCGCCGTCGATACGGCCGGGCTACCTTTCGCAGATGGTTGTCACGATGCCTTCCCGCGCTGTACCGACGATGCCATCGTCACCGGCGTCATCGAGGCCCAGGTTGGCGCCATCGAGCGGGCCTGGCAGCGGCTGGGCAATGTCGACAAGGTCTGTTTCCTGTCGGGCGGGAATGCCGCCAGCCTGGCGCCCCACTTGAACATCCGCTGGCGCTCGGTGGCCAATCTTCCCCTGGAGGGATTGCTCCGTTTGGCGCGCGAGGCTTGAACAAAGCGCGGCAAGCGGTGACAATCCGCTGTCATTGCGTCACCTCCGGGAGATTCCATGTTTGATCCGGTCATCAGCAGCCTGCCGGCCTTTGCCGGATACTTTGCGACGGCGCTCGGTTTGCTGGCTGTCTTTCTCGTGCTGTATGTGTTTGTCACACCCTATAACGAGCTGGCGCTGATCCGCGAGGGCAACATTGCCGCGGCTGTCAGCCTGGCCGGGGCCATCGTCGGCTATGCTCTGCCCATCGCTGTTTCCGTCGCTACCAGCCACAACATCAGCGCGATGATCGGCTGGGGCGTGGTCGCCTGCATCGTCCAGCTGATGGCCTACATCGCGGCCCGCCTGGCCTTGCCGCAGATCAATCTCAACATCCCGCAGGGCAAGGTCGCCTCCGGGATATTCCTCGCTTCGCTATCCCTCGGCATCGGCATTCTCAATGCCGGCTGCATTGCCTGATCACACAAGGAGACACTCATGGCGCTGATGGACTTCATCAAGAAACAGTTTATCGACATCCTGCAATGGACCGAGGATGGCGACGGTACCCTGGCCTGGCGTTTCCCGATGGCGGAAATGGAAATCCAGAACGGTGCGAGCCTGACCGTACGCGACTCGCAGATGGCCCTGTTCGTCAACGAAGGCACCGTGGCCGATGCTTTCGGTCCGGGCATGTACAAGCTGACGACGCAGACCCTGCCGGTCCTGACCTACCTGAAGAACTGGGACAAGCTCTTCGAGTCCCCGTTCAAGTCCGACGTCTATTTCTTCTCGACCCGTACCCAGCTCGACCAGAAGTGGGGAACACCCAACCCGATCACCATCCGCGACAAGGAGTTCGGCATCGTCCGGATGCGTGCTTTCGGAATCTACTCCTACCACCTGACCGATCCGAAGGCCTTCTACCAGAAGATTTCCGGTACCCGCGATGTCTATTCGCGCGAGGAACTGGAAGGTCAGTTGCGCAACACCATCGTCGCCGGCATGACCGACCTGTTCGGCGAGGCGGGCGGTTCCTTCGTGGACATGGCTGCCAATCAGGACGAGTTCGGTCAGGCCATGATGCACAAGATGCAGCCCATGTTTGCCGAATACGGCCTGTCGCTCGATACCCTGGTGGTGCAGAACGTGTCGCTGCCGGAAGAGTTGCAGAAGATACTCGACCAGAAGATCGGCATGAACATGATCGGCGACATGCAGCGCTTTACGCAGTACCAGGTTGCCAACAGCATTCCGGATGCCGCCAAGAACGAAGGTGGTCTGGCAGCGATGGGGGTCGGCCTGGGGGCCGGCGTCGGTTTCGGACAGGTGGTCGGGCAGGCGATGGGGGCGGCCATGCAGCCGGGCGGCGCTGCGCCGGTAGCGGCAGCGATGTCGGCTGACGAGGTGGTGGCGACGCTGGAAAAGCTCCACGGGCTGGTCGAAAAAGGCATTCTGAGCCAGGCTGAATTTGATGCCAAAAAAGCGGAATTGCTCAAAAAACTAAGTTGACCGTAGCAACGTGGCGGTCAGTGCGCTATGCCCTTCCTGCGGGGCGCCGGTTGTCTTCAAATCGGCGTCCTCGGTCTTTGCCGTCTGTGAATACTGCCAGAGCACGCTGGTTCGTCACGACCAGGATCTCGAAGACATCGGCAAGATGGCGGCGCTGGTCGAGGACCGCTCGCCGCTGCAGCTCGGCGCGGAAGGCAGTTACAAGGGCGTTCATTTCGCCCTGATCGGGCGCATCCAGATCAAGTACAGCCAGGGCTACTGGAACGAGTGGCACCTGCTGTTCGATGACATGCGTACCGGCTGGCTGTCGGAGGCCGCGGGTGAGTATGTGCTTACCTTCATGGAGCAGGTCCAGGAGCCGCTGCCGGGCTTCGATAACCTGAAGATCGGTCAGCGCCTTGCGCTGGCCAGCCAGACCTGGACGGTCAGCAACATCGAAAACGCCGAATGCGTGGCCGGCCAGGGCGAGTTGCCCTTCAAGGTCGGCGCCGGCTATCCGGTGGCTGCGGTCGACCTCCGGAATCAGCGCAATTTTGCCACGCTGGATTATTCGGAAACGCCGCCCTTGCTGTTTGTCGGCGAGGCCGTCGATTTCCGCTCTCTCAAGATGAGCAATCTGCGCGATGGCATGACGGTGGAAGCAAAGACCGTCGAAGCCCGTGTTTTTCGCTGTCCGAGTTGCGGTTCGCCGATGTCGGCGCGCTCGCGGGAAATTCTGGCCGTAGGCTGTGCCTCCTGCGGTGCGGTTGTCGATGCGGCGGACCAGAACTACAAGCTTCTGTCGAAGTCACTGGGTATGCGCGACGATCAATACGCGGCGCGCCTGCCCCTGGGGAGCAAGGGGCGCCTCGACGGCAAGCCGGTCGAAGTCATCGGTTTTCTCGTCAAGCGTTGCGTGGCGGATGGCCAGTTTTACAACTGGAGCGAGTATCTGTTGGCCGGCGAGAACGGGACCTACCGCTGGCTGACGGAGTACAACGGCCACTGGAACGTCGTCGACGTGCTGTCCAATCCGCCCGCCAAGGGCATCATCGAAGTCGACAGCGTCCGCTTCGGCGAACAGGTATTCAAGCATTTCACCAGCACGCAAAGCGTCGAGGTGATTCAGGTCGCGGGCGAATTCACCTGGCGGGTGCGGCGGGGCGAAACCAATCGCGTCGTCGATTACGTGGCGCCACCGCTCATGCTTTCCTGTGAATCGACGGGCAACGATCTGACCTGGTCGAAAGGAAGTTACGTCGAACCCCAGGTCATTTCGGAAGCCTTCAATCTGAAGGGCGACCTGATCCGGCCGCTGGGCGTTTTTGCCAATCAGCCCAATCCCTGGGGGGAGACCAATCGCCGCATCTGGTCATTGTTCGGCAAGCTGGCCCTGGGGGCCATCCTGCTCCAGGCTTTTTTCGTCTTCTTTTCCAGCGGCAAATTGCTGCTGCGTCAGGATTTGGTCTTTGAGCCTTTCCGTGGCGACGAGGTGCAGACGCGCGAGTTTGTGATCACCGGCAAGCCGCGCAAGATTGCAGTCAAGAATGCCACATCGCTCGACAACAACTGGATCGGGCTCGACATATTGCTCGTCAACAAGGAAACGGCGCAGGCGTGGCCGGCGGCCCGCGAGTTGTCGTTTTACAGTGGCTACGATGACGGGCGGTGGACCGAGGGCAGCCAGAGCGACGAAATCGTCTTCCAGAACATCCCGGCGGGCACCTATTACCTCACGCTCGATCCCGACATGGCGCCCGAAAAGCCCGTTGCCGTGCGCGATACGCTCGAAGTGCACGTAGCCGGCGCCGGCTGGTCGAATTTCGTGCTGGTCATGATCTTCCTTATCGCCTTTCCGATCTTCAGCGCGATGCGCCATGCGGCGTTCGAGGCTCGCCGCTGGGCTGAAAGCGATCATGCGCCGGTCAGCAGCGATGATTCCAGTGGAGACGACGACTGATGTTCGGCAAGTTTTCCTTCGTCAGCGGCGTGTTTGCCATCATGCTCTTTGCCTATGCCCAGCTGCAGGGCTGGAACATGTTCGATACGGTGGCCAATTCGAGCCATGGCGGTTCCGGCAGCAGCCGGACCTACCACAAGTAGATCAGTCCCCGCCGCCGCCACAACCGCCGCCACATCCGCTGCCATCGGCAGAACCCGAGTCGCCGCCGCATCCACTGCCTCCTCCGCCGCAACCAATGTGGCTGGCGCAGTAGCCGCCATCGGCGCCGCCGTTGCGGGCGGCCATGCAATCCAGGTGGTAGACGAAGCCGCCGGCGAGGCCGAGCGCCGCGTCGAGCGCGAACAGCCGGGGCAGTCGCTCCGGCGCTTTCGGGTTGATCTTTTCGAGTGCGCAGGCCAGTCGCCAGGCCCGCTTGATGCCGTCCGACGCCTGGGTCGGGGAACTCATCGCTTCGGCCGGAGTGTGATGCAGGAAGCGGCCAAAGGCCTGGCGGCAGAAGGTATCGTAGTGCCGGGTGAACAGGATGAACTCGTGCCAGGCATCGTCGACGGCCTGGGACGGCATGGCGACCATGCGGCGGCCGGCCATGCGGCAGATCTGGAAGTAGTCGATCAATGCCGCGAAGACCTGGGCGCGCTGTTCGGTCGTCAGCTCGGGCCGACGCGCTGCCAGTCGCTTGTCGAGGAAGCGTTCGTAGGGGTAACGGCCGATGTAGCCGGCGCGATGCTGCACGGCCCATTGCCGCCAGAGGAAGGCGGCCAGCAGGGCCAGCAGCAGGACGATAATGATTTTGCCCATGGCTTAGCTGTTGATGTCGAAGCAGAGGTACTTGATTTCCAGGTAGTCCTCGATGCCGTATTTCGAGCCTTCGCGCCCCAGACCGGATTGCTTGATGCCGCCGAAGGGCGCCACTTCGTTCGAGATCATGCCGGTGTTGATGCCGACCATGCCGTATTCGAGTGCTTCGCCCACGCGCCAGCAACGACCGACGTTGCGGCTGAAGAAGTAGGCGGCCAGCCCGAATTCGGTGTCGTTGGCCATGGCGATGGCCTCGGCCTCGGTATCGAAGCGGAAGAGCGGGGCGACGGGGCCGAAGGTTTCCTCGCGCGCCACCTTCATGTCCGTGGTGACATCGGCCAGCACGGTGGGCTGGTAGAAGTTGCCGCCGCGCTCGTGGCGGGCACCGCCGCAGAGTACGCGGGCGCCCTTTGCCAGCGCGTCGGCGACGTGGGATTCGACCTTGCCGAGGCCGGCCGCATTGATCAGCGGACCTTGTGTAACGCCAGCTTCCGTGCCGTCGCCGACCTTGAGCGTGCGCACTTTCTCGGCAAACTTGGCGGCGAATTCGTCGTAAATGCCTGACTGGACCAAAAAGCGGTTGGCGCACACGCAGGTCTGGCCCGTGTTCCGATACTTGGCTGCCAGGGCACCTTCGACGGCGACGTTGACGTCCGCATCGTCGAACACGATGAAGGGAGCATTGCCGCCGAGTTCCAGCGACAGCTTCTTGATGGTCGGCGCGCATTGGGCCATGAGCAGCCGGCCGACGCCGGTCGATCCGGTGAACGACAGTTTGCGGACGATGGGATTGGCGCACAATTCGCCGCCGATCTCGGCCGGTTTTCCGGTGACGACATTGAAAACGCCGGGCGGGAAGCCGGCCTGTTCGGCCAGTACGGCGAGCGCCAGCGCGCTGAGCGGCGTCGCTTCGGCCGGTTTGATGACGACGGGGCAGCCCGCGGCAAGCGCCGGCGCCACCTTGCGGGTGATCATGGCAATGGGGAAATTCCAGGGCGTGATGGCCGCGCAGACGCCAATCGGCTGTTTGACGACGAGCAGGCGGGTATTCGACGCCGGGCTGGGAATGCTTTCGCCGTAGGTGCGCTTGCCTTCTTCGGCAAACCACTCGACGAAGGACGCGCCGTAGATCACTTCGCCCTTGGCCTCGGTCAATGGCTTGCCGCATTCGGCCGTGGCGATCTGCGCGAGGTCGCTGGCGTTGTCGAGGATCAGGCGGTTCCAGGCTTGCAGGATCTGGGCGCGGCGCCGGGCCGTGAGGGCGCGCCAGGCGGGCCAGGCGGCGTTGGCGGCCTCGATGGCCCGCCGCGTTTCGGCCGCGCCGCAGAGCGGCACCTCGGCAATCTTTTCACCAGTCGCCGGGTTGAGCACGGCGAAGGTCGCGCCATCGTCAGCAACATTCCAAATTTGGCCATTTTTTCCGGTTGACCGTAACAAGTCCGGATTGAGAAGTTCCATGGTCTTGATAATTCCTGTAGAAACGCTAAGTTAGCGATTGTTTCAAGAAAGAGCCTGAGCCTGATGCGCCTCCCGACCCTGTTGCTCTCCATTGTCCTGGCCCTGTTGCTGGGCGCCTGCGGCAGCCCCGCGCTGCGCTCCGGGTCGTCGCCGGAAACTATATCGCAAGGCTCGCGTCCGGTCAGCGAAAAGGGCTATGAAGTCGTTTTTTATGCCATGGGCCTGATCGACACCGGCTACCGTTTTGGCGGCAAGAATCCCGAGGCCGGGCTCGATTGCAGCGGCATGGTCAGCTACATCTACGACCGCGCCGCCGGGCTGAAGGTCCAGGGCAGTGCCGCCGAGATCGCCCGCAACGGCCGTCCGATCGATCGCGCCGAACTGCGGCCAGGCGATCTCGTCTTCTTTAACACCATGAACCGTTCGTTCTCGCATGTCGGGATCTTCATCGGCGATGCCCGCTTCATTCATGCGCCTTCGACAAATGGTCGAGTCCGCATCGACCGCCTCAGCGACAGCTATTACGCCACCCGTTTCGAGGCGGCGCGCACCTTCTTCGACTGATCAGGTGTTGCCGACGGATTCGATGGCGGCGGCCACGCAGTGACGAAGCTCGTCCAGATCGTCGCCTGAGACGCCCAGGAAAGCCAGCGCCCGCCTGAACAGATCGTCGCCGACCTCGATGTCGTCATCCAGCGCCTCGCCGAGCAGACGTTCGGCGACATGGGTCACGGCAATCAGGGAAAGTGCTCCGCCCGGCAGGGTCGAGTCGGGCAGGTCGTAGGCATCATCCTCGTGATGAAAACGGATGGCCTGGCCGAGCAGGGGCGGCAGGCCCCAGTTGCGCACCAGCAAGGCGCCGACAATGCTGTGGGTCGTCGGGAAAAACTCCTCCTCGGCGACATGCAGCATGACCCCATTCAAACGGCAGTCATCGAGAAGTTGGCCATAGTTCGGAAAGCGCCGCATCATCAGCGGAATCGCGGCATCGTGAAACAGGGTGTAGGTGTAGGCCGCATCGGCGGATATGCCGTACTGGCGCCGGGCAATCATGCTGGCAGCAAGGGCCAGGATCGTGATCCGTTTCCAGAAGGTCTCGACCCAGGCCGCCGGCAGGCCCGAGGCACTGGCGCGCAGTGCCGAGGCGATGGCCACACAGGCCACATTCTTGGTGCCCAGTCGTTCCACCGCCTTGCGTACGCTGGAAACTGCGCTGCTACTGCCAAACAGCGGCGAATTGGCCAGTTTCAGCGCGGCGGCCGACATGCCGGGGTCGTTGGTGATGATTTCAGCCAGCCGGCTCAGGTTGGGCTCGTCCTTCTGAGCCTCTTTCATGACATCGCTCACCACGCCAGGGCAGCTCGGGATGTCGATGGTGCTCAGTACCTTTTCGAGGTCTTGCGGGGAGAGGTCGTAGTTGTTCTGTGTCATCGAATTATTTGATGATTTACGCAATATTGATAATTCGTTTGAGCTTAATCCCTTTTCCTGCATGGACGCAAGGCTTGCCTTGGGAGTAGAATGCCCCCCTCCCTTGGCGCCCGTAGCTCAGCTGGATAGAGTACTGCCCTCCGAAGGCAGGGGTCGGACGTTCGAATCGTCTCGGGCGCGCCAGAATCCGTGAAAAAGGCCACTTTCGAGTGGCCTTTTTCATTGTGCCGGCGGCGTTTTCAGGAAATTGAATTCGGCCCCTCGATCGGTAGCCAAATGCGGAAACAGGTGCCCTTGCCCAGCGTGCTGCGTACATCCATGCGGCCGCCGTGTTTCTTGACGATGATGTCGTAGGAAATCGACAGGCCGAGACCGGTGCCCTTGCCAACGGGCTTGGTCGTAAAGAAGGGCTCGAATATACGGTGCTGTACCTCTTCGGTCATGCCATGGCCGGTATCCTCGATTTCGAACCACACTTCCTTGTTGTCGACGCCCGAGCGCACGAAGATCTTGCCTTGCTGGTCGATGGCCTGCGCCGCGTTGACCAGCAGGTTCATGAATACCTGGTTGATCTGTGCCGGAACGCAGTCGACGGCTGGGATGTCGCCGAGTTCGCGAACGATTTCCGCCTTGTACTTGAGTTCGTTCCAGACCACGTTCAGGGTGCTTTCGATGGCGACATTCAGGTCTGCGTGCTGGTGTTCCGCCTGATCGACGTGCGAGAAGTCCTTGAGATCCTGAACGATCTTGGTCACCCGGCTGAGGCCATCCTGCGACTCGGCGACCAGGGAAGGCAGGTCGTCGCGCAGGAACTCAAGGTCGGCCGCCTTGCGGGCAGCCTCGACTTCCTGAGGGTTGCCGCCCTCGTAGGCGGCGATGACCGTCAGCAACTGGGAGACATAGCTCTTCAGTGTGCCCAGATTGGAGTTCACGAAGCCGATGGGGTTGTTGATTTCGTGGGCGACGCCCGCAGCTAACTGGCCAATGGCCGCCATCTTCTCGGATTGCAGCAACTGTTGCTGGGCTTCTTCCACCTTGCGCAGCAACTGGGTCAGCTCGTTCTGCTCCTTTTCCAACTGGGCGTTGGCCTTGGCCAATTCGCTGGTCCGCTGTTCGACACGTTCTTCTAGGCTTTGGTTGATCCTGGCCAGGGTCTGGTTTTGGTCCGAAAGCAGCGCATAAAGTCGCGAAAGCGCATCGAGCAAAACCGCAGTGCCGGCATCCACGGATTTCTTCTCGACTTCATATGCGGCCTCGGCTTGTATGCCTCGGTCGAGACTGGCCATTTGGCGGGCCATTGCCTGGTCCTCGCCGAGAATATGCACGGTCAGCCAGGAGGCGAGGAAACCATGCACGGCTTCGGCCGGTTTGTCGATGGCTGCCCTGGATTTCCAGAGCCCCACGAGCTGCTCCACAAACTGCCGATGATGCCCGACGTGTTCGTCACGGTGACGGCGATCCACCGCTTTGTCGCTCATCATCTTTTCTTCGTCCGCAAAGTGATGGCGGGCGTATTCCGCGAGCTCATGGAACAATTTCTGCAAGCGTTCTTCCGTCACATCGCCAAGCAGGAGCTCGTTACCCAGCGTATTGACGGCATCGACCAGATGCTTGTGCTGAGCATCGACGAGGGGAATGCCGGTTTCAAAACGCGCATCCCAGATAAATGCATCCATGTTTATTCCTCTAACGTCATGCTGCGTTTTCCCAAACCGGCTTCCGGCGCACTTGCAGTGCCGCCGCGAAAGGGAGCGTCAGGCTCTCAGGTTTTGCCTTGAAACTCGGGGTCGAGAACGACGGAGCCATCCGGTCCCCAATTCACTTCCGTGATGCCGGGTTCGATTCGCTCCAGGCGCTCGGCCTCCAATTGTTCGGGCGTGATGTCGCCCATTTCCTGTCTGACCAGATTGGCCAGTTGACGGTTTTCCAGCATCAGGTCGCGGTGGGCCAACGCCTGGGCGATGGCCGACATCAAGTCGTAGTCGTTCCAGGGCTTGCCGATGAAGCGGTCAATGCCGACCTCGTTAACGGCCCGCACCAGGGCATTGAGATCGGCATATCCGGAAAGAATCAGGCGCGCCGCATCGGGCTGGATTGCCTTTGCCGCCTTGAGGAACTCGATGCCATCCATGCCCGGCATGCGGTAATCGCTCATGAAAAGGTCAAATTCCTCGTTCTGGGCCGCTTCCAGTGCGGCCGCAGGGGAGTTGAACTCACTGACCTCCAGCGAGTAATTCTTGTTGCCATAGCTGCACGGCGCAAGGCGCATGACCCGCTTCAGCGCTTTGAGGATGGATTCCTCATCGTCGACGATCAGGA
Organism: Pseudomonadota bacterium; assembly: GCA_018261895.1. GTDB lineage: Bacteria > Pseudomonadota > Gammaproteobacteria > Burkholderiales > Rhodocyclaceae > Azonexus. The sequence continues at coordinate 68,555 of JAGTRT010000005.1, forward strand.
TTCGGCTCATTTTTCCTCCTGGCGAATGTAAGGCGTCATCATCATCTGTTCCGTTTGTTCCATTTTGACCAATTGACTGATGATTTCTGCCGTCAGTGCCGTGCCCCTGGCCAGCAGCAAATAACCGTCACGGTGCATGAAGTCGCGGCTGAGCACCATGCCTGGCTTCAGATGCATGGTTCGGAGCGGCACCTCGGTCATGCCGGTCTTGACGGTCTCGGCGAGAAGGGTGGCAAAGGCGTCGACGACAACGGGGTCGTAGCGCTTGCCCCGGTTTTCAATCAGGAAATTGAGCGCCTCTGCCTGTTTCAGCGGGCGCTGCGCCAGGGTGCCGATGAGCAAGGAGTCATATTCGTTGACGGCTTGCAGGATGCGGCTGCCCTGGGGAATGGCAATGCCGGCCAGGCGGTCCGGGTAGCCGGTGCCGTCATAGCACTCGTGGTGATGACGCACCAGAATGGCTGCCTCCTTGAGGCGCTCAATGCCCATCAGGATGTTCTGGCCGATGGCGGGGTGCTTCATGACCATGGCCCGTTGTTCCGGCGTCAGGGAATTGAAGGGCTTGGTCAGCAGTTCGTCGGGGAGGCCGAGTTTGCCGATGTCGTGAAGCAGACCGGCCAACATGACGTTCTGCGCTTCGGTGTCGGGCAACTGCAGACGCTGGGCGACACTGCGCGCATGTTCCGCTACCCGCCGGCCATGACCGGACATCTGGCTGCCAACCGGACCGCTGCGCAGTTCGACCAGCCCGGCGAAAACCTGAACACTGGTCAGGAAGGCCTTTTTGAGTTCGTTGTGCGATTGCTCGACAAAAGTCAGGGCCTGGCGCAATTCGGCGGTACGGTCCGCTACCTTTTGCTCCAGGCTGGCGTTCAACTCCTTCAGTTGCTCGTTCTGGGCCTGAGTCAGCGAGGTCAGGCGCAGGTTTTCGCGCTTCAGACTCTGGTGCTCGATGGCCTCCGCGACAATCGTGAGAATCTCGTTGTCATCCCACGGTTTCGAGACGTAGCGGTAGATTTCGCCATGATTGATGGCGGCAACGGTCGAGGTGATGTCGGCGTAACCCGTGAGCAGAATGCGCATCACATTCGGCCAGCGGTCACGGACTGCCTTGAGGAAGGTCGCGCCATCCATTTCCGGCATGCGCATGTCGGAAATGACCAGATCGATTTCTTCCTTCTCCAGAATCTCCAGCCCTGCAGCACCACCTTCCGCGATGAAAATGCGGTAGCCACGCGGCCGGAACAGGCGGCGCAGGGCTGAGAGAATCCCCGGCTCGTCATCGACGAAGAGCAGGGTGGCGGGGGTGATTTCCTCGCTCATGGTGAGGTCTCCGAATTATTTGCATCAGTGATGTGTTTGGGATTGACCGGCAGAAGCAGCCGGAAGGTCGTGCCTTCGCCCACGACGCTTTCCACCTCGATTCGGCCACTGTGTCGTTTGACGATGCCGTACGAAAGCGACAGGCCCAGCCCGGTTCCCTTGCCGACCGGCTTGGTCGTGAAGAAGGGATCGAATATCCGGTTGATGTGCTCCGGGGCAATGCCCTGACCCGTGTCGCTGATTTCGACACAAACGGTATCGTCATCGCGCAGGCTGGTCCGGATCGTGATGGTGCCCTGCGTCTGTATGGCGTGGCCGGCATTGACCAGCAGGTTCATGAAAACCTGGTTCAGCTGTGAAATCAGGCAGAAGATGTGGGGGATATCGCCGTATTCCTTGACCACCTTGGCCTTGTACTTCAGCTCGTTCCAGACAATGTTCAGGGTCGAGTCGATGCCTTGGTGCAGGTCGGCTTCCTGCCATTCCTGCTCGCCGACACGGGAAAAGTTCTTGAGATCCTGAACGATCTTGCGCACCCGTCCAAGTCCATCCTTCGATTCGGCAAGGAGGCTGAAGATGTCGCCTTTCAGGAATTCGAAATCATGTTGCTCGGCAATCTTCCGGATTTCGGTGGCGCCTGCTTCTGGCTCGCCAGCCTGCAGGATCAGCCGTTCGTAAGCGGCGACGATTGCCATCAGGTCCCGTACATAGCCATCGAGTGTGCCCAGATTCGAGTGAACGAAACCGATCGGGTTGTTCAGTTCGTGGGCGACGCCGGCGGCCAACTGGCCAATTGACGCCATTTTTTCCGATTGCATGAGCTGGTTGTTGGCATCCTCCAGACGCTTGTTGAGCTTTTTCTGTTGCGCCAGGGTTTCACTCAGGATGAGTTGCTGCTTGCGGCGTTCGGTGATGTCGGTGAGTACACCGTCGTAGAAAAGCGGCTTGTCGTCGCTGTCGCGGACTACGATGGTGCGGTCGACAACCCAGATCACGTCGCCGTTTGCAGTCAATAGACGGTATTCCTGCTCGTAACCCTCGGCGCCAGCGTTATCGTGATGGCTCACCTTGTCGGCAATGTGCTTCCTGTCTTCGGGGTGAATCAGCCTGGCGAATGGCGTCGCGCCGCTCTTGAGGTCGTCCGCTTTGTAACCCCACTGCGCGACGTTTTCGGAGACGAATATGACGGGCCAGCCCTCGCTGGCTTCCCAGCGGAAACAAACGACCGGGCTGGCATTAACGACCTGCATGGCGAGGCGAAGCGCCTTTTCGGAACGCTGGCGACGGACGATGCGCCAGGTCTCACTGCCGACCAGTTGAACGGTTTCGACATCGAATTCGGTGTAATCGACCGTCTTGTTGCCGACACCGGTCATCATGCGCACCACGCCTTCTTCCATGACCGGAATGCTGAGCAGTCGGGACAGGGCAGAATGCCCCGGAGGTAGTCCTTTTTTGTTGTTCGCTGCCGCGTAGTCGTTGACGACAATGGGCTTCTTCTGCCTTGCTGCTTCCGCCCAGAGTCCTGCTTCGGAAATCGGGTAGTGATTGTCGAAGGCTGCGGTGCAGTAATTTTGCAAGGTGCTGTGCGACCAGGCGACCAGTTCGATGGTGACACCGTCTTCATTCACGAAATGCATGAAACTGATCAGGCTTTCCGTCAACGCTTCGGCCTGTTCCAGGGCATATTGCATGAATGCCTTTTCGGAGAGCTCCTCTGCCTTCATCGGAAGCTCGAGCAGGACCGCGGACCGGCGAGCCTGCAGGGCCAGCCGGATTTCGTTTTGCCGTCGCTCCGTGACGTCAATGGTGATTCCGCCGATATCCGCCTGGCCATCGTCGCGCGGGATGACGAACTTGGTGCTTTCGTAAATGCGGCCATCGAGAATGTCTTCGATCCGCTCGGTCTGGCCGCTGGCTAATACCCGGGCATCGTCGGCGACGATCTTTTCGCCGAATTCGCCGGGAAACACTTCAATCGAGCGGCGACCAACGAGCTGGTTCGGATCCATGCCGAACAGCTCGATGAAACCCTTGCTGGCGAGAAGGATCTGCGAATCGGCCGATTTGATATACGCGGTACCGGGCAGGTGGTCGATGAAGCGTTGCAAGGTGTTGACCGACGAACTCCATTCGTTCTCGGCAAGCACCCAGTTGCTGATGTCTTCGATAATCAGGACGAGAAAGTCGACCTTCCCGCCCGCTTTGCGGATGGCCCGGGCGGAGAGTGTCGTATGAATGACCGAACCATCTTTGCCGATGAAGCGTTTTTCCATGGAGTAGCCGTCGCTTTTGCCCTCCAGGACGGCGTCGAGTTTCCGGGTGTCCGCTTCCCGGTCATCGGGGTGCGTGAGTTCGGACCATGTCGCGCGAAGCAGCATGTCTGCGCCGTAACCCAGGATGCGACAGAGCGCCGGGTTGACGGAAAGCAGGACCTTGTCGGGCGAGAGGGTGGCAATGCCCACCATGGCGTAGTCGAAGATGGCGCGGAATCTTTCCTGCCCTTCCTTTTCGCGCTGACGAGCGGTCAGCAGTGCATGGATGATGAAAGCGGCGAGCAGAATCAGAGCGAGGGCGAACAACCAAGTCCCGTTTCCACCGGTCTGGGTCAGTGCGGCGAGCTTTTGCGGATCGATGTGGGAGACCGCCACCCAGCGATAAGTTTCCGCACTCGAATCACTTGGGACGTGATGGTCATGCAATGACGGATTCAGCGGATGCACGCTTTCGTATGTCCATAAGCCGTGCTCGTCTTCGAATTGCCCCTTGTGTTCCTTCATGCGCGCCCAGCTTGCCGGAAAGCGCGCTGCCAGCGTGCGTGTCGGGTCGTTGTACATGAAGCCCCACTCGTCATTGGGGTCTGAAGCATGGAGCCAGTATCCCTCGGCATTCAGCAGGGAGATGTGCCCTTGTCCGCTACTCCCGAGTTCGATGAATCGATCGATCATCGTTTTCCCGAGGTAGTCGATCAAGACCACGCCTCGTTTTTCGCCAGCATTGTCGGCAACGGGCATGGCCAGCCGGAGTAGGGGTTTGCGCGGCTCCTCTATCTTGCCGCCGCGAACGTTCAAGTCGAGCGGCGAGACATAAATGGTGTGGGCATCCTGCCGCATGGCTCCCGTGAAATAATAGGACTGCCCCTGGTTTTCCAGCGCCTGCCGCGACAAGAGCCTGGGCCCCACATCGGACATGACGACGGAAACGATCTCCTGGCCACTGCTGTCAATCCAGCGGATTTGGTTGTAGACCTTCTTGGCCCTGAGCAGGCTCTGGAAGTTGGTTTCCACCCTTTCGATTTCCGGTGAATTTGGGTCGTTCACCAGCTTTTTCATGGCAAAGTGATCGGTGATGAAGTGAAGATCACCAAAGATCGAATCGATATGCCGGACCAGCGATGAACTGGCCAGGCTGACGTTGAGCACTTCGTCGCTCTTGATCAAGGCAAGCCGACTGTCGTGCTCGCTATGCTCGTAGAACCAAGTCAGCGCCACGATCAGCAAGGCAACCGGCAGGAAGCGACTGAGAAAAAGTGGCGGCATGCTGAAGCGCATGATCAGTCCTTGACCATGCGAAACGCTTCGCGAATCTGCTCGCGCAGGACATCATCGTCCCAGGGCTTGGTCAGGAACTTGTAGATGGCCCCGTGGTTGATGGCGCCCGTAACCGAGTCGAGATCGGTGTAGCCGGTGAGGACGATGCGGATGGTGTCCGGGTAGAGCTGGCGGACGCGCGAGAAGAATTCGGTTCCCGACATGTCGGGCATGCGCTGGTCGGAGAGGATGACCTGCACGGGCTGTTTGGCGAGGTGCTCGAAGGCTTCGGCTGGCGTGCTGGCGGTCAGGATGTTGAATCCTTCCCGGCGCAGCAGGCGCGAGAGCGCAGCCAGGATGTTGGGCTCATCATCGACGATCAGCAGGGTATGGCCTTTTTCCGGGGCATGGTCGGTGAGCAGGAGTCGCTTTCTGCAGGTCAGCAGCACCTCGAATTCGTCGGCGGGCACCGGGCGGCTGAACAGATATCCCTGCATGGCGTCGCAGCGCCGACCGCGCAAGAAGCTGGCCTGGGCTTCGGTTTCGACCCCCTCGGCGAGCACCGACAGGTTGAGGCTGCGGGCCATGACGATCGCGGCCGTGGCGATGGCGGCGTTAACCGGGTTTTCGGTAATGTCGCGGACAAAGCTCTGGTCGATCTTGATCTTGTCGAAGGGGAAGCGGGAGATGTAGCCGAGCGATGAATAGCCGGTGCCGAAGTCGTCGAGCGATATCTTGATGCCCAGCGCCTTGAGCGCCCGGCATTGCACAATGGCTTCATCGAGTTCGTCGATGAGCGAACTTTCGGTGATTTCGAGTTCGAGCGCATTGGCCGGCAGGCCGGTTTCCGCGAGGCAATTGCTGACCAGCCCGGCCAGATTGGTCTGGCGGAACTGGCGGGGTGAGAGATTGACGGCGATGCGCAGGTTGGCGAAGCCCAGATCGATCCACTGCCGTGTCTGCTGGCAGGCGGTGCGCAAAACCCATTCGCCGATGGGCAGGATCAGCCCCGTTTCTTCGGCGATGGGGATGAATTCGGCGGGCGAAATCGAGCCAAATTCGGGGCTGTTCCAGCGTGCCAGGGCCTCCATGCCGATGAGGTTGCCGCTGCCGAGGCTGATCTGCGGCTGGTAATAGACCGCCAGTTCATTCCGTTGCAGGGCCTGGCGCAAGGCGACTTCGAGTCCCAGGCGGCGGGCGGCGTCGGCGTCCATTTCCGGGGAATAGAAGCGGAAGTTGTTGAGCCCGCTCTTCTTGGCGCGGAGCAGTGCGGCGTCGGCGCATTTGAGCAAGGCGTCGGTATCGTCGCCATTGCGCGGCGCCACGCTGACGCCGATGCAGGCGGTCAGTGAAATCGAGTGTCCGTCGATTTCGAAAGGCGCGGCGATGGCGTCGAGCATGCGTTTGGCCAGTGCGATGGTGTCGCGCTCATGGCTCAGGTTGGCCATCACGAAGCCGAATTCGTTGCCCGACAGGCGGCCGATGGTGTCGCCGTCGCGCACCTGCAGGTTGAGGCGGCGCGCCACTTCGATCAGGATGCCGTCGCCGACGGGTGGCCCCAGGGTGTCGTTGATCAGCCGGAAGCGGTCAAGGTCGAGCAGGATGACGGCCGTTTCGCGATCGAAGCGTTGCGCGCTGATCAGCGATTGGCCAAGGCGGTCGACGAACAGGCTGCGGTTGGGCAAGTTGGTCAGCGGATCGAAGCTGGACAGGTACTGGATGCGTTCGGCTGCCGCATGACGTTCCGACAGGTCGCTGAACAGGCCGACATAGTTGGTCAGGCGCCCGTTGGCGTCATGCACGGCCGAGATGCTGAGCCATTCGGAAACGAGTTCGCCGTCCTTGCGCCGATTGACGATCTCGCCTTGCCAGTTGCCGTGGCGCGCGATGGCGGACCACATGTCGCGGTAGAACTCGCTGCCATGCATGCCGGAGCGGAGCAGCCTGGGATTGTTGCCGAAAGCCTCGCTGGCGCTGTAGCCGGTGACTTTCGAGAAGGCCTCGTTGGTGAGCAGGATCTTGCCGTTGGGGTCGGTGATGCACACCCCGTCACTGATGCCGGTGAAGACGACCGACGACAGGCGCCGCTCGGCTTCGTCTGCTTTGCGCTGGCTGATGTCGGCCATGGTGCCGAGAATGAGCGTGGGTTTGCCTTGGTCGTTCCGGCGCAGGATGCGGCCGCGCAGTTCCATCCACACCCAGCGGCCATCGACATGGCGCATGCGGACCTCATCGACATGGATTTCGTCGCTGCGGCCGGCGGGAACGTCGAGGCGCAAGGCCATCAAGCTGCGCTCTTCCGGATGGACCAGTTCCAGGCAGGCCTCCATCGTCGCCGGGCCTTCGCTCAGGCCGAGGATTTGGCAGAGGCTGGGGCTCCAGCGGAGAAGCCCGGGTTCGCTCTCGTATTCCCAGATGCCGAAGCCGGAGGTGCTCAGCGCCAGTTGCAGGCGGGTTTCGAGCAGGGCGTTTTCGGCGATCCGGCGGGTCACTTCCTGTTCCAGCCAGGCCTTTTGCCCGGACAGGATGTCGCGGGTGCGTTTCAGTTCCAGCTGCGCCTTGACGCGGACGCCGAGGATGGCTGGATTGATCGGCTTGGTCATGTAATCGACGGCGCCTTCCGCTATGCCCTGCTCCTCGTTCTCGGGCGAGGTGAGCGCGGTGACGAAGATGACCGGAATGTCGCGCGTTTCGGCGTCGGCACGCAAGGCCCGGAGGACGTCGTGGCCATCCATGTCGGGCATCATCACGTCGAGCAGGATGAGGTCGGGGCGGGGCCGCTGGTTGACGCATTGCAGGGCGAGCCGGCCGCTCGTGGCCTCCCGGACCTCGACGCCAAGGTCCTTGACCATTTCCGCGAGGATGCAAAGGTTGTCGACCGAATCGTCCACGATCAGGACGACGGGTTTGTTATCTCCCTTGGCCTTGTTGTCCGGGTGAGTCATCCTGCATGTTCTCCACGCATCTTGTCTGCCACCGCCAGTCTCCCTCGTCCGGCGTGCCCAGACAAGGCGCGCCGCCGCTTTTTTGGATGAGCTATTTTAGGTTATATCACTTTTGTTTTTTTTAAATTTTTGCTCATCGGCGATCAACCGGCGCCTCAGGTCAGCCCTGCCTCGTAGGCTGCGAGCGTGACCCCCGCGTGGGCCAGCAGTTCGCGGATGGCCTTGATGTCCGTCCGGCTGCAGGTGCTGCTGTTGTGCGGATGGTGCAGGAAGGCCTCGTGCTTGTTCAAGGTGATCTTGAAGCGCGCGCCGTGGGCCGGCTCGATGTCGGCGCCGAGGTGGTTGAGCAGCGATTCGATTTCCCGCCAGTGGATGTTGGCCGAGGGTGGGTCCTGGAAGATGCTGCGCATCAGGTGAGCGTGCTTGTGACTCATGATGAAGCTCCAAGCGTTGGGAACTTCATTATTCTATGCCTCCGGGGCGGCGGCGTCAGGCAATAACGACTTTGATGAGGGCCAGCATGAGCAGGGTGTAGCCGGCGGCGACGAGGTCGTCGGCCATGACACCGAAGCCGTTCTTCACGTGCTCGTCGAAATAGCGGGCCGGTTGCGGCTTGGTGATGTCGAAGAAGCGGAACAGCGCAAAGGCCGTGAGCTGCCAGAGGAAAGTCGGCGGCGTCATCATGAGGACCAGCCAGAACGGCACGATTTCGTCCCAGACGATGCTGCCGTGGTCCGGGTCGCCCAGGCCGCGCCCGGTGACGTTGATGAACCAGATGCCGCCGAGGTATCCCACGGTCAACAGGAAAAAAAGCCCAAAATCAGAAAAATGGTGATGGAACAGCGCGAACATTGCCCACGCGAACAGCGTGCCGAAGGTGCCCGGCGCCTTCGGCGCCAGCCCGCTGCCGCAGCCCAGCGCGAAAAAATGCGCCGGGTGGGCGATCAGGAAATTGAGGTCAGGACGCTTGGCCAAAGTGGTCGTATCCCTTGCGGCCGAATTCGACGGGCTTGCCGTCCGGGTCGAGCACCGTGACCTCGCCGCCCAGGCCGGCCACCATTTCGCCGATGCACCAGAGCGGCAATTCCAGCGTTGCCGCGATCTGCGCGATGGCGAGGCTTTGCGTGCCGGGGGCGGTGAAGCACAGCTCGTAGTCATCGCCGCCGGTGAGCTGGCATTCGAGGGCGATGCGGCGGAGGTCGGCGTCGTAGCTCTCGCCCTTGGGCAAATGCGGCAGCTGGACGAGCTTGACGGCGGCGGCGCAGCCCGAGCGTTCAGCGATGTGGCCGAGGTCGGCCAGGAGGCCGTCGGAAACGTCGATGGCGGCGCTGGCGATGCCGTTCAGCGCGAGGCCGAGGGCGATGCGCGGGCGGGGTTTTTCGAGGGCGCCGACGCACAGGCGGGGCCACGGTTCGGGCAGTTTGACCTTGTCCTGCAGGTGGGCGAGGCCGAGGCTGGCCAGCCCCGGACGGCCGGAAACCCAGATCTGGTCGCCGGGCTGGGCGCCGTCGCGACGCAGGGCGCGGCCCGGTTCGACTTCGCCCATGGCCGTGATGCAAACGTTGAGCGGCCCTTTCGTGGTGTCGCCGCCAATGACGTCGACGCCGTATTCGGCGGCACAGGCGAAGAAGCCGTCGGCGAAGGCGGCGATCCAGGCTTCATCGACGGCCGGCAAGGCACCGGCCAGCGTGACCCAGCGCGGCTGGGCACCCATCGCGGCGAGATCGGACAGATTGACGGCCAGTGCCTTCCAGCCGAGGTTCTTCGGATTGGTGTCGGGCAGGAAATGCGTGCCGGCGACCAGCATGTCGGTGGTCACCGCCAGCTGCTTGCCGGGGGTCGGCGCGACCACCGCGCAGTCGTCGCCGGGGCCGAGAACGGCCGATGGGGTGGGCCGGGCGAAATATTTGCTGATCAGGTCGAATTCGCCCGGCATGAGGCTACTTCTGCTTGCGCGCGGCAACCTCGCCGGGACGGATGACCGCCGCGACCTTGTCGAGCACGCCATTGACGTACTTGTGGCCGTCCGTGCCGCCAAAGGACTTGGTCAGCTCGATGGCCTCGTTGATGATGACGCGGTACGGGGTTTCGGGATAGTTGATCATCTCGAAGCTGCCGAGCATGAGGATGCAGGCTTCGACCGGCGACAGTTCGGCGAACGGGCGGTCGATGTGCTGCGAGATGCGTTCGATGAGCGCCTCGCTCTGGCCCATGGCGCCACGCAGCGTGCCGACGAAGAATTCGCGGTCGGCCTTGGCAAAGCCCTCCATTTCCGGGGCGTAGGCTTCGATGGCGGCCTCGTCGGCGCCGCCGACGCGCCACTGGTAAAGGCCTTGCAGCACGAATTCACGAGCCCGACGGCGGGCCGACTTGGGCGGTGCCTTGACGTCGTGGGGATGTTCGCTGTCGCTGAGGAAGGTGGTCATTGGAGCAGGGCTTTCTGAAGGTTGGCCATTTCGACGGCAGCCTGGGCGCAGTCGCTGCCCTTCGGCTGGGTGCGGACTTCGGCCTGCTCGTCGGTGTCGCAGGTCAGGATGCCGTTGGCGATGGGCACGCCGGTGTGGAGCTGGACTTCCATGATGGCGCGGCAGGCATCGTTGGAGACGACCTCGAAGTGATAGGTGTCGCCGCGGATGACGGCGCCGAGGGCGATCAGGGCATCGAAGCAGCCGCTCTGCGCCATGGTTTGCAGGACGAGCGGGATTTCCAGCGCGCCGGGCACGTTGGCGATGGTCATGTTGGCATCGTCAACGCCGAGGCGCTTCAGTTCATTGACGCAGGACGAAAGCAGGGCTTCGCAGACGGGCAGGTTGAAGCGGCTCATGACGATGCCGACCTTGAGGCCGGCGCCGTTCAGGTTGTTGTCGTATTCAAAGATGTTGTCGAAACGGGACATGGATCAAAGCTCCGCTGGTGTCGTGACGAAACCGGTGACTTCGAGGCTGAAACCGGTCATGGAGGGCATCTTGCGCGGGCTGGAGAGCAGGCGCATCTTGGTGACGCCGAGATCGCGCAGGATCTGGGCGCCGATGCCGTAGGTGCGCGGGTCCCACTTTTGCGGGGCGCTGGGGGCGGTGCCGGTCAGGCGGGCGAGCAGGGCTTCGCCGTCTTCCGGACGGTGCATGAGGACGATGACGCCGTGGCCGAACTTGGCCAGCGCGGCCTGGGCCTGTTCGATGGAGAAGGACTGGCGCTTGCTCGACGGGTCGAGGAAGTCGAGGACGGACAGCGGCTCATGGACGCGGACCAGCGTTTCGCCGCCGGCCGGGATGGTGCCCTTGACCAGGGCCAGATGGGTCGCGCCGCTGGCCTGATCGACGTAGGCGTGCATCTCGAAATCGCCGTGGGCCGTGCTGATGGTCTTGGTGGTGACGCGATCGACGAGTTTTTCCGAGGCGGCGCGGTAGTGAATGAGGTCGGCGATGGTGCCGATCTTCAGGCCGTGATGCCGGGCAAATTCCATGAGCTCGGGCAGGCGGGCCATGGTGCCGTCGTCGTTCATTATTTCGCAGATGACCGAGGCCGGTTCCAGACCGGCCATGCCGGCCAGGTCGCAGCCGGCTTCGGTGTGGCCGGCGCGGACCAGCACGCCGCCTTCGCGGGCGGTGATCGGGAAGACGTGGCCGGGTTGCACGATGTCGGCTGCGGTGGCGTTCTTGGCGACGGCGACCTGGATGGTCTTCGCCCGGTCGGCGGCCGAGATGCCGGTGGTGACGCCTTCGGCCGCTTCGATGGAGACGGTGAAGGCGGTGCCGTAGACAGTGCCGTTGTTGCGCGCCATCTGGACGAGGCCGAGTTTCTTGCAGCGCGCTTCGGTCAGCGTCAGGCAGACCAGGCCACGGCCAAATTTGGCCATGAAATTGATGGCGTCGGGCGTGATGTGTTCGGCGGCCATGACGAGGTCGCCCTCGTTTTCGCGGTCTTCTTCATCGACCAGGATGACCATACGACCGGCCTTGAGTTCGGCGACGATCTCGGCGGTGCTGGCTATGGCGGGATGGGGGGGCATTGGGTATCCGGGAACAGCAAAAGGGGGGTGCTATTTTCGCAGAAACAGGGGATTAGCGTGCGACTTTAGTGCGGCGGTAGCGCTGAAAATCAGGGCAGATAGGCTTCGACCTGGATGCGCAGCCGGACTTCGTCGCCGATGAAGGGCACACCGTTGCTCAGGCCGAATTCGGAGCGTTTCAGCACGCCGACGGCATCGGCGCCGCAACCGCGCTTGCGGCTGGCCAGGTTGAGGCCGCATTTGAAGCGGGTGACTTCGAGGCGCATCGGCCGGATTTCGCCGAGCATGACGAGCGAACCGTCGACGGCGCTCAGCTTGTCGTCGGTGAAGATCAGTTTCTGGCTGCGAAAGAAAATGTAGGGGTAGTCCTTGGCCTTGAACCAATCGTCGCCCCGCAGCACGTTGTCACGCAGCTCAAAACCGGTGTCGAGCGAGGCGGTTTCGATGCTGATGTCGATGCGACCGGTTTTGGCCGCGGGATCGAATTCGACCACGCCGCTGCTCTGGTTGAACTGGCCGCGTTGCGTCGAAAAGCCGAGATGATCGATCTCGAAGCTGGCGTAGGTGTGCGTCGGATCGACAACGTACTCGGCGCCCTGGGCCGGGGCGAGCAGCGTGGCAAAAATCAGGGCGATGATGCGTTTCATGGTGAATCCCACGGTCAACCGGAAAAAACGGCCAAAATTGAAATGTCGCTAGCGTTCTGACTATGCCGCGCACGAGCCGTTCCCGTCATTTCGAGTAAGATCGCTGCCCATGCGTCATGCCCTTCTTTTTTCCGTCTTCGTCATCGCCTCCTGCGGGCTGGCCTACGAGCTGATCGCCGGCGCGCTGTCGTCGTATCTGCTCGGCGATTCGGTGACCCAGTTCTCGACGGTGATCGGCACCTACCTGTTCGCCATGGGCGCCGGTTCTTGGCTGTCGAAATACATCACGCGCGACCTGATCGGGCGCTTCATCCAGATCGAACTCATGGTCGGGCTGCTCGGCGGCTTCTCGGCCATCGGGCTCTTCCTCGTTTTCGTCTGGCTGGGCGGACCGTTCAAGCTCGTGCTCTACCTCGCCGTGTTCGGCGTCGGCGTCCTCGTCGGGCTGGAAATCCCGCTGGTCATGCGCATCCTGAAGCGCGAACTGGCCTTCAAGGACCTCGTGTCGCAAGTGCTCACTTTCGATTATCTCGGCGCCCTGGCGGTCTCCATCCTCTTCCCGCTGGTGTTGGCGCCGCAAATCGGCATGGTCCGCACGGGGCTGCTGTTCGGTCTGCTCAACGTCGCCGTGGCGCTCTGGGCGCTGCATCTTTTCCGCGATCAACTGCCGTCGCGGCGCTGGCTGGCCGTGCAAAGCTGGTCGGTCTTCGCCGTGCTCGTCGGCGGCTTCGCCGGGGCCGGGCAACTGACGAGCATGGCCGAAACGCACCTCTACGCCGACGACATCATCCACGCCGAAACGACACCCTATCAGCGCCTTGTCGTGACGCGCTGGCGCGACGACCTGCGCCTGTTCATCAACAACAACCTGCAGTTCTCGTCGCACGACGAATACCGCTACCACGAAGCGCTGGTGCATCCCGGACTGGCCAGCCTGCCCGGGGCGAAACGGGTGCTCGTGCTGGGCGGCGGCGATGGACTGGCCGTGCGCGAAATCCTCAAGTATCCGAACGTCGAGGCGGTAACGCTGGTCGATCTCGATCCGGCGATGACCCATCTGTTCTCAACGGCGCCGGCCCTGGTCGCGCTCAACCAGGGCGCGCTGAGCTCGCCCAAGGTCACCGTGGTCAACGCCGATGCCCTGCAATGGTTGGAAGAGAGCCGCGAGTATTTCGACTTCGTCGTCGTCGATTTCCCCGATCCAAGCAATTTCGCCCTCGGCAAGCTCTACACCTCGGCGTTCTACCGGCTGCTCGAAAAGCGCCTGTCGGCCAACGGCCGCATCGTGGTGCAGTCGACCTCGCCGCTGCACGCCCGGCAATCCTTCTGGTGCGTCGTCGCCACGCTGGAAAGCGTCGGCTTCAGGACGGCGCCGTATCACGCCCTGGTGCCATCCTTCGGCGAATGGGGCTACATCATCGCCGGACGGCAGGAATTCGCGATTCCCACGGTCGACCGGAAAAAAACGCGATTTTTGACATCCGAAATCCTGCCCGGCCTGTTCGAATTCCCGGCCGACATGGCGCGCGTCCCGGCCGAGGTCAATCAGCTCAACAACCAGGCCCTCGTTCGCTACTTCGAAGCCGAGTGGCGCAAGGTCATTCGTTAGGCTGTTTCGCCCTGAGGTAGTCCAGCATGGCGTCGAAAGGCATCGGCTTGCTGTACAGGTAACCCTGCAGGATGTCGCAGTTCAGCCCGGCCAGGAAGTCGCGCTGGGCTTCGGTTTCGACACCCTCGGCGACCAGTTCGAGCCCAAGGCTGTGGCCGAGCGCGATGGTTGCCGTACAGATTGCGGCGTCGTTCGGATCGGTTTCGATGTCGGTGACGAAGGAGCGGTCGAGCTTCAGGCGCTGGATCGGCAGGTGCTTGAGGTAGGCCAGCGACGAATAGCCGGTCCCGAAATCGTCGATGGCCAGGACGATGCCCATGGCTGACAGTTGGTCGAGAATCGACAGCGTCATTTCCGGGTTTTCCATGGCCGTGCTTTCGGTCACTTCCAGCTCGATATCGCTGGGCAGCAGGTCGTAGCAGTCGAGCGCGCCACGGACGAGCAGCAGCAGGTTTTCGTGGCGCAATTGCTGGGCCGACATGTTGATGGCGACGCGAATGCCGGTGATGCCCTCGCGCTTCATGACGCGGATCAGTCGGCAGGTTTCCCAGATCACCCAGTCGCCCAGCGGCTGGATTAGGCCAGTGTCCTCGGCAATCGAAATGAAGCGGACCGGCGGCACCATCCCGAAGCGCGGACTGTTCCAGCGCAGCAGGGCCTCCATGCCCAGGACGCGGCCGGTGCTCGTTTCGATCTGCGGCTGGAAATGCAGCGCGAACTCGCTGTTGGCCGGCGAAATGGCCGCGATGGCCTGGCGCAGCTCGTTTTCCATCTGCAGCCGCTCACCGGCGGCCTCGTTCATGCGCGCCGTGTAGAACTGGTGATTGTTACGGCCGGCATTCTTGGCGTGATACATCGCCGTGTCGGCGTTGCGCAGCAGCGTGCCGGTGTCGTTGCCGTCGATCGGGTAGAGGCTGATGCCAATGCTCGGCGTGGCGTACAGCACGTGTTCGGCAATCCGGTAACTGTCAGCCAGATTGCTCTGGATCTTCGTCGCGACGCGAGCCGCCGTCAGCGGCGAGTCGATTTCCGGCAGGACGACGACGAACTCGTCACCGCCGATCCGGGCGACCAGGTCGCTGATGCGCACGCACTCGCGCAGACGCAGCGCGACATCCTGCAGGAGGAGGTCGCCAACATGGTGGCCGAGCGTGTCGTTGATGTTCTTGAAATTGTCGAGGTCGATCAGCATTAGCGCCAGCTGCCGGTTTTCCCGTTCGCAAATGCGCAGCGACTGCGCCAGCTGGGACTCGAAAGCCAGGCGATTGGGCAAATCGGTCAACGGATCGTGATAGGCCAGGTAGGCCAGCCGGTCCGCTACTTCATGGCTGGCATCGATCTCGGTGAAATTGGCGACGTAATTGCGGACGCTGCCGTCCGGCCCGCGTACAACCGTAATTTTCAAGCGGCGCGGATAGTTCGAGCCATCCTTCTGCTTGTTCCAGATTTCGCCTTCCCAGTAATCCTTCGTCGCCAGCGCCTGCCACATGTCGGCGTAAAACTCGGGCGTGGCGCGGGCTGACGAAAGGATCCGCGGGTTCTGCCCGAGCAACTCCTCGGGCGTGTAACCGCTCTGGCGAATGAGCGCCTCATTGACCGCCACAATCCGGTTTTCGCCGTCGGTAACCAGCATGCCTTCATGGCTTTGCTCGAAGGCGGACAAAAAGGCCAGGCCGGACGGATCATCCTTGTCCAGCGGTGGCAGGGTACTGGCGGCTGCGGTGGCGCGGGTCATTGCATTAATCTGACGGTATATCCGCCTATTCTATTCTTCCCGTCAGACGTTAAACAGGAAATTCATAACGTCGCCATCCTTGACCACATATTCCTTGCCTTCCGCCCGCATCTTGCCGGCTTCCTTGGCGCCCGCTTCGCCCTTGTAGGCGATGAAGTCCTCGAAGGCGATGGTCTGGGCGCGGATGAAGCCCCGCTCGAAATCGGTGTGAATGACGCCGGCCGCCTGCGGTGCCGTATCGCCCAGATGGATGGTCCAGGCGCGGACTTCCTTGACGCCGGCCGTGAAGTAGGTGGCCAGGCCAAGCAGCTTGTAGCCGGCATGAATCAGGCGGTCGAGGCCAGGTTCGGTCAAGCCGAGGTCGGCCAGGAACATTTCCTTCTCTTCGTCTTCGAGGTCGGCGATTTCGGACTCGATGGAAGCGCACAGAGCGACGACTTCGGCCTTTTCTGCCGCGGCATGGGCGCGCACGGCGTCGAGCAGCGGATTGTTCTCGAAACCGTTTTCCGCCACGTTGGCGACATAGAGCACCGGCTTGGCCGTGATCAGGCAGAACGGCTTGAGGCTGAGCCATTCTTCCTTCGACAGGTCGAGGCCGCGCACCGGCTTGGCCTGGTCGAGGACGGTGAAGCATTTTTCCAGCACGGCGACGAGAATCTTCGCTTCCTTGTCGCCGGAACTGGCCGGGCGACGGTAACGGTTCAGGGCCTTTTCGACGGTGGCCATGTCGGCCAGCGCCAGTTCGGTATCGATGACCTCGATGTCACGCAGCGGATCGACCCCGCCGGATACGTGCACCACGTTGTCGTCGGCAAAGCAGCGGACGACGTGCACGACGGCATCGGTTTCGCGGATGTTGGCCAGGAACTGGTTGCCCAGACCTTCACCCTTCGAGGCACCGGCCACCAGACCGGCGATGTCGACGAATTCGACGATGGCCGGCTGCATGCGCTGCGGCTTGACGATTTCGGCCAGCGCCTTCATGCGCGGGTCGGGAACCTCGACGATGCCGACGTTCGGCTCGATGGTGCAGAACGGATAATTGGCGGCTTCGATGCCAGCCTTGGTCAAGGCGTTGAAGAGAGTGGATTTGCCGACGTTGGGCAGGCCGACGATGCCGCATTTCAAAGACATGGTGTTTTCCTAAGAGGTTGCCAACTAAACGGCTTTGCCGTGCAACTGTTGTTGTGCGCCGGCAAAGTCGCCGACCGCAAGTTTGGGCCAGGCCAGCAGACAGCGGGCGAGGGCGTGTTCAATATCCGGCAACTCTTCCTTGCGCGGTTGATGCAATACAAAATCGACGACCTGCTGAGCCAGGCCAAGCGTGCGCGGATGGCCGATGCCCAGGCGCAGGCGCCAGAAATCCGGCGTGCCGAGCTTGGCCTGAATGTCTTTCAGGCCGTTGTGCCCGCCGTTGCCGCCACCTTGCTTCAGGCGAATGCCGCCGGGCGGCAGGTCCAGTTCGTCATGGATGACGAGGATTTCGCTGGCGGGAATCTTGTAGAAATTGGCCAGCGCGGCGACCGCCTGGCCGGAGCGATTCATGAACGTGGTGGGCTGCAGCAACCAGGTTTCACCTGCCCGGGCTGCCTTGCCGTAGAACTTGGCCTGCGGGGCGAGCGAAATCTTCAGCTTGTCGGCCAGATGGTCGACAAACCAGAAGCCGACGTTATGTCGGGTCGCTTCGTATTCGAGTCCGGGGTTGCCGAGGCCGACGATCAGGCGAGGTGGGTTCATGGGTCACAAGTGCGAAAAAGCCGCCGGCGGCAAAAAGCCAGCGGCGGCCATGACTGCGGGGTGCCGGAAATTACTCGGCAGCAGCAGCGCCTTCGGCAGCTTCTTCAGCTGCGCCACCCTTGCCGACGATGCCGACGACGACGTCGTCAGAAGCGTGAGCAACCAGCTTGACGCCATTCGGCAGCTTGAGCTGGGACAGGTGAATGCTGTCGCCGATCTTCAGGGCAGCCAGGTCAACTTCGATGAACTCGGGCAGATCCTTGGCCAGGCAGTGAACGTCAACTTCGGTGATGACGTGATTGACCAGACCGCCGTTGAGCTTGACGCCCGGCGCGATTTCTTCGTTGATGAAGTGCAGCGGCACCTTGATGTGCAGCTCGTGGGTGGCGTCGACGCGCTGGAAGTCGATGTGCAGGACCAGGGGCTTGTAGGCGTGCATCTGGTAATCGCGCAGCAGGACTTGCTCTTTCTTGCCTTCAACGACGAGGTTGACGATGGAAGAATGGAAAGCTTCCTTCTTCAGCTTGAGCAGCAGGTCGTTGTGGTCGACTTCGATGGCTTGCGGGGCAGCTTCGCCACCGTAAACAATACCCGGGACGGTGCCAGCGCGACGCAGGCGGCGGCTCGCACCCGTTCCCTGCAGCGTACGCGCTTGGGCGATCAGTTCAAATTGCATGGTGATACTCCAGTAGTTTCCCGGTCCGCGACCAGAACGGGAAGGGTTAAAAAAACAGTTGCTAGTTGCTAGTAGGTTTGTGTTGTCGGTTGCCAGCAACGCTAATCACTGGCATCTGACAACTGCTTCAATCAATAAACAGCGACGAGACCGAGTCATCGTTGCTGATGCGGCGAATGGTTTCGGCCATGATTTCGGCCACGGAAAGCTGGCGGATGCGCGTTGAAGCGGCAGCATCGTCACGCAGCGGAATGGTGTCGGTGACGACCAGGGCGTCGAGGTCGGACGAATTCACGCGCTCGACGGCCGGGCCGGACAGCACCGGGTGGGTACAGTAGGCGACGACCTTCTTGGCGCCATTGGCCTTGAGAGCGGTGGCTGCCTTGCACAAGGTGCCGGCGGTGTCGACCATGTCGTCCATGATGATGCAGGTACGGCCATCGACTTCACCGATGATGTTCATGACTTCGGAGACATTGGCCTTCGGGCGGCGCTTGTCGATGATGGCCAGATCGCATTCGAGGCGCTTGGCCAGCGAGCGGGCGCGAACGACGCCGCCGTGGTCCGGCGAGACGACCATCGGGTTTTCGTAATTCTGTTTCTGGATGTCTTCGAGCAGGATGGGCAGGGCGTAGATGTTGTCGACCGGAATGTCGAAGAAGCCCTGGATCTGTTCGGCGTGGAGGTCCATGGTCAGCACGCGGTCGACGCCGGAAGCGACGAGCATGTTGGCGACCAGTTTGGCAGCGATGGGCACGCGCGACGAACGCGAACGGCGATCCTGGCGGGCGTAGCCGAAGTACGGGATGGCGGCAGTGATGCGGCCGGCCGATGCGCGCTTGAGCGAATCGACGACGACCAGCAGTTCCATCAGATTGTCATTGCAGGGGGCGCAGGTGGATTGCAGTACGAAGATGTCGCGTCCGCGAACATGTTCCTGCAATTCGACGCTGACTTCGCCGTCGGAAAAACGACCGACGTTGGCGCGGCCGAGATCGACGTTGAGTTGTGCAGCGACGTCGGCAGCCAGTTTGGGATTGGCATTGCCGGTAAAGACCATCAAGCTGTTGTAGGCCATTCCAACATTCCTCCGGACCTTCTGCATGCTTACGTGCATTTGCCCGCCACAATGAAAATCGGGCAGGCTTGTGACCTGCCCGAAGGAAATTTGGCTGGGGAAGAAGGATTCGAACCTTCGAATGCCGGAATCAAAATCCGGTGCCTTGACCAACTTGGCGACTCCCCAGCGGGTTGCTCGAACGGGTTC
>JAGTRT010000073.1 GCA_018261895.1 Pseudomonadota bacterium
AGTCGCCCCCGAAACTTCCGGAGTGCGACTCGCTCGATCTGATATGCCCTTTCCTTGGTCACCCCAAGGGCTGCAGCGACCTCGTCCAGCGTGCAGGCGTACTCGGTGCGCGGCAAGTCGAGGTCGTGCATGGCTATCAGGCGTCGGACTCGACCTGAACGCTGGTGGCGATGTCGCCAGCCTGGTCGCGCAGGATCGTCGTCGTTGTCTTGCGGATCGGCATCGCCGTGATGGCGATCTCGGTCTGCGCGGGCATGATGGCCTCTACCGTGATCGGCGTCGGCTCCACGTTGATGTTGATGATCGGCGCCGGGGGAAGCGGCGCCTCGCTGCGCTGGGGTGGGTTGTCCATGTAGTAGATCATGGCGGCGGTCAGGCGGGCGTCGGCATCCTCGAGGGTAAAGCCTTGCTTGCGGTAGAGGGTGGTTATCGCTTCGGCGTTCTTGGCCGCCAACTGGCGATTGGCATTTTCATCGCGGCGCAGCTGGTCAATTTTCTTTTGAAGATGGGGCTTGCACATGGTCGCCAGCTGGCCCGCCTGTTTCTCTTTTTTGGTGGCGTCGGCAAGCAGCGTCTTTGCGGCTTTCTCGCCATCCTGAACGTTTTTTCGGTTGAGGGCCCGCCATCCGCGGATGTGCGCGAGCAGGGCGCGGTGGTGTTCGATACCGTCATTCTCGATAAATTTCTGATATTCGACAGTCCCGTGCCAGAGCACGTCGACCATGCCCTTGGCCCACGGGTCATGGAGGTGCTTGGCCAGTTCGGCGCGGTAGCTTTCGGGGGCGCAATTGGGCGCTGGATAGGTTTTCATGGCAGTGGTTTCCTTTGGGTTGGGGTGTTACAAGCGGCGTATTACATGGCGTGAACTGGCATTCCAGGCGGCGACGAAGTTCTTGCACTGCTGGTTTGCTGACAGGGCGGCAGGCTGGCTGGGAACGGCGACAGGCTGGTCGAGGCGCAGACCCGACAGGTGCAGGGCAGCCAGGGCATAGACAAGGCAGTCCAGGGCCTCATTACGGGGGCGGATCTGCTGCCACTCGCGGGATGGCCGGCCATGCCGGTAGCGAGTGATCAGCTTCTCGGCAGCCAGCTGGTCGAAATACTCTTCGTCGAAGGCCGCGTCGTCTGGGAAATGGATGTATCCGGGGCCCGGGGTGATCTGGCGAAGCCTTGAGTGGATCGTGATCTTGCCGCCGTCGACGCCAATCGGTTCCACGTGGACGCCCTTGCGCCTGCGCAAACGCTGGGCACGCTTGCGGGCGTCTTCCACCAGGGGGCGGCCCATGCCGGCGTTGCCCTTGATCGCGGTACAGAAGCGGTAGCGCGTCACGAACTCATAGACTGCGGAGGTGTTGAACCCGGAGTCGACAGCGACCGCACGCGGGCGAAACTCGCCAAAGACCTGCGCCAGTTCGGCCCAGGGCTCGGGGCGGGCCGTGTCGCCGGGAATGATGACGTGATCGATCAGCCAGGCTTCCTCGCCGGGGCCCCAGGCGACGAAGGAGCCCTCGATGCGATCCTTCTGTACGTCGACGCCCCCGGTGATGGGGCGCCATTCAGATACGAATCTGGGCACTTCTGCCGAAGTGCCCTTTTCTATTTCCGAATCGACCTTGTTGAGGGCAGCGGTGCTCCTGTTCAAGGCGACCAATCTAGTTCCGACACTGATTTCGCTGGCCAAGTGGGTCAGCGTCAGAATTGAGTCACCCTTGGAAGACGAAATCTCGGGGGAAACTCACTCTTGGTTGCATTTTCAATTCACCTAGTAGCAGCCCGTCTCAAGCATCGAGACTGGCGAGCCATTCGGCTGCATCGGTGACGGCGACCGACGCCCGGTATTCTCTCTGACGCAAGTCGCGCACCAGTTGTATGGCTTCAGCCCCCGGGAACTTGGCGGCGAAGCCGGCCAAGGCGCGATGCAGGGAAGGGTCGGCGAGTTTGCATTCGATCAGGTGGGTAAGGCGATTGTCATCGCTAAGCGCGAAATCGACTTCGGCGCCATCCTTGGTGCGGATGTAGTGCAGACCGGCCGATCTGCCCCGGACATCCTGGCGAAAATGGCTGTGTTTCAACAGCATGGTGGCGACGGCGTTCTCAAAGCGAATGCCCTCGTCGCCGCGCACCAAGCCGGTGTCGAAGAAATAGACCTTGGGTGTTTGCAGTATGGCGCGGGCAATATTGTGGTGCCAGGGCTGCACGGTGAAAACGATATACAGCGCCTGCAGGATATCGAGGTAACGCTTGAGCGTCGTCGGCGAAATGGCCAGATCGCGGGCGATTGAAGCCAGCGAAAGCGGTGAGCCGACCCGTTCGCGCAATAGTTCGACGAACAGGCGCATGGCGTTGACCTCGTGGAGACGCGAGAACTCTACGACATCCTCGCGAATGAGGTCGGTGAAATACTGCCGCCGCCAGCGCTCGGCATCGTCGGGATTTTCGGCGAGGCAGGGTTCCGGAAACCCCCCCCGCACCATCAGCCGCTCCAGAGCGGCGGCAGGCGTGCCACCTTGCTGCTCGCACCACTCGCGCACGGAAATCGGATGCAGCCGGTACGGCAGGTAGCGTCCGGCCAACGAGTCGCCGCTCTGGCGCCAGGTTTCCATGCGGGCACTGCCGGTGACCAGCAGGGCTTGGGTCGGCGGGCGGCCATCGACAACGCCCTTGAGCCAGTTTTTCCAGTCCGGCATTTTATGGATTTCATCCATGGCCAGCAGGCTGGAGCGCGGATTCCAGCTTTGGCGCTGCAGAATTGCCCGGTCCGGCGCAACATCCCAATTCAGATACTGGGCTGGCGGGAACCGCTCCATCAGGTGCCGGCAAAGTGTCGTCTTGCCAACCTGGCGCGGGCCAGTAACCAGAACCATCTTGCGTTGAAGGTCGGTGGCAACGAGGTCGTCGAGATAACGTTTCATGGCGACTATATTATCAATAAATGGATAAAAGTCGCGACTATTATCCAGTTATGGAATTAAAAGTCGTTTTCATTTGAAGGCATTCAGCACTGCCGCCAAAGTGCGATGTCATTTCCAGCGTCACCAACGTCTGGTGAGGTCACCCTGCTGGCCTTATCGCATGGTGTCGAGTGGTGGGGGCGGTGCCAAAGATTTTGGATCGGACAAGAGTGGAATACCGGCAGTCGCTGACTCTCAGGTATCATTTGTGTAATTGACAATTTGAAGTTGTTTGGAGAGTACGAATGACGAACACCACGCCCGCCAATTTTGCCGCCGGCAAGCAGTATGCCGCCACCCTGGTGCGTTCCGAGCGCATCACGCCGCCCAATTCGACCGAAGATGTGCGCCACCTCGTTTTTCGCCGCGATGACCTGTCTTTCTCATGCAAGACGGGACAGTGCGTGCGCGTAATGGCGCCCGGCCAGTACGGCAACAAGTACCATCCGCGCCTCTATCTGGTGGCCGACAACGATGTCGAGCGCGACGGCGGCATCGAATTCGCCATTTGCGTCAAGCGCCACAGCTACATCGACGATTTCAACGGTGAACGCTATCAGGGCATCGCGTCCAATTACCTGTGCGACCTGCCGGTCGGTGCCGCGGTCGAATTCACCGGCCCCTTCGGCTACCCGTTCGAGGTGCCGGCGAGCCGCAAATCCGGCATCCTGATGATCGGCATGGGAACCGGCATCGCGCCGTTCCGCGCGCTGATCCGCACGATTTATGAAAAATTCGGCAGCTGGGACGGCAAGGTGCGCCTCTTCTACGGCGCCAAATCCGGCCTTGAAATGCTCTACATGAACGACGAAAACAAGGAC
>JAGTRT010000058.1 GCA_018261895.1 Pseudomonadota bacterium
TCCCCCTGAAACACCGAAAACGCCCGGCACCGCAGGAGAGGTGCGCATTCTACAGATTAAATCCTACCCGTCAATACATTCTCAAAAATATTTGAGATCGCGCTCTCAAAACCATCGAAATCAAACGATTTCTTCGTAGCGCACTTCCAGGATATCCAGCTCGCGAATACCGAGAGGACTCTGGAAACGGATTGATTCGCCCTCCCGCGCCTTGATCAGCGCCCGGGCCAAAGGAGATATCCAGCTGATACGACCGCGGGAAACATCGGCCTCATCGACACCGACGATCGTATAGGTGTTTTCAATACCATCCGCGTCAGCGAGCGTGACGCGGGCGCCGAAAAAGATTTGGTCGTTGCTGCCCTGGCGCAAAGGATCAACGACTTCTGCATTTTCAATGCGCTTGGTCAGAAACCGGATTCGCCGGTCGATTTCCCGCAGGTGCCGCTTGCCGTAGATGTAGTCGCCATTTTCCGAGCGGTCGCCGTTCGATGCAGCCCAGGCAACCACCTCGACAACATGAGGGCGCTCCCGCTTGACCAGATGTTCAAGCTCGTCTTTTAACTTGGCGTGTCCCGCCGGTGAGATGTAGTTACGCGTACCGGCAGGAAGGCTCAGCGAGGGGAGCGTTTCTTCTTCATCGTCCTGGTCGCTCTCCCGAACAAACGCCTTGTTCATCAGTAACCGATACTGTAATGCTCGACATCGACACGGATGAGTTCGCGCCCAAGCAGGCCAGCCGTATATTTTGCGAATTGTTCGGCCCAGGTACGCTGCTCGGCAAAACGGGCCTCACCGGCATATTTTGCGACGCTCAGGATTCGATCCACCGCCAGAATCTTGCCGGTCGGTGTCACCACATCGCACTCCAATGCCGTGAATTCATGGTCGAACCATTTGCGCGCCTCTTCGGATTGCGCACTTCCCGGGAATTTGAATTCGAATTCTTTTTCTTTGCCGAACGAGACAATTACGTGATGCAGCATTTCTCTCTCCTCCACGAATCTGTTCGGAGTATTCTAGCAAAACAACCGCCGCAATCAGGAGCCGAAAATGTCCCTTCACCCGCTGACTGAAGCTGAGATCAGCGATATTCAAGCTCAGTTGTACGAACTACAGGTTGAACACCGCGACCTGGATCAGGTCATTTCCCACCTGATCGAGAATCCACCACCGGAAGATTTGCTGATTCGCAGGCTCAAGAAAAGAAAGCTGTTGCTGAAGGATCGGATCATTCAGCTGGAAGAAATGCTGGTTCCCGACATCCCTGCCTAATCGGCTTCAGGCGGAACGCGGAAGAATATCCAGAAAATTCCGCCCAGAAGACCGGCCACGGCCAGCTCCCAGAGCACAGGAACCATCCAGACCACCCCTGCCAGCATGGCCAGCAGGAGGGAGAACATCGCAACTTTTGCGATCAAAGAATCAGCGAACCGAGATACCAGGCCAAGGCAGCCATGGCTGCGCTGCAGGGGATAGTCAGAATCCACGCCCAAACAATGCCGCCAGCGACCCCCCAGCGCACGGCGCGTGCACCGCGCGTCGAGCCGACACCGGCAATGGCACCGGTGATCGTATGCGTCGTTGAAACCGGAATACCAAATGCAGTCGCCAGGAACAAGGTGATCGCGCCGCCGGAATTGGCACAGAAGCCGCGCGCCTGATTGAGCTTGGTAATGCGATTGCCCATCGTCTTGACGATACGCCAGCCACCGAACATGGTTCCCAGTCCCATGGCGGTATAACAGCAGAGCACGACCCAACCCGGGATCGGGTCGGAGGTGGTCGAAACGCCGGCTGCAATCAGCAGCATCCAGATGATGCCGACCGTCTTCTGCGCATCGTTGCCGCCGTGCCCCAGGCTGTAAGCAGCGGCCGAAAGCAGCTGGAAGCGGCGGAAATGCTTATCGACCTTGCGTGGCGCCATGTTTCGACAGATCCACGAGACCATCACCATCAAGGAGCCGCCAATGACGAAGCCAAGGAACGGTGCAACGAAAATGAAGGCGACGATTTTCAGGACGCCGGCCGAGATCAGGCTACCGACACCGGCCTTGGCCACTGCTGCGCCAACCAGGCCTCCCACCAGCGCATGCGACGAGGACGAAGGAATGCCGTAGTACCAGGTAATGACGTTCCAGACGATGGCACCGACCAGCGCACCGAAGACCACATAGTGGTCAACGATGGAAGGATCGATGGTGCCCTTCCCGATGGTCGAGGCGACCTTGAGCTGGAACAGGAAATAGGCCAGGAAATTGAAGCCGGCCGCCCACATGACCGCATGATGCGGCTTGAGGACGCGTGTCGACACAATGGTGGCAATCGAATTGGCCGCATCGTGAAAGCCGTTCATGAAGTCGAACAGCAAGGCGACAATCACCAGGGTAACGAGGACCCCGAGACTGAAATTAAGCGTATCCATACCGAGCTATCCGCTCAGGAATTTTCGAGAACGATGGCTTCGATCGTACCGGCCACATCCTTGCAGCGATCGGTGACCGATTCGAGCAGTTCGTAAATTTCCTTGAGCTTGATGACTTCACGCACATCCGGTTCTTCGCGGAAGACCTTGGACATCGCGCTACGCAGGGATCGATCGGCCTCGGACTCCAGTTCGTCAATTTCATGGCAGAACTTGAGGATGGCCGGCGCGTTGTCCATGCTGTGCAGGAGCTTGATGACCGACAGCACGGCGATACAGCAGTTTTCGGTCACGACCGCCATGGCCTTCGCCTCGGGCGGAACGCAGTTGATGTCGTAGAGCGAGATGGATTCGGCCACATCCTGCATGACGTCGAGAATGTCATCCATGCCGTTGATCAGCTGATGGATTTCATCGCGATCGAATGGCGTGATGAACGCAGTGTGCAATTGGGCCAGCGTATCGTGGGTGATGGCATCGGCCTGGCGCTCGAGGTTGTCGATTTCCTCGGCAAAGGCGGGTGCCTGCTCGGGATGATCGACCAGCGCGCCAATCATGTTGGACAATGCCTTTCCACCCTGCGCAATCAGTTCGGCGTGCGCGTTGAAAAGATCGAAATACTTGCCCTCCCTGGGCATCAGGCGAGAGAACATGTCAGTCCTGTTAAGTTTTTATTACAGCTTTCAATTCTAGCACGCCGGATCATCCCGCCTACAGCCCTGTTTGCGAAGAGCGGAATCCTTGCCGCTAAAATAGGGCATGCGCTCTGCTCCATTTCCTGCCGATGCCTTTGGCGACCGCTTCACACTCGACGACCTGCCGCTGCCCCGCTCGGCAGCCGGCTACGCGGTCCAGATGCTCGACACCGACACTCTGCTTGACCGGATTACCGGTACATTTCTGCCGGTCCGTTCAAGCACGCTCGACGGGATTTTCGACAGCTTCGACGCTGCCTATGCGGCGGCCCGCACGTGGGTGGAAACCCATGGCAAGACCGTTGACGACCACCGGCTGGCCATCGTGCCCGCCAGTTTTGATAGCGTGATGGAACGCCATATCCTGATTTATGGTGTCCTTTGCACTCAGCCCTGACCCTGTACCGGAGGCCCTGAATGACCCCATTTCAAACCCGCAAGCTCGGTGGCAGCGAGCTGATCGTTCCCGAAGTCTGCCTCGGCACGATGACCTTCGGCGAGCAGACGGCGGAAGCCGACGCCCATGCCCAGCTCGATTACGCACTGGCAGCCGGCGTCAATTTCATCGACACGGCCGAAATGTATGCCGTGCCGCCGCGCGCCGAAACCTGCGGCGCCTCGGAAACCATCGTCGGCAACTGGCTCAGGCGCCAGCAGCGCGACCAAATCATCGTCGCCACCAAGGTCGCCGGCCCCAGCCGCAACCTGGGCTGGATTCGCAACGGCCCGCCAGCGCTGGACCGCGCCAACATCCGCGCCGCCATCGACGGCTCGCTGCAGCGCCTGCAGACGGATTACATCGACCTCTACCAATTGCACTGGCCGGAGCGCAACCAGCCGATGTTCGGCCTGTGGCAATACGATCCGGCCAAGGAACGCGAGTGCACGCCGATTCGCACGCAACTCGAGGCACTGGCCGAACTGGTTCGCGAGGGCAAGATTCGCCAGATCGGCGTGTCCAACGAGCACCCGTGGGGCATCATGGAATTCACGCGCCTGGCTGCCGAGCATGGGTTGCCGCACATCGTGTCGACGCAAAACGCCTACAGCCTGCTCAACCGGACCTTCGAAACCGGGCTGGCCGAAGTCTGCCACCGCCAGCAGGTTGGGCTGCTCGCCTACTCCGCGCTGGCTTTCGGGCATCTGACCGGGAAATACCTGACGAACCCCGCTGCGCCGGGTCGCCTCACACAATGGCCGAGCTTCGGCCAGCGTTACACCAAGCCGAATGTCCTGCCGGCCGTTCAGGCCTATTCCGATCTGGCGCAAAAGCATGGCCTGACGCCCTTGCAACTGGCGCTCGGCTTCACGCGTTCGCGCTGGTTTGTGGCGAGCACGATCATCGGCGCCTCGTCGCTGGCGCAGTTGCAGGAAACCCTGCCCGCCATGCAGACCGTGCTGTCGCCCGAGGTGCTGGCCGAGATCGACGCCATTCATTTGCGCTACACCAACCCGGCGCCCTGATGGAATCCTTGTTCGTTCGCCTGGCCGAGGCGCTGGCAAATTCCGAAATTGGGCAAAAAATCCGGTTGACCGTCGAATTGGCCGCCGACTGGCGGGCCGGCCAGCTGGATTGGCGCGACGACACGCCGGTCGAGCTGGTTTGCGGCCGACCGGCCAAACCGGAGCTGTTGCCGCACAAGGACGTCCCCAATCGCAGCCCGGTCACCCTCGAAGGCCGTGCCCGACTGCTGCACGCCATCGTGCACATCGAGTTTTCGGCCATCAACCTGGCGCTCGACCATGCGGCCCGCTTCCGTGGCTTGCCGGAGGCCTATTACGCCGACTGGATCGGCGTCGCGGCCGAAGAGGCCGAGCATTTCGAACTGCTGCGCGCCCGCCTGCAGGCGCTCGGCTACGACTACGGCGACTTTCCGGCCCACGCCAGCCTGTGGGAAATGGCCGAGAGAAGCGCGGACGACGCCCTCGCCCGCATGGCGCTCGTCCCGCGCCTGCTCGAAGCGCGCGGCCTTGACGCGACGCCGCCGATCCAGATGAAACTCGAGCAGGTCGGCGACCACGAAAGCGCCCGTGCGCTCGACATCATCCTGCGTGACGAAATCGGCCACGTCGGTCTGGGCGACCGCTGGTTCCGGCACCTCTGCACCGAACGGAATCTCGAACCGGAATCCACCTACCGCGAGCTGCTGGACCGCTATCAGGCGCCCTGGCCGCAGGGAAAAATGAACGAATCAGCGCGCCTCGCAGCCGGCTTCAGCGCCGGTGAACTGGCGGTCCTCGCGAAAAAAAGGTAGAATAATCAGTTCAATGCGTTGATGTTTCGCCCGCAGTCATTCCGAGCAGCCACCGGTTTTGAAGGTTCTTGTGCAGGATTCACCCCATTGATTCGTTCCCCGGCACGGCTGCGTCGGGGTCACCCAGGCCGCCCGACCATCGGGCCAATCCGTCGCCGGTTATAACAATGTGAATGGCGACGAGGAAAGGAAACAGCATCTATGTCGTCTACTCCCGACAGCTTCGCCGATCTCGGCTTAAGCGAAACCCTACTCAAAACCCTCACCGAAATCGGCTACGAAACCCCGTCGCCGATCCAGGCCCAATGTATCCCCGTCCTGCTTGAAGGTCACGACCTCATCGGCATGGCCCAGACCGGCACCGGCAAGACCGCCGCCTTCGCGCTGCCGCTCATGGAGCAGATCGACGTCAAAGTCGCCAAGCCGCAAGCCCTCATTTTGACGCCGACGCGCGAACTGGCCATCCAGGTCGCCGAAGCGCTGCAAAGCTACGCCAAGAACCTGCCGGGCTTCCACGTCCTGCCGATCTACGGCGGCCAGAGCTACACCATTCAGTTGAAGCAATTGTCGCGTGGCGCCCACGTCATCGTCGGCACGCCGGGTCGCGTCATGGACCATCTCGAGCGCAAGACGCTCAACCTCGACAACCTGAAAACGCTGGTGCTCGACGAAGCAGACGAAATGCTGCGCATGGGCTTCATCGACGACGTCGAGTGGATTCTCGAACGCACGCCGGAAAAGCACCAGACCGCGCTGTTCTCGGCCACCATGCCGGAACAGATTCGCCGCGTCGCCCAGAAGTACCTGGTCGAACCGCGCGAAATCAAGATCAAGTCGGCCACCGCCACCGTCGCTGCCATCCGTCAGGTTTACTGGCAGGTCTCCGGCATGCACAAGCTCGACGCCCTGACCCGCATTCTTGAAGTCGAGGAAGATTTCGACGCCGCCATCATCTTCGTCCGCACCAAGACCGCCACGGTCGAGCTGGCCGACAAGCTCAACGCCCGTGGTTACGCTGCCGCCGCGCTGAACGGCGACCTCAACCAGCAGATGCGCGAACGCGTCATCGAACAGTTGAAGTCCGGCGCCCTCGACATCGTCATCGCCACCGACGTGGCCGCCCGCGGCATCGACGTGCCGCGCGTCAGCCACGTGGTCAACTACGACATTCCGTACGACACCGAAGCCTACGTGCACCGCATCGGCCGCACCGGCCGCGCCGGTCGTACCGGCAACGCCATCCTCTTCGTCGCGCCGCGCGAAATCCGCATGCTGCGCACCATCGAGCGCGCCACGCGCCAGCCGATCGCGCCGCTCACCCTGCCCAGCCGCGCCGATGTGACCAACAAGCGCGTCACCGACTTCAAGGCCAAGGTCGCCGAGGTGCTCAACGCCGAAGGTCTCGATTTCTTCGCCAACATCGTTTCACAGATCGCCGAGGAACAGGATGTCGGCGCCGAGGAAGTCGCTGCCGCGCTGGCCATGATGGCCCAGGAAGGCAAGCCGCTGCAGATCGCCGGCGAAGACCCGCGCCCGGCGGCCCCCGCGTTCGACCGTGACAGCCGCCCGCGTCCGGGCAGTTTCGACCGCGACGAGCGCAAGCCGCGTTCCGGCGAACGTTTCGAGCGTGGCGACAAGCCGAGCTTCGAGAGCCGTGGCGAACGTCCGCGGCGCGAAGAGCGTCCGACCCGCTCGGCCCCGAGCGGCGACATGGTGCGTTACCGCATCGACGTGGGCCGTGACCACGGCGTCCAGGTCAAGGACATCGTCGGCGCCATCGCCAACGAAGCCGGCATCGAAAGCCGCTTCATCGGCCGCATCGGTCTCTACGACGAGTCGAGCACGGTCGAACTGCCGGCCGGCATGCCGAAGGAAGCCGAAAACGCCCTGAAACGTACCCGCGTGCGCGGCGTGCCGATCAACCTGCGTCCGGACGAAGGTCGCCCGGAGGGCGCTGGTGCTGGCGAGCGCAGCTTCAAGAAAAAGAGCTTCGACCGCTAAGCGGCGCTGAACTCGGCAAGACCCCAAGGCCACGGCAAGTCCGTGGCCTTTTTCATGGGCGCTTTGGCCCGGCGAACATTTCGAATTTGGGCAAAATTTCCGGTTGACCGTGAGATCGACCGATCGCCGCTCAATTCCCGCCCGAAGCCCGCCTCAAGCCTCGTCGAGCAGCACCCAATGGTTGTCCACCGCCATCTTTTCCGGCCAGGGCAGCAACGCCGGCTTGGCGCTCGGGTGCCAGCGGACCAGGCCGAGGGCGGTCGACACGAGCACGCCGCCGCCCGGCTTGGGGCCGTCCCAGCCGGTCAGCGCGTAGGCTTCCTGCAGTTCGACGATGCGCGTCAGCTTGTCGGGCATGGCCGGGTGCCACAGTTGGGCGATGCCGACATTGTTGCTCGACAGGGCAAAACCGCCGTTGTAGGCCGGCGTGATGTCGCCGGCGTAACCGGCACCGTCGCCGGCGCGTGTCGGCACGCTCAGCTGCTCACCGTCAAGCACGGCGAGGATCGGCGCCGCAGCACGCGCGGCCGGATCGTCGTGTTCGGCCTGCATGGCGACGCCGAGGAAACGCTTGCCGCCCGACGCCCATTCGCTCCACGCCAGATGGCGCAGGCTCAGGCGCGGGTCGTCCAGCGTCCATTGACGCAGCAGGCGACCGCTCTGGCCGTCGAGGCGGACGAGCGAGGAATCCATGCGGTGCAGGTCGTATTTCTTGTCGGCGGCCGTACGTGGAATGCCGCCGTTGGCGATCATGAGGTGACCGGCCGCATCGAGCAGCACCTGGTGCGGCTCCATGCCGTGCGTTTCCCATTCGGCCAGCTTCTTGAGGCTCTGCCGGTCGCGCACGCCGATCAGGCCGCGCCCGGTCTTCTGGTCGGTCTCGGTCGTGTAGATGACGTCACCCTTCGGGCTGACGACAACGTGACCGTTCAGGCGGGCGTTCGATCCCTCGCCGGCCAGATCGACCTGCTGCGCCACCTGGCCGTCGCGGGCGATGCGCATGAGCCAGCCGCCCGGGCGCACACCAGTCACCAGCAGGCTTCCGTCGGCTTCCGGCGTGATGCCGTGCGGCCGCGTCGGCAGCGCGGCGGCGCTGCGGATGGCGATCTTCTTGCTCGCCCAGTCGGCGGCCAGCACGCCGGCGTAGTAGGTATCGCCGGCATTCGGGCCGCGCCAGGCGGCGGCGATCGAAGCGCCGGTCGGTGCGGCCTCGCCGGCCCAGGCCCAGCGGGCAGACGGCAGCGCCGCCAGGGCGCCGGCCATTTGCAAAAACTTGCGTCGTGTCGTTTTCATGATGTTTCAGTGACTCCCACGGTGAACCGGAAAAATTGGCCAAAAATGAAATGGCCCGCTCCGCAGAACGGGCCGTTGGCAAACAATCAGAACTTGTACTCGCCGCTCAGGATGAAGCGCCGCGCCTGGCCGGGCACGGTGAAGCCGCCGTTGTCGTAGAGCGCGTCGTAATAGACGCGGTCGAACAGGTTCTGGACGTTGAACTTGATGGTGTATTTCGGCTGCTCGTAGCTCACCATCGCATCCCAGCGCACGTAGCCCGGCACCGAGTTCGGCGTGAAGCTCGTCGAGCAGTTGCTGTACGACCACAGGCGGGTCGTCGCATTCTGCGTCGCCGCGCCGCAGGTGCCGACGCCATAGGCCGTCCGGCTGCTCTTCGCCTCGAAGCCGAGGCCGGCCTTCCAGCTTTCGGCAAAGCGGTAGGTCGTCCACAGGTTGGCCGTGAAGGCCGGCGTATTGCGCGGGCGATGGCCTTCGGAAACCTGCTGCGAGCGGCCGGCATAGACCTGCTCGTTGGCGTCGGCCGCCTCGCCCGCCGCGTAGCCCAGGCCGCCGTTGGCCGTGCCGTTGGCGGTGGCCTGCGCGAAAGTCTGGCCGGTGGCCGTGCCCTCGTATTGCTCGTTGACCTTGGCCGACATCAGCGCAATGCCGCCGAACACCTCCCAGTTCGAGGTGATGCGCCCGGCCAGTTCGAATTCGATGCCGTTCGTGGTGCGCTTCTTGGAGAGCAGGGCTGCCGTCGATTCGAGGTCGGTATTGCGCTCCCAATCCTTGGAGGCCGTGTAGATCGCCGTGCGGAAAGTCAGGTCGCCGTCGAGGAACAGCCACTTGCCGCCCAGTTCCGAGACCTGGCTGCGCTCAGGCGGCAACTCACCGCCGGACAACTGGTAAAGGTCGGCCGTCGGGCTGAAGGAATCACTCCAGCTCAGGTAATAGTGCTGCGCCACATCCGGCTGCCAGGACAGGCCGGTGCGATAGCTCCACTGGCCGAAATTGAGGCTGGGCGAATTCACGCTCGAATACTGGGCGCGCATTTCGTCGCGGCGGATACCCAGCGTCGCTTTCCAGTTGCGGATGAACTCGACCGTATCCTGCGCGTAGACGCTGTAGGTGTCGCCGGAATAGGTCGTCGGCGTACCGGTGAAACTGCCCGGCACGTACAGCGGATTGTTGGCCGTGCCGAGGTTGCGCAGCGCCCAGCG
>JAGTRT010000059.1 GCA_018261895.1 Pseudomonadota bacterium
CTCGTTACAAGCGGCTGATGATGCAAGGAATCCTGTGGTGGTCCAGCGATTGACGGTCACGCCGTCCTTGTTCTGCGCCATGAAGTTCGCGTCGCGGTCAGCCTTCATGTGCTTGGCGATGCGCTCGATGGCTTCCTGCCAGGAAATCTTCTTCCATTCGTTGGTGCCGGCTTCGCGTACTTCCGGCCACTTCAGACGGTTCTGGCTCTGGATCATGTCGCGCAGACCGGCGCCCTTCGGGCACAGGGTACCGCGATTGACCGGATTGTCCGGATCGCCTTCGATGTGGATGATCTCGGACTGCGAATTCTTGGATTTATCGCCAGTCGAGTAGATGAGCACCCCGCATGACACCGAGCAATACGGACAAATATTCCGAGTCTCTGTGGCGCGGGCGAGCTTGAAGGTACGTACTTCCGCCTGGGCTGCGGTCGGCGAGAAACCCATCAACGCGATGGATGACCCACTGAGCCCGGCGGAGCAGACCTTGAAGAACTGCCGCCTGTTCATGTTCATTTGAGTTTTTCCTCCTGTTCGCGACGCCATGTCGCAAGGGTAAAGCAGTGCAATGAATGTGCCATTTGCCGTAAGTGGTTGAACATTGGGAAACCCGCCATCCGGCCGACAGCAAAAAACCGGGACATTTTGTCCATCAGCCAGACAGGTGGGACATTTTGTCCCATGCAAACCCCCAGAAAAGCGCTTGCCATTGGCATTTTTACGCGCCATCGGGATTGTACGGTCAACCGGAAAAAAGGGCGAAAAATGAAATTTCCGCCCGGTCAGCCAACTCAGAAAGTGATGACCTTGTCCGCCGCCAGCGTCGCCTCGGCCAGTTCGACCAGCGTCCCGATCGACGTACCGGGAATCAGCGGCAGCTCACCCAGCCCACGCGCCAGCGCGCAGGTCCGGCACAGGCGGATTTCAACGCCCTGGGCGACCAGCCCTTCGACCATGCCCTGCAAACCGTTGCCGGCACCGTCGATCTGGTTCGGCAGACCGAGCACGGTCGCGTCGGACATCAGGAAGATACGCACCGCCGGCTTGGCCTCGCTGCCAGCGAGCGCCGTCGCCAGACGCAAGGCTGAGAGCGTGCGCTCACTGCCGTAGGGTGGGGCGTGGATGATGATCAAAACGTTTTGCATGAAGCGTCCTTATCGGATTGGGCGAATGAATGGGCGAGCTCAGCCGCCCCCGGAGGCGGCCATTTTTTCGAGGCCGTTGACGACGCGAATGCTCGCCGCTTCCATCTTGGCCACGGCCTTGACCGAGGCACGGATTTCGCCGGCGGCGTAGAGGCTCAGCGCTTCCTTGCCGCAGGCGTGGACTTCCTTGTGCGGGGCTTCGATGTCGCGGTAGCCGGCCAACTGGGCGTAGAGCTTGCGACCCTCGCCCTCGTAATACCATTTGCCGAGACGGCAGCCGGTGTGGTGGGCGAGGTCGTCGGCGGTCTTGTCGGAGAGCCCGAAGAAGACCTTGTAGATTTCGAACTTGAAGATCAGGTGGTCGAGCTTGGCCAGTTCGACGAAGGTGCGCAGGGCCGTGGCGCTGATCGAATGTTCCATGCGGCGGGCCAGGTCGAGGGCGTTGCCCATGCTGACGGCCATTTCGCCGCCTTCGGCGCTGAATTGCCGGGACTGGCCGGACAGGGTATCGACGCGTTCCTTGACGACGCTGGCCTCTTTCTGGATCGACGCGGCGAGCGGGATGATTTCCTTGGTCGCCTTGTCGGTCTGCGCCGAGAGGTTCTGCACTTCCTTGGCGACGACGGCGAAACCGCGCCCGTATTCGCCGGCGCGTGCCGCCTCGACGGCGGCGTTCATCGACAGCAGGTGGGTCTGGGCGGAGATCTGCTGGATGAATTCGATGATGACGGAAATCTGCTTGCTCTGATGGTGCAGGGAATCCACTTCGGTCAGGGTCGAGGCGGACTGGCGCGAGAGTTCGCCGAGCTTGCCGGAGATATCCTGAACGTTGTCGCGGGCGCCTGACGACACTTCGGCGGCCTGCTTGGCGGTATCCCGCTCGACCTGCATGGTCGCCGCCATGGCCGCCATGCTCTTCTGCGATTCGCCGAACGACACGCTGAACTGGGCGAGGCAGTGTCCGAGGGCGCGGTACATCTTGATCTCCTCGCGCGCCATGGCCAGTTCGTACTGCAGTTGCTCGATTTCGGATGCTTCGTCGTCGATGTCCATGTCTGCTCCGGAAAATGAGGGATCAAGCGGTGATCGATCCTTATTCTAGCAGCGAGCGACGGCTGAAAACGCCCTACCGGCCAGAATTAATGACATGCAAATTGGCGCCCGGGGCGGCACCAACACAGGCGTGAGCACACCGTCCCCAGCCGTGCGAAAATCGCCCGCATCAAGCCTCGAATAACAAGCGACCCCGCAATGGAAGAGACAAAAGCAATCGCCACGACCGCCCTGTGGCAGCAGTATTCGGTGCTCATTGTCGATGACGAGCCCGGCATGCAGAGCTTTCTGCAGCGCGCCCTGAGCTCGCGTTGCGGTGCCGTCGATTGTGCCGGCAGCGTCGAGGAGGCGCGCCCGCTGCTTGACCGCAGCCGCTACGACCTGATCGTCCTCGACATCGCCCTGCCCGGCGTGTCGGGCATCGACTGGCTGCACGAGCTGCGCCAGGAAGGCTACGCCGGCGATGTCGTGCTGATGACTGCCTATGCCGACCTCGACACCGCCATCGACGCCCTGCGCGCCGGTGCCGCCGACTTCCTGCTCAAGCCCTTTTCGCTGGCCCAGGTGCTCAACGCCATGCACCGCTGCTTCGAGCGCTCGCGGCTGGCCCGCGAGAACTTCGTGCTGCGCCGCGAAATCAGCACGAATTCGGCCGACATCGAAGGCGTCGTCGGCCAGTCGGAAGCCATGCTCAAGGTCTGCGAACGCCTCAAGCGCATCGCGCCGACGCCGGCCACGGTCCTGCTCACCGGCGAATCCGGCACCGGCAAGGAGGTCGCGGCGCGCGCCCTGCACCGCATGAGCCAGCGCGCCGACGGACCTTTCGTGCCGATCAACTGCGCGGCCATTTCGTCCGAGCTCATCGAGTCCGAGCTGTTCGGCCACGTCAAGGGCGCCTACACCGGCGCCGTCCAGAACCGCGAAGGGCTGTTCTATTACGCCCGGGGCGGCACGCTGTTCCTCGACGAGATTTCGGAACTGCCGCTGGCCGCGCAGGCCAAGTTGCTGCGCGCCATCGAGGAAAGGCGCATCCGGCCGATCGGCTCGGAACAGGAAATCGCCGTCGACGTGCGCGTCATCGCCGCCACCAACCGCGACCTGAAGACCGAAGTCGCCGCCCAGCGGTTCCGACCCGATCTTTATTACCGGCTGCAGGTGCTCGAAGTCACCTTGCCGCCGCTGCGCGAACGGCCCGACGACATCGCGCTGCTCGTCCGCCATTTCATGAGCCAGCTCTCGCTCAGCCTGGGCGTGCCGGCGCTCAGCCTCGACCCGCGCACCCTGGCGCGCATGGCCGACTACGACTGGCCAGGCAACGTCCGGGAGCTGCGCAACCTGGTCGAACGCTCGCTGATTCTCGGCTGGTTCGACATCGGCACGGAACCGGAAATCGGCAGCAGTGAGGTGGCCGTTGCCGACGGCACGCTGGAAGCCGTCGAAAAACGCCACATCCTCGCCGTGCTCGCCGCCTGCGACGGCAACAAGTCGGAAGCCAGCCGCCGCCTGGGCATCTCGCGCAAGACCATGGATCGCAAGTGCCAGGCCTGGGGCATCTGAACCTTCCCAACCGGCGGTCGATCCGCGTTCGCCTGCTGTTGCTGGCGCTCATTCCGCTCGGCATCGTCCTGCCGCTGACGATGGCCGCGCTGGCCTACTGGGGCGGCAATTACCTCGACCGCCTGCTGGTCACCAAGGTGCGTTCCGACCTCGCCGTCGCCCACGGCTATTTCGAGCGGGTGACCGACGGCGTCGGCCGTTCGGTGGCCAGCCTGGCTGCCTCGGAGCGCCTCGCCAGCACGCTGCGCAAGGCGCGTGGCGAGCCGGAACAGGCCGTCGTCGATCTGCTCGACTCGACCCAGCTCGAATACAAGCTCGATTTCCTGCATTTTCACGACCTCCGGCGCAGCCGGGACGATGCCCGCACCTGGTCGGTCGTCGCATCGGCACTGGCCGGCAAGGCGCGGACGGAGACCGAGGTGTTCAGCGCCCCGCAGCTATTCCAGATCAGCCCCGACCTCGCCGCCCGGGCGCGCACGACCATCGTGCCGACACCCAACGCCCGGCCCGATACCCGTGAGGAGGAAACGCGCGGCGTCGTCATCCACTCGGCCGCCCCGGTTTTCAACAGCGCCGGGCAGGTCATCGGCGTGCTGACCGGCGGCGTGCTGCTCAACAAGAATCTCGATTTCATCGACCGCCTGAACGCCATCGTCTACCCGGACGGTGCCCTGCCCTTCGGCAGCGCCGGCACGGCCACGCTCTTCCTCGACGACGTGCGGGTCGCCACCAACGTCCGCCTGTTCGGCGACACGCGGGCCATCGGCACGCGTGTCTCCAAGGCCGTTTACGACACCGTGCTCGGTCGCGGCGATACCTGGCTGGACCGTGCCTTCGTCGTCAGCGACTGGTACGTGTCGGCCTACGAGCCATTGCTCGACGGCCATCAGCAACGCATCGGCATGCTCTATGTCGGCTTCCTCGAAGGCCCCTTCGTCGATGCGCGGAAGCAGGCCTTTGCCGTCGTTTTCGTCTTCTTCACTTTGGCCATGCTGGTCGCCGGCATCTTCGCCATCTTCTGGGCGCGCCGGGTGTTCAAGCCCATCGAGCGCATGCACGCGACCATGCACGCCATCGAGCAAGGCGACCTTGCGGCGCGCGTCGGGCCCATTGAAAGCCGCGACGAACTCGGCGTCGTCGCCGCACATTTCGACCGCCTGCTCGACCAGCTGCACGCCCAGGCCAGCTCCCTCAAGCGCTGGGGCGAATCGCTCGACGCCAAGGTGGCCGAGCGCACCGGCGAGCTGGAGCAGGCCGTGGCCGACCTCAAGGCCGCGCAATCGCAACTCGTCATGAACGAGAAGCTCGCCGCCATCGGCCAGCTGACGGCCGGCGTGGCGCATGAAATCAACAACCCGATAGCCGTCATCCAGGGCAACCTCGACGTGCTGCGCGACCTGCTCGGGCCGCAGGCCGAGCCCGTCGCGCCGGAGATCAAGCTCATCCACGAACAGGTCCAGCGCATCCGCTTGATCGTCGCCAAACTGCTGCAATTCGCCCGCCCGCAGGATTACGTCGGCTACCTCGAACCGGCTGACCCGCACCAGCTGATCCAGGACAGCCTGCTGCTCGTCCGCCACCTCATGAAGACGGGCAACATCGCCGTCGAGCAGCACATCGACTCGACGCGGCAGATCATCTGCAACAAGAACGAGCTGCAGCAGGTCGTCATCAACCTGCTGGTCAATGCCATCCAGGCCATGCCGGACGGCGGCGTGCTCAGGATCGCTGCCGAAGACTGGGACGAAGCCGACATGCCGCTCGGCATCCGCCTCGTCGTTTCCGATTCCGGCCCCGGCATCAGCGCGACCGACCTCGACCGTCTGTTCGAGCCCTTCTTCACGGCCAAGAAACCCGGCGGCAACGGCCTCGGCCTGTGGGTCAGCAAGAACCTCATCGAACGCTACGGCGGCCGCCTCACGGCCACCAGCACGCCTGGCCAAGGCGCCCGCTTCACCGTCTGGCTGCGCTGCGAGCCGCTGGGCTGAGCGTCGCCGGCGGCCCGGGTGTTGGCCGCGAGGGAATTCTGGAGCATGAGCGAAAGGGTTGCCGCCGGGATAATTTTCCGATTCCGTCTTTCGCCATGTTTACTTGGCCGGCCCGGCGTGGGACAGTGGTGTCAAACAAGGATTACAGATCATGTCCCGACACCGGTTTCGCCCCACTCTCCTGGTGCTGATGGCCGCGTGGCTGAGTGCCATCGCGATCATCAGCCATACCCTGCTGTCGGCGGAAATCAATCGCTGGGAGGCCAAATTCGACGTCGATGCCCGGCTTCTGGTCAGCGAACTGAAACAGAAACTCGATACCAACGAAGCGGTGCTGGCCGGGCTTGCGGCTTTCCTGCAGGCGGTGGACCGCAGCGACACGGCGTCGACCATGCGCTACGCCGCCTCGGCAGCCGCGGCTTATTCGCACATTTACATGATCGAGGTCGCGAGCAAGGTCAAACTGGCCGACGAGGCGGCCTTCCAGGCTTCGCTGCGCAAGAACTGGCGGGCCGACTTCACCATCAAGGATTTCGGCGAGATCACCCAGCGCAAGCTCAAGGACGAAAACGGCAAGTCCGCATCCTGGCCCATCCTTTTCATGTACCCCTCCCTCCCCGAGTCCCAGGCGATCTACGGCGTTCGCCTGGAGACGGTCGATTACCTGTCGCGCTCGGTGGCGCTCGCCCATGGCAACGTCAAGCCCGTCGTCTCGCCCGTCTTCAGCCTGTACGAAGGGGGCGGCGCCTACATCCTGCTCCAGGAAGTCGTCCGCCCGGCCGGCAGGTCGTCCGCCGAGCTCGATTTCTTCGGCGACACGATGATGGCCATGCTCCTCATCAAGACGCAGGCGCTCGTCCCCAGCCGGCCCAACGATTCCGAACACGCCCACATCAGCGTGTCCGCCTCCATCGCGTCCCCCGGCCACCCGGAGAGCGTCCTTTTCGAACAGAACGCACCGCCGGCCAGTGATCTGGAACGCATGATCCTGCCGTATTTCACCCGGCAACTGGCGGTCGACAACGTATCGCAGCCCACCCAGATGCGTTTTTCCCGGCAAATGCTGTGGCACGACTTCATCCAGCCCGAGAAATTCATGATCCTGCTGCTGCTCGGCGCCGCCCTGCTCGTCGTGCCGTGGGTCACCATCCGCCACTACCTGAGCCTCGACCGCGCTGAAATCGAACAGGAACGCTCGGCCTATCTGGCCACGCACGATCTGCTGACCAACCTGCCCAACCGCTTCCTGTTCGCCGACCGCTTCGAGCACGCCCTGCGCAACTGGCAACGTTCCGGCCATTCGTTTGCCCTGATGCTGGCCGATCTCGACCACTTCAAGGAAATCAACGACGAACACGGCCACGATGTCGGCGATCAGGTGCTCGTCGCCTGTGCCAAACGCATGGCCGCCGAGCTGCGCAGCGGCGATACTGTGGCCCGGCATGGCGGCGATGAGTTCGTCATCCTGCTCGCCAACGTGCATAACCCCGACGACGCGGAAATGATCGGGAACAAGTTGCTGGCCGCCGTTTCGGCGCCCATCGATACCACGGCGGGGGCGGTTCGCCTGTCGTGCAGCATCGGCATTGCGCTTTGTCCGACGCATGGCAGCAATCTTGACGACCTGCGCCGCAAGGCCGACCTCGCCATGTATCACGCCAAGGATCAGGGGCGCAGCGCGGTTTCGGTTTTCGCCGAGACGGCCACGGACGCCCAGGCAGCGCCGACGGGCGCAAAAATTACGCCCTTCCCGCCCAAATCGGTCGCCTGACCCGCTCTCTCACGGTCAACCGGAAAAAAAGCCCAAATTTGAAATTTTCCGGACACCCGGAACATGGGTTTTCCACAAAATCAGGCGCTTAACTTGGCAGTTGGCGCCTTGATCGGTACACTACGGGCTCTGCCGAGGAGCGCTGCGACCCTTTTCATGCTTCATGAATACCGGGGCCAGGCTCGGCAATGATCAACGGCGCTCGCAAACCTATATTTCACAAGCCGGTTTGCGACGCCGTTTTCTTTTGGCGTCCCTGGTTTATTTGCTTTGCCGAGGTGATCCATGCAGCCTGACCGTACCGTCGAACTTTCCGCCCTGCTTGCCCAGAAGATGCTCGTCCTTGATGGCGCCATGGGCACCATGATCCAGCGTCACGGCTTGCAGGAGGCCGATTACCGCGGCACGCGCTTCGCCGATCACGCCCACGACCTCAAGGGCAACAACGACCTGCTGGTGCTGACCCGGCCGGACGTCATCGGCGGCATTCATCGCGCCTACCTCGAAGCCGGCGCCGACATCCTCGAAACCTGCACCTTCAACTCGACCGCCGTGTCGCAGGCCGATTACAAGCTCGAAGCCATCGTCTACGAGCTGAACAAGGAAGGCGCCGCGCTCGCCCGCCGGCTCTGTGACGAATTCACCGCCGCCAACCCGGCCAAGCCGCGCTTCGTCGCCGGCGTCCTCGGCCCGACGAGCCGTACGGCGTCGATCTCGCCGGACGTGAACGACCCCGGCTACCGCAACGTGACCTTCGACGCGCTGGTCACCGATTACCTCGAAGCTATCCGCGGCCTGACCGATGGCGGCGCCGACATCCTGCTCGTCGAAACGGTGTTCGACACGCTCAACGCCAAGGCGGCGCTGTTCGCCATCGAGAAATTCTTCGACGCCACCGGTCGCCGCTGGCCGGTCATGATTTCCGGCACGATCACCGACGCTTCCGGCCGCACCCTGTCCGGCCAGACAGCCGAAGCGTTCTGGAATTCGCTGAGCCACATCAAGCCGTTGAGCTTCGGCCTCAACTGCGCGCTCGGCGCCAAGGAACTGCGCCAGTACGTCGAGGAACTCTCCCGCGTCTGCGACTGCTACATCTCGGCCCACCCGAACGCCGGCCTGCCCAATGCGTTCGGCGGCTACGACGAAACGGCCGACATGCTGGCCGATGAAATCGAGGGCTGGGCCAAGGCCGGCATCGTCAATATCGTCGGTGGCTGCTGCGGCACCTCGCCGGAACACATCGCCGCCATTGCCCAGCGCGTGGCCACGGTCAGCCCGAGAAAAGTGCCGAGCATCGAGAAGAAGCTGCGCCTGTCCGGGCTGGAGCCCTTCAACGTCGGCGCCGATTCGCTCTACGTCAACGTCGGCGAACGCACCAACGTCACCGGTTCGAAGGCCTTCGCCCGAATGATCCTCGAAGGCCGTTTCGACGACGCGCTGGCCGTCGCCCGCCAGCAGGTAGAGAACGGCGCGCAGGTCATCGACATCAACATGGACGAGGCGATGCTCGATTCGATCGCCGCCATGGACCGTTTCCTCAAGCTCATCGCCTCCGAGCCGGACATTTCGCGCGT
The DNA here is from genome assembly GCA_018261895.1 of Pseudomonadota bacterium. Classification (GTDB taxonomy): domain Bacteria; phylum Pseudomonadota; class Gammaproteobacteria; order Burkholderiales; family Rhodocyclaceae; genus Azonexus. The sequence goes on from JAGTRT010000059.1 coordinate 9,089, forward strand.
GCCGATCATGATCGACTCGTCGAAATGGGAAGTCATCGAAGCCGGCCTCAAGTGCATCCAGGGCAAGGGCATCGTCAATTCCATCTCGATGAAGGAAGGCGAAGCCAAGTTCATCGAGCAGGCCCGCCTCGCCCGCCGCTACGGCGCCGCGGTCATCGTCATGGCCTTCGACGAAAAGGGCCAGGCCGACACCTTCGCGCGCAAGACCGAGATCTGCCAGCGCGCCTACGAGCTGCTGCTGAGCATCGGCTTCCCGGCCGAGGACATCATCTTCGACCCGAACATCTTCGCCATCGCCACCGGCATTCCCGAGCACGACAACTACGCCGTCGATTTCATCGAGGCGACGCGCTGGATCAAGCAGAACCTGCCGCACGCCCACATTTCCGGCGGCGTCTCCAACGTCTCCTTCAGCTTCCGCGGCAACGACCCGGTGCGCGAAGCCATCCACACGGTCTTCCTCTACCACGCCATCAAGAACGGCATGACCATGGGCATCGTCAATGCCGGCATGCTCGGCGTGTACGACGACCTCGAGCCGACGCTGCGCGACAAGGTCGAGGACGTGGTGCTCAACCGCCACCCCGGCGCCGGCGATGCGCTGGTCGAATTCGCCCAGACCGTCAAGGAAGGCAAGGCCAAGGACAGCGGCCCCGACCTGTCGTGGCGCGAACAGCCCGTCGAAAAGCGCCTCGAACACGCGCTGATCAAGGGCATCACCGATTTCGTCGTGGCCGATACCGAAGAGGTCCGTGCCAAGCTGGCCCGGCAAGATGTTCCTGCCGCAGGTCGTCAAATCAGCCCGCGTCATGAAGCAGGCCGTCGCTCATCTGCTGCCCTACATCGAAGCGGAAAAGACCCGCACCGGGCTGGGTTCCAAGGGCAAGATCCTCATGGCCACGGTCAAGGGCGACGTGCACGACATCGGCAAGAACATCGTCGGCGTGGTGCTTGGCT
>JAGTRT010000074.1 GCA_018261895.1 Pseudomonadota bacterium
CCTGCCGGACAAGGCGATCGACGTCATCGACGAGGCAGGTGCCGCGCAGCGCATCCTGCCCAAGTCGAAGCAGAAGAAGGTCATCAACAAGACCGACATCGAGGAAGTCATCGCCAAGATCGCCCGCATACCGTCGCAACATGTGTCGCTGGACGACCGCGGCGCGCTGAAGAACCTCGACCGCGACCTCAAGGCTGTCGTCTTCGGCCAGGACAAGGCGATCGACGCGCTGGCCAGGGCGATCAAGATGGCCCGCTCCGGCCTCGGCAATCCGGGCAAGCCGATTGGTTCCTTCCTGTTCAGCGGCCCGACCGGCGTCGGCAAGACCGAAGTCGCCAAGCAACTGGCGTACTGCCTGGGTATCGAATTGATGCGGTTTCCCGCCTGATCGGCGCCCCGCCCGGCTACGTCGGTTTCGATCAGGGCGGCCTGCTGACCGAAGCGATCACCAAGAAACCCTACACCGTGCTGCTGCTCGACGAAATCGAGAAGGCGCACCCCGACATCTTCAACATCCTGCTGCAGGTCATGGACCATGGCACGCTGACCGACAACAACGGGCGCAAGGCGGATTTCCGCAACGTCGTCGTCATCATGACCACCAATGCCGGCGCCGCCGACCTGCAGAAGTCGAGCATGGGCTTCACCAGCAGCAAGCAGAGTGGCGACGAGATGGCCGAAATCAAGCGCCTGTTCACCCCCGAGTTCCGCAACCGGCTGGACGCCACGATCTCCTTCGCGCCGCTCGATCACGAAGTCATCCTGCGCGTGGTCGACAAGTTCCTGATGCAGCTCGAGGAGCAGTTGCACGAGAAGAAGGTCGAGGCGCACTTCAGCGAGGCGGTCAAGGAAATGCTGGCCGAAAAGGGCTTCGATCCGCTGATGGGCGCTCGTCCGATGTCCCGGCTGATTCAGGACGTGATCCGCTCGGCGCTTGCCGACGAATTGCTGTTCGGACGCCTGGCCAGCGGCGGGCATGTCACGGTCGACCTCGATAAAGAGGGCAAAATCAAACTCGATTTTGCGGAAGAAAAATCCGAAGCCGTCGCCTGAGCTTCAAACACATTCCAACAAGCCATGCGATGCATGGCTTTTTTTCTGCCACGGAGATTCTCATGACTTTCAAGACCCCCGACCTTTGCGACGAATTCGAAGCCGAACTCGGCAAGACCGTCCGCGTCGTCGCCCCGATGTTCCAGCGCTACGGCGGCCGCGCCAGTTTTTCCGGCGAGATGGTCACGCTGAAGGTTTTCGAGGACAACTCGCTGGTTCGCGAAGCCTTCGCCGAAAACGGCGCTGGCAAGGTGCTGGTCATCGACGGCGGCGGTTCGCTGCGCTGCGCGCTGGTCGGCGACCAACTCGCTATCCTGGCCCGCAAGAACGGCTGGGAAGGCGTCGTCGTCTATGGCTGCATCCGCGATTCCGGCGACATCAACGGCATTGACATCGGTGTTCGCGCCCTGAATACCCATCCGCAGAAAAGCATCAAGAAGGGCGCCGGCGACCGCGACATCGCAGTCACTTTCGGCGGCGTCACCTTCAATCCGGGTGAATACCTTTATGCCGACGAGGATGGCGTGCTGGTCAGCGGCAAGGCTTTGTGCTGAGGCAACGTAAATTCGTTTCACGGACACAAATCGTTTTTCATAATGCGGGATGACGAGCCCAATACACTGTTTTAAAATACAAAAATATTGTCTTATGTCTTATATAAGACTATTGCTGCTGTGCAGAAAACTCTCTATACTTCCTCCATCGTCCAGGATCAAAACCCCTGCACATTTTTCCAACCTGATATCAAACTCCTGAGGAATTCATAATGAGCACTCGCGAACAGCAAATCGCCGCCCTTGAAAAAGACTGGGCTGAAAACCCCCGCTGGAAGGGCGTCAAGCGCGGCTACTCCGCTGCCGACGTCGTTCGTCTGCGCGGCTCGCTGCCGATCGATTACACCCTGGCCAAGCGCGGTGCCGAAACCCTGTGGGCCAAGGTCAACGGCGGCGCCAAGAAAGGCTATGTCAACGCCTTCGGCGCGATCACCGCAGGTCAGGCCATGCAACAGGCCAAGGCCGGCCTGGAAGCCGTCTATCTGTCCGGCTGGCAGGTCGCCGCCGATGGCAACACCTCGGAAACCATGTACCCGGACCAGTCGCTGTATGCCTACGACTCGGTGCCGACCATGGTTCGCCGCATCAACAACACCTTCAAGCGTGCCGATGAAATCCAGTGGTCGCGCGGCATCGAGCCGGGCAGCAAGGAATTCATCGACTACTTCCTGCCGATCGTCGCCGACGCCGAAGCCGGTTTCGGTGGCGTCCTGAACGCCTTCGAGCTGATGAAGAACATGATCGCCGCGGGTGCCGCCGGCGTTCACTTCGAAGATCAGCTGGCGGCCGTCAAGAAGTGCGGCCACATGGGCGGCAAGGTGCTCGTCCCGACCCGTGAAGCCTGTGAAAAGCTGATCTCCGCCCGCTTCGCCGCCGACGTCATGGGCGTTCCGACCCTGATCCTGGCGCGTACCGATGCCGAAGCCGCCAACCTGCTGACGTCCGACTACGACGAGAACGACAAGCCCTTCCTCACCGGCGAGCGCACCCAGGAAGGTTTCTACCGTGTCAAGAACGGTCTGGAGCAGTCGATCTCCCGCGGTATCGCCTACGCGCCTTACGCCGACCTCGTGTGGTGTGAAACCGGCGTGCCGGATATCGGCTTCGCCCGTGAATTCGCCCAGGCCGTGCTTGCCGCCAACCCTGGCAAGCTGCTGTCCTACAACTGCTCGCCGTCGTTCAACTGGAAGAAGAACCTCAACGACTCGCAGATCGCCTCGTTCCAGGAAGAGCTCTCCGCACTCGGCTACAAGTACCAGTTCATCACGCTGGCCGGTATCCACATCAACTGGTACAACACCTTCCAGTTCGCCCACGCCTATGCCAACGGCGAAGGCATGAAGCACTACGTCAACATGGTCCAGGAACCGGAATTCGCTGCTCGCGACAAGGGTTACACTTTCGTTTCGCATCAGCAGGAAGTCGGCGCCGGTTACTTCGACGACGTCACTACCGTCATCCAGGGCGGCTCCTCCTCAGTCAAGGCTCTCACCGGCTCGACCGAAGAAGAACAGTTCCACTAAGCTCAACTTGCTGCCTCACCCGGCAGCATCAAGGCCGGCGCTCACAAGGCGCCGGCCTTTTTGTTGCCCGGATGCGCTGGATACCCCGCATTTCCCGCGGGGCCTAATCCGGAGGACGCCTCAAGAATCCAACATGCTGATAGAGTATCAAGCTAAACGTCTTTTTGGTGCCACCAAGCGCTTCCTCAGGAGCAGAAATTGCAGGCATTACCCCAAACAAACGGCACTCTGCTTGCGCTTTTGCGCCTTTGTTTCATCGCAGCACTTTGGCTGTCCGCACCGGCCAGCATGGGCAGTGATCACCCTACGCGCATTGGCGTTCTTTCCTTTCGCGATATCGAAGCGACCAGGCAACAATGGGCGCCCCTTGCCGAGCACCTGAACCAGCAGATTTCCGGCCGCCGCTTCGAACTGGTTCCACTGCACCTGGACGACCTGAACCACGCCGTCGAAGGCGGGAAAATCGACTTCGTCCTGACCCAGCCCGAGCATTACGTGATGCTGCGCACGCGCCATGGCCTGGCGGCGGTGGCCACCCTGATGCCACTCGCCGGGGGTCTTCCGGTATCCCGAATTGGCGGCGTCATCGTCACCCGCAACGGGCGTGGGGACATCCGAGAACTTGCCGACCTTCGGGAGAGGACAGTCGCGGCACCGCACCAGAACTCACTCGCCGGCTATCGGCTCCAGCAATGGACCTTGTTGCAAGCTGGAATAAACCTGCCCGACGACCTCAAAGGCATCACCTTCACCGGCCAGTCACAGGACGAAGTCATCAGGCAGGTCGTGAACAATCA
>JAGTRT010000040.1 GCA_018261895.1 Pseudomonadota bacterium
TCAGGAAGGCGCGCAGGATCTTGTTGGTGGTGCGCGGATAGACGTAGTCGGTGCCGAGCAGCACGAAGCGCTTGGCTTCGCCGCCGTCCTTGGACATCAAGTATTCGACGGCCGGAATGGCTTGCTGGTTGGGCGCCGCGCCGGTGTAGAAGACGTTCTTTTCGAGTTCTTCGCCTTCATACTGCACCGGGTAGAAGAGCAGGCCGTTCAGTTCCTTGTAAACCGGCAGCACGGACTTGCGGGAAACGGAAGTCCAGCAGCCGAAGGTGACGGCGACCTTGTCCTTGGTCAGCAGTTGGCGGGCCTTTTCGGCGAAGAGCGGCCAGTTCGAGGCCGGATCGACGACGACCGGCTCGAGCTTCTTGCCCATCACGCCACCGGCCTTGTTGATTTCCTCGATGGTCATCAGCACGGTTTCCTTGAGCGCCGTCTCGGAAATGGCCATGGTGCCGGACAGGGAATGCAGCACGCCAACCTTGATGGTGTCGGCGGCATGGGCGGCCATGCCGATGGACGACAGGGCGGCGGCGAGAACGGTTGCCTTGATGAAATTGCGACGATTGCTCATGGAAGCTCCTCGGAAGTTGGGAAATCTGGTCTGCGTGTTGCAGTGCAGCGCCAGATTACGACCGGGGTTATTCGGAAGAAATACGTTAGATTGCGTAGGGGGCGTAGCGATCGCTTTGCTACGATCAACCCGAAAAATTGACCAAAACGGACATGTCGACACGCAGAGGTGAGAAGGTGGCCGGTATTAGCCATCGAATGCCGTGGAGCTTGTGATAAGCGGCAATCGGCCATGACCGGTCCCTCAAGAAAGCACCTCATAGCAGACGTTGGCTCTGTCCGTATGATTGTTGATTGATATGGAGACCGGCATCGGATAATCTCCATGTCATTCATAAACTTACAGGCAATTCAATCGTGGCCGTATTGTTAGCAAGAACGCTAATTTTTCTGCGCCTGAATAACTGTTAGATTCGCTGAGACACTCTTCTATGCCTGAGTACATACAGCACTTTCCAGCGCCGTTCCTCGACGACATCGTCCGTGGGCGATGCCTGCCATTCGTTGGCGCAGGTTTTTCATTGAACGCAAAGATTCCGCGCGGAAAAAAGATGCTTGACTGGGACGGGTTGGGAAAGCAGGTCGCCGCTGCCCTTCCTGAGTATCAATACACGACGGCACTTGAAGCACTTTCGGCATATTCACACGAGTTTTCCAGGGTGAAACTTGTGGAGTTTCTTTCCTCAGCGCTCTTGATCGCGACGATTCAACCCGCCAAACCACATGAAGAGTTTTGCCGGCTTCCATTTGACCGTGTTGTCACAACGAACTTCGACTTTCTGCTTGAGCAGGCTTACGCTCGTATTAATCGTTACTGCATCCCCCTTGTCGCAGAAGATCAACTTGCTGTCGGTGATCCACAAGCCGGAGTTAGATTACTAAAATTGCATGGTGACCTTCATCATCCGAATAGGTTGGTTGTTACCGAGGAGGATTACGACGCTTTCCTCGGTAGCCTTCCACTCCTTGCCACTCACCTTGCGAGTTTGCTCATTGATCACACAGCTTTCTTTATTGGCTACAGTTTGGATGACCCTGATTTTCGCCAGATTTGGCAGGTCGTAAAAGAACGGCTGGGAGCATTGCGACGTCCTGCGTATGTACTTCAGGTAGGGGCTGCGCCTAATCTTGTTGCGCGCTATGAACGACGAGGTGTGAAGGTCATTAACCTGCCGAAAAGCAGTTCGAAATCTTATGGCGATGTTCTCGAAACCGTTTTCCGCGAACTACGAGAGTATTGGACATCGCAGGTAATTTCGCAGAGCACGTCCACCGAGCTTGAACCACAGGCGGAGCTATCGCTGCCGCCCACCGCTCAAAGCCGTCTCGCATTTTTCTCCGTCCCGACACGGTACGCTGCGCTTTACAAATCCCGCATTTACCCGATCGCAGAACAGTACGGGTTCAGCCCTGTTATGGCCGCAGAGGTTATTGCCCCTGGCGATAGCCTGATGGCTAAGGTCTATGCGCTAATCGAGAAGTCCGCCGTTGTCGTTGCCGATCTGAGTTCAGCCAACACAATCTTCGAGGTCGGCATGGTCCTTTCAAAGGAAGGAATGGCGAAGCCCCTAATCCTTATCGCCGAAGATCAAGCTAGCGTCCCATTTGATCTCTCCAACCATATTGTCATTCGTCGCCCAAGGTCGTTGGATGATGAATCTACGACCTTTACGAAGGCTTTGGAGTCTGCATTTGCAAAAGCTTTCGAGAAGATTTCGCCTGCCTTGGAAGATGAACCTAGTCGACTGATTTCCAAGAAAGAATATCGTGCCGCAGTAATTGCAGCATTCTCCTTGATGGAACACGAACTAAGGCAATACCTAGAGCTTGTTGGGCTAGATACATTCAGTTCACGATCATCACTCGGATCGCTCATGGAGATTGCTCGCTCTAGAGAGATATTCGAACCAAAGCTTTTCGAGAAAATTCGCATGCATGCCTCTATGCGAAACCGCATTGCCCATACGCGCGCCGAAGTGTCAGCGCAACAAGCAAAGGCACTGGTGCGAGATCTTTCCACCGCTGTTGCAAGGGTGCGAGAAGCGAATCTAACCCTGCGCTCAACGGGACCTGCGCAAAAAGCCTCGCATGCTGGTTAGCCCTACGTTCAGAGCGACCGCTGTCCAAATCTGGCGACGTCCACATGCGCACACCACAGCCATCCGCGGTCAACCGGAAAAAACGGCCAAATTTGAAAACTCCTTAGGCCCCGCGCATCTTGCTCATGGCCAGATTGGCCGCAGCCGTGCGGGTTTCGACACCGAGTTTCTCGAAGACGTGTTCGAGATGCTTGTTGACCGTGCGCGGGCTGTTGCCGAGGATTTCGCCGATGTCGTTGCTCGTTTTCCCCTGCACCACCCAGTAAAGCACCTCGGCCTCGCGCTGAGTTAGGCGGAAGGCGGCGATCAGGGATTCGACGGCCGAGGCGTCGTTTTCTTCGCGCAGCACGACCAGCCATTCGTCATCGCCGGTCTGGTCGTGGAAGGAGGCGAGCAGGCGTTTGTTGCCTTCGGCGATGAGCAGTGACGGCGCATCGCGGCCGTCGGTGCGGGCGCGCAGGGCGGCGGCGATCCAGCTCAACAGCTCTTCAGGGGCGACGGTTTCCGGGTTGGCGAAATAGGCGTTGAGCAGGCCGCGGGCCAGTGGCGTTTGCCAGACGATTTTGCTGTCGGCGGCGCGCACGGCGACGGTGGCCTGGCCGAAGGCGTCGAGGGCGCTGCGCGCCTGTTTCATCTGCCGGGCGTTGGCCATGTGGGCGGCGATGCGGGCCAGCACCTCGGGCGGACGGATCGGCTTGGTGACGTAATCGGCGCCGCCGGCGGCGAATGCGGCGACGACGTGCTCGGTTTCGGTCAGCCCGGTCATGAAGACGATGGGGATGTGCTGGGTCGAGAAGTCGGCCTTCAGCCGGCGGGCCACTTCGAAACCGTCCATGCCGGGCATCAAGGCGTCGAGCAGGATGACGTCGGGCAGGCTTTGGCGTGCCCGCTGCAACGCCGCTTCGCCATGCGTCGCGACGAGCACGGTGTAGCCGGCGTCATCGAGCGCATCGTGCAGCAGGGAGAGGTTTTCCGGCACATCGTCCACGATCAGGACGATGTCGGAGATGGTCCGATCAACGGGCGGCATCGCGCATTTTCCTGAGAATTTCCTTCATCGCATCGAACTGGAATTGTCGCGCAAGATCGCGCAGGACGCGGACGAATTCGGCGTGCGAGGCATCCAGCCGCTCGATTTCGGCGAGCTTGTTGAGGATGCCGCGCAGGTAGCCGAGGGTGATGAGTTCGTCGAGCGCAGCCATGTCGGTTTCGCCGGGCGGCACCATCGGTGGCGGTTCGGCCGGCGCAGGCGGTGCCGTTGCGGCCGGCGCATCGGCCGTCACCCATTCGAGGTCGAGCTTGCGGCCCAGCCAAGCGAGCAGTTCATCGACCTTGAGCGGTTTGACGATGAAATCCTCGGGCGTCACGCCAACATCGTTGTCCAGCCCCTTGTCGTAGGCGTTGGCCGAGAGGATGGCGATGGCAGCCGCGTTGTGGCCTTGCTGGCGCAGGCGGCGGATGGTTTCCCAGCCGTCGATGCCGGGCATGCCGAGGTCCATGAAAATGAGGTGCGGCGCGAAACGCGGCACGGCGGCCAGGCATTCGTAGCCGCTGGCGGCTTGCTCGACGACGAAGCCGAGCGGTTCGAGGACGTTTTGCAGCAGGTCGCGGTCGACCTTTTCGTTATCGACGACGAGAATGCGCCGGCGCACGCCGACGTAGCCGATGCGGTTGAGTTTCGGCAGTTCCCGCGCCGCTTGCGCCGAATGGATGGCGGGCAGGAAGAGGCGAATGCGGAACAGCGTGCCTTCGCCCGGCGTGCTCGAGACCTGCATCTCGCCGCCCATGAGGTCGGTCAGCATGCGGGCGATGGTCAGGCCGACGCCACTGCCGCCGGCCTGCACGCTGCTGCCGCGCGTGAAGGGCTCGAAGATGCGCTGCATGTCCTCGGCCGGGATGCCGGGGCCGGTGTCGCGGATCTCGAAGATGGCCATGTCGCGCCGGCATTCGACGCCGAAGGTGACGCCACCGCGCACGGTGAATTTGACGGCATTGCCGAGCACGTTGATGAGGATCTGGCGCAAGCGTTTTTCATCGGCGCGGACGACGGCCGGCACCTCGCCAACCGGCTGGTATTCGAACGACAAGCCCTTGTTGCGCGCCTGCAGTTCAAACATGCCAACGATCTGCTGCATGAGTTCCGGGAAATCCATGGCCTTGACGTCGAGCGTCAGTTTGCCGCCCTCGATACGGGCGATGTCGAGCGTGCCTTCGATGACCGACAGCAGGTGATCGCCGGATTTGCGGATGACGCTGACCGCCTGCGCCCGGTTGGGCGGCACATCTTCGTCGGCGGCGAGGATCTGGGCGTAGCCGAGGATGCTGTTCAAGGGCGTGCGCAGTTCGTGACTGATCGCCGTGATGTAGCGGCTCTTGGCCTGGTTGGCCTGTTCGGCGACGACGCGGGCTTTCTGCAGCGCCTCGTCGGTGCGCTGGTGCGATTCGATTTCCTGCATGAGCAGTTGCGTCTGGCGGTTCGACTCCTCCTGCGCGACGCGGCGGCTTTCCTGCGTCAGCACCATCCACCACGCGATGACGCCAGAGAGCATGAGCAAGGCGGCAAAGGTCTTGATGAAGCTGTCCTGCAGTCGGGCGACCACGGCCGGTTCCGGCGTACCCAGAGTCAGCAGTTCATGCGTGTAAAGGACACCCAGGATGAGCGCCAGGATGGGCACGATGCCGGTCATCAGCAGCAGGTAATGGCCGAGGCCGGTTTCGAGGTAGGGCAACGCGGCCTTGGGCAGGATCCGCCGCAAAACGGCGTTCCATTGCGCACCAAGACTCGCCTGCGGCTTGCACAGGTCGTGGCAGCGGGCGTCGAGCGTGCAGCACAGCGAGCAGATCGCCCCCTGGTAGGCCGGGCAATACGCCATGTCCTCGCCCTCGTACTCCCTTTCGCAAATTGAGCATTTTTTCCGGTTGACCGTGAAATCCTCGTTGGGGCGGACGAGGTAGTAGCGACCGCCCGTTGCCCAGGCAATCAACGGCGAAATGAGAAACGCGGCAGCCAGCGCAACGAAGGGCGCATAGGGTTGCAGGGCATCGCCGAACAAGCCGACGAAAGTCGCGACCGAAAGCAGCGAAGCGATGGCCATGGCGCCAACACCAACCGGATTGATGTCGTACAGGTGGCTGCGCTTGAACTCCAGCCCCGGCGGCGACAGCCCAAGCGGCTTGTTGATGACGAGGTCAGCGACGACGGCCGCCATCCACGAAATGGCGATGTTCGAGTAGAGCCCGAGCACCTGACCGAGCGCCTGGAAAACATCGAGTTCCATGAGCAGCAGCGCGATCAGCGTATTGAAGACGACCCAGACGACGCGCCCCGGATGGCTATGGGTCAGCCGGGAAAAGAAATTGGACCAGGCCAGCGAGCCGGCGTAGGCGTTGGTGACGTTGATCTTGAGCTGCGAAATGACGACGAACAGCGCCGTCGCGGCAACAGCCAGCGTCGTGTTGTCGAAGACGTGCGAGAAGCCGATCAGGTACATCTGGTTCGGGTCGACGGCCTTCTCGGCCGGGATGCCGTTGCGCAAGACCAGCCAGGCGAGAAGCGCGCCGCCGAGCATCTTGAGCACGCCGGGCACCACCCAGCCCGGCCCACCGATGATGACGGCGAGCCACCAGCGCCGCGTGTTGGCCGGCGTTTTTTCCGGCATGAAGCGCAGGTAATCGACCTGTTCGGCCATCTGTGTGACCAGCGCGATGCCGACGGTCAACGCCGCCGCGAAAAGGTGCGGATTGAAACTGGCGTCACCACCGCGTTCCCCGCCGTACTGCCAGAGGCCGGACAGCGCCTGCGGGTCTTCAAGAAACAGGAAGGCGTAAGGCAGGACGAGCAGGAAAATCCACAGCGGCTGGGTCCACGCCTGCAGTTTGCTGATCGCCGTGACGCCGTGGGTGACGAGCGGGATGACGACCAACGCGCAGATCAAATAGCCCCAGACGGGCGGAATCTTGAAGGCGAGCTCGAGCGCGTAGGCCATGATCGCCGCTTCGAGGGCGAAGAATATGAAGGTGAAACTGGCGTAGATCAGCGAAGTGATCGTCGAGCCGATGTAGCCGAAACCGGCGCCGCGCGTCAGCAGGTCCATGTCCAGCCCGTGGCGGGCTGCCATGACACTGATCGGGAGGCCGATCAGGAAGATGATCAGGCCGGTGGCGAGAATCGCCCAGAAAGCGTTGAGAAAACCAGCCTGGACGAGCATGGTCGCCCCGACCGCTTCAAGCACCAGAAAGGACGCCGCGCCGAAGGCCGTGTTGGCAACGCGCAGCTCGGACCATTTGCGGAAGCTGCGCGGCGTAAATCGCAGCGCGTAGTCTTCCAGGGTTTCGTTGGCAACCCAGGTGTTGTAGTCGCGCCGAATCTTGATGATGCGCTGGGTGGCCGTCGTGAGCTGTGGATCCATGCGGCGATTAAACCATGAATCTGGCGCCGGGACGGGCAAGCGCCCCGTCCTCTACCCGCGCGCCATCAGGCCGAAAAAGCGCCCTTGCGGGCGCATCCATCTCAAGCTTCGAAAACGACGCGTCCGCCGACCAGCGTGGATTTCACCTTGCCGGTCAGCATGTAGCCGATCCATGGCGAATTCTTGCCACGGCTCTTCAGCGCTTCCGGCGTCAGTTGCCAGGTCGCCTCGGGATCGAAGATGCAGATGTCGGCCACCGCGCCAACGCCGAGTTCGCCGCTGGCCAGGCCGAGCACCTTGGCCGGTGCCGAGGTGATCCGCGCCAGCGCATCGGGCAACGTAACCTTGGCCTCTTCCGCCCACTTCAGCGTCAGTGGCAGCAGGACCTCAAGCCCGGTCGCTCCGGGTTTGGCTTCGCCAAACGGCAGCAACTTGTCATCCGCACCGACCGGCGTGTGGTCGGAACAGATCGGCGCCAATCCGGCTGCGGCCGCCGTCGACAAGGCCTGACGGTCGCCTTGAGCGCGCAATGGCGGACTGAATCGGGCATGCGGATTGAAATAGCCGATGTCGTTTTCGGTGAGCAGCAGATGATGCACGCCGATGTCGAACGTGACCGGCAGGCCTTCGTGCTGTGCGCGCTGGATCAGCGCGACGCCGGCCGCCGACGACAGGCGGGTCAGGTGGACGCGACAACCGGTGTCGCGCACGAGCTGGACGATGGTGCCGACGGCAATGGTTTCGGCGGCGACCGGAATGCCGGCCAGACCGAGACGGCTGGAGACTTCGCCTTCATGCGCGATGCCGTTGCGCGACAGCCAGTGATCCTGCGGCTGCAGCCAGATGGCGAAGCCGAAGGTGGCGGCGTATTCCATGGCGCGGAGCAGGGCCTCGGTATCGACCACGGTCCGGTTGGCCTGCGAGAAAGCGACGCAACCGGCCTTCTTGAGGCCGGCCAGTTCGGCCAGGCGTTCGCCCTGCAAGCCCAGCGTCAGGGCGCCGAGCGGCAGCACGCGCGCCTTGCCGATTTCGGCACCGCGATGGACCAGCCGGTCGGCCAGTTCCGGCTCGTCGAGCGGTGGATCGGCGTCGGGCGGAACGACGACCGAGGTCACGCCCCCCGCCACGGCGGCAGCCAGTTCGGCTTCGATGGAATTCAGGCGGGCGCCAAGATCAATGAGCCCCGGGCACACGACGCAGCCGGCCGCATCGACCGTTTTGTCGGCGCTGAACCCGGCCGGCGCATCGCCCAGCCCGGCGATCTTGCCATCCACGATGTAGAGCGTTGCCTTGCGGTCAACGCCGTTTTTCGGGTCGATGACGCGGCCATTCTTGATTTCGATATTCATTGATCAGTTCCCCGCAACGATGCTCATGACGGCCATGCGCACGGCAATGCCGAAGGTGACCTGAGGCAGGATCACGGCCTGCGGACCATCCGCCACTGCCGAGTGGATTTCAATGCCCCGGTTCATCGGCCCCGGGTGCATCACGATGGCGTCCGGCTTGGCCAGCGCCAGCTTTTGCGGCGTCAGACCGTAGTGGCGGAAGTATTCGCCGGCCGAAGGCAGCAGCGCGCCGGTCATGCGTTCGTTCTGCAAGCGCAGCATGATGACGACGTCGACATCTTTCAAACCTTCGTTCATGTCGTGGAAAACATGCACGCCGAGCTTGTCGAGATGCTTGGGCAGCAGGGTTTCCGGCCCGATGGCGCGGACTTCCGGGACGCCCAGCGTGGTCAGGGCATGGATGTCTGAACGGGCGACACGCGAATGCAGGATGTCGCCGACGATGGCCACACGCAATTGCGTGAAATCCTTCTTGTAGTGGCGGATCGTGTACATGTCGAGCAGGCCCTGCGTCGGATGCGCGTGGCGACCATCACCGGCATTGACGACATGCACGTCGTCGCGGCCGATACGCTGTAGGTGCTCAGCAATCAGGTAGGGCGCGCCGCTCGAGGCGTGGCGCACGACGAACAGGTTGGCGTGCATGGCGACGAGGTTGTCGATGGTGTCGAGCAGGGTTTCGCCCTTGGCCGTCGACGACTTGTTGATGTCGAGGTTGATGACGTCGGCGCTCAGGCGCTTGGCGGCGATCTCGAAAGTCGTCCGCGTGCGCGTCGAGTTCTCGAAGAACAGGTTGAAGACGCTCTTGCCACGCAGCAGCGGCACCTTTTTCACATCGCGCGCCGAGACTTCCATGAAGGAGGCCGCGGTGTCGAGAATCTGCGTCAGGATGCGCTGCGGCAGACCTTCGATCGACAGCAGGTGGGTCAGTTCGCCATCCTTGTTCAACTGCGGGTTATGCATGTTCCATCCTCCACACCAGTCGGCCGTCGTCCTGCTTGGCGAGCACGAGGTTCTGGTTGTCGTTCAATTCCACCGCCCAGGCGCCGTAGGTCGCTGCCACCGGCAGCTCGCGCCCGCCGCGATCGGCCAGCACGGCCAGCTCGATGGAGGCCGGGCGACCGTAGTCGAACAGCTCGTTGATCGCGGCCCGCGTCGTTCGTCCGGTGTAGAGCACGTCATCGACGAGGATCAGATGACGGCCTTCGACCTCGAACGGAATGACCGTCGGCTTGCACTGCGGGTGCAGGCCTTTCTCGGCAAAGTCGTCGCGGTAGAAGGAGACGTCGATCAGGCCGATTTCCTCCGGGAGGTCGAGCAGTTCACGCAGGCGCTCGGCGATCCAGGCGCCACCGCTGTAGATGCCGACCAGCGCCGGCTTTTTCGAGAGATTCGGACGTATCAGCTCGGCCAGCTGGCGACATTGCGCCTCGGCATCGGGCAAAACTTCAGGATGGGATGACATGGTGCGGGCTTTCGAACCAGGTTTGAAGGATGAGTTGGGCCGCGACGGCGTCGAGCACCGGCTTGGCGGATTTGGCATTGCGGCCGGTTTCGCGCAATCGGGCCTCGGCGTCGACCGAGGTCATGCGCTCGTCGGCAAAACCGACCGGCAGGTTGTAGCGACGTTTGAGGCGTTCGGCGAACTTGGTGGCCAGCCGCGTCATTTCGTGCGGCGTGCCGTCGATGTGGCAGGGCAGACCAACGACCAGCTGCTCCGGTTGCCACTCGGCGATGAGTTTGCCGATGGCGGCGAAGCGGTCGTCATTGGATTCGGCGTGGATGGTGGTCAGCGGGTGGGCCGTGCCCAGCATCGTCTCGCCGGTGGCCACACCGATGCGCTTTTCGCCGAAGTCGAAGGCGAGGACAGTGCCCATCAGCGAACGTTTCCGCTCATGCGTGACCGGCCACGTCGGACAGTTGGGTGAAACTGATCCCGAGCTTCTGCATGGCGGCCGGCAGGCGCTCTTCCGGCGGCAGGTCGAACAGGATCTCCGCCTTGGCCGGGACGGTCAGCCAGGAGTTTTGCGCCAGCTCGTCTTCGAGCTGGCCGGCATCCCAGCCGGAATAGCCGAGCGTCACGATGATTTCGGCCGGCAGGCCGAAGCTGCCCACCGAGCTCAGCACATCGCGGGAACTGGTCAGGCCGACCTCGCTATTGACCGCCAGCGTGGACTGCCACTGCCCGACCGGGCGATGCAGCACAAAACCCCGGTCCAGCTGAACCGGACCGCCAAAATAGACGGGCAGGTTGGCGAGCTTGTCGGCTTCCAGCTTGATGTCGATCTTTTCGAACAGGCCGGCGAGGTTCATGTCGATCGGCCGATTGACGATGATTCCCAATGCCCCGTTCGCGTTGTGTTCGCAAATGTAGATCAGGGAATTCGAGAAATACGGGTCTTCCAGCGCCGGCATGGCGATCAGGAAGTTATCGGTCAGATTGACGTTGTCCATGACTGGAATTTTAATCTCCGGGAGGGTACAAACCAACCATGAATCAAGAAAAAGCCCTCGTCTGGTTTCGCCGCGACCTGCGCGACCACGATCACGCTGCCTTGAGCGCAGCCCTGGCGCAGGCCGATACGGTTTATTGCGCCTTCGTCTTCGATACCGACATCCTCGTCGCCCTGCCGACCCGGCGTGACCGGCGCGTCCATTTCATTCGCGAATCGCTGGTCGAGCTCGACGCCGCGCTACGCGCCCGGGGCGGCGGACTGATCGTCCTCCATGGCCGGGCGGCAGCCGAAATTCCGGCGCTGGCGCGCTCACTCGGCGTCACGGCCGTCTATGCCAACCGTGATTACGAGCCGGCAGCCAAGCAACGTGATGGCGAAGTGGCCGGCGCACTCGAACCGGCGGGGATCGCCTTCCATACCTTCAAGGATCAGGCGATCTTTGACGGCAACGAGGTGCTGACCCAGGCCGGCAACGCCTTCTCGGTATTCACGCCCTACAAGAATGCCTGGCTCAAACGCCTGACGACAGCCGACTACGCCGAATGGCCTTGCCAGGGCAGGCTGGCCCCGGGTGATGGCCGGGGCATCCCCGGCCTGGCCGAGATCGGCTTTGCGACCTGCGATCTTGAACAACTCGGCATCCGGCCCGGCATGTCCGGCGCCCGTGCCCTGTGGGACGATTTCCGCCAGGGGCGCATCGAGCGCTACGGCACCCTGCGCGACTTCCCGGCGGTCAAGGGCGTTTCCTACCTGTCGGTGCATCTGCGCTTCGGCACCATCGGCATTCGCGAACTGGTCCGCGCAGCCCTGCTGGCCGACGACAAGACTTGGCTCAACGAGCTGATCTGGCGCGACTTCTACTTCATGATCCTCGATCATTTTCCGCACGTCGTCGGCCACGCTTTCAAGCCGGCCTACGATGCCGTGGTATGGGATGACTGGCCGGATGGACTGGCCGCCTGGCAGGAAGGGCGCACCGGTTACCCCATCGTCGATGCCGCGATGCGCCAGCTCAACCACTGCGGCTGGATGCACAACCGCCTGCGCATGATCGTCGCCTCCTTCCTGAGCAAGGACCTAGGCCTCGACTGGCGGCTTGGCGAGCGCTATTTCGCCGAACAGCTCAACGATTTCGATCTGTCGGCCAACAACGGCGGCTGGCAGTGGGCAGCCTCGACCGGATGCGACGCGCAACCCTATTTCCGCATTTTCAACCCGGTGACGCAGTCGGAAAGATTCGATCCGGAGGGCAAGTTCATCCGCCGCTACGTGCCCGAGCTGGCGAAAGTCGCCAACAAATACATTCACGCGCCCTGGCAAATGGGGCGCGTTGAACAGGAAAGCATTGGGCTGGTCATCGGTCGCGACTATCCGGCGCCGATTGTCGATCACGCAGCCGCCCGGGAAAAAACCCTGGCCCGCTACGCAAAATTCAGAAATTAGGCATTTATTACGCTGCGCGTAGTAAACCCGGTTGACCGTGAAATCCTGCGGCCAACCGGAAATTCAGGCTATTTCTTGCAATAACCCGCCACGATACCCAACAACTCGGCTTCGTCATACGGCTTGCCGAGGTAATGGTTGGCGCCGATTTCCAGCGCGTAGTTACGATGCTTGTCGGCCGTCCGCGAGGTGATCATGACCACCGGCAACTTGTTCAGGCGAGCGTCGGCGCGGATGTTGCGAACGAGGTCGAAACCGTCCATGCGCGGCATCTCGATATCGGACAGCACCACGTCCGGCATGACCTCGACTAGCTGTTCCAGTGCATCGACGCCATCCTTGGCGAGAATGACCTGATAGCCTTCGCGCATCAGCAGGCGGCTCGTGATCTTGCGCACCGTCAGCGAATCGTCGACGACCATGACCGTCGGCAGGCTGGCAACTTCGAGCTGGGCCACCGGTTGTGCCGGCGCATTGGCATGAGCCGCCACCGACACCGCGCCCGTCCGGCTGGCCAGGGCCACCGGATTCAGGATCAGGACGACCTTGCCGTCACCGAGCACCGTGGCGCCGGCAATACCGACCACGCGGGCGAGCTGGGCGCCGATATTCTTGACGACAACTTCCTGGTTGCCCTTGAGTTCATCGACCAGCACGCCCACACGTTGCGAACCGGAACGCAGCAGCAGTACCCAGTACTGGCGATGCGCCTCCGGCACAGCCGCCGTGTCGCCCAGCAAATGCGGCAGGAAATGGAAGGGATAGCGATTGCCCTGCCACTCCACTTCACCCTTTTCGCGAACCGCGGCAAGGGCCTTTTCCTTCATTTCCTTGACCTGCTCGATCATCGTCGACGGCACGGCATAGAGATGCGTGCCGACACGAACCAGCAAGGTCTGCGTGACGGCCAGCGTCAGCGGCAGGTAGAGACGGAACGTGGTTCCCTGACCGGGCACCGACTGGATTTCGACACGGCCACCAATGTCGCCGATTTCGGTTTTCACGACGTCCATACCGACACCGCGACCCGACAGCTGCGTCACTTCGGCCGCCGTGGAGAATCCCGGCTGGAAGATGAGATCGAACAGCATTTTCTCGTCCGCCGCCTGTCCCGGCTGCAGCAGGCCCATGGCCTCGGCGCGGGCGCGGATGCGCTCTACATCCAGCCCCTTGCCGTCATCGCTCATGGCCAGGATGATTTCGTTGCCTTCCTGCGACAGCTTGACAACGATTTCACCCGCTTCCGGCTTGCCTGCCGCCAGACGGACATCGCGAGCCTCGACACCGTGCGTCACGGCATTGCGCAGCATGTGTTCGATCGGCGCCAGCATCTTGTCGAGCACCGAGCGGTCGATATCGACCTGCCCGCCGACGATTTCCAGATTGGCGCGCTTGCCGACTTCCTTGGCAGTCTGCCGGACGATACGGTACAGACGCTCGGTCTGGCTGGCGAACGGCACCATGCGCACGCCCATCAGCTCCTGTTGCAAGCTGCGGTTCAGGCGCGACTGGGCGAGAATCGCCGCATTGGCGTCATCGAGATTCTTGAGCAGATTCTGCTGGACGGTCGCCACGTCATTGACCGATTCGGCCATGAAACGCGTCAATTCCTGGAAGCGCGTGAATCGATCCAGCTCCAGCGGATCGAACTCGGCCTCGCTCTCCGGCGCCTGGGCTACCCGCGCCTGAATCTGCGTTTCGGCCTGGATTTCAATATCGCGCAACTGACGACGCAAACGGATGACGTTCTCGGTCAGTTCCAGCAATGAGCCCTTCAGGCTGCGCATTTCACCTTCGATACGGGTCCGCGCAATCGACAATTCGCCTGCTTCGCTGACCAGGCGATCGATCAGGTCGGCACGAACACGCAGCGTCGCGCGCTGGCCACCGGCCTCGCCCTCCGCCTCGGCCTCGACCGGCTGAGTTGGCGTGGCGGCAACCGCCGTGCCTTCTGCCGTCGCTTCTGTCGTTTCGGCAGGTTCGGGCTCCTGGGGACCGGCACGCAGGCGTTCGACCGCCTGATCCAGCGCATCGCAACCGGCCTCGATTTCATCGACGAATGCCTGGGTCGCGTGTCCGGCGCGCAATGCCTCTTCAACCCGCGCCTCAAGCTGGTGGGTTTCCTCACCCAGGTTCATGGCACCGGCCATGCGCGCACTACCCTTGAAGGTATGCAGCAGACGGGCGATGGCATGCGGTGCAGCATCACCCGAAAGGTCGCCGCGCCAGGCTCGGACCTGTGTCGTCAGATCGCGCGTCAGATCAACCGCTTCTTCGAGGAAGATGGGCAACAGTTGTTCGTCGAGCTCGTCCTTCAGTTGCGGCAATACCGGGGCCGGAGCCGCCGGCATGGGCTCCGGTGCAGCCTCGGGAGCCCCCCCCGCTGCCGTCGGCAACGGAATGATCTCGGCACTCGCCGGCGCCGCATCCTCGACCGCCGCCACTGGTGCCTGGAAGATGTCTTCCAGCGCGGCAATCAGGCGAACCTGCTCATCCGGCTCGCGATTCAGCGCCAGTCCGGCAAACATGTCTTCCAGCGTAATGATGGTCTGGCGAACAGTCTCCAGACCCTCGATACTTTGCGCCTGGCCGGAATGATCGCGGCGTAGCAAGGCATGTTCCAGCGCTATGGCCAGGCGATGCATCGGCATCAAACCCACCGTGGCCGAAATGCCACCCAGCGTATGGGCGGCCCGCGTCATTTCAAACGTGGTCGGCGCCGACGGATCCGCGTCGACCGCTGCGTAGCTGTCAATCAGCGTCTGAAGATGGCCCTTAGCCTCTTCACGAAAAATATCGTAGAGCGTCGGCGCTTCATTGGCGACGGGCTCTGGCTCTGGCTCTGGCTCTGGCTCTGGCTCTGGCTCTGGCTCTGGCTCTGGCTCTGGCTCTGGCTCTGGCTCTGGCTCTGGCTCTGGTTCCGGTTCCGGTTCCGGTTCCGGTTCCGGTTCCGGTTCCGGTTCCGGTTCCGGTTCCGGTTCCGGCAATATGATCGGTTCTTCTGCCACGACCGGCGCATCGGAAATGGCCAGCACGTCGGACAGGTTCTGCACTGCCGGTGCTTCTTCCAGCTCTGGAATTTCCGGAAGGTCCGTCACTTCGATCGATTCGGCCTCGTCCATCGCGGGGAACTCGAAATCGTCCATGACCAGATCGACGGCCGGTGCCTTTTCTTCGGCAACCGGCTCGGCCTCTTCCGCCTCAGCCGGCTCGTGTAGGACGATGGTTGCACTCGGGTCGAATGCATCTTCCTGCCCGACAGCTACTGCAGCCTCGGGCGCGGACCCGGGATCTGACATCGACGGCATTCCTTGATCGCCCAAGAGCGGATCAATGTCCGGTGCTAGGTCTTCCGTATTGGCCGGCTCCCGCAGGACGATGGTTGCACTCGGGTCGAACTCTTCCTCATGTGCAGCTTGAGCTACCGCCTCGGGCTCAGGCGCTGACATCGACGGCAATTCAAAATCGCCCATGACCAGGTCGACGACTGGTGCATTCTCTTCGGCAGCCGGCTCTGCCTCTTCCGAATCGGCCGGCTCGTGCAGGATGATGGTCGCACTCGGGTCGAACTCTTCCTCCTGCCTAGCCGGTGCCGCCACCTCGACGACTGGCGCAGGGTCGACGGGAACAGCCACCTCCACGCCACGCAGGCGCGATGCGAGGGCCACCAGTGCTCTCGCATCCGGTGCGGAACCCTGACCGGATTCCAGATAAACGATCCACTCCGAGAACAGCGCATGCGCGTCCTCGATCATTTGCTGCAGATCGGGCGTAACCGCCGTGTCCTGACGCAACCACAGATTCAGTGTCTGCTCGAGTTCCCAGGCAGCTTCGCCCAGGTCCTTGAGACCGACCATGCGGCCACTGCCCTTGAGCGTGTGCATGGAGCGGCGAACGGTCGTCAGCGCCTCGACATCGTCCGGTGCGCTGGCAAGAATGTCCTTGTGCTCGCCGATGGTCGCCAATACTTCGTTGGCTTCTTCCAGGAAGATGGATAACAGCTCGGCGTCGATTTCCTCGTGGGTCGACTCGGCCAGTTGCAAAGTTTCGGCGGATGGCGACGGTGCTTCCGGAGCCAGCGGCTTGAGCCCGGAAAGTGCGGCATCGACTTCGACGCCCGACTGCAGAGCAGCCAACGCGGCCTTGGCGGATTCGCCCAGTTCGCGATTGGCAACGAGGTCGGCGTCCTTCTGGATATCCTGCAGGTTTTGCTTGAGTTCGTCTTGCAGGCGAGCGTCTTGCGGCGCTTCCTTGAGCGCCTCGGCAAGAACCTGCGCATCGCGCGCCTGCTGCGCCAGAAGCGTTTCGACCGTCGGCGCATTTGGCGCCTCCGGTTCGGGCAATTCTTCTTCGTCGGTCTCGCCATTCATTCGGCGAACGAAGGCGTCGAAATCGGTTTCACCGTTTTGCAGGGAGTCGACAAAGAACCCCAGCATGGACAACTGGTTCGCCACCGCTTCGAAATCATCGTTGGCGGGCTGGTAGTTGGGCGCCGCAAAGCGGTGGATGCTGGCACCACATTCCTTGAGGCTGTTCACCGCCCCGAAGTGGCCGAGCATGGCCAGGGCACCGCTGATCTGCTTGATCGGATCATCGAGTTGCAGGAGATCGTGCGCCTTGGCCGGATCACGGAAGAATCCGTCCAGCGCCTGCTCGATCTGGGCAAGATTGCTCTGGATTTCCCGCCCAACCTGACCGATCAGCAGCTTTTCCTGAGCCCGACGGGTCATTTCGTCGAGCAACGGAATCTCTTCATCCGCCGCGGGCCGACCGGCAATGCACGCGTAGAGCCGGGCGACCATGAGATCGACCTGCTGCGCGAAATCAGTCCCCAGACGACGGAAGTTCTCCTGGGCATTCTGCAGCAACAGGATGGTCGTCGCGACCTCCATGGCTACCGAATCATTGAAGCGTGCGGGGTCGTCCGCCAGCCAGTTGGCTACGGCCCCCAGGCCCTGACCAAGACGCTTGAGATCGGTATGACCGATTTCCTCGGTCAACTGGGCCACGCTGCGCGCGTTGTCCGCAAAGCCGGCCAGACTGCCGCTATTGCCCGTGCAGAATCGGTTCCAAAGCTCCTCGACGGCCGCCATCGTCTCGCGCAACTTGCGCAATTCGCTCTGGTGCGGCAAATCGCCAACCTGCGTTGCCGGATTGGGCAGGAGGTCGGGCAGACCAAAGGTCGACTGAACCTCGGCAATGCCCGTGCTTAGATCAGCCGGCGCCTGTGCGATGAAATACAGCGCTTCGCGGAGCACGCGCTCGGCCACGTTGTTTGAGCCACCCACCAGGCGCCGGATCTGCGCATCGATGCGTGCGCAAAGCTGACGCGAAGATGGATCTGCCCCGAGTGCCGGATCGGCCAGTGCATCCAGCACAGCCAGCGAAATCCACCAGAACGAACGGGCCGCCGGCGTCGGCTGAACGGCTTCGATTTCGGCAATGGCCTCGTGCATCATCTGCCGACCCGCTTCGGCGTCGGCCGGATTCTTCAACCAGTGAAGCAAACCCTTCTGGAACTGCATCCGCTTGGCCCGCAGGGTGCGGAGCGGCTGATTCGCACTGTCTGCAGTCGGATCTACGGCGCGCTTGGGCGGACGCCGGGAAAGATCGGGATAAAACAGATCGCAGGGATGGGCCGACGGCAGGCCACGCGCGGTCTCGACTGCTTGATAGACCGGCAACAGGGTGAGCGGATGGTTGGGCTCGCCAGCCATCAGATCATCGAGATACTGCTTCAAAGCCTTCAAGGTCTGGCGAAGTACGCCAACCTCATGTTCTCCGGCAGGAAAACGCTCTTCCTCCATGCCGGCCAGCAGGCCTTCCGTCGAATCGGTAAGCAGCGTGACGCCATCGAGCCCGACCATGGCCAGCGCACCGTGGACCTGGTGCACATGGGTTCGACAGAACTTGAGCTGCGTCCGGTCAGCACTCGCGACAAACTCGTCAAGCGCCTGCTCGGCGCGTTGCAAGGCCAGGTCTATTTCGCCCTTGACCCACGTCAGCGGGCCCAAATCAAATTCTGTTGCCGCGTTCATAGTGTCTCGCGATTAACGTCAGTCGACCTTGAAACCGGCGACCGACCCCTTCAACTCGGAAGCCAGCGCTGTGAGTTCATCGACCGCCTGGGCAGTGCGTTGCGTACCGGCCGTGGTCTGTTCTGTTACCTGCAGTATGTCCTGCATCAGGCCGGCCACCTTGGTCGCAGAATCAGCCTGATTCTGCGTCGAGGTCGAAATGCTCTGAATCAGGTCAGCCAGATTGCGCGACACGTCGCCGATCTCGGACAGTGCCTGACCGGCAGCATCGGATAGCTTTGCCCCTTCGACCACACCGCGGGTCGATTGCTCCATCGCGGAGACGGCATCCTGCGTATCGGTCTGAATGGTTTTCACAATGGCAGCAATCTGCTTCGTCGCCTCACCGGAACGTTCAGCCAATCGCTGCACTTCTTCAGCAACCACCGTGAAACCCCGGCCGGCATCACCCGCCGAAGCGGCCTGAATGGCAGCGTTCAAGGCCAGAACGTTGGTCTGTTCGGTAATGTCGGAAATCAGTTCCACGATTTCGCCAATCTCCTGGGAGCTTTCGCCCAGCCGCTTGATGCGCTTGGACGTTTCCTGAATCTGATTGCGAATTTCGTTCATACCCTTGATCGAGTCCTGCACGGCGAGCGTACCTTTTTCGGCAGCTTCCAGCGATTGCCGGGCAACCTGGGCTGACTGGGTTGCGTTGCCCGAAACCTCGGACATGGAGCGCGCCATTTCCAGCGCAGACTGACCGGCTTCCTGAATTTCCGAAGACTGGCGTTCGGCAGCATCAAGCAGTTCGGCAGAAGTCAGGCGGGCAATTTCCGTTGCCGCCGTCACCCGGTTCGCCGCATCGTTGATACGGCCGACCAGCACGCGCAGTTCTTCAATCGTGTAGTTGATCGAGTCGGCAATGGCGCCGGTAATGTTTTCGCTCACGGTGGCGGTTACCGTCAGGTCACCGTCAGCCAGGTCGCCCAGTTCGTTCATCAGACGCAAAATGGCGTCCTGATTGTCGCGGTTGGTCTGTTCAGAGGCATGGCGCTGCTCTTCCGCATCCGCCGCACGACGACCGGTATCGTCGAGATAGATCTTGGCCAGCAAAGCCAGGGCGGCCAGGGCCACCACAATCAGAACAAGCAGGGTCAGGATGTACAGACCGCGCTCGGCCAGGCCTTGTTGATAGCCTGACGCCAAATCATCGGTGGCTTTGAGCAGATCCTCGCTTTCGCGGAAAATCCGCGAACCGGCCTGCTTGGACAGGACCAGCGGCTGCATGTTACCCAGAATGCTGGCAATGGCGCCCTGATACTCCTTGAACGCCACCTCGAGGGCATCCAGCTTGTTGCGGCTGTCCGCATCGTTGCCACCCTTGCTCAAGGCACCGAGGATGTCACGGAACGCATTGGTATCCTTGCCCAGCAGGAAAGCCACTTCCGGATTGATTTCATCACCGACGAGCAGTGCCGAGGCGTTCTTGGCGATCCGCTGGGTCAGCATGACCAGCTGGTTGGAGGAGGCAATTTCACGGGATGCGCCGCCACCCTGCAGCTTCAGCGAAGCGAGTTGCTCGGTCAGCTCGAGCATTGCGGCATTCTTGTTATCGATGGTGGCCACGTTCTTGCCCAGCGCAACCAGGTTGGCTTCCTGCGCGAGCACGGTTTCGGCATCCTTGTCGGTCTTGGTCCAGAGTGCGGCCAGGGCATCCAGTTGCGGGCGCACGCTGTCCGGTGAAGCCGGAACGCTGACGCCACCGATCTCGCCGCCGCTCGAAACCTGATCAAACAGGCGACCGAAGGTTTCCCGGGATTCTTTCAACTGCGCGAAGGCAACCACATTGCCCTGCAACGCCAGCGATGAGGCTTTCGCCAGACGCTGAGAAAGCATGCGCATTTCACCGGCGGCGGCAACGTAAGCCGTGTTGTGCGTTGCCGAGCGGCTGTCGAAGAAAACCAGGCCGGCAATCACGATCAGCAACAGCACGAAAATACCGCCCAGTGTCTTCATCTGCTGGACGACGGGCATCCCTGCCAGGAATGCCGGCAGAGGCAACTTGCTGGTGGCCATTTCTGACGATATGGTCATTTGGGATACGGAATGACCGTTCCCGTTACCACCCATTTTCGGAAGCTTGAAGCTGAAAGCCATGGAAATCCTCCACTTGGGGATGGGGCAAGCGCCCTCTGTTAAACCCCGATATTCATGAAATCCGGGTCCGCAAGAAGTTCGCGAACCGAAAGCTTGTGCCAGATTTTTCCTTGCGTATCGGCAAAACGCTGCTTACCCCAGGCCGGCATGACGTTATCCGGAGGCTCGGCGGTGAAATCTTCAGGGTTCTTGAGGCCGAGCATGCGCGACACGAGCAAGGCGGCGTTGACACCGTGCCGAGCACCGATCAGCAACAATCGGGCATTGGAATTCTGGACAATCGGTGGCCCGCCGCGAAAGAGGGAAAAATCGCTGACGGCATGCAGGTTGCCGCGAATATTGGCGATGCCGGCGAACCACGGACGGGTCATCGGGACAGGTGCCAGTTGCGATGCCTGAACGATTTCGCCGCCATCGGAAAGATCGACCAGCCAGGATTCACCACCCGCCTCGATACCGAGCCAGGATGACGATCCTTTCCCCTTGGCCGCGTTGCTCAGACGCGTCGCCAGATACTCCTGAAAGTCACGAAGACTGGTTTTCCGGGCCATCTGGTTTACGGAAGCGCGGCGATGCGTTGGAGCAATACTTCCGGATTCAGCGGCTTGACAAGGTAATCGACAGCGCCCTGACGCAAGCCCCAGATCTTGTCTGTTTCCTGACCCTTGGTCGTGCACACGATGATCGGAATCTTCTTGGTGTCTTCGTCACGGGTCAGCGTGCGGGTTGCCTGGTAGCCGTTGAGGCCCGGCATCACCACGTCCATGAGGATGAGGTCCGGCTTGGTGGCTTTCGCCTTGGCGATCCCTTCCTCGCCATTTTCGGCGGTGGTCACCTGATAGCCGGCTTTGGTCAGCACGTCGACAGTGAAGAAACGCTCGGTAGGCGAATCGTCGACAACGAGAATATTTTTTACAGGCATGCGCTCCCCCCTGAGCTAGTTGTTCGGTTCTGTCTCGGCAGGCAATGCAAAGGTGGCAACCGTTTGCAGCAAACTGTCTTTGGTAAAAGGCTTGGTGAGGTACTGGTCGGAACCGACCATGCGACCACGAGCCCGGTCGAACAGGCCGTCCTTGGAGGACAGCATGATGACCGGCGTCGCCTTGAATTTCGGATTTTTCTTGATCAGCGAGCAGGTCTGGTAACCATCGAGCCGCGGCATCATGATGTCACAAAAAATGACACTGGGCTGATGGTCGGCGATCTTGGCGAGCGCGTCGAATCCGTCTTCAGCCAGAACGACCTGACAGCCTGCCTGCACGAGAAAAATCTCGGCGCTACGCCGTATCGTATTGCTGTCGTCAATGACCATGACCCTGACGCCACGCAGTCTGGATAAATCAGCCACTTTCCTTGTCCCCTGTGCCCCGTTGGAGGCTATCTCTGCATCATACTACGGAAGTATTACCGCGAGGCAAGGCGAATAGCAGTGGTGCCGCTTTCCGATGACTGCTTCGACGGCCTCGAGATTCGGATAAAATCGCGGCCATCTTACCCAATTCCCTTCGCTCCCGCCAAGGGCGCGATCCAGAATGAATTCCACCCCTCCTACTCCACCCTGTCCACCGATGGTGCTGGTGTTCTCCGCCAGCGACCCTTCTGCCGGCGCGGGCATGCAGGCCGACATGCTGACGCTGGTCAGTCTGGGCTGCCACCCGCTCAGCGCCCTGACGGCGCTGACGGTGCAGGATACGGTCGGCGTGCAGAGCGTACACCCGGTCAGCGCCGAGCTGCTTGAACAGCAGGCGCGGGCAGTGCTCGAGGACATGCCGGTTGTGGCGTTCAAGATCGGCATGCTGGGCAGCGTCGAGAACGTGATCGCCGTGGCCGAGATCATTTCGGACTACCCGGACATCCCGGTGATTTTCGACCCGGTGCTGGCCTCCGGGCGCGGCGACGAATTGTCGAGCGAGGATGTCATTTCGGCGATGCGCAAGATGCTGCTGCCGCAAACGACGCTGCTCACGCCCAACGCGCCGGAAGCGCGGCGACTGGCGGAAAGCGACGAGGACGAAGGCGAGCCATCGATTGATGTCTGCGCCGAGCGCCTCATCGAGATGGGTGTGCAGTACGTGCTGATTACCGGCACCCACGAAAACACGCCACAAGTGGTCAACAGCCTGTTCGGGCCGGACGGCGTGCTTCGTCGCGATAGCTGGGAGCGCCTGCCGGGCAGCTACCACGGCTCGGGTTGCACGCTGGCCTCGGCCATTGCCGGCTGCATGGCCGGTGGCGCCAGCGTCGAGGATGCCGTGCGCGATGCGCAGGATTACACCTGGCAGACATTGGCCGCCGGATTCCGTGCCGGCATGGGGCAGTTCATTCCCGACCGCTTCTTCTGGGCGCGCGGCGATGACGACGAGGCCGACAAGCCGGATACGGCCAAGGACGACAGCAAGAACAATGAACAGTAAGTTGCGTGGCCTGTATGCCATCACGCCGGAATACGATGACGGCGCCCGTCTGCTGGCCGACGTCGAGGCTGCCCTGGCCGGCGGTTGCCGCATCGTCCAGTATCGTGACAAGACCAGCGACATGCCTGAATGCGTGGCGCGCGCCCGGGCGCTGCGGGCCCTGACGCGCCGTTTCGACGCCAGATTGCTGATCAACGACAACCTCGCGCTGGCCTTTCTGGTCGAGGCCGATGGCGTTCATCTGGGCAAGGACGACGGCAACCTGATGGCCGCGCGGGCCATGCTCGGTCCCGACCGGATTCTCGGTGCCTCGTGCTATGCCGACTTCGCCGCTGCCGCGGCCGCCAGCGCCGCCGGCGTCGATTACGTGGCCTTCGGCGCGGTTTATCCGTCGCCGACCAAACCGAACGCCGCTCGCGCCTCGACCGATTTGTTTTTTGCGACAAAATCCCGGTTGACCGTAACAAGCTGCGCCATTGGCGGCATCACGCTCGACAACGCACCACCGCTGATCGCGGCCGGCGCCGACCTGCTCGCCGTCATCACCGACCTGTTTTCCGCACCCGACATCGCGGCGCGCGCCGCCGCCTATCAACGTCTTTTCGAGGAGCAATCCGCATGACCTCTCGCAACCAGCAACTGTTCGAACGTGCCCAGCGCCACATCCCCGGCGGCGTCAATTCCCCGGTCCGTGCTTTCCGCTCGGTGGGCGGTACGCCCCTGTTCTTCCAGAAAGGTGCTGGCGCCAAGGTGCAGGATGCAGACGGCAAGTGGTACACCGACTACGTCGGCTCCTGGGGCCCGATGATCCTCGGCCACGCCCACCCGGACGTGATCGCTGCCGTGCAGGCGGCCGTCGTCGACGGCCTGTCCTTCGGCGCGCCGACCGAGCGCGAGGTTGAAATCGCCGACCTGCTGTGCGACCTCGTGCCGTCGATGGACATGGTGCGCCTCGTTTCCTCGGGTACCGAGGCGACGATGAGCGCCATCCGTCTGGCGCGCGGCTTTACCGGCCGTGACATCCTGGTGAAGTTCGAGGGCTGCTACCACGGCCATGCCGACAGCCTGCTGGTCAAGGCCGGGTCCGGCCTGCTCACGTTCGGCAATCCGTCGTCGGGCGGCGTCCCGGCCGGCACGGTCGAGACGACCATGGTCCTCGCCTACAACGACCCGCAGGCGTTGGCCGAAGCCTTCAAGGCGCATGGCGACAAGATCGCGGCCGTGATCGTCGAACCGGTGGTTGGCAACATGAACCTGATCGCGCCGACGCCGGAATTCCTGAAAGCCATGCGCGACCTGACCGCGCAATACGGCGCCGTGCTGATTTTTGACGAAGTGATGACCGGCTTCCGCGTCGGCGCAAAGAGCGCGCAAGGCCTGTTCGGCATCACGCCCGACCTGTCGACCTTCGGCAAGGTGGTCGGCGGCGGCATGCCGCTCGGCGCCTTCGGCGGCAAGCGCGAGATCATGGAAAAGATCGCCCCGCTCGGCCCGGTCTATCAGTCGTTCAGGCACCTGGCTTCTACGAAGCGCTGACGGCCAAGACCAAGGCGCTGTGCGACGGCCTCGTCGCTGCGGCGAAAAAGCATGGCGTCCGCTTCAGCGCCCAGAACGTCGGCGGCATGTTCGGCGTGTATTTCGCCGACGCCTGCCCGGGCACCTACGACGCCGTGCTGGCCTGCGACAAGGAGGCCTTCAACCGCTTCTTCCACGCCATGCTCGACGCCGGCCATTATTTTGCCCCGTCGGCGTTCGAGGCCGGCTTCGTCTCGGCGGCCCATACCGATGCCGACATCGCCGGCACCATCGCCGCGGCCGATGCCTATTTCGCCACCTTGAAGTGAGTACCGGCTACGCCTGGATCGTCCTGTTCATCGCCGGCCTCTGCGAGGTCGGCTGGGCGGTCGGCCTCAAATACACCGAAGGCTTCAGCCGCCTGTGGCCGTCGGCGGCAACGCTGCTCGCCATGGTAGCCAGCGTGGTCCTGCTCGGCTGGTCGCTGAAAGTGCTGCCGCTGGGCACGGCCTACGCGGTGTGGACCGGCATCGGCGCGGTTGGCACGGCGATTCTGGGGATTTATCTGTTCGACGAGTCGCGCGAGGCGCTGCGTTTTGTCTGCATCGGGCTCATCGTGGCCGGGATTGTCGGACTCAAGCTGGTAACGCCGGACACGCACTGAATCTCACGGTCAACCGGAAAAAACGGCCAAATTTGAAATATTGCCGGCGCGGCGCTTACATCAGGAACAGCGTCGCCAGCCCGAGGAAGATGAAGAAGCCGCCTGAATCGGTCAGCGCGGTGATCATCACCGATCCGCCCACGGCCGGATCCGCCCCGAACTTCTGCCGCAGCAGCGGGATGCCGACGCCGGCCGAGGCGGCCAGCAGCAGATTGAGCGTCATGGCTGAGGTCATGACGATGCCCAGCTTGACGCTGCCGTAAAGCCACCATGCCGCAATGCCGAGCAGCCCGCCCCAGATCAGGCCGTTGATGCTGGCCACGCCGAGTTCCTTGCGCAGCAGGCGGCGCATGGCGTCGGGCTGGACCTGACCCATGGCGATGGCACGGACGATCATGGTGATCGTCTGGTTGCCGGAATTGCCGCCGATGCCGGCGACGATGGGCATGAGCGCGGCAAGCGCCACGAGCTTTTCGATCGAGCCCTCGAAGGCGCCGATCACCCGCGACGCGACGAAGGCCGTGATCAGATTGACCGCCAGCCAGGCCCAGCGGTTTCTCACCGAATCCCAGACCGAGGCAAAAATATCTTCCTCTTCACGCAGACCGGCCTGCGCCAACTGCTCGTGCTCGGCTTCTTCGCGGATGTAATCGACGACCTCGTTAACCGTCACCCGGCCGACCAGCCGGCCTTCGGGATCGACCACCGGCGCCGACACCAGATCGTAACGCTCGAAGGCCTTGGCGGCCTCCTCGGCGAGATCGTCCGGCTCGAGCTCGACGAAATCGGTCTGCATCAGCGTGCCGACTTCGACATCGACCTCATTGACGAGCAGGATGTTGAGCGGCAGCACGCCTTTCAGGTGTTCCTCGCGGTCCACCACGAAAAGCTGGTCGGTATGGTCGGGCAGTTCGTCGAAACGGCGCAGGTAACGCAGCACGACTTCGAGCGACACGTCCTCGCGCACGGTCACCATGTCGAAGTCCATGATCGAGCCGACCGACTCGTCGGGATACGACATCGCAGCGCGCAGCTGTTCGCGCTCCTCGATGGTCAGGCCGCGGAAAACATCGTCGATAACGCCCTGCGGCAAGTCCGGCGCGAGGTCGGCCAGCTCGTCGGCATCGAGCGTTTCGGCCGCCGCCACCAGCTCGGTTCGCTCCATCGATTCGATGAGCGTTTCGCGGACGGCATCCGAAACCTCGAGCAGAACCTCGCCCTCGATCTCGGCATTGACCAGTTCCCAGACGATCAGACGCTCGTCCTGCGGCAAGGCCTCCAGGATGTAAGCGATATCTGCCGGGTGCATCGGCTCCAGGCGGGCCTGCAACTCGTTCAGATGCTGCTTGTGAACGATGTCTTCGACGAGGTCGTGACGCGGACCTTCTTGCCGGTGCACCAGTTCCTCGACCAGCTTGTGCCGGGCGAGCAGGGTCTGCACCTCGGCGAGGCGCTCCTGCAAGTCTTCGGTGTCGGTCAGCTGGGTCTCTTCGCTCATGGTGCGGCGCCGCAAAAGGTAGCGCATTTTAGCACCGGGCGTATGCCCGCCATCCGGCAAAATTACCGTATCAACCGCGAATTTCCACGACGATCAGGGAACGTCCGCCCCCGGCATGCGACCGAGGATAATCGACGTCTTGCGCCCCAGTCCCGGCGCATTGCGATTCCGGTCATAAAAGCGCGGATTGGGCACCATGCCGGCCAGCCGCGCCGCCTGTTCCGGCCGCAGTTGCGCCGCCGGAATACCATAATAGTGGCGCGCCGCTGCCTCGGCCCCGAACACGCCATTGCCCCATTCGATCACGTTCAGATAAACCTCGAAAATCCGCCGCTTGCTCCACAGATTTTCCAGCATGAGGGTAATGATGGCCTCCTCGGCCTTGCGGAAATAGGACTTGCTCGGCGTCAGGAAGAGGTTCTTGGCCAGCTGCTGGCTGATGGTTGAACCACCGGCGACGAAACGCCCCTTTTTCTGGTTCTTTTCCATGGCTTTCTGGATGCCTTCCCAGTCGAAGCCTTCATGATCGACGAACTTCGCATCCTCGGCCGCGATGATGGCGCGTTTCAGGTGCAGCGAAATCTGTTCGTAGGGCACCCATTGCTGTTTGAGCTGCGCATCCGGCACCTTCTGGCGCAATTCGGCCAGACGGATCTCCATGAACTTCGTCTCGCCCGGATTCACCCAGCCCCAAAGCAGAACCCAGCCCAACAGCCACAACTGCCAGACGAGGAATAGCCCGAGAAGCCCGAGCAGCGCCCACTTGAGCCAGCGGCCGAGCTGCCTCATTCGGCCAGCTTGGCTCTCAGTGCGGCCAGCACCTCGCCCGTCGCCGGTCGTACGCCGCGCCAGACAAAGAAAGCTTCGGCCGCCTGTTCGACCAGCATGCCCAAACCATCGGCCAGACGCGCCGCACCCTGTTGGCGGGCCATGGCCAGAAAAGGCGTGTCGCCCCTGCCGTACATCATGTCGTAGGCCAGACAGCCCGGCGCGAAAATACCCGCCGGCAAGGGCAGGTTTTCGCCGGAAAGGCTGGCCGAGGTCGCGTTGATGACGAGATCGAAGGACCGACCGGCAGTCTGCTCGAAGCTGCCCGCCTCGATGCTGGCCATGTCGGCAAACGCCCCGGCCAGGCCGACGGCCTTCTCGCTACTTCGGTTGGCGATGAACAGGGAGGCCGGCTTTTCGGCGAGCAGCGGCGCGATCACGCCGCGCGACGCCCCGCCGGCGCCAAGCAGCAAGATGCGCTTGCCGGCGACCGGAAAACCGAGGTTATGAACGATGTCGCGGACCAGACCGGCGCCGTCGGTGTTGTCACCAACGATCTCGTCGCCCGCGAAGGCCAGCGTATTGACGGCCCCGGCCCGCGCTGCGCGCTCGGACAATCGCGTACTGGCGCGATAGGCATCTTCCTTGAAGGGCACGGTCACGTTCGCCCCCTTGCCCCCCGCCGCAACAAAATCGGACATCGCCGCAAAAAAGCCGTCGACCGCGGCAAGACGGGCGACGTAGTTCAGTTCCTGGCCGGTCGCCGCCGCAAACGCGGCGTGAATGGCCGGCGATTTCGAGTGGGCAATCGGGTTGCCAAAAACGCAGTAGAGATCAGACATAAGCAGTCGGAGTCGATAAGGTTGGTCCACCGGATGGTGTCTGGCGTAGCGCGAAGTTTTCGGCGAAGGCTAACATGAGCGCAGCGAATGTTAAGCGAAGCGGCCGCAGCCAAAAACGCAGTAGAGATCGCTCATTTGTTGGCCGTATTCAGGGCATCGCCCTGCGTGAAATACCAGGTGCGGGCAAACGACAGCACGGTCGCGCCACCGAGCGCTTCCTGCGGGATGGGACCGAAGGGCGCCGACATGCGGAGAATGCGCAGCGCAGCCTGATCGAGAATCTTGTGGCCGGACGAGCGGGAAATCTCGGCGCTGTAAAGGCTGCCGTCCTCGGCACGCAATTCGACAAAGATCACCACGGCACCGTAGAGCTTGCCGCGCGCCTCGGGCGGGTAATTCAGCGTGCCGATGCGTTCGATCTTCTGTTTCCACGCATCGAGGTACGACGCCAGGCCATATTCCTCGGTGCGCGCCCCGACAAACTTCTTGCGCGGCCGTTTGTTGTACTCGTCGGCCGTCTTGGCAATCTCGCCTTCGAGCCGCGCCATGGCCCGGGCCGATTCGGCCAGGTCGAGACCGCTGACGGTGGGCACGGCCGGCGACGGCTGGTCGGTTGTCGTCGTGGCGGCGGCGATGTTGCGCAGGCTCTTGGCCTGGGTCAGCAGGCGTTGCTGGGCCGTTTCCAGTTCCTGCACGCGGCGCTGCATCTGCTGGATGTCGTCGCCCTCGGTCTGGCGATGGGTGGGCGGCAACGGGGTCTTGGCGCGGCGGTTTTCGTCGGTGTTGCCGCCGCCGTCCAGGTTGGCCTGCGCCAGCGCCTGCGCGTCCTGCGGCTTGCGGGCGGATTTCGCATTGACCAGGATGATGTCCATGGCCTTTTCGCGAAACTGTCTTGAAGCATCCGGGAACTGGAAGTGCAGGGTCAGCAACAACCCGTGGATCAACAGTGAAATGCCCAGCGCGAACCACAGACGATGGTCTTGCCCCGCCTTGAGCGGCCGCCGCAGGACACGCTTTTTCTTCACAGCTCTTCTTCCTCCGCCACCTCGGCCGGCGTGTTGTCGCCAAGCAGGCTCACGAAACGACAGCTGACTTCCGGCGCCAGCAGATCGAGGCTGTCGACCGCCAGCCTGACGCGCTGACCGGCGATCAGATCGGCCGGCAGCGAGGGCACACGAAGCAGCAAGGGCAGGTGGTCGAGCTTGACGCTCTGCTCGCGACGCACGGTGGCGTCGATTTCCGTCACCTCATGCTGCTGCAGCCAGCGCAGGCACCAGTAACGCTCCATGAGACGCTGGAAATCGGCGTAGGCGCCGTAGGTCAGTTCGAAATCGCGCATTGCAGCGAACAATTCGGCCGATTTTTGCGCAAAAGCCGGGGTTTCACCGCGCAAACAGGCAATTAGCTGCCATTGATTGACCAGATCGCAGTAGCGGCGCAAGGGCGAGGTCATCCAGGCGTATTGCGGCACGCCCAGCCCCTCGTGCGGCAGGGGCGAGGTGGTCATGCGTACCTTGCCCTGTGTCTGGGCACGGTACAGGCAGGCGATGTTCTTTTCGGCGAGCAGGCCGCCCCAGGTCGAATTGGCGACGATCATCAACTCGGCGACCAGCTTGTCGAGCGGGCTGCCCCGCTTGCGTTCGCTGATCTCGACGCGACAGGTGTCGGGGTCGGCCAGATCGCCTTCGATGCCGAAGTTGTAGTCGTTGATGCCCTGCGTGGCCGACGGCTTGCCACGACGGCCTTCGCAGGCGTTGGCAAAATGCCAGAGGTGCAGCAGCTCGTCCCTGAAGGGCTGATCGGGCAGCGGGCCATTGACCGTCTCGGCATTGAACCAGGGCTCGACCTCGTGGTGACGCAGGTTGGCGGCGATGTGCACCATTTCCAGCCGCGATTCGTGGCTGAGGACTTCAAGCGAGTCGTTGACCGTCAGATAGAGCGACACGGCGGGGCAATCGACGCCGCCAGCCAGCGTGTAGTTCTGGACCACGGCATCGGGCAGCATGGTGATCTTGTTGCCCGGCATGTAGACCGTGGACAGGCGAGCGCGGGCGATGCCGTCGAGCGGCGAACCATGTTCGATGGCCAGCCCCGGCGCAGCGATGTGGATGCCGATGCGCGAGCCGATGCCGGGCAGCTTGACGACCGACAGCGCGTCGTCGATTTCGGTGGTGTTGGCGTCGTCGATCGAGAAGGCGCGCACGTCGGCGCGCGGCAGGTCGTTCGGCGACCTGGGCGCATCGAGCGCCGGGAAACTGGTGCCCTTGGGGAACTGTTCGCGCAGGAAGCGGCGGTAGTGCAGGAAGTAGGCGCTCTTGATGGCGCCACATTTGAACAGCAGCTGGGCGGCGGTCAGACCCGTTTCGGCACAGGCCGTTTCGAAGGCTTTGGTCTCCGGTTTGTTGCGGTCCGGCGCGTAGAGCAGGGTATCGGTCAGCGCGCCGATTTCCGGCGGCAGGCGGAATTCCTTCAGCTCGCCGATCCAGCCTTCCATCGCGAGCGCTTGCTGACGCTTTTTTTCAAGACCGGCCAGAGCAGCTGCGAGAATGTCGGGAGGCGCCTTCTTGAAGCGGCCCTTGCCTTTGCGGTGGAAATAGACGGGCGCGGCATTGACGGCAAGCAGGACCGCCGCCGCTTCGACCGGGGCGGGCTCGTGTCCGTAGTAGTCACGGGCAAAATCAAGAAACGAAAATTCGCCATCGTTCACGCACTCCCACAGGAAATCGGGTTCGATTTCGTCGGCCAGCGGCGCGGCCTGCTCCAGCAAGGCGCCCGCCGACGGCTTATCGAAGCGCAGCAACACCGTCGCTGCCTTGATCTTGCTGCGCTTGCCGGTCGGCATTTCGACCTGCAAGGAGCTGTCGTTGTCGGCCATGATGCTGCCGGCCTTGAAGCCGCCATCTTCTTCAAACAATACATTCATCGGCGGATTATAGCCCAGCGTATTCAATGATTTGCGACACAAAGTCGGGAAACTTCGTGAAGCTGTGGTCGCCGCCCGTCAACACGGTCTGCCGGCTGCCGGCGTAAAAATCCTGCGCCTGCCGGCAATCCAGCACCTCGTCGCCGGTTTCCAGCATGAGCCAGTAACGCTCGGGCGTGGGTCGACGCACTTGCGCCTTCAGTTGCGCCGCGTGGGCTTCGCTGAAGGTGAAGCGCTCGCCGCTGTGAAAGTTGGCGTGTTCGCCAAGGAAGAGCGAGAGGTCGAGCCGATCCACCACGGCGGGATTGATCAGGATGGCATTCAGGCCGAAGGTTTCCGCCAGATGGTTGGCGTAATGCCCGCCCAGCGAGCTGCCGATCAGCGTCACCGGCCCGCCGGCCGCTTCGATCAGGCGGCTGATGCTGGCCACGGCCTCATCGGGCACCGGCGACAGTTGCGGACAGGCGAAGTGCCCGGCCAGCCCGCGCCGGGCCATCTCATCGGCCAGCAATTGCGACTTCCACGATGCCGGCGACGAGCAGAAGCCGTGCAGGTAAACGATCAGTGGGCGGTCCATTGCACCCAGCCAAAGTGGGCGGTCATCAGGACAACGATGCCGAAGACGATGCGATACCACGCGAAGGGCGTGAAATCATGGCTGGAAATGAAGCGCAACAGCCAGCGCACGCAGAGGAATGCCGAAACGAAGGCGGAAATGAAGCCGACGACCCACATGCCGATATCGTCGGCGCTGAGCAGGGCGCGCTCCTTGTACAACTGGTAGATCGTCGCCACGCCGAGCGTCGGGATGGCAAGGAAGAAGGAAAACTCGGTGGCCGCCTTGCGCGACAGGCCGAAGAGCAGGCCGCCGATGATCGTCGCCCCCGAGCGCGAGGTCCCGGGAATCAGGGCGAAGGCCTGGGCAATGCCGAGTTTCAGCGCGTCGGCGAGGGTCATGTCCTCGACGTTTTCGACGCGGATCTTGTGCTCGCGACGTTCCGCCCAGAGGATCACGAAGGCGCCCAGAATGAAGGTGGTGGCCACGGCAATCGGGTTGAACAGGTTGGCCTTGATGGCCTTGCCGAAGGTCAGGCCGAGAATGGCCAGCGGCAGGAAGGCGACAAACAGGTTGAGGATGAATTTCTGCGCCGCCTTGTCGTTGAACGCGCCGCGCGCCACGACCATGAGGCGTTCGCGATACTCCCAGACGACGGCGAGAATGGCGCCGGACTGGATCACAATTTCGAACAACTTGCCGCGATCGTCGTTGAAATCCAGCAAATCACCAGCCAAAATCAGGTGACCTGTCGAGGAAATCGGCAGGAATTCGGTCAGCCCCTCGACGATGCCGAGAATAAGGGCCTTGAGCAGCAGAATCGGATCCATGGAATGCAGCCTTGATTGGGAGGCCGCATTCTACTATCCCGGACGGGTAGCCGCTTCCAGATTTGCCAGCCAGATCAAGGCCTGCTCGCGCGACTCACCGCACATTTCCGGCGACGGTTGCAGGCCGCCACAGCAATCCGGCCGTTCCGGCAACCCGAAAATCAGGCAACGAAAATCGCCGTCGAGATGCCGGCAAGGCACGCCGGCTGGTTTGTTCAATGACGAAATGGACGGCGCGATGCAACAGGCCCCGCAGTGGGGGCGACATTCGAGCGGCACGCAAGGTGAGGTCTCAGGCATGCGCCATTGTCGCAGATACATCCTCCGGCGGCCCGCTCTCCCGGCAAAACCACGCTTTGACGGTCAACCGGAAAAAAGGGCCAAAATCGAAATGTTTTTGTCGCCCGGCTCAGGGCAAAACGGGCATCGCAAACGCGGGTATTCAGCGGTGTGGCCGCTCAGGATTCCCGCTTTTGCGGGAATCCCGTTCTCAAGTCACTCAGCGTGCCGGCGGCGTCCGGGACTCCGGCGCCTTGCCACGCGGCCCATCGCGCTCCGCCTTGCGTTCGGCCAACTGCTTGCGCTGTTCCGGCGTCAGCACGTCGAACACCTGCCGGTCCGCTTGGGCGCGGGCCAGCGTCATGTCCGACATGGCCTTGGCCGCTGCATCGGCCAGCCCACGGGCCTTCGCCTCGCTGTAATCCGGCGCGGCCGTCAAGGCCTGCAGATCGGCTTCGGCCTTGCGCAGGGCCTTGGCCTTCTCCCGCATGACCGGCGCCTGCGCATGCATGATCTCGAAGACCTTGTCCTGCTGCACCTCGGTCAGATTCAAGCCATGCAAATGCGGCGGCATCATGTTGCCGCCCATCATGTGATGCCCGTGTCCGGCAGCACCATCATGGCCACAGCCATGATGACCGCCAAAAGCCGCAGCCGACAAGGGGATCGCCAGTGCCACGCTGGCCGCAATCAGGAAACGCTTGAGATGGGTATTGGTGCGGGGAGTCGTTTTCATCTTTCTGTCCTTTCAAGGAATTCAGCCGGCCAACGGCCTGGCGACAGGACGAATACTCCGACAACTCCCTGTTAAGGTGGGTTACCGGGCTGTAAATGAAAGTAAATGGCGTAACAAATCGCCTTCCTGGCGAGAAATGAAGCAAATACGGTCATTTTCGTTTTGGCCATTTTTTCCGGTTGACCGTGAGATTTCCCCAAAAGCAAAAAGGCGGCTGATTAAGCCGCCTTTTCTTTGCTACCAGTCGTTTGGTGAAGCTCAGACCTTGCTGTAGACCTCCGCCCCGGCCTTCACGAATTCGACGGATTTCACTTCCATGCCCTTCTCCAGCGCGGCAGCTTCATCAACGCCCTGCTGCGCCGCAAACTCGCGTACTTCCTGCGTGATCTTCATCGAGCAGAAGTGAGGGCCGCACATGGAGCAGAAGTGGGCGACCTTGGCCGACTCCTTCGGCAGCGTTTCATCGTGGAATTCACGCGCCTTGTCCGGATCGAGGCCGAGGTTGAACTGGTCGTCCCAGCGGAACTCGAAGCGTGCCTTGGACAGGGCGTTGTCGCGGATCTGCGCGCCGGGGTG
>JAGTRT010000060.1 GCA_018261895.1 Pseudomonadota bacterium
GTTGGCGGGGGCTGCGGAACTCGGGGCTACGCCCCTCAGACAGTCCTCGCCCCTTTTCCGCCAACGCCTGCGTTGCTCGGCACCTCTCAAGGGGCCCGGCAAACCAGCGGTCGTTTTCAGGATTTCAGTTTTGGCCAAAATTTCCGGTTGACCGTCAAATTGCGATTGGGGGTCGTCATTCCCGCGTATGCGGGAATCCAGGCGGCCGATGGATTCCCGCTTGCGCGGGAATGACGCGCGCTGTCGGTAAATCTGCGACGCCTTCGGGGCCCCCGTGGAAGGCGCTGAGCAACGCAGGGGGGCCGGGGGGTGTCGGCTTGCCTTGTCTGAGCCGCAGGCGAGTTCTGGCAAGCCGCCCGGCCCTCCGAGTAGCGCAAGGTACCGGGCAAAGCCCGGCGCCGACCCCGGGGTCGCCTTTTCTTTGGCTACTTTCTTTTGGCGAAGCAAAAGAAAGTACGCCCGCGCGTCAGGCGCGGAAACCAGCCTTCCAGAAACGCACGCCCACCGGTAAGCAGCGAAAACCAGCGCATCAGAAACGCGACGCCGCGTCAGGCGCAGAAACCAGCGTTTCCGCCCCCTCCCCCACCCTCACCACCACCTTCTGATACAACCCACCAAAATACGTCTCCTTGCCCAAGGAACAGCCACCAGCCCCCTCCGGCAGGTAATCCGCAATCTCATGCCGCCAGAGATCGGTGGCAAACGGTTCCAGCCATTTGAGGATCGGCGCCATCACATAGCGCAAGGGGTTGCTGCGTCGCGGGCGGTGATAGTCGACGATGACGACCTTGCCGCCCGGGCGGACGACCCGCAGGGCCTCTGCCAGCGTGGCGCGGCGGACTGCTTCGGGTTGTTCGTGGAGGAGGAAAAAGAGCACCACGGCATCGACGCTGGCCGTCGGGAATTGCAGGCGGGCGGAATCCTGGCGATGCAGGCGGACGGTGGAATCGGGCGCCAGCTTGTGGCGCAGGTTGTCGAGCTGGATGGGCGCGATATCGACGACGTCCAGCGTGCCTTGCTGGCCGATCTGCGCGGCAATCCGTTGCGTGAAATCGCCATAGACGCAGGCCACCTGGAGCACTTGTTGTTCGATCGGGTAGCCCAGCTCGGCGATGGCCAGGTCACGCAGGCGGCGGAAATTGCCCCAGAGAATCAGATTGACGAGCCATTCGCGCTCGAAGATACGCACGGCCCTGGGGTGCAGATAGGCCCACCAGTAGTTTTTTTCGAGGTAGTCCGGGATGTCGGGGTCAGACGAGTCACGGGCGGCGGTTGCCACGGGGAATGGCGTCACCATGCTTTCAGCGCTTTGCTTCATTTGTTTTCTTCTCTTGCCTGTCGACATGCGCCGCCACTGCAGCGCGCGGTCACCGGCATCAATGCAGTGAAGGTACTCCTCTGCCAAGGAGAAGGCCAGCACTGCGCCCGGGGCTCGGGCCGGGCGCGACACTGGCGATTTGGAGCGTCGCCACCCGCTTTGTCGCGAACCCGACAAGGCAAAACACACCAAGACACTGAATAAATTGACTTTTTATCTGGCACTCGACTTGCAATAGGAAAGGCATCTACAAGGAGCCAGCCATGCCTAAACCGAAAAAACACGTCCTCGTCTGCGTCCAGGGCCGCCCTGCCGGCCACCCGCGCGGATCCTGCCAGGAAAAGGGCTGCGGCCAGACCTGGCAGGCCTTCTCGGATGAATTCACCGCCCGCAACCTGTGGGCCTCCGGCTTCCAGCTGACCAATACCGGCTGCCTCGGCCCCTGCCACCTCGGCCCGAGCGTGCTGGTGTACCCGGAAGGCATCATGTACACCGGCGTCAAGCCGGAAGACGTGGGTGCCATCATCGACGAGCACCTGATGTTCGACCAACCGGTCGCGCGCCTGCTGGCGCCTGCCGATGTCTGGGCCTGAGATCATGGAAACCGTTCAGCAATATCACATTGGCGACATGGTTTTCGCTGCCGAGGACATCTTCAACGATGGCGGCATGCCCGGCATCGAGGAGGAAGATGGCCTGATCGTCTCGTCCGGCGTGCGCGGCGTGGTCGTGCACTTCGGCGTCGCCGAAATGGATGAAACCAAGGAAATCTACCTCGTCCAGTTCGAAAACGGCCCGGATGGCAGCCTCGGCGCCCCCATCGGCTGCCTGCCCGAAGAGCTGACGCAGGATCCGACGGTCAACCGGTAAAAATGGCCAAAATCGGAATTTTCTTCGGCACCGACACCGGCCGCACCCGGCTCATCGCCAAGCAGATCGCCAAGAAGCTGGGTGACGCAGCCGATGCGCCGGTCAATATCGGCCGCACGACGGTCGAGGATTTCCTCGCCTACGATGCGCTGATCGTCGGCAGCCCGACGCTCGGCGACGGCGAGTTGCCGGGCCAGTCGGTCGGCCTCAGCCAGCCGAGCTGGGAGGAATTCCTGCCGCAACTGGCCGACGCCGACCTCACCGGCAAGACCGTGGCCATCTTTGGCCTCGGCGACCAGAAGAAATACCCCGACGAATTCGTCGACGCCATCGGCCTCATCCACGATGCCGTGGCCGCCCGCGGCGCCCGCGTGGTCGGTCATTGGCCGACGGCCGGCTACGAGTTCAACGCCTCGCAAGCCGTGGATGGCGACCACTTTCTCGGACTGGCGCTCGACCAGCACCACCAGCCGGTGCTGACGGAGGCGCGCATCGACGACTGGCTGGCCCAGATCAAACCGGAGCTGCTGCCATGAACGCCAACCCCTGGGCCATCCCCAAATCCCGCGAAATCCGCCGCGTCCTCGTCTCCCTCGACGAGCGCGTCGCCCAATCCTGCGACATCGAGCCGGACGACGGTAGCGATCCGCAGATCGTCACCCTGCGCCACGCCGAAATCGCCGCCCTGCGGGCTCATGTCTATCTGCACGGCCAGCGCAGCGGCACCTACGGCATCTTCTACGAATACCCGCACCCCGTCCCCGGCATTCTCGAAAGCGAAGAGAACCTGCCGCTGCCCAAGGTGCTGGCCAGCCTCGCCCTCCATTTCGACGCCTGAACCTTGACGTGACACACCCCGACGGATCGTTGACACCGTTGTATAACAAACAACATACCGATCATTACGCGACATGAAAAACCACTGCCAGAACATCCACGACATCAGCCAATCGCGCCAAAGCCAACGCAACGACACCGACCCGGACTGGCGCGCCCGCCTGCC
Organism: Pseudomonadota bacterium; assembly: GCA_018261895.1. GTDB lineage: Bacteria > Pseudomonadota > Gammaproteobacteria > Burkholderiales > Rhodocyclaceae > Azonexus. The sequence goes on from JAGTRT010000060.1 coordinate 3,192, forward strand.
CGCGCAATATGTCGACGCAGTCGTTCCACCCCAGCACTTCAAGCGGTTCCGCGAATATGAAATCAATGCGGTCCGCTGCGTTGGCTACGATGCCGACGACCAGCCCTGCCATATCGCACACCAGGTGGAACTCACACGACCCGTGTCCGACGACGACGAAGAGTTCTACGAAATCGTCAGCTACCAGGAGGAAATGGCCGCCTGGCGCCTGCGCGATGACCGCTGGCTGGTCTATCGCTCAACGGCGACCGATCAATGCGCTTCACCGCGAAGCTTCTATACGCTCAGCCCGGACATGCCACGCTAAGCCGCCAATCTTCAGCCCCCTGCCCGGCCGAACACCTCCCGTCGTGCCGCCTCACTGACCGCCACGATCGCCGGATGCGTCATGCGCCGCTCGGTGGTGATGGCATAGAGTTGCTCGAAAACCTCATCGATGCGTCCAAGCGCCACGACGTTGTACTGCCGGCACACCTGTTCGGCGATGGCGCTTGGCGCCACGAACAGCCCGGCGCCGGCGTGCCCGAAGGCCTTCATCAATGCACTGTCATCAAACTCGCCGACGATCAGGGGCCGCAGATCGTGTTTGTCCAGCCACTGAAGTAGCCGGGAACGGATCGCCACGTCCTCTCCCGGCAGGAGAAACGGGGCGTTATTGAGCGACGCCGGAAATTCCCCGGTCAATTTGGCGGCCAGGGCGGGGGCACCGAAAACCGTCAGTCCGCACTCACCGAGCAAGTGGCTATAGCCGCGCACGTTCAGATTGGCCGGCATCGACTGGTCAGCAATGACCATGTCCAGCCTGTGCACCGCAAGGTCCGCCAGCAGCGTAGCCAAACGCCCTTCACGGCAAAGCAGTCGAACGGGCTCCGGGATATGCAGTGCCGGCTCCAGCACGCGACAGGCAACCGATTTCGATACCGAGTCGGCCACCCCGACCTTGAACGGGATGGACTTTTTCGCGGTCTGATCGTGCAGCACATCCAGCAACTCGTCGCCAATCGTGAAGATTTCCTCGGCGTAGCCAAGGATGCGACGCCCGGCCTCGGTCAACTCGAGGCCCCGCCCGACGCGACGAAAGAGCTTCGTTCCGAGGGTTTCCTCAAACTCACCCAGCTGGCCGCTGATGGATTGGGGAGTGAGATGGAGCTGCTCGCCGGCCCGCGCAATGCTGCCCGTTTTGGCCACCATCCAGAAATAGCGCAGGTGTTTGAAATTGAGTGTCGTCATGGTTCACCCCGGGGAAAAAGGAGCCGCACCTGCCGCCTCGTCACGACGACAGGACGAGGCATAGCTCGCCGCAAAATACATCGATAAATTCGATGTATCACTAAATTATATTCGACTGGATCGTTGAATCATTCATGACTATATTTCGCCGCCAGCAGATTTCACGCGGAGGATATATGAGCAAATCGGGCAAGAATCACCCCTTGATCGGCATCGTCATGGGGTCGGATTCCGACTGGCCAGTCATGCAGGCTGCCGCCAAAATGCTGGAGGAACTGGACGTCCCCCATGAAGCGAGAGTGGTCTCGGCTCACCGGACACCCGACCTGCTGTTCGAATACGCCACCAGCGCCCGCGAACGGGGCTTGAAAGCCATCATTGCCGGCGCAGGCGGGGCTGCCCACCTGCCCGGCATGCTGGCAGCCAAGACCACCCTGCCCGTCCTGGGCGTACCGATCCCCTCGAAACACCTCAAGGGGCTGGACTCCCTGCTTTCCATCGTCCAGATGCCCAAAGGCGTCCCGGTGGCGACATTTGCCATCGGTGAAGCCGGCGCGGCCAATGCTGCACTGCTTGCCGTCGCCATGCTGACGACCGGCACGGATGGCCTGAGTGGCGAACTGGCCGACAAACTGCACGATTTCCGGCAACGCCAGGAAGACAAAGTGCTCTCCATGCAGTTGCCGAGGCCGCAATGATCCAGCCCCCCGCAACGCTTGGCATGCTCGGCGGTGGCCAGTTGGGCCGCTACTTTGTCATTGCCGCACAACAACTCGGCTACCGGGTCATGGTCCTTGATCCGGACCTCAACAGCACGGCGGGCCGCATAGCGGACGTGCATATTGCGGCTGCCTACGATGACCGGGATGCCCTGCAGCGCATGGCCCAAAGCTGCGCGGCGATCACCACGGAATTTGAAAGCGTACCTGCCGAGACCCTGGCTTACCTTGCCACCTTTGTCCCCGTACAGCCCAGCGCCGAAGCATTGGCCACCTGCCAGAACCGTTCGGCCGAAAAAGGCTTCCTCAAAACACACGGTTTCCCCCATGCGCCGTACGCGGATATCCGGTCGGAAAGCGATGCATTGAACGCCTCGGCCGATTTGTTTCCCGGCATTCTCAAAGTGGCCCGCTTCGGCTACGACGGCAAGGGGCAAGTGCAAGTCAGCAACCGGGAAGAGGCCTTGGCAGCCTTCCGCCAGTTCGGCAACGAAGCGTGTGTGCTCGAGAAGAAGCTGGCGCTCGACCATGAGCTGTCGGTCGTCCTGACCCGCTGCGCATCGGGTGACGTAAAGTGTTTTCCGGTTGCCGAGAACCATCACCAGCAGGGCATCCTCGATCACTCCATTGTGGCTGCCCAAGGCGCGGCCGGCGAACAATCGATCAAGGCCAGGTCGATTGCCGAAAAGATCGCCCTCGCCATGGACTACGTCGGCACGCTCAGTGTCGAGTTCTTTGTGGTTGATGGCCAACTCTACGTGAACGAACTGGCGCCGCGCCCCCACAACTCGGGCCATTACACGCTGGATGCCTGCCTGACCAACCAGTTCGAGCAACAGGTCCGGGCCTTGTGCGGCCTGCCACTGGGCGAGCCCAGCGCGCACTCCGCGGCGGTCATGGTCAATCTCCTGGGCGATATCTGGTTTGCCAACGATCCCGGACAGGCATCCGAGCCGGATTGGGAAAAACTCCTTGCCTACCCCGGCCTGAAGCTCCATTTGTACGGCAAGGGCGAAGCCCGGCCGGGACGCAAGATGGGGCATTTCACGGTGCTCGGCAAAACCATTGAAACGCCTTACCGAACGGCGATGGCAGCACGACAGGCGATCGGCCTCAGCGCTGGCTGAACGGCGTCCGCCATCAAGCGCGCCACCCGGCCCGACCGACCATCACAGGAACCCCGCACCCATGAAATATCTATCCGAACTCTTCGAAAAAAACCGCGTCTGGTCTCTCCGGCAACTGCAGGAAGATCCCGACTACTTCAAGCGTCTGGTCGAATTGCAGGCCCCCAAATACCTCTGGATCGGCTGTTCCGACAGCCGGGTGCCGGCCAACCAGATCACCGGGCTGAATCCGGGCGAGGTGTTTGTCCATCGGAACATTGCCAATGTGATCGTGCATACCGACCTCAATTGCCTGTCCGTGGTGCATTACGCCATCCAGGTGCTCAAGGTGGAGCACGTGATTGTCTGCGGCCACTATGGATGCGGCGGCGTGCGCGCTGCCCTCGACGGACAGTCCAACGGGATGATCGATAACTGGCTGAGACACATCGAGGATGTGCGCGAGCGGCATGCGGATGTTCTCGACCAAATGCCGGACTACAACCGCAAGTGGGCAAAGCTGTGCGAGCTGAACGTGATCGAACAAGTCCGCAATCTGGCGCGAACCACCCCCGTCAGCGAAGCCTGGAAATCAGGTCAGTCTTTGATGTTGCATGGCTGGATCTATGGCCTGCAGGATGGCCGCCTGGTCGATCTGGAGATGAGTGCGATGAGTCGCAACGAGCTGGACGAGGCCTACGCCAGTGCATTGAGCCATACAGACAGCAAATGGGAGAAAAACCCAATCAACGGCTAGCTTCGCCCAGCAGCTCATCGAGGAAAGCCTGGGCCGGTAGCGACAGAATCTTGCCGCTGAGGTGAACGACATTCCATGCCTGTTTCAGCGGGAAGCCTTCGACGTCGAGGATGGCCAGGCCATCGCGTTCAGGGTCATGGCCCAGCGCGTGGCGCGACAGGATCGACAAACCCATGCCGCTCGCCACGAGGTCGCGAATCGCCTCGTTGCTGGCCAGGGAAAGGCGCACCTTGAGCGGAAGCTTGCTATCGCGCAGGTATTGCTCGATCACGTGGCGCGAGCCCGAGCCCTGTTCGCGCAGGATAAACGGCTCATTGGCCAGCGCGGCCATGGCAACCTGTTTGCCTGCGGCCCAATGCCCGGCAGGCGCAATGACGACGTACTCGTTGTCCAGAAAGGGCAGCCTGACGATATCCAGATCCTCGGGCGGGTAGGACATCACGTAGAGGTCGTCCTGATTGTTGCGCAGGCGGTCGACGATTTTCTCGCGGTTGGCGATTTCCAGTTCGATATCGATGTCCGGATAGCGCTGGCAGAAGGCGCCGAGCATGCGCGGCAGAAAATATTTGGCGGTGGTCACCAGGGCAACGCGCAATTTGCCGCGCTTCATGCCTTTCAGTTCATCAATCGCCGACTCGAAACGATTCCAGACGTCATCGAGGCTACGGGCCGTTTTAAGCAGTTCCTCGCCGGCGACGGTCAGGGCGATGTCGCGACCGCTCTGCTCAAAAAGCGGCAGGCCGATGGTATCGACGATTTGCTTGATTTGAATCGACACCGCGGGCTGCGTCAGGTGCAGGAAATCGGCCGCTTTGGTGAAGCTGTTCAGGCGGGCAACCGCAGCAAAGGTTTCAAGCTGACGAAAGGTGATACGGCGACGTGGCATACATAAGCCTCAACAAATTTGTTTAAACAAATTAATTAATTGGATTTTATGCGTTTCGCCGTCGATAGTGAAGCTAGCAGCCCCCTCAACACACGCCCGTTTTTTCCAGGAGGATCAAAGTGCGCAACTACCCGATAGACAGCCCCGAAGCGGCAGGCCGTATGGTGGCCTTGGCCTTGATGGCCGATGGCAACGTGAATCGGAGCGAACTGTTGCTGCTGGAGCGACAGCAGGTGGTGAACCGGCTCGGCCTGGACCACGAACAATTCGACTCGATTTATTACGACTACTGCACCGACATGCTGGGCAGCGCCTATCGTCACGACGCGGGCGGACTGGAGCTGGATGCAGGCAACATCCGGATAATCCTGAGCGAAATCCAGGACCCCGGCCTGCAGAAAAAGCTACTGCGCATGATGCTCGATATCGTCAATGCCGATCACCGCCTGACGGCGAATGAAGCGGACTTGATTTCGCAGGCACTCAAGCACTGGGAAATCGACCTGCACGCGTTTTCGGAGTCTTCCGTTCCACGCCATCGTTCGGCTTCCGGCGCGCAGGCAGGCGCGCCTCCTGCCTGACGACTCAATTGCCCGATACCCATCATGCAGATCCAGGACAGACCGCCCCCGAACCTGACGCCAAGCCCCTTGCGCAACGTCGCGCTGCGCGAATTCGTCATGCGCCAGGACCGGGTCCCGCGCGATCAGCGCGTCGATCTGCCGGAAATCCAGGAATCGTTCCGGGTCAGCTTCAGCGATGCGGCTTTGGCGGCTTCCGTTGAAGACACACGCAACGTCATGCAAAAAGCCACGCCGACGGATGAGCGGGGCGCAGCCGAACTTCAGTTGCGCGCCTACCTGGCGATTGCTGCCCTTTGAGTTTTTTGAGCAACACATAAGCCAAAACAAATCAAACAAACGAATTTGTTTAATTGGACCAAATACACCATGCCAAGCATAGTGGCGTCGTCCCCGCAGCACAGGGATGAAACCGAAACATCACTACTTACTCAAGGAGATTTGATCATGCGTCACTACCCTTCCGACAGTCCCGAAGCCATGGGTCGTCTGGTTGCCCTAACCCTGATGGCCGACGGCGCTATCGACGCGAGCGAATTGAAACAGCTCGACCACAAGGACACCGTTCGTCGCCTCGGCTTGAATGAAGCCAGTTTCGACAAGGTGATCCACGAGCTGTGCGATGACATGCTGACCAGCGCCCATCGCACCCCGGCCGGACAACTGGAGCTTGATGTGGACCACATCGACCTCCTGCTCGCCGAGGTGCAGCACCCGCTGCTGCAAAAACAGGTGTTGCGCATGATGCTCGACGTCGTCAATGCCGACAGCCGACTCTCCGGTGGCGAGGCTGTGCTGGTGGCAGAAGCCATGAAGTACTGGGGCATCGACCTCTACGAAGTGGCCGACTGCTCGATTCCTTCGTTGCGCCTGCGGACACCGGTACGGCATGAGCCGGCGCATGTCTGATCGTATGAACTCGTCCGGAGATTTATAGTCCGGATCAAGTACAAGGGGGAGTAGCTCTCCGCCGCGACGTCGTCAGCACGGAATGATTCACTGGTTCCCGGCGTCACGGGTGGTTCTGACAACAGGGCCGCGAGCAAGACCTTTGCAGCACCGAAAGTGCGGCGCATTCCGTAAAATGCACCTGCACGGCG
>JAGTRT010000041.1 GCA_018261895.1 Pseudomonadota bacterium
CCTGCCCATCGTCATGCACCAGGACCACGGCCAAAGCCCGGCCGTCTGCATGGCCGCGATCAAGTCCGGCTTCACCTCGGTGATGATGGACGGCTCGCTCGAAGCCGACGGCAAGACCGTCGCCTCCTACGACTACAACGTCGCCGTCTCCAAGGAAGTCGTCAAGTTCTCGCACTCCATCGGCGTTTCCGTCGAGGCCGAACTCGGCGTGCTCGGCTCGCTGGAAACCATGAAGGGCGACAAGGAAGACGGCCACGGCGCCGAAGGCCACATGACCCGCGAACAACTGCTCACCGACGTCGACCAGGCCGCCGATTTCGTCAAGCAAACCAACTGCGACGCGCTGGCCATCGCCATCGGCACCAGCCACGGCGCCTACAAGTTCACCAAGAAGCCGACCGGCGACATCCTCGCCATTGACCGCATTGCCGAAATCCACGCCCGCATCCCGAACACCCACCTGGTCATGCACGGCTCCTCCAGCGTGCCGCAGGAACTGCTCGCCGAGATCCGCGAATTCGGCGGCGACATGAAGGAAACCTACGGCGTGCCGGTGGAGGAAATCGTCAAGGGCATCGCCCACGGCGTGCGCAAGGTCAACATCGACACCGACATCCGCCTCGCCATGACCGGCGCCATCCGTCGCTACATGTTCGAGAACCCGGGCAAGTTCGACCCGCGCGACTACCTCAAGCCGGCCCGCGAAGCCGCCAAGAAGATCTGCCTCGCCCGCTTCGAAGCCTTCGGCTGCGCCGGCCGCGCCAGCCAGATCAAGGCCATGCCGCTGGAAAAGATGGCCGAGCGCTACGCCAAGGGCGAGCTCAACCAGATTGTGAAATAAGCAAAAATTTCCGGTTGACCGTCAAAGCCGCCTGCGGGCGGCTTTTTTGTGCCTGCGCGACGGACATCTTGATTGACAGCGACAACTAGGCCAATTTCCGCAAACGAAAATGTCTTGCCCATCCGATCCCGCAGCAATCCCCTCATTTTGACAATATAATCCTTCGTCATAATTGCCGTGCGAGATGCTGAGCATGCCTTGGCCTATCAGCAATCATTCGAATGCTACGGCTCAAGGTAAATTTTTAACGACAGGGGCGTCTTCGTGAGCAAATCTTTTCTTGCCTTAGGCTGGTTGGCTATCCTTGCCGCATTGACTTTCCCGGCTCACGCATCCGACGAATCAAGCAGTTCTCCCCCTGCGGCGATCACGCCTGATGGTGGGCGATATTGGGGGCCATTGGTAGGCGGAATCCGCCAAGGCGAAGGACGTGTCGAATGGAGTAACGGATCCTCCTATTCGGGAGGCTTCGTCAATGGGCTGTTCTCGGGAAAGGGGCGCCACCTGTCCCCTTCCGGCGATGTCGTCGAGGGCGACTTCGATCAAGGCATGCCCTCCGGAAGCGTTACATTGACGATGCATACCGGGTCCGTCTATAAAGGCCGGATACGCCAGGGACAACTTGAAGGCCATGGGCGTCTGACGGAAAACGGCAACGTCTATGAAGGAGAGTTCAAGAACAACCTTTACCACGGACAGGGGCGTTTTCAATCCGCCATTCATGAATACACAGGGGAGTTCCGCCAAGGGCAGTTCTGGGGCAAAGGCGAACTTCGCCTGAAGAATGGCCGAAGCTACAAGGGCGAATTCGCTCGCGGCGAGTTCGAAGGCAAAGGGATTTATGCGATTCCCGACGGACCGACCTATGAAGGCGATTTCGTCGATGGCAAGCTCCAGGGGAAAGGCACGGTCATCTACCCCAACGGCGCCAAACAGGAGGGTGAATTTCGCGACTGGCGACTTGATGGCGCCGGCAAATACACTGACCCTGAAGGCAACACTTACGAGGGAACATTCAAGGGAGGACAACTCGTTGGCGTTGCTACGGCTCGCTTAAAGGATGGATCCCGTTACGAGGGAGAAATGCAGAACCAGACCCCACACGGCAAAGGCGAGCTTCACCTCAAAAATGGCGACGTCTATCGCGGCATGTTCAGCTACGGGACATACCACGGGCAAGGAACCCTAAGCTACGCAAAGCGCCAAAGCGACGGACGCGTCGAGGATTCTGGCAAATGGGAATACGGGCGCCTTGAGAAACAGATCGAGGAAGAGCGGCGCCGGAACAAGGCGAATGCCGAACGCGCCCTCTACACCCAAGCTGATCAACTCAACCGTGCGATCCGAAAACTTAAGCCGAGCTCCGGTGAAGCAATCAACATGTTCCTTCTAACCGTTGCAGGAGATGGCTCGCAAGAAGTGTTCAGACGGGAAGTCGATTTCGTTCATGCCCAGTTCGATGCAAAGTTCGCCACCCAAGGGCACGCCATCGCGCTGATCAATAGCCGGAATACCGTCGGCTCAAAGCCCTTGGCCACGGTCACCAGCATTCGCAAGGCCGTTTCCGCAATTGCGGCAAAGATGAACAAGGAGCGTGACATCCTGTTCGTTTACCTGACCAGCCATGGCTCCAAAGAAGGCACCATGAGCCTGGAGCTGGATGGGATGCAATTTCCTGAACTGGCCGCGAATGAGCTCGCATCCATTCTGAAGGACTCCGGCATTCGCTGGAAAGTCGTCGTGATCTCCGCTTGCTACGCCGGAAGCTTCATGCCCTCCCTGAAAGATGCCGGAACCATGGTGATCGCGGCAGCACGCGCCGACCGACGCTCATTCGGATGCGCTGACGAAAACGACTTCACCTATTTTGGCCGCGCCTTTTTCAAAGAATCCCTCCCGCACACCGACTCTTTCGAAGAGGCCTTCGACAAGGCCAGCCATTTGATCAAGGCCTGGGAAGATCGGGATAACAACGAGCGAACAGCAAGCGCGTCCGCGCAAAAGAAGAAGAAAGATGCGGAGCCTGATCGCCACTCACTGCCGCAGATGGAGGCCCCCGAAGCCATTCAAGCTCAGCTCAAGCAGTGGCGTGCCCAGTTTTCAAAGAAAGTTGCGCTGAGCAACGCCCCCTAGCGGCCGAATGGGAGTCTGTAAAATCCCTCCGTTCTACGCCAAGGGCGAGCTCAACCAGATTGTGAAATAAGCAAAAATTTCCGGTTGACCGTAAGAGGCCGCCTTCGGGCGGTCTTTTTTTGCCCGTGCGTTCCACACTCAAAGAGAGCGCCCGGCCTTTTTCGATTTTGGCCATTTTTTCCGGTTGACCGTGAAATTCATCCCGACGCCAGCCGTTACGCACTGTCAATCAGGCGACACGCAAAATCCTTACAATACGCAGCGATGAAATCTGCCCTGACATCCCCGTTTCGCCCTTTCCGGACCGCCGCCTTCGCGGCGCTGGCCTGTTTCGCCCTAGGCGGCTGCCTGGCGACGAAGGCGCCGCGGCCGTACCAGTCCGAAGCCTTTGCCAGCGAAACGCCGTTCCAGTACTACAGCAACCGCGACCAGGAAGCGGCCTGCGAAATCGGCAAGCGGGCGCTGCTCAGCCAGGGCTACCAGCTCGACGACACCAAGGCACTGAGCATTCGCGGTGAAAAATACTTCCGCCCCAAGCAGGACGAGGCGACGCGCCTGACCATCACGCTGGTCTGCCTGCCCAGTTCGCTCGGCTCGGTGATCTACGCCAATGCGCTGGAAACCCAGTTCGAGATGAAGGCCAAGGGCACCAATGCCGGCGTCAGCGTCTCGGCGCTCGGCTCGGTGTCGCTGCCCTGGGCCATCGACAAGGACACGCTGGTCAAGGTCGGCGAGGAAACCGTCACGGCGCCGGATTTCTACCAACGCCTGTTCGACCTGATCAAGACACTCGACAACTAAGCCGCCGCTTACGCTCGCCCCGATCCGGGCGACCATCCGCCACGGGTTACGCTACAATCTTTTGCGCCGCAACAATGACGAGTCGACTCCGATCATGCACCCTCGCCTGACGCTTTCCGAACTGGAAGAGCACCCGCTCCGCCAGCGCCTGAACAACGAATTCCATGCCCGCCCGCCGGTGCCGCTGGTCGGTGCCGTGCTCGTCTCGCACCTCGTCTTCAAGCACAGCACCGAGAAGGCCCCGGCGGCGCGCGACAACCTGAGCAAGCTCTGCCAGGCCCACGTCTGCAACGCCATCGAGAGCTCCGACTCGCACCTCATGGTCGATACCGGCGCCTTCCGCATGCGCTGGGAACTGCACACCGAATTTTCCAGCTACACCTTCTTCCGGCCGCTGACCAGCGGCGAGGAACTGCACCCCGACGTCACCGCCTTCGACGCCGTGCATCCCGAGTGGATCGGCGGCATCCCCGGCAAGCTCATCGTCGCCACCCACGTCGAACTGCGCTCGACCGACGAAATCAGCCCGGATTCCATCCTCGCCAGCCTGACCCCCAACGGCCGCACCATGGTCGCCGCCAAGGTCGCCGACGAATCCGCCTGGATCTTCACCGATTTCAAGATCGACAACGGTTTCTCGCGCTTCCTCGTCCTCAACGCCAGCATGACGCAGCGCCAGACCGGCCGCACCGTGCAACGCCTGTGCGAAATCGAAACCTACCGCATGATGGCCCTGCTCGGCCTGCCCGTCGCCAAGGAAGTCGGCCGCTGGCTGTATCAGGGCGAAAAGCAACTCGCCGAACTCATGGACCGCATCGGCCAGGCCAAATCACCGACCGATGAACGCGAAGTGCTCGGCACCCTCTCGGCGCTGGCCGCCGACGTCGAACATTCCGTCGCCCGCACCACCTTCCGCTTCGGCGCCTCGCGCGCCTATCACGGGCTGGTCATGCAGCGCATTGAAGAACTCCGCGAGACGCGCATTTCCGGCCTGCCCACCTTCTTCGAATTCATGCAGCGCCGCCTGCTACCGGCCATGAACACCTGCGAAGCGATCAGCCGTCGCCAGGAAGAACTCTCCGCCCGCGTCGCCCGCAACAGCCAGTTGCTGCGCACCCGCGTCGACATCGAACTCGAACGGCAGAACCAGGAACTGCTCGGCCAGATGAACAGCCGCGCCAAGCTGCAACTTCGCTTGCAGGAAACGGTCGAAGGCCTCTCCGTCGTCGTCCTCACCTATTACGGCTCGCAACTCGTGCAGTATCTGGCCAAGGGCACGAAGGAACTGCACCACCTCAACACCGACATCATCACCGCCGTTTCCATCCCGGTCATCGCCGGGCTGGTTGCCTGGGGCACCCGGCGCATGCGCAAGAAATTGGCAGCCGAAGCCGGTGAAACCGCGCATTAATTTATAATCCTTCTTTTTTTGTATTCGGGAAATCTGCCGTGACCACTCCGCTCTTCCAGTCCTCCATCACCAGCCTGCCCCTGCTCAACAAGGGCAAGGTTCGCGACATCTACGCCGTCGACGCCGACAAGCTGCTGATCGTTACGACCGACCGCCTCTCCGCCTTCGACGTCATCCTGCCGGACCCGATTCCGCGCAAGGGCGAAGTGCTCACCGCCGTCGCCGATTTCTGGTTTGAAAAGCTCGGCCACATCGTGCCGAACCAACTGACCGGCATCGATCCCGAAACCGTCGTCGCCGAAAACGAGCGCGACCAGGTCCGTGGCCGCGCCGTCGTCGTCAAGCGCCTCAAGCCGCTGCCCATCGAAGCCGTCGTTCGCGGCTACGTCATCGGCTCCGGCTGGAAAGACTACAAGGAAACCGGCGCCATCTGCGGCATTGCCCTGCCGCCGGGCCTCAAGATGGCCCAGAAGCTGCCCTCCCCGATCTTCACCCCGGCCACCAAGGCCGCCGTCGGCGACCATGACGAAAACGTCTCCTTCGCCGTCGCCCAGGCCAACTGCGCCGCCGACCTCGCCGACGCCCTCGCCGGCACCGGCAAGAACGGCGCCCAGCTCGCCGACGAAGCCCGCATCGCCTCGATTCGCCTCTACGAAGAAGCCGCCGCCTTCGCCCGCGGTCGCGGCATCATCATCGCCGACACCAAGTTCGAATTCGGCATCGACAAGGCCGGCACCCTGCACCTCATCGACGAAGCCCTGACCCCGGACTCCTCCCGCTTCTGGCCCGCTGACCAGTACGAAGAAGGCAAGAACCCGCCCTCCTACGACAAGCAGTTCGTCCGCGACTACCTCGAAACCCTCGACTGGGGCAAAGTCGCCCCCGGCCCCAAGCTCCCGGCCGACGTCATCGAACGCACCAGCGCCAAGTACATCGAAGCCTACGAAAAGCTCACCGGCAAGACGCTGTAAGCGACCGTCGCTTCAAGCAAAACGCCCGCGCAATGCGGGCGTTTTTGTTTTGCGATTCCAGACCAAGTAAAAACACCACTGGGTCGATGGGAAAGCATTAAAAACCAGATGGTGCGGGCACCGTTTAGATCATGTCGCGTGCAGCCTCAGCCATGACCGGGCATCATCCATTGAATAAAAAATTCGGGGCTTAAAGGGACTCAACGGATCGTTGATGTAACTCGCCGAAGCGGCCAATACCTCTGGGTGGGTTGCGACAATGGCAAGTTTTATATTTGGGTTCGAAGCAGCTGCTGCATAGTCAATGGCCGCGATCTCCTCAATTTCCGCAGTAGACGCGCTTACCCCCAAGCATTCCGAGAAGTCGTTGATGACATATCGCAGGGTGTCAAAGCGGAAATCCTTTTCGATATTGCAGTTGGCATCCAACATTTCTCGGCCAGTAACATGGCCAAAGTGTCTCTTGACAAGACCATTCGGCTTTTCCCACACGATTTCATATCCCACGCTGACTAAACCCTGATCATATTGCGTGCGACGAATGCTACGCCTCCTGTTTTGAAGCGGCAATCATAACCAACGCAAAAATGACAGACCGTTTCTGACCACCACCTCGCCCCCCTTCAACTGAACCCCGCCCCTCCTACCCGGTCAAACAACCGTGACTTTGAACGAGGAGGCAGCCATGAATCCGCTCTACGATTTCCATGCACAGGGAATGACTTTACCGCGTATCCGGCACATCGCGGCGGATCGCCCCTTGCACTGGCTGCGCGCCGGCTGGCGGGACGTCAAGGCGAATCCCTTGCCTTCGCTGGCCTATGGCCTGCTGTTCGGGCTGGGGGGCGACCTCATCATTCTCGCCTTGCTCGAAAGCCCGCATCTGCTCACCGTGTCCATCTCGGGCTTCTTCCTGGTCGCGCCGCTGCTGGCGGCCGGGTTGTATGAACTGAGCCGGCGCACCGAGGCTGGCGAGAAGATTCTGTTCATCGACTCGATCAAGTGCTTCGCGCGCAATGGCCAGTCGCTGGCCTTCTTCGGGTTGATCCTGGCGCTGATCATGTTGATGTGGGAGCGTTTTTCCGCCGTCGCCTTCGCCCTGATCGGGGCCACGTCGGCGCCGATGGCCAGCGCCTACCTCAACGAGATCATCTTCGACGGGCAGCATCTGGCCTTCGCCGCGACCTGGTTTGCCCTGGGTGGCGTGCTGGCGCTCTTCGTCTTTGCCATGGCCGTCGTCTCGGTGCCGCTCATGCTGGACCGCGATGCCGACGTGGTCACCGCCATCATGACCAGCCTGCGGGCCTTTGCGCGCAACACCGGCCCGTTGCTGGTGTGGGCGGCCCTGCTCGTCACCCTGACCCTGCTCGGCTTCGCCACCCTGCTTTTCGGTCTGGTCGTGATCATGCCGATTCTCGGCCATGCCTCGTGGCATGCCTACCGCGAGCTTGTAGAATAGGGGGTCTGCCCCCAGATCCAACGGGCGGCCTGACCGCCCGTTTTTCTTGCCTGGAAACTAATAATGACGACCACCAATCCCCTGCTCGATTTCTCCGACCTGCCGCGTTTCGATACCGTCCAGCCTGAACACGTCAAACCGGCCATCGAATCGCTGCTGGCCGACGGCCGCAGCCTGATCGAACGCCTGACCGCCGACACCACGCCGGCCACCTGGAAGGATTTCGCCGGCGCCCTGGCCGATGGTCTGGAGCCGTTCGGCCGCGCCTGGGGCATCGTCGGCCACCTGCATTCGGTCAATGACATCCCGGCCTGGCGCGAGGCGTACAACGAGATGCTGCCGGAAGTCTCGCGCTTCTACGCCGAACTCGGCCAGAACCTCAAGCTGTTCGAGAAGTACAAGGCGCTGCGCGACAGCACCGAATACGCCACGCTGAGCGTCGAGCAAAAGAAAGTCGTCAACAACGAAGTGCGCGATTTCCGCCTGTCCGGCGCCGAATTGCCGGATGACCAGAAGCCGCGCTTCCAGGCGATCATGGAAGAGTTGTCGCAGCTTTCGGCCAAGTTTGCCGAAAACCTGCTCGACGCGACCAATGCCTTCGCCGAAATCGTCACCGACGAAGCCCTGCTCGCCGGCCTGCCCGACGATGCCAAGGAAGCCGCAAAAACAGCCGCCGAAAAGGCTGGCGTCGAGGGCTGGAAATTCACGCTGCACGCCCCGTCCTACGGCCCGGTCATGCAGTACGCCGACAACCGCGACTTGCGCGCTCGCATGTACCGCGCCTACGCCACCCGCGCCGCCGAATTCCACGACGGTTCGAGCAAGCCGGAATGGGACAACACGCCGATCATCCAGCGCATGCTGGAACTGCGCGTCGAAGACGCCAAAATGCTCGGCTTCAACAATTTCGCCGAAGTCTCGCTCGCCCCGAAGATGGCCGACACGCCGGCCCAGGTGCTCGCCTTCCTGCGCGAACTGGCGGCCAAGGCCAAGCCGTTTGCCGAGAAGGACATCGCCGAACTGCGCGCCTTCGCCAAGGACGAACTCGGCCTGGCCGACTTCCAGCCCTGGGATGCCGCCTACGTTTCCGAAAAGCTGCTGCAGGCCCGCTACGCCTTCTCCGAGCAGGAAGTGAAGCAGTATTTCACCGAACCCAAGGTGCTCGGCGGCCTGTTCAAGGTCATCGAGAGCCTGTTCAACGTCAAGGTCAAGCCGGATACGGCGCCGGTCTGGCATGAGGACGTCCGTTTCTACCGGCTGGAAACGCCGGCTGGCGATCTGGTCGGCCAGTTCTACCTCGACCTCTACGCCCGCGAAACCAAGCGCGGTGGGGCGTGGATGGACGAAGCTCGCTCACGCCGTCGCGTGCAGAGCGGCATCCAGAAGCCCATCGCCTACCTGAACTGCAATTTCTCGCGCCCGGTCGGCGGCAAGCCGGCGACCTTCACGCACGATGAAGTCACGACCCTGTTCCACGAAACCGGCCACGGCCTGCACCACCTGCTGACGCGCGGCGAGGAACTGGGTGTGTCGGGCATCCACGGCGTCGAGTGGGATGCCGTCGAACTGCCGTCGCAGTTCATGGAGAACTATTGCTGGGAATGGGAAGTCGTCGAGGGCATGACGGCCCACGTCGATACCGGCGCCCCGCTGCCGCGCGAACTCTTCGACAAGATGCTGGCCGCCAAGAATTTCCAGAGCGGCATGATGGCCGTACGCCAGATCGAGTTCTCGCTGTTCGACATGCTGATCCATTCCGATTTTGACCCGAAATCCGGGTTGACCGTGATGGACGTGCTCAACGACGTGCGCAAGGAAGTCGCCGTGCTGCTGCCGCCCGAATGGCACCGTTTCCCGAACAGCTTTTCGCACATTTTCGGCGGTGGCTACGGCGCCGGCTACTTCAGCTACAAGTGGGCCGAAGTGCTGTCGGCCGATGCCTATGCGGCTTTCGAAGAAGCCGGTAATCCGTTCGATGCGACAGTCGGCAAGCGCTTCCTCGACGAGATTCTGTCGGTTGGCGGTTCGCGCCCGGCCATCGAATCGTTCAAGGCCTTCCGCGGTCGTGAACCCAGCGTCGACGCACTGCTTCGTCATAGCGGTATGATTGCTGCCTAACGCGGTTTCAGGGAGAAAAGCATGCGCTATCTGCTCACGTTGTGCCTCGTGCTGGCCAGCACTACCGTCGCACAGGCGGAAACCTACCGGTGGACCGACGCCGGCGGCCGGACAGTGATTTCCGACTCGCCGCCCCCCGGCAAGGCCAAGGGCGTTTTGAAGACGGGCGAAAAACCGGAGGCCAGCGACGGCATGTCCTTCGCCACGAAAAAGGCGATGGAGGCCTTCCCCGTGACGCTCTACACAGCAGCGGACTGCGTCGCCGAGTGCAAGAATGCGCGCGAGCTGCTCAACCGGCGCAGCGTGCCCTTCACCGAAAAGATGCTGCAAAGCGCCGAAGAGGCCGCCGAACTCAAACAACTGGTCGGCGATGCCTTCGTGCCCTCGATCAAGGTCGGCAAGCAAAGCTTCCGCGGCTTCGAGGCCGGCGCCTACGACAACCTGCTCGACCTCGCGGGCTATCCGAAGAGCGCGGCCAAGCCGGCAAGCGAGCCCGGCAAGTGAAGATTGCCAGCTGGAACGTCAATTCGCTCAAGGTTCGTCTGCCGCACCTGCTCGACTGGCTGGCCGCGGCCCAGCCGGATGCATTGTGCCTGCAGGAGTTGAAGCTCGAAGACCACAATTTCCCGCGCGCCGAGATCGAGGCCGCAGGTTATCACGTCGCCTTTTCCGGCCAGAAAACGTACAACGGCGTCGCCCTGCTCGCCCGTGAGCCGATTGCGGATGTCGTCTGCGGCAACCCGCATTTCCCGGATGAGCAGAAGCGCCTGATCAGCGGCACGGTCGGCGACACGCGCGTCGTTTGCGCCTACATGCCGAACGGCCAGGAAGTCGGCTGTGACAAGTACGACTACAAGCTGCGCTGGCTCGATGCGCTGGCCGTCTGGATCGGCGAGGAAATGGCCAAGCACCCGAAGCTCGCGCTGTGCGGCGACTACAACATCGCGCCGGACGAACGCGACGTGCACGACCCGAAACGCTGGGCCGACTGCATTCTCGTCTCGCCGCCCGAGCGTGCCGCCTTCCAGTGCCTGATCGGCCTCGGCCTGAGCGACAGTTTCCGGCTCTTCGAACAGCCGGATAAGACCTTCTCGTGGTGGGATTACCGCATGCTCGGTTTCCAGAAGAACCAGGGGCTGCGCATCGACCACATCCTGCTTTCGAAGCCCCTGGCCGAGCGTTGCACCGCGGCCGGCGTGGACCGCGCGCCGCGCAAGCTGGAGCGCCCGTCGGATCATGCCCCGGTGTGGGCCGAGATCGCTTGACCGCCATGACCAACCCCATCACGACCGAAAAGCTGCTCGTACTCTACCCGGCGCTGCGCGGCCTGCCCGCCGAGCGCATCGCGGCGATGCTGGCCCCGCAAAGCATCATGCACCTGCCCGCCGGCACCCAGGTCTTCGCCGAGAACCAGCCCTGCCAGGGCTTCCCGCTGCTGCTCGAAGGCAGCATCAAGGTCATCAAGCTGGCGACGAGCGGGCGCGAACTCATGCTTTATCGCGTCGCCCCCGGCGGCTCCTGCATCATTTCGTCGAGTTGCCTGCTCAGCCATTCCGACTATAACGCCCGCGGCATCGCGGAAACGCCGCTGACGCTGCTGGCCGTACCGGTCAAGGCCTTTGCCGCCCTGATGGTGGACCATCCGCCCTTCCGCGACTTCGTCTTTCACCTGTTTGCCGACCGCATCGGGGAGCTCATGCAACTGGTCGAAGAAGTGGCCTTCGCCCGCCTCGACCAGCGCCTGGCCAAGCTCATCCTGGCGCGCAACGAGGTGGTGCTGGCCGTGACGCACCAGCAACTGGCCGATGAACTGGGCAGCGTCCGCGAAATCGTCAGTCGTCTGCTCAAGGGCTTCGCCGCGCAGGGGCTGGTCACGCTTGGCCGCGAGCAATTGACAGTCACCGACCGGGCCGGCCTGCAAAAACTCGCGGCTGTGTGACCGAGGTTACATACATCGGTCATCCGCAACGTTAAATTGGCGGCGTACACCTAACCTAACGGAGAACACACCATGGCTGCAAATGTTGGCGGTATCGACAAAATCCTTCGCATCGTTGCTGGCGCCGGCCTGATCGGCGCAACCGCAGCCGGCATGCTGCCGGTCTGGGGCTACATCGGCATCGTCCCCCTGGCTACCGGCCTGATGGGCTGGTGCCCGCTCTACCCGCTGCTCGGCCTGAACACCTGCCCGATGAAGAAGTAAATCCGGGGCAAGTGCCACAAAAAAACCCGCTGCGGCGGGTTTTTTGTTGCGCCAAAAATTTTGATTTTGGGCATTTTTTCCGGTTGACCGTCAAAGGCAGGTTGAACGGAAAACCGACTGCCCCCGCGGGGAAACTCAGGGCGTCAGGTAATTGGCGATGCGCACGTAGTCTTCGACCGAGACATCTTCCGGACGCAGGGTTGGCGCGATGCCGAGGGCCGTGAAATCTGCGTCGGCGAGCAGGCCCTTCATCGTGTTGCGCAGCATCTTGCGGCGCTGCGAGAAAGCGGCGAGCACGACCTGCGACAGCTTGTCCTGGCTCTTGGCGTTGAGTTCGGACACCGGTTTCGGGATCAGGCGAACGACGGCCGAATCGACCTTGGGCGCCGGATCGAAACTTTCCGGCGGCACGTCGATGAGCCATTCCAGATAGAAGCGGTATTGCAGCATGACCGACATGCGGCCGAAATCGGCATTACCCGGCTCGGCGACCATGCGCTCGACGACTTCCTTCTGCAGCATGAAATGCATGTCGCGAACGACATCGACGTAGCCAGCCAGGTGGAAGAGCAGCGGCGTCGAGATGTTGTAGGGCAGATTGCCGACAAGGCGCAGATTCTTGCCGATGCTGGCAAAATCGAAGGCCAGCGCATCGCCTTCGTGGATGGTCATGCGTTCCGGCGGGTGCTGCTTTTTCAGGCGGGCGATCAGGTCGCGGTCGATTTCGACGACATGCAGGTGATCGACACGCTGCATGAGCGGCTCGGTGATCGCCCCCAGACCGGGGCCGATTTCGACGACCGTCTCGTCGCGTTTCGGGTCGATGGCCGAGACGATGGCACCGATGATGCCTTGGTCGATCAGGAAATTCTGACCGAAGCGTTTGCGGGCGACGTGGCCTTTCATGGCGAGTTCCTTTTGGCCAAAGCCATGCGGGCGGCCTCGGCTACCGCTTCGAACAGACTGCCGGGATCGGCCTTGCCGGTGCCGGCCAGTTCGAGCGCCGTGCCGTGATCAACCGAGGTACGGATGATGGGCAGGCCGAGGGTGACGTTGATGCCCTTGCCGAAGGTGGCGTACTTGAGGGCGGCCAGGCCCTGGTCGTGGTACATGGCGAGGACGGCATCGCCCTGGGCGAGGATGGGCGGCGTGAACATCGTGTCGGCCGGGTAAGGGCCGGACAACGCCATGCCTTCGGCGCGCAACTTGTCGAGCACCGGAATGATGACGTCGATTTCTTCCATGCCGAGATAACCGCCTTCGCCGGCATGCGGATTGAGGCCGGCGACGAGGATGCGCGGTTGTGCCAGCCCGTATTTGCTGCGCAGGTCGGCGTGCAGGATGCGCAGCGTTTTTTCCAGCACGTCGGCGGTGATGGCGGCCGATACGTCTTTCATGGGCAGATGCGTTGTGGCCAGCGCGACGCGCAGCGGGCCGCGCTCGGTGTCGCCGGCCAGCATCATGACGACGAGCGGCGTACCGGTTTCGTCGGCCAGGTATTCGGTGTGGCCGGTGAAATGCACGCCGGCGTCGTTGATGACGCCCTTGTGCACCGGAGCCGTCGCCATCGCGGCGAATTCGCCGGATTGGCAGCCAGCCAGGGCACGGTCGAGCAAGGCCAGCACGTAGGCGCCATTGGCCGCGTCAAGCTTGCCGGCCTGGGCCGGGACAGCCAGTGGCAAATGGAGGACATCCAGCTTGCCAGGTGCTGGCGGACAGCCGGGCTCGTATTCCCGAAATTCAACCGACAAGCCCAGTTTTGCTGCGCGCTCCGCCAGCAAGCTGCGATCACCCAGAATGACGGGATGCGCTTCGCCGGCATGGCTGGCCAGGCGCAGGCAGAGTTCGGGACCAATGCCGGCCGGCTCGCCGCTGGTCACGGCAATGACCGGCAGCATCACTTTTCGTCGAGTCGGTTTTCGACGTACACGCGGTCTCGCAACTGGCGCAGCCAGTCCTGGTAGGCTTCGTCAAGCTTGCGCTCACGCAGCACCTGACGTGCCGCAACACGCTGGCGCTCGGCAGAGACGTCACGCTCGCGGCGCTCCTGGACCTGGATCAGGTGCATGCCAAAGGGAGACTGGATAACCTGGCTGAGTTCGCCCACCTTGAGCGCATCCATCGCCCGCTCGAACTCGGGCACGGTATCGCCCGGGCTGAGCCAGCCCAGATCGCCGCCCTTGGCCGCCGAGCCATCCTGCGAATAGAGGCGGGCCTGCTCGGCGAAATCGACGCCATTCACTATCTTTTCGCGAACGACTTCCAGCTTGCGCTGCGCCTCGCCTTCCGAGACGACTTCATTGATGCGGACGAGAATGTGGCGGGCACGGGTCTGCATGACCGAGGCCGGGCCGCTGCCACCACGCTTGTTGATCAGCTTGACGACATGGAAGCCAGCCGATGAACGCAGGAGCGGGCTGACCTGCCCCGGCTGGAGCTTGCCGGCGGCCTCGGCATACAGCGTCGGCAGGCGGTCCAGGGCGCGCCAGCCCAGGTCACCGCCCTGCAGGGCGTCCGGCGCATCGGAGAAAGCCGCTGTCAGTTCGGCGAAGTTCTCGCCGGCCTGGGCGCGCTTCAGGGCCTGTTCGCCACGCAGCCGCAGCTTCTGCAGTTGTTCGGGGCTGGCCGATTCCGGTGCACGCAACAGGATGTGGGCCAACTGGTATTCCTCGCCGCTGCCACCAGCGGCCGTCTGATTGGCCAGATAGTTGTCGATCTCACCCTCGGAAATGACCATCTTGCTGTCGACTTCGCGCTCGCGCAGACGGACGGTGACCATCTCGTTGCGGATGTCCTCACGAAAACGCGCGTACTCCACTCCATCCTTTTCGAGCGCAGCGCGGAACTGCTGGAGATTCATCTTGTTGCCGGCGGCGATGCGGCCGATGGCCTGTTCAAGCTGGTTGTCGTCGACGCGCATGCCGCCATCGCGGGCGTACTGGAGCTGGGCGCGTTCCATGATCAGGCGCTCAAGCATCTGGCGCTCCAGGACGTCCTGCGGAGGGAGGGGCGTTCCCTGCTTTTGCAGTTGCTTGAGCGCGGCCGCCAGACGGGTACGCAACTCGACATAGGTGATGACCTCATCGCCGACAACGGCCACGATGCGGTCTGCCTCAACCGGATCTGCGGGCGCGGCCAATACGGGATGTGCCAGCAGGCTGCCGAGGCAGCAAATCAGGACAAGCAGGTGACGGATAAATGTGATCATGGTGTTCATTGGGAGTTGTGCAGGCTGCCGCTGGCGGAGCCCTGGGCAATGGATGGAATTGCGGTCATGTTGCGTTAATTGCCAAGGAGATTGCTGCTGGGCAGTTCATTGATCTTGCCATAACCCGGGATGCTGCGCCGGAGCAGGCCAATCGGATTGGTACCGATACTACCGAAATCGTTGAGTTCAAGCTGCAAAAACAGCGTTTCGTTGGGCGTACCGGTAATGGCTGCCAGCCGCTGACCGACGATGCGCAACGCCCAGCAACCGGCGTTGTATTCAATGCCCGCGATGGTTTCAAGGGCACGCTTGTCGCGCAGGGAATAGTTTTGGCGGCCCACCACATACCATTTAGAGGACACTGGCCACTGCCCGGACAGATCGAACTGGTCCACCGTGGAGGCACCGGTCAGCGCATCGCGCGTGTAGCGATAGCTGCCGGACAAGACCTTGCCGAGTTCTGGCTGATACCGCGCTCCCGCCGAGAAACGCTCGCTGATGTTGTCGCGGTAGTTGTACTCCCAGGCCAGGTCCATGTAGGTCTTGGGGGCAATCAGCCCGTTGACCGCGGCGACCAGATTGGAAAAATCGGACGAACGGGTCGCCTCGCCGGTAATGGCCGTGCGCTGTTGCCGGAAGTAATGGCGCTGGCCGAGCATGGCCTTGAAGCGCTCGACCCCGGTCTCGCCGTCAAGCAGGCGGGTGGTCAGCGCGGCGGTCAGTTGATTGGCGTCATTGATCCGGTCGTAGCCGCTGTAGCGATTCTCGGAAAAGATCTGGGCAAAGTTGAAATCGGAAAGGGCCGTATCGAAGAGCGGAATCTGACTCTGGTTCGAATACGGAATATTCACGTAGTAAAGACGCGGCTCCAGCGTCTGAATGTAGCCGTTGCCGAACCAGTCGCCCTCTCGCTCGAAAATCATGGTCGAATCAAGCGTAAAGGTCGGCAAAACCCGGTTGATGCTGCTATCGGTCCCTACCGAAGGATTGCTCAATCCATAGTGGCTCATGTGCAGACCGAACTTCGGCGTGATCTGGAAAGCTGGATGCACGAAGGGTATGGACAGCTGCGGATAGAAAACGATGCGATCGCCCTGCGGCTTGGTGGCATCAGCATGGGTAAAGCGCGAAAACTGGCCGATCATGCTGAGATCGGTATGCAGCACATTGGCGCGATAGCCGGTGATGTTGAGTTGCGGCTCGAGGAAATACGGGCGCGTCACGGGCACGGCCGGATCGAGTTGCAGCGTCTGGTAGCGCAGGACCTGCATGCTGCTTTGCAGCCACGGCGATGGTGCATAGCTGAGTACCAGTTGTTTGGGCAACTGGGTCATTGAGGTCTGCAGCAGGCGCGACGACATGTCCTGCCAATAGTAGTCGTCGGAAACGCCATTCCAGTTGATGAGCGCCGTGATGCCGCGGCCCAGGTTGTGCTGATGCTCGATACGGTAAGCGTAGCGCTCGCGATTCAGCATCTCGTCGTTGGGCAGGTATTCGGCGCGGGTCACCCCCTGAAAATTGTGATCCAGATAGCGCGCTTCGACACCCAGCTGCATGCCGCGCTTGCTCATGTAGCGCGGCGACAGGGTCAGGTCGTAGTTCGGTGCGATGTTCCAGTAATACGGCATCGTGAAATCGACACCACTCCGCGTCGACGTCGAGAAATGCGGGTGGAGCAGGCCAGAGCGGCGCTGGCCATTGAGCGAGAAGGTGGCAACGGGCGTGTAGAAGAGGGGCACGCCGCCAAACCAGAGCGAGGCGTGATGGGCCGTACCCTCGTTGTTGTCGTAATCGAGATGGGTTTCGGACGCTTGCAGGTACCAGTCATCCTGCCCAGGCTTGCAGGTCGAGAAAGAGTTGTACCAGAAGGTGAACTGGTTCTCTCCCTCGAAATCGATGCGTTCGGCCTTGCCGTTCGCCTCAACCGGACGTTGCGGCGGCGATTGCGTCGGCAGGCCGTAGCTGTTGGCGACGTTGAGCATCATCGGCGCGCCGGAAGTGTTGGCGTTGCTGCCGGCCACCGTCACGATGGTCTGCGTCGGCCCGTAGAAACGGCTCTGTGTTTCCTTGAGAATGCGGTAGGTCACGTTCTCGGCGGAGCCAACCTGCTCATCGAGTCTGATGCGCAAATGCGGCGTGTCGATTTCAGCGCCATCCTGGAGCAGGCGAACCGAGCCGGTGGCATCCAGTTCGTCTTCCAGCATGCGGTAGGTCATGCGATCGGCGATGATCAGCGACCCCGCCTTGCGCAACTCGACATTGCCTTCGGCGATCGTGGCGTCCTCGGACTGCCCTTCGATCTGGTCGGCGCTGATGAACAGCGGGTAGTTGTCGTCCTTCTTCAGCGCTGCCGGCAGCTCAATGCCCACGGCCGCGGGTTCCGCAGCCTGGCGCTTCTTGCCCAGCACGTTGAAGCGGCGCTCCTGGCGAAGACGGAGGGGAATGTCGTTGGCCGCCAGTTGCAGGATGTCGTTCGCCGTTTCCGGCTGATCGGCGTTGCCACCGATCGACATCTGCAGGCGCAGCACATCGTCGGCGGCATGGCTCCACTGCGCTCCCGCGAAGAGGCAGCAAACCAGAACAGCAAGCGGACGACGGGCAAAACCGGGCATCAAGTCGATCAATGAAAGTCCGGGACCGGAACGGCCGATGCCCGAGTGTTAAAATCCGGCCATTTTACAACGAACCGAACCCTGCCCGCTTATGCAACCCACGCCGCGCGACCAACTTGTTACAGACTGGGTAGCCAGTCGCTTCCCCGGCCAGTCCGTCAGCATCACCCCGGCTTCGGCCGATGCCAGTTTCCGCCGCTATTTCCGCCTGACCTGGCCGGATGGCACGACGCGTATCCTGATGGACGCGCCGCCGGAAAAGGAGGACTGCAAGCCCTTCATCCACGTCGCCGGCCTGCTCGCCAAGGCCGACCTCGCGGCGCCGCGCATTCTCGACAAGGATCTCGAGAACGGTTTCCTGGTCCTCACCGACCTCGGTCGCATCGGCTATCTCGATGCGCTCAACGCCGACCTCAGCATGGCCGACCTGCTGATCCGCCCTGTCCTTGATGTGCTGATCAAATGGCAGCAGTCCTCGACCGCCTCGACCCTGCCGCCCTACGACGGCACGCTGTTGCGCCGCGAGCTCGATCTTTTCCCGGAATGGTTCGTTGGCCGCCACCTCGGCATCGAACTGACGAGCGAAGACAAGATCATGCTCGACCGGACCTTCAAGTTCCTGATCAACTCCGCGCTTGGCCAGCCCAAGGTGTTCGTGCATCGTGACTTCATGCCCCGCAACCTCATGGTCGTCGAGAGCGCCGAGCGCCTGACGCCGGGCATCATCGACTTCCAGGATGCCGTCTTCGGTCCAATCACCTACGACGTCGTCTCGCTGTTCCGCGACGCCTTCATCTCCTGGGAAGAGGAGCAGGAAATCGACTGGGTCGTCCGCTACTGGGAAAAAGCCCGCGCCGCCGGCCTGCCGGTGCGCGAGGACTTCGGCGCCTTCTGGCGTGAATACGAACTGATGGGCCTGCAGCGCCACCTCAAGGTGCTCGGCATCTTCTGCCGCCTCAAGTACCGCGACGGCAAGGAAAAATACAGCGAAGACCTGCCGCGTTTCATCAACTACGCCCGCAAGACGGCCAGCCGCTACATCCAGCTCAAGCCGCTGCAAAACCTGCTCGACCGCCTCGAAGGCAACACCGAACAGATCGGCTACCGCTACAAATAACCCATGAAAGCCTTCATCCTTGCCGCCGGCCGCGGCGAACGCATGCGGCCGCTCACCGACCACACGCCGAAGCCACTGCTCGTGGCCGGCGGCAAGCCGCTCATCGTATGGCATCTGGAGCGACTGGCGGCGGCGGGGTTCCGGGACATCGTGATCAACCACGCCCACCTCGGCGCGCAGATCGAAACAGCGCTCGGCGACGGTTCACAGTGGGGGCTGTCGATTCGCTATTCGCCCGAACCACCGGGCGCACTGGAAACTGCCGGCGGCATCGCCACGGCCCTGCCGCTGCTCGGTGACGAGCCGTTTCTGGTGGTCAATGGCGACGTCTATTGCGATTTCGATTTTGGCCATTTTTTCCGGTTGACCGTCAAAGGCTGGAAACCGGCCGCCCATCTGGTCATGGTGGCGAATCCGGCGCATCACGCCGGTGGCGACTTCAGCCTGGATGGTGAACGCGTCGTCTATGCCAACAGTGAGCAAACGCTCACCTACGCCGGCATCGGCGTTTTCTCGCCATCCTTCTTCGCCGACGTCCAACCCGGCAAGATCATGAAACTCCGCCCCCTGCTCGACGCCGCCATCGCGGCCGGCACGCTGACCGGGGAACGCTTCGCCGGCCGCTGGGTCGATGTAGGAACGCCGCAACGTCTTGCGGAACTGGATGCCGAACTGAGGAACGCATGACCCACGCCCACTTTCTTGCCCGTCGCCAGCGCCTGTTGAAGACCATCGGCGACGGCGTCGCCATCGTGCCGACTGCGCCGGAAGTCATTCGCAATCGCGACGCGCACCATCTCTACCGCTTCGACAGCTACTTCTGGTACCTGACCGGTTTCCCGGAACCGGAAGCGGTCGTCGTGCTGATCGGCGGCAAGAAACCGAAATCCATCCTCTTCTGCCGCGAGAAGCATGAAGAGCGCGAAATCTGGGACGGCTATCGTTACGGCCCGAAGGCGGCCAAGACGGCCTTCGGTTTCGATGCGGCCTACCCCATCGAGCAACTCGACAAGAAGCTGCCCGAATTCTTCGTCGACCGGGACACGCTGTGGCATGCCGTCGGCCACGACAGCGAGTGGGACGCCCGCATCGCCAAGGCGCTCAACGACGTGCGTTCCCAGAGCCGGGCCGGCAAGCGGGCACCGCGCGCCATCCACGATTTGCGGGCCGAACTCGACACCATGCGCCTCGTCAAGGACAGCGCCGAAGCCGGCATCCAGCAACGTGCCGCCGACATCGCCAGCGCCGGCCACGCCCGCGCCATGCGCGCCTGCCGCCCCGGCATGGCCGAATACGAACTCGAAGCCGAGCTGACCTACGAATTCCGCAAGCGCGGCGCCGACGCCCACGCCTACACACCCATCGTCGCCGGCGGCGCCAATGCCTGCGTGCTGCACTACGTCTCCAACGACAAGGTGCTCAACGACAACACGCTGGTCCTAATCGACGCCGGCTGCGAGGTAGACGGTTACGCCGCCGACATCACCCGCAGTTTCCCGGTCAACGGCCGCTTCAATGCCGCCCAGAAAGACGTTTACGAAATCGTCCTCGCCGCGCAGGACGCGGCCTTCGCCGCCACCGCCCCCGGCCGCCATTTCATGGAAGCCCACGACGCCGCCGTGCGCGTGCTGACGCAAGGCATGATCGACCTCAAGCTGCTGAGCGGCGACCTCGACAACCTGATCGAGAAGGGCGACTACAAGCGTTTCTACATGCACCGCACCGGCCACTGGCTCGGCCTCGACGTGCATGACGCCGGCGAATACAAGGTTGGCGAACAATGGACGACCCTGCAACCGGGCATGACCGTGACCGTCGAACCCGGCCTCTACATCCGTCCCGCCGACGACATCCCGCCGGCGCTGGCCGGCATCGGCATCCGCATCGAAGACGACGTGCGCGTGACCGCCACCGGCTGCGACGTTTACACCTCGGCGCCGAAAACGGTCGCCGAAATCGAGGAGGTCATGCGCCATGACTGACGCGCGGGTTGAGCACACCGACATCCTCATCATCGGTGCCGGCCCGGTCGGCCTGACCTTGCACCTGGCTCTGGCCAAGGCCGGGCTGCCGTCCATGCTGCTCGACCGCCGCCCTCTCACGGCCCAGCAAAGCGACCCGCGAGCCCTCGCCCTCTCGCACGGCGCCCGCCAGTTGCTCGAACAGATCAACAGCTGGCCGACGCGTGCAGCGACGCCGATCGAGACCATCCACATCTCGCAAAAGGACGGCTTCGGACGGACGCTGATCGACCGCCAGGAATACGACCTGCCCGCCCTCGGCTACGTCGTCCGCTACCGCGACCTGGCCGGCGCGCTGGCCGCCAACCTCGCCGACAACGCCATCCTCGCCGAAACCGAAGTGCTCGACATCGCCCCGGACGACGACGGCGTCACCGTCTCGATTCGCCACGCCGGCCAGTTACGCACCCTCCGCACCAAGCTGCTCGTGCACGCCGAAGGCACGCCCGGCGACGACCCCGCCGTCAAGGTCAGCGACTACGAACAGCACGCAGTCATCTGCGAAGTCACGCCGACACCGGGTCATGGCAAGCGCGCCTGGGAACGCTTCACGCCCGACGGCCCGCTCGCCCTGCTGCCACTCGGCGACGAATTCTCCATCGTGTTTACGCTGCCGCCCGCCAAGGCCGATGCCGTCATGGCGATGGACGACGACGCCTTCATCGCCGCGCTTCAAGCCCAATTCGGCCAACGCTTGCGCTTTGCAAAACCGGGCAAGCGCAGCCGCTTCCCGCTCTATCTTCGTCTGCGCGACGAACTGGTAAAAGGCTGCGAAGTGTGGATCGGCAACACGGCGCAAACCCTGCACCCGGTCTCCGGCCAGGGCTTCAACCTCGGCATCCGCGACGCCTGGCAATTATTTGAAATTTTGCAAAAAAATGGCGTTGACCGTCAAAGCCTCGCCACCTACGCCGCCAGCCGCCGCCTTGACCGCCGGGGCGGTGCCTTCTTCACCGACCAGATCGTCCGCACCTTCTCGAACGATTGCGGCCCGCTCAAGCTCGCCCGCGGCCTCGGCCTCTTCGCCCTCGACATCTTCCCGCCGGCCCGCCATTTCGTCGCCAAGCGCATGATCTGGGGCGCCCGCGCCTGGCCCTGAGCCGCCCATCCCGCAACGGCCCAACACCTGGCAAACATGGGGCGACTGATAAGTCCTTGTCGCGTCGAGGCAAATGCCGGACCGCACAATTTGACTATTTTTTAAGCGCCGACTCAGGTAAAATTCGCGGCTCTCCACGTTTTGCCCAAGCCCCCGTTCGCCCATGGATTTTGTTGGTTTCCAGCTTCGCAACAATCTGTTCGTCGCCCCCATGGCCGGCGTGACGGACCGCCCTTTCCGGCAATTGTGCAAGAAGATGGGCGCCGGCCTGGCCGTCTCGGAGATGGTCACGTCCAACTCCCTGCTCTACGGTAGCGCCAAGACCTTGCGTCGCGCCAACCACGTCGGTGAAGTCGCACCCATTTCGGTGCAGATTGCCGGTGCCGATCCGAAAATGATGGCCGAGGCGGCAAAACACAACGTCGACAACGGCGCCCAGATCATCGACATCAACATGGGTTGCCCGGCCAAGAAGGTGTGCAACGTCATGGCGGGCTCGGCGCTCATGCAGGACGAGCAGCAGGTCGGCCGCATTCTCGACGCCGTCGTCGCCGCCGTGCCCGACACCCCGGTCACGCTGAAATTCCGTACCGGCTGGAATCTGGCCAACAAGAACGCCCCGACCATCGCGCGCATCGCCGAATCTGCGGGCATCCGCGCCGTGGCCATCCATGGCCGCACGCGCTGCCAGCAATACACCGGTGAAGCCGAATACGACACCATCGCCATGGTCAAGACGCTGATCCGCATCCCGGTCATCGCCAACGGCGACATCACGACACCGGAAAAAGCCAAGCACGTCCTCGACGTCACTGGCGCCGACGGCATCATGATCGGTCGTGCCGCCCAAGGACGCCCCTGGCTGTTCCGCGAAATCGAGCACTACCTCAAGACCGGCCAGCATCTGCCGCCGGCCAAGGTCACCGAGATCCACGAAATTCTCAAGTCGCATCTCGTCGACCTCTACGATTTCTACGGCCCGGAAACCGGCTTCAAGGTCGCCCGCAAGCACATCTCCTGGTACACCAAGGGATTGGTCGGCTCGGCCGCGTTCCGCAAGCACATGAATACCTTACCAAGCATCGAACTACAGATGCAGGCAGTTAATGACTTCTTTCTCCAACAGGCAGAAGCGAACGAATATCTCAAATATAACCACGGGGAGGAGTTGGCAGCATGAGCCAACATGATTTGGGGCGGTGCGTCATCAACGCACTGGAGCAGTATTTCCGCGACCTGGACGGGGAACGACCGGCCGCCATCTACGACATGGTCTTGCGCAGCGTCGAAAAGCCGATGCTCGAACTGGTGCTGGCCAAGGCCGGCAGCAACCAGACGCTGGCCGCCGACATGCTCGGCATCAACCGCAACACGTTGCGCAAGAAACTGACCGAACACCAATTGCTTTAGTTCCAAGCTGCTAGTGGGCTTGAGTTGTCAGCCCTTCACTAGCAGCTCAAATCACTGGCAACTAATAACCAATTACCAATGACTGACTACTAACATGTCCATCAAACAAGCTCTCATTTCCGTGTCCGACAAAACCGGCGTCCTCGAATTCGCCCAGGGCCTTGCTGCCCAGGGCGTCAAGCTGCTGTCCACCGGCGGCACCGCCAAGATGCTGCGCGACGCCGGCCTGGCCGTCACCGAAATCGGCGACTACACCGGCTTCCCGGAAATGCTCGATGGTCGCGTCAAGACCCTGCATCCGAAGGTGCATGGCGGCATCCTGGCACGTCGCGATCTACCGGAGCACCTCGCCACCATCGAACAGCACGGTATTCCGACCATCGACCTGGTTTGCGTGAACCTCTACCCCTTCGCCGCGACCATCGCCAAGGCCGGCGTCACGCTGGAAGACGCCATCGAGAACATCGACATCGGCGGCCCGGCCATGGTCCGTTCCTCGGCCAAGAACTACGCCGGCGTCGCCATCGTCACCGATCCGGAAGACTACGCCCCGCTGCTCGCCGAGATGAAAGCCAACGGCGGCGCCCTGCAACTGGCGACCCGCTTCGGTCTGGCCAAGAAGGCCTTCACGCACACCGCCCGCTACGACAGCATGATCGCCAACTGGCTGACCGGTCTCGACGAAGGCGCCGAAGCCAAGCCGGCCGAAGCCGCGCCTGTCCCGGCCATCTTCCCGGCAAAACTGCAACTGGCTTTCGACCGCACCGAAATCCTGCGCTACGGCGAAAACTCGCACCAGTCCGCCGCCTTCTACCGCGAACCGAACCCGGTCGCCGGCAGCAT
>JAGTRT010000061.1 GCA_018261895.1 Pseudomonadota bacterium
CGCCCAGCCGGCCATGTCGTCGTTGAACAGCGGATGGCTGCCCTTGAGTACACCCAGCAGCGCGGCGACACCGGCAACGGCGGTGATGACGCCGAGGACAGTGAAGAAAATGAAGGTGAGGGGGAAGTGGCGTTGTTTCATGCCTGCTCCCGCAGGTCGATGACCCGCTTGGCCTTGCCCACCGAGCGCTCGATGATGCCCCAGGGTACGATTTCGATGCGGGTGTTGATGCCGATGTAGCTCTTGATGTGGTGCTGGAGTTCCTTCGCCGCCGCCTGTTTGTCGGCCTCGGAGGCCACGTCGGGCTTGACCTCGACGCGCACCGCCAGGTCGTCCATGTGGCCGCGCCGGGTGACTTCGAGCACGTAATGGGGCGTCAGGCGCTCCACCTTGAGGATCAGTTCCTCGATCTGGGAAGGGAAGACATTGACGCCGCGAATGATGAGCATGTCGTCGGAACGGCCGGTGATCTTGCCCATGCGGCGGAAGCTGCGGGCGCTGGGCGGCAGCAAGCGCGTCAGGTCGCGGGTGCGATAGCGGATGATCGGCAGGGCTTCCTTGGTCAGGGAGGTGAACACCAGTTCCCCCGGTTCGCCGTCCGGCAACACGCGGCCGGTGATCGGGTCGATGATCTCGGGGTAGAAGTGGTCTTCCCACAGGGTCGGGCCGTCGCGGCTTTCGATGCACTCGACGCCGACGCCGGGGCCCATGAGTTCGGAAAGGCCGTAGAGGTCCATGGCCTGGATGCCGAAGCGGGCTTCCAGTTCCCGGCGCATGCTCTCGCCCCAGGGCTCGGCGCCGAAAATGCCGCGCTTGAGGCTGCAATCGGCCGGGTTAAGGCCCTGGCGCTCGAATTCGTCGGCCAGGGTCAGCACGTAGGAGGGAGTGCCGACGATCATGGTCGGCTTGAAGTCCTGAATCAGTTGCACCTGACGTTCGGTCTGGCCGCCGGAAATCGGCACCACGGCGCAACCCAGGCGCTCGGCGCCGTAATGGACGCCTAGGCCGCCGGTGAACAGGCCGTAGCCATGGGTGACGTGGATGATGTCGGAACGGGTGCCGCCGGTGGCGCGAATCGAGCGTGCCATAAGGCCGGCCCAGGTGTCGATGTCCTTCTGGGTGTAGCCCACCACAGTGGGGCGCCCGGTGGTGCCGCTGGAGGCATGGATGCGCACCACGTCATCCATGGGTACCGCGAACATGCCGAAGGGGTAGGTGCGGCGCAAGTCTTCCTTGCTGGTGAAGGGGAACTTGGCTAGGTCGTCCAGAGACTTCAGGTCCTCAGGCCGAACTCCCAGGTTGTCGAATTTTTCCCGGGTGTGAGGAACGTTGTCGTAGGCGTGGGTCAGGGTCTGCCGCAGACGCTCCAGTTGCAGGGCGGCGATTTCGTCGCGGCTGGCGGTCTCAATGGGGTCGAGTTGTGAATTCATGCGCGCATTGTCGCAAAAAGCCGGCGTAACCGCAGGGGAATCCCCGCAGCGTCGGCAGCGCGACGATCTCAGTCGGATTGGACGAGACGGTTGCGTCCCAAGTCTTTTGCTTGATACAAGGCGGCGTCCGCCTTGCCGATGATGTCGGTGGGGTCCGTTGCTTCCACAGGAATACAGGCATGGCAGCCGGCGCTGAGAGTGACGATGCCGTGGGCGCCATTTCCGCCGTGAGGGATCTCCAGCGCGGCGACTGCCGCGCGCATCGCCTCGCCCAAGGCTGCGGCTTGTTGTGCCGTGACCATGGGCAGCAAGACGACGAACTCCTCTCCGCCATAGCGCGCCACAAGGTCGGTGGCGCGCGTGAATGTCGACTGAATTTGCCGCGCGGTGCGTTTCAGGCAATCGTCGCCGGCGACATGGCCGTAAGCGTCGTTAAACCGCTTGAAATTATCCAGGTCGCACAGAATCAGCGCCAGCGGTTGCCCCGCGCGCGCGCAACGGTCGATTTCGTAACGCAGGCGTTCGTTGAACACACGGCGATTCGCCAGGCCAGTCAAGCCATCGGTATCGGCTTGCTGTTGAAGCAAGAGATTAATTTCGCGCAATTGCGCGTGGGCTTTTTCGAGTTGCAGGCTTGAAGCGTGTAGTTCGGCGTTCAGGTGCTCCTGGGCGTCGAGCGAGGCCTGGAGTTTTTGCGTTCTTTCCTCGACCTTGTGTTCGAGGTGGCGATACAGATTGGCGTTCTCGATTGAGATGGCCGCCTGCGAGGTCAGCAGGCGCAGCAGTTCGAGGCGTTCCTCGGTGAAGGCGCCGACGGTGAGATTGTTCTCCAAGTAGAGCATGCCGATCAGCTTGCCCTGCTGAATGATCGGCTGGCAAAGCACCGACAGCGGTTGGGCGCGCAGGATGTAAGGGTCGCGCGCGAACTGGAGATCCTGTCGTGCGTCATGCACGACCAGGGATTTCCCGGTACGCGCGACATACTGGACCATCGAGCGGGCGAGCGGCAATTCGTCGCGGTTGTCGATGGCGACGGTCTGCACGGTGATGGCGATGTCCTGCCCGGCAAGTCCTTGGGCTTCGATGTTGAGTTCGCCGCCATTCTTGAGGATGAGGAAGGCCTTTTGAGCGCCGGCGTGTTCGATCACGATCTTCAGCACGGTCGCAACCAGGTTGTCGATGACGATTTCGCTGGATATGGCTTGGGAGGCGGCGGTGATGGCCGAAATGTCGAAGGCGTTTGAGTGCAGGATGCCGCTGCTGCCGGCAGTGCTGTTCGGGTGGGTCGCCGTGCGGTGGGGCTCGCTGCCTTGGGCATGCGTCAGCAGGAATCGCGGAAATTCCGCCATCAATTGCGCCGCCTTGGCTGCAGCGCCCCAGCGTTCGTAGAGTTGCAGCGCCTGCTTGAGATAGTAGGCGGCGAGGCGCTCGCGTCCGGCCTGGAGTTGGCAGCGCGCCGCCAGTTCGTGCGCCAGGGCTTCCTCATGCACGAAACCGTTCTCGTGCGCCCGGTCGATCGCCTGGTCGAAATAGCGCAGGGCCTGCTCCGTCCGTCCGCTCACGCGCATCCGTTCGGCCTCGATCAGCAGCCAATGTTGCCCATAGTTGGCAGGGGCGCTGTCGGCCCATTTCTTCAGGTTCTTTTGATTCGCCGCCACCGCGCGCAGGCGCCGACGCCGCAGACTGCCATCGGCGCCGTCGAGGTCGGCCAGCAGGGCCAACGACTCATGGAAATGGAACAGTACATGGGCATGCATGCCGACGCCGCCCTGCTGGTAGATTCTGGCCTTGGCGGCGTTGTCGAGGGCTTCCGTGCGTTGGTTGAAGAAGCAACTCAGCATCAACTTGGCGCAATACAGCAGGAACAGGGTGCTGGCGTCGTTGACTTTCAAATGCTGCGGCAGCGATGCGGTCTCGTCGTAGGCCGGGCCGCCGAGGTGTTGCGGATCGGCGACGTTCCCGGCGAAATTCAGGGCCGTTTGCCAGCAGATGTCATGCCAGTAGAGCGACGAGCCGACTTGAAAGCGCAGCAAGTCGCCGTGCGCCCGCTCCATTTCGGGGAGTAGCTCGTCCAGTCCGCGTCCGGTATGAAACTGGGCCTGGATGACGTTGTTGCGGGCGTAGGAAGCGTATTCAAAGTCCCCCTTTTCCAGGGACAGGGCGTAGGTCTGTTCAAAGACGGGAATGCTGTCCTTGAGCGGGTGCTTGAACTTGCGGATGATCCAGGCGGCGAAAAACAGCGGTTGTTGCAGATTCAGGTTGTGCTTGCGCGCCAGGTCAATGGCGAACTCGCCGAATTCGCAACCGGCATCAATGTTGCCCAACATCGCGCTTTCGATGATGCCCCACCATGAGAAGCCGTAGCCGGCGTTCGGCGAGTGGCCGTGGGCGACGGATTCGCGCACCATCTGGAACACCGTCAGCGCTGTCAGCGCCTGAGAGGTCCAGTAGGCCGGAGGAATCAGCAGGCCGAGCAAATCCATCGCTGCCAGCTTGGCGGGGTCGGTCATCGCCGGCAGGTCGAGCAGGCCGGCCAGGGTCTTGCCTTCGAGGGCTTGCTTGGTTTCGACCAGCTTTTCGACCACCAGTTGTTGGGGAGGCGATTTCGGCAGATCAATGCCGAGCAGGCCGAGTGCATGCAGCGCCACGTCAACCGCCTCGGAAAGACGGTTTTGCGCGACATAGGCTTGCAGGCGGACCTTGAGAACCTTGACGCGCTCCAGCGGGGCATCGACGTGGCGCAGGAATTCCTCGGCCCATTCTTCCATCGACGCATAGTCCTTGCCGAGGAAGGCCGCTTCGGCGGCCAGCAGATGCAGCTCGGCGCCGCGCGCGGGCTGGTCTAGCCAGCAGTCGGCCGACTGCAATTCGAGCGCGGCCCTGAAATAATGCAGCGCGGTGGCGTAGGCGGCCGAATTCTTCGCGCGCTTGCCGGCGCGCAGGTTGATGGCGAGCAAGGCGTACTTCTCGTGCGCATCTGCGACATACCCGCGACCGGCGTTGTATTGGTTGGCGATATCGAAAATGCGCGCTTCTTGTTCGGCGGGACCCAGTTCGGCGAGCCAGAGCCTTGCGATGTCGAGATGATTCCGTGTCGCGGCGCTTTGGTCGAGCATGCTGTAAGCCGCTTGGCGCACCCGGTCGTGAATGAATTGGTAGACGGCGTTGCCGGCGTGGTCTTCTTGCTTGGCCACCCGGTAACCGTGGCCGATGGGCAACAGGATGCCTTCGCGCAGCGCCGGTTCGAGATCGTCCGCCAGCGCGTGGGCCGGCTTGCCCAGAATCGCGGCGAGCGTGATTAGGTCGAAGCGGTCGCCGATGCACGAGGCGTCGATCAGGGCGTTCTGTGTGTTCTCGGGCAGTTGGCGAATCTTGCCGGTCATCAGGTCGACGACATTGTCGGCGATGCTTTGCGATTCAATCTCGTCCTGGCGCCAGACCCAGCGGCGATCAGCGGCGTTGTAGGCGATGATTGATTTTGCGTACAGGTCGTGGAGCAGTTGAATCAGGAAAAACGCATTGCCGCGCGTCTTGTCGTAGGCCAGGCGCGCTAAGTCGTCGACGCCGGGCGAGTCGTTCAGGGTGTCCTTGACCAGGCGGCGCACATCGTTCGGTTGCAGGCCCTGCAAGGCGATGGCGTCGATCTTCGCGCGGCTCTTCGTGATTTCGTCGAGCGCCATCGCGAACGGGTGGGCGGCATGGACTTCGTTGTCCCGATAGGCGCCGACCAGCAGCAGGTGGCGAATCTCCTTGCGCTCCAGCGCCGACTTCAGCAGCGACAGCGACCCGGCATCGGCCCACTGCCAGTCGTCGATGAACACAACCAGCGGGTGCTCCTTGCGGCAGATTGCCGCGAGCAAGTTGCCGAACGCGTGGTTGAGCCGGTTCAACGCTTGCTCGCCGGAGAGCGGCGGCACATCGGGTTGCTTGCCGACGATCAGCTCGATTGACGGAATTACGTCGGCGACCGCCTTGCCGATGCCGCCGAGGGCGGCGGATATGCGTTCGCGCCAGCGCGCGAGGGAGGCTTCGTCTTCCTTCAGCAGCAAATCGCAGAATTGCTCGAATGCCTGGGTCCAGGCGAAAAAGGGAATATCGCGCTGGTATTGGTCGAACTTGCCTGAAATGAAGCTGCCGCGCCTTTCCGTCAATGGCTTGTGAACCTCGTGTACCAGCGCGGTTTTTCCCGTGCCGGCCCCGCCTTTGACCAGCAGCAACTCGCTTTCTCCTGCGGCGGCGCGGTCGAAGGCGGCGACGATGGTCGCGATTTCGCCGTCGCGTCCGTACAGCTTTTGCGGAATCTGGAAACGGATCGGGATATCGCGTTCGGCCAGGGGAAAGGCGACGACGCAGCCCGCGTCACGCCACTGATCGAGACAGCGCTGGAGGTCGTGTTCCAGCCCCCAGGCGCTTTGATAGCGCTCGTCGGCCATCTTGGACAAGAGGCGCATGACGATCCGCGACAGGGCAAGCGGTATTTCGGGATTCAGTTCGTGCGGCGGCGGCGGCGTCAGGGCGATATGCGCATGCACCAACTCGATGCCCTGGCGCGAGACGAAGGGCAGGGCGCCGGTCAACAACTGATACAGGGTGACGCCCAGGGAATACAGGTCGGAACGGTGATCCAGTATCCGGTTGACGCGTCCGGTCTGTTCGGGAGAGATGTAAGCGAGGTT
Source organism: Pseudomonadota bacterium (assembly GCA_018261895.1). Lineage (GTDB taxonomy): Bacteria > Pseudomonadota > Gammaproteobacteria > Burkholderiales > Rhodocyclaceae > Azonexus. The sequence continues at coordinate 6,107 of JAGTRT010000061.1, forward strand.
GCCTTCGAGTTGATTGACGCTCTGGAACTCCTGGCGCTCGTGGCTGAGTTGCGAGGCGATGCCGAAGTCGATGAGGCGAAGTTCGTCGCTGGTTCGGTTCCAGACGATATTCGCGGGGGTGACATCCTTGTGGATGACGCGGCGCTGGTGAATTTCGCCCAGGATGCGGGCAATGCGCGCGGCCAGCGCCAGGGTGTCGCGGAGGGAAATGGGTTCCTTTCGCAGAATCTCGTCCAGCGAATGGCCGCCGATATCCTCCTCGACGATCATCAGGGTGCCCTGAACATTCTCCAGGCCATCGACCTTGATGACTCCCTCGATATCTCCCAAGGAATGGGTGATTTCAAATTCGCGCCGGTATTGGGCGAAGGCCTCGGATTCGATGTACTCGCCGCTGAGGATTTTCAGCACTGCGGACCGGCTGTCGGCGATACGGACAACGCGGCAGACGCGGGTGGTTCCCGCGCAAAATATCTCTTCGGAAAGGCGAAAGCCGGCGATTGCGTCCATGCTATTTCGCCGGAGTTTGCTGCAAGGTATTCACCCTAGGCGTTCCGGAACGCGTCGCCAATGCTGTTTGCCACTGCGAGTGTTTCGGCTTCGGATCGCAACGAGGGAAAGAATGACAGGCAGAGTTCGTCGTTGGGGGACTGGTTGATGACCAGAATTGGCCGATTCACCAAAATTGCGCCCAGGGTGTCCTTGGGTTCGATATTGACGCCGCTTTGGTGGCGCAGGGATTCGCAACCGTGCAGATAGTCCGGGGTTTTGAGGAAACGGTGGTTGTTCCAGTTGGTGACGACGAACGAGAGCGGATCGTCGGCGGTTCCCACCAGGGCGGCATCGACGGCGTCTTCGACGAGCTTGAAGACAGAAAGGTCCAGCTTGCGGGTCTTGAAGCGGCGAATGCGCTCGTGAATTGCCTTGGCCATGTCCTCGATCGGCAGATCGCCGTCAACGCTGACCGGAACGAAGGCAATGTAGTTGCCGCTGTATTTCTGGCGCAATTCCGGGCTGAGGAGATCCGACAACATCTTGAAGCTGACGATGTGCTTTTCCGGCTTGCCCTTGGCGGCGCGATTAAGATCGTAAAAACCCTTGGCCAAGGCGGCGCAAATGACGCTGTTTTGGGTCACCTCCGGATGCTTGGCGCGACAGCGCTTCAGCAGCCGTTCGATGTCGAAAAATTCCATCACCGGCGCGAAGCGTTGCTTCTTGTAGTCATCCAGGCAGGCGGGAACCGTGTCCAGCGGAATCGCGTATTCGCCGATATCGGCAATCGGATAGGCGGCCAGGTCCTGGACGTTTGCCTCGTGGTCGTGGTCGTGGCCGTCGGCCGCGAGTCTTTCGATCATTTCGGCGCTGCCGAGGGTGCGGGTGCTTTCCGCCGCCGCGAGGATGGCTTCCATGCGGGCATCGTCGCCGCGGCTCAGTGCGTTGTAATAGTCAATGACGCGGTTGAATATCACCTCGGCGCTGCGGGCATCGACATAGGTGTGTTCGCAGGTTTGGGTGATGATGAATTGGTCGGGATTGCGGCGATCCCGAATCACCGCCAGCGCCATCGGGCAGTGTTTGCCGTCGTCCAGCAGCGACAGGCTGTCGCGACAGAGTTCCTTGAACGCCTGGTCGATATCGTCGCTGTCGATGACGCGGAAACGCGCATCGTAAGCGCCGACTTGCCGCCAGTGGAAGTTGTCCTGGGATTCAAAGTGCAGACGATGCCCGAATTTCTCGATGCGGTCTACGACGGCGTTAAAACTTGCTTGAAGATTGGCGGCGTTTAACTCGCCCCGAAAACGGTATCCGCTGGTGAACAGGATGTTGGCCCTGCTCATGAGGCATTCAAGGTTAATGGCGCCGACGGGCGATGTGCTCATGTCTCCTCCTGTTGAGCGCTATCGTTAGTTATATTCTTCCCCGCATTTTACGCCGGGAATCGGCGCGAATCTGTGGGGGAAAGCTGATGTTTCTGTAGGGTGCGACCGACATGGCGGCGGTTTCCGCCGCTCCGTCGGCGACGACATCTATTTCGGACGCAGATCAATAACGCGCTTGGCCTTGCCGACGGAACGCTCAATGCCGCCGACGGGACGGATGTCCACCTTGGTGGAAATGCCGATGTAGGACTTGATGTGGTGCTGGAGTTCGTGGGCCACGTATTCCTTCTCGGCGGCGGTGGCGGTGGCGAATTCGGGCTTGATTTCCACGTTCACGCGTACGGCGTCCAGATGGCCTTCGCGGATCACTTCCAGCACGTAATGGGGCGACAGCTTCGGCTGCTTGAGGATCAGCTCTTCCACCTGGGACGGGAACACGTTCACGCCGCGGATGATGAGCATGTCGTCGGAACGGCCGGTGATCTTGGCGATGCGGCGCATCGAGCGTGAAGTGGGCGGCAGCAGGCGCGTCAGGTCACGGGTGCGGTAGCGAACGATGGGCAGGGCTTCCTTGGTCATCGAGGTGAATACCAGTTCGCCTTCTTCGCCATCGGGCAGTACCGCGCCGGTCTTCGGGTCGATGATTTCGGGGTAGAAGTGGTCTTCCCAGATCACCGGGCCGTCCTTGCTCTCGGCGCACTCCTGAGCCACGCCCGGCCCCATTACTTCCGAGAGGCCGTAGATGTCCACCGCCTGGATGTCGAAGCGGCGCTCGATTTCCTCGCGCATCTGGTGGGTCCAGGGCTCGGCGCCGTGGATGCCGATGCGCAGGGAACAGGTGCGCGGGTCGATGCCCTGGCGGTCGAACTCGTCGGCAATAGCGAGCATGTAGGAGGGCGTCACCATGATGATCGCTGGCTTGAAGTCCTGCATCAGTTGCACCTGACGCTCGGTCTGGCCGCCGCCGAAGGGGATCACGGCGCAGCCCAGGCGTTCGGCGCCGTAATGGGCACCGAGGCCGCCGGTAAACAGGCCGTAGCCGTAGGAAACATGCACCTTGTCGCCGGCACGGCCGCCGGCCGCGTAAATGGAACGGGCCATGAGGTCGGCCCAGGTGTCGATATCCTTCTGGGTGTAGCCGACCACCGTCGGCTTGCCGGTGGTGCCGCTAGAGGCGTGGATGCGGGCCACTTTGTCTTCCGGCACCGCGAACATGCCGAAGGGGTAGGTGTCGCGCAAGTCCTGCTTGGTGGTGAACGGAAACTTCGCTAGGTCGGAAAGCTGCTTGAAGTCCTTGGGATGAACCCCGGCAGCGTCGAACTTGGCCCGGTAATGGGCCACGTTGTCGTAGGCGTGGCGCAGGGACCAGGCCATGCGTTCGGTTTGCAGGGCGGTAATTTCGTCGCGACTGGCGTTTTCGATCGGGTGCAGACCGGTCTGGGCGGTTTTTGATGTTGTCATGCTGGCTCTCTCCACATAAGTCGCTATTGTCTCAAAGGTTCAGGATCAGCGCAGGGTGGCGTGGAATCGGGTAATCTTTAGGTCTCAATC
>JAGTRT010000075.1 GCA_018261895.1 Pseudomonadota bacterium
CATATTCCTTTTTCTCCCTGACGCTTACAGAGGAATGTTGCCGTGCTTGCGCCACGGGTTGTCGAGTTTCTTGTCGCGCAGCATGGCCAGCGAGCGGGCAATACGCTTGCGGGTGGCATGCGGCATGATGACGTCGTCGATGAAGCCACGCGCGCCGGCCACGAACGGGTTAGCGAACTTGGCCTTGTATTCGGCTTCGCGCTCGGCCAGCTTGGCCGGATCGTTCTTCTCTTCGCGGAAGATGATTTCCACGGCGCCCTTCGGGCCCATGACCGCGATTTCAGCAGACGGCCAGGCGAGATTGACGTCGCCGCGCAGGTGCTTGGACGACATCACGTCATAGGCGCCGCCGTAGGCCTTGCGGGTGATGATGGTGACCTTCGGCACGGTACATTCGGCGTAAGCGTAAAGCAGCTTGGCGCCGTGCTTGATGATGCCGCCGTATTCCTGGGCGGTACCCGGCATGAAGCCCGGCACGTCGACGAAGGTGACGACCGGAATGTTGAAGGCGTCGCAGAAGCGAACGAAGCGGGCAGCCTTGATCGAGGACTTGATGTCCAGACAGCCGGCCAGCACGAGCGGCTGGTTGGCGACGATGCCGACGGGGTGACCATCCATGCGGCCGAAACCGATGATGATGTTCTTGGCGTAATCGGCCTGCAGTTCGAAGAAATCGTTGTCGTCGACGACTTTGACGATCAGTTCCTTCATGTCGTACGGCTTGTTGTTATTGTCCGGCACCAGGGTGTCGAGCGAATAATCCATGCGGTCGACCGGGTCGTTGGTCGGCGTGACCGGCGGCTTTTCCTTGTTGTTGGCCGGGATGAAGTTCATGAAGCGACGCAGCATGGACAGGGCTTCGACATCGTTCTCGAAGGCCAGGTCAGCCACACCCGACTTGCTGGTATGGGTGATCGCGCCGCCCAGTTCTTCGGCGGTGACGTCTTCGTGGGTCACGGTCTTGACGACTTCCGGACCGGTCACGAACATGTACGACGAATCCTTGACCATGAAAATGAAGTCGGTCATCGACGGCGAATACACAGCGCCACCGGCGCAGGGGCCCATGATCATGGAGATCTGCGGCACGACGCCGGAGGCCATGACGTTGCGCTGGAACACGTCGGCGTAACCACCCAGGGAGGCAACGCCTTCCTGAATACGGGCACCGCCCGAGTCGTTGAGGCCGATCACCGGGGCACCGACCTTCATGGCGTGGTCCATGACCTTGCAGATCTTCTCGGCGTGCGTTTCCGACAGCGAGCCGCCGAACACGGTGAAGTCCTGGGAGAAGACGAAGACCAGACGACCGTTGATGGTGCCGTAGCCCACCACGACGCCGTCACCCGGGGTCTTTTCCGACTGATCCATACCGAAATCGGTACAGCGATGTTCCTTGAACATGTCCCATTCCTCGAAGGAATCCGGGTCGAGCAGCAGCTCGATACGTTCGCGGGCAGTCAGCTTGCCCTTCTTGTGCTGGCTGTCGATGCGCTTCTGGCCACCGCCAAGGCGGGCCAGTTCGCGCTTTTCTTCCAGCTGTCGGATGATGTCGTGCATAAAAACTCCCTAGGTAGTTCGGGTAATTTGAAAATCAGTGTTTCAGGTAATCGAGCAAGGCATACGCGGCAGCGGCTGGCGTCGTATGACCATTTTCAACGGAGCGGGTCAGTGCCGGCAGGTTGTCCTGCACGCGCGGGTGATGGCGGAAATACTGGCGCAGGCCGGAATCGATCAGCTGCCACATCCAGCTCAGGGCCTGATGCTGGCGCTTGGCGTCGAATTCGCCGGTCGGCTTCAAAGCTGACTGATACTTCTCGACCTGCTCCCAGAAATCGGCAATGCCTTCCTTGTGCAGCGCGCTCAGCGTGATGACTGGCGGCGCCCAGTTGGGCGAGGCCGGACGCAGCATATGCAGGGCATTGCGCCATTGGGCACGAACGACGGCCGTCGCCTGGCGATCGATGTCGGCCTTGTTGATGATCACCATGTCGGCGATCTCGACAATACCCTTTTTGATCGCCTGCAGATCGTCACCGGCATTCGGCAACTGCAGCAGGCAGAACATGTCGACCATGCCGGCCACGGTCGTTTCCGACTGACCGACGCCGACCGTCTCGATGATGATCACATCGTAACCGGCCGCTTCGCAGAGCAGCATGGCTTCCCGCGACTTCTCGGCGACACCGCCGAGCGAGCCGGCCGACGGGCTTGGCCGGATGAAGGCTTCTTCGCGCTGGCTGAGCAGTTCCATCCGCGTCTTGTCGCCGAGGATGGAACCGCCGGACACCGACGAAGACGGGTCGACCGCGAGCACGGCCAGTTTCTTGCCCTGCTCGATGAGCCAGACACCCAGCGCCTCGATGAAGGTCGACTTGCCGGCACCGGGCACGCCGGAAATGCCGATACGGATCGCCTTGCCGGTATGCGGCAGAAGGGTGTTGAGCACCTGCTGCGCGCGCTGCTGGTGGTCCGGACGCGTCGATTCGATGAGCGTGATGGACTTGGCGAGCGCGCGACGCTGCCCGGCCAGGACACCATCAACCAGTGCCTGGTCGGCCGACGAAAGGGAATGCGCCAACACCGGAGCTTCGCCCAGATTCATCCGAGACTTAGGCGCGCGCCTTGCGAACTTCTTCGAGAACCTTGATCGCCGAATCCTCGATCCGCGTGCCTGGCCCGAAAATGGCCTTGGCGCCAGCGTTGTAGAGGTAATCGTAGTCCTGGGCCGGAATGACGCCGCCGGCGAAGACGATGATGTCGTCACCGCCTTGGTCCTTCAGCGCCTTGACCAGTTGCGGCAGCAAAGTCTTGTGACCGGCCGCCAGCGAGGAAACGCCAACGGCATGCACGTCGTTCTCAATAGCCTGGCGGGCAGCTTCTTCCGGAGTCTGGAAGAGCGGCCCCATGTCGATGTCGAAACCGAGGTCGGCATAGGCGGTGGCAACCACCTTGGCGCCACGGTCATGGCCGTCCTGGCCGAGCTTGGCAATCATGATGCGCGGACGGCGACCTTCTTCTTCGGCGAACTTCGCGACATCGGCCTTGATCTTTTCCCAGCTTTCCTGACCTTCCACAACGCCTCCGTACACACCCGAGATGGTCTGGTTGTTGGCGCGGAAACGGCCGAAGACCTTTTCCAGCGCATCGGACACTTCGCCGACCGTGGCGCGCAGGCGGATGGCCTTGACGGTCAGGTCGAGCAGGTTGCCTTCGCCGGTTTCGGCGGCCTTGGTCAGGGCTTCCAGCGCGGCATTGACCGCTGCCGTGTCGCGCGTCGCGCGAATCTGCTTGAGGCGGGCGATCTGGGCATCACGCACGGCATGGTTGTCGATATCGAGAATGTCGATCGCGTCTTCCTTGGCCAGCTTGTACTTGTTGACGCCGACGATGACGTCCTTGCCGGAGTCGATGCGCGCCTGCTTGTCGGCGGCGCAGGTTTCAACCTGCATCTTGGCCCAGCCGGACTCGACCGCCTTGGTCATGCCGCCCATGGCTTCGATTTCCTGGATGATGCTCCAGGCCTTGTCGGCCATGTCCTGGGTCAGCTTTTCCATCATGTAGGAGCCGGCC
>JAGTRT010000042.1 GCA_018261895.1 Pseudomonadota bacterium
AGCTTCCGCTCGCGAAAGTAGGTCAACGCCAGACTCCCATTAACAAAAGCCCCGCTAGCACTCGCTAACGGGGCTTTTGTACTTTCCGCAAACAGTTTGCGAAACACCCAAGCACCCATTGCAATATCCGGGAATCAAGCGCCTGGCTGGGTGGGAATTGGATGAATATGAGCTAGCGTAGAATCATCTGAATGGCTTGTGCGGCAGAAACCATGCCAAAAACAGAGGTGACGCAGACTGAAGAGCCAAAGCCAGAACAATTTAGACCCGCTGCTCCGGCGTTATCAACATTACAAGCGTTATCGCGATCCGGGTAACGCAATTGCTCGGTCGAATAGACCGCCGACACGCCGAATTTCTTTTTGCTGTCGCGAGAGAAACCGTACTCGCGTCGCAGCAGTGAGCGAACTTTTGCCAACAAAGGATCTTGGGTAGTCTTGCTAAGATCGCAAACTGAAACCTGAGTCGGATCAATTTGACCTCCTGCCGCACCCGCAACGATGATTGGTACTTTTATCTTGCGGCAATAATCAATCATCGCTGCTTTGATTCGAACCTGATCGATTGCATCAATTACAACTGAAAACTCCTTATCCAGTATCTCCCCCATGTTTTCAATTGTGACGAAATCTTCTACAAGTGAGATCTCGCAGAGCGGATTAATGCATTTAATCCTATCCGCCATTGCCTCAATTTTTGCTTTTCCGAAAATATTATCTAGAGCGTGAATCTGGCGGTTGGTATTCGATTCGCAGACCATATCCAAATCGACCATTGTGATTTTTCCGACTCCGGTTCTTGCAAGTGCTTCGACGCTCCATGAACCGACGCCCCCAATTCCCACAACACAAACATTTGAGGATTTCAGGCGTTCAGTGGCATCGGCTCCATATAGTCGCTGAACGCCACCAAAACGGCGCTCGAAATCTATTGATGACATTGTTCAGCTTTCGATTGTTTTTCGAATTACAGCGTTGAAAGGTTTGATCCAGTCAGGTGAAAACTGATTGTTACAAGCGTTAATTTCGGCAATTGCTCTGAGGACAGAACGATTTTTTCCCCGGTGGATGTGTTTGAGCATGACCGCTTCGAACGCGTCGACGATGGCAAGGATTTTGGCACCTGCGCAGATTTTGTTATCAAACAAACCATTCGGATACCCGCAGCCATCGGGCATCTCGTGGTGCTGAGCGACCATTTCGGCTGCCACTTCCCAGCCGGGCATTCGTTGAAGCAGGCCGGCAGCAAATCCGGGATGATTTCTTAGTGCGGTTTTTTCATCAGGATTCATTTTGCCAATCTTCAGCCATATTGATTCCGGCAAAAGCATCATCCCAATGTCGTGAATGTAGACTGCTGCTTCAAGTTGAATCTGGTCGACCGGCGAAGTGCTGGTTTTGTTTGTTTCCAGTGCAAGACGCAGTATGCGCATCGTTCTACCCTTAAATAGCGGGGAACGGCCTTCAAACTGCAGTGCAAGTGAACGGAAGAACTGTAAATCCGCGCGCGCTTGTTCGCTGGGTGATCCAAATGACGAAGGGCGCGGACTTCTGCTGGATAGGTCGGGGATGACGGGAGGGAAGCCCGTAACTGCCTCAATTAGAGCTGCGCAGGACGCATCAATATTCTCTGCTGATGCCTCCGCCAATCCACTTAAACCTTGAATCAACGTAGGAAGGCAAAGATTCTCCAGGTTTCTGTTCGTCAGCAGTGCTGTAGTCGCCAGTTCAAGCCTGTCAACCGCTAGCAAAATCATTTCCGCTTGCAAATCCGAAAACGGAATTTCTCCTTCTCGGAGGCGAGCCATCAAGGTTTCGATGGGGTGCGCGACTGCGATGCCAAGTTCAAACTTACATAGAGAGGCATCACCTTTGATGTTGTGTAAGGCTCGGAAAAGGCTGGCAGTTATTTCGCGATCTGATGGCGATTTGCGGAGATTGGCCACTTCTCTCTCGATTTCCGGCGCTCTGTCACTCAAGGCTTCTGCGAACTCCTCCAGCGCTTCACGATCCATCGGCTGGGGAAGTACTATCGATCGGATATTCATGCGCTCTCCGGAAATTTCTTTGAACTCGTTAGTTTAGCAAACAGGCAGTCTAAAGATGCCTTGGCGGTGCGTAATCGACCTTGACTGTACAATCGTGGCCACCTAAGATTCCGCGCTTCTTCAGGAAATTTGCCGACGTGACACTGGAACAACTTTATGCCCTGATTGGGCCCGATATGAAGGCCGTTGATGCGGTCATCCGCGAACGTCTTCATTCTGACGTAGTTCTTGTCCGCCAGGTTGCCGAGTACATTGTTGGTAGTGGTGGCAAGCGAATGCGTCCCGCCTTGGTATTGCTCGTTGCTGGTGCATTTGGGTATCAGGGTGCCTATCATCATGAACTGGCAGCGGTTATCGAATTTATCCATACTGCAACGCTGCTTCATGACGATGTTGTGGACGAGTCGGCCTTGCGGCGGGGGCACGAAACAGCGAATGCCATGTTCGGAAACGCGGCCAGTGTATTGGTTGGCGATTTCCTCTACTCCCGCGCTTTTCAAATGATGGTTCAAGTCAACAATATGCGCGTGATGCAAGTACTCTCCGACGCGACGAACATCATTGCGGAAGGCGAGGTGCTTCAGTTGATGAATTGTCATGATGCAAACGTTGATGAAGCGCGTTACATGCAGGTTATCCATTACAAGACAGCCAAGCTATTTGAGGCGGCGGCCCAATTGGGCGCCATTCTGGGAAATGCCTCGTCGGAGGTTGAGTCTGCATTGGCGACGTATGGGATGCATTTGGGAACAGCTTTCCAGCTGATCGACGATGTGCTTGATTATTCTGGCCTGGAAGCTGACACCGGGAAACATATCGGTGACGACCTGGCTGAGGGAAAGCCGACCCTGCCGTTGATTTACGTCATGCAGCATGGTTCGCCAGCGCAGGCAGAATGTGTTCGAAGAGCTATTGAGCAAGGTGGGCGCGACGATTTTCCGGCGGTGCTTGACGCCATCAGAAATAGCGGGGCACTGGAACACGCTCGCAACCGTGCAGCGCAGGAAGCTGACCTCGCACGAGCATCAATTGCGTGCTTAGGGGATTCAAATTATAAAAAAGCTCTGCTACAATTGACGCTCTTTGCAGTTGAGAGAAATCACTAGCATTTTTCTCTTGTCGGAGTGTAGCTCAGCCTGGTAGAGCACTGCGTTCGGGACGCAGGGGTCGCAAGTTCGAATCCTGTCACTCCGACCAAAAACACTGCAAATAAAAGCATCTGGCCATCCTTCGGGGTGGCTTTTTGCTTTTGGGCTTGCTCCTTCTGTGCAAGCAAGGTCGCTGCTTCGAGATGTGCTAAATTGGGGAGCCTTGTTGCGCACCGATTGTTGATCGGAATGCTTGGCTGACCTATTGAAGACAGATGCGCATCAGATGGCCTGTCCAAACGCTTTCTTGTCTCTGGGTGAATTGATGAAATACCTGCTTCTGCTTGGAATCCTGGTGCTTGTTTGGCTGATATGGTCAAAACGTCGGGAGAGTCGGGGCGCGGACAGCGTTAGTTCAAATGATGATGAGTCTGAAAAGATGGTCTCCTGCGCCTATTGTGGCGTTAACCTGCCTGTGAGCGAGGCGATTCCGGTTGGCGGTGTGACCTATTGCAGTGAGGCGCATCGTCAAGCAGCGGAGGCCAGGGAACTGTAATGCCGAATTGGCTTTCGTCCACTTGGGAGGCTAACTGGCGATCATTCCAGTATTTCAATTTATATCGCTTGATACTGGCTGCGCTGATCTTTATGGTCCTTGTATTTCCCCATGATTGGACAGCTCGACTGAATTTATTGCCATCACCCATGATGTATGGGCTGGCCGGCGCTTATCTGGTTGCGACGAGCACAGGACTATTGCTGGCATTGCATTGGCATCATCGCTTCAACTATCAGTTGTCTGCACAAATGATGGTCGATGTTGCTGTCTATTCGTTCCTGACGCTATTGGCTGGTGGCGTCAGCAGCGGTTTGAGTGTGTTGTTGCTTGTCTCGCTGGCTGCAGCCAGTCTGGTGGGTCGCGGTCGCTTGGTATTGTTTTATGCTGCCATGGCGACACTGGGTATTTTGTTGACTCAGTCCTATGGGATAGCGTCCAGAGGATTTGACTCCTCGACGATCGTTCAGGCCGGATTGATCTCTGCGGGGTTCTTCGCCACGGCTATTCTTGCCCGGCTGCTTGGGCAGCGGGTCATGGCGAACGAGGATCTGGCACGTCGTCGCGGAGAGGCCCTCGATAACCAGATTTTGATCAGCCAGCGAGTTGTCGAGCGGATGCAAGACGGTGTCTTGATCGTTACGCCAGGAGGGGCGCTAAGTCGCTCCAATCCGGTTGCCCGCAGCATGTTGGGCTTAGCCGATGACGGCAGTGGGATTGAGTTGGCAGAGCGTGCCCCAAAACTGGCCAGCGCCTTGCAGGCCTGGGGCAGGGAGAACGGAGCCGAGACACTGCAGTTCACTGGGGCTGACGGGCGTGAACTGCGGGCGCGATTCGAGCGAACGGCGAGTTCGCATGGTGAAGTGCTGGTTTTCCTTGATGATATCGGTCGCATCAAGGAGCGGGCGCAGCAGTTGAAACTGGCTTCGCTGGGACGTTTAACGGCCAGCATCGCCCATGAAATTCGCAATCCTTTGTCGGCCATCGGCCATGCGGGTGAGTTGTTGCGCGAAGAGCGTCGAGGCGAAATGCAGGATCGACTGTTGCGTATCCTTAACGACAATGTGACTCGCCTGGACCGGATTGTCCGCGATATTCTTGAATTGGGGCGCCAGAACCGCGCGGAGCCGGAATTGTTGCGACTGGACGAGTTTTGCGCAGGATTCGTCGAGCACTTCGTCGCAGCCGAAAACCTGTCGCCGGGTATTGTCGTGCTTGAGGCAAGGCCACAGAATCTCTGTTTTGATCGGTCACATCTGCACCAGGTGTTATGGAATCTGGTGAGCAATGCGTTGCGTCATTCGAGCAAGGGTCCGGGGGCCGTCCGGATCGAATTGGGAAGACCGGTTGCCGAGGGGCGGGTAGAATTGCACGTCATTGACGATGGCCCCGGGGTTCCCGAAAACGTGCGTGAGCAGATTTTTGAGCCTTTCTTTACGACGCATACGCTGGGAACTGGCCTGGGCTTGTTTATCGCTCGTGAATTGTGTGCCACCAACGGGGCGAGCCTTGAATTGGCGCCGTCCGATGCCGGGGCGCGTTTCGTTGTTGCAGGGAGAAATGACACGTGTCTGTTGCCAGAACCGAACGGCGCCCTCGCGGCGAACTGAGTCGCGTCCTCGTCATCGATGACGAGGCCGACATCCGTGAACTGATCGATTTGACCCTGGTGCGCATGGGGCTGGCGACCGAGTGTGCCGGATCGGTGGCCGAGGCGCGCGCAGCGCTGGATCGGGACAGTTTTCAGCTCTGCCTGACGGATATGCGCTTGCCGGATGGCGATGGCTTGGAGATCGTCCGCTTCATTGCTGAACATCATCCGCAAACCCCGGTGGCGGTGATCACGGCCTTCGGCAGTGCGGAAAACGCAGTAGCGGCCTTGAAGGCGGGCGCGTTCGACTATCTGGCCAAGCCGGTGGGGCTTGAGCAATTGCGCACGCTCGTCAAGTCGGCCTTGCGCCTGCCGGGTGGCGAGCAGGATAACGATAACCCGCTTCAATTGTTGATTGGCGAGTCGCCCAGCATGCAGCAGGTCAGGGCGATGATCGAGAAGCTGGCGCGTAGCCAGGCACCGATTTACATATCCGGCGAATCCGGTAGCGGCAAGGAGTTGGCGGCGCGCTTGATTCATACCCGCAGTGCACGGGCCAGCGGTGCTTTTGTCCCGGTCAATTGCGGGGCTATTCCGGAAAACCTCATGGAAAGCGAGTTTTTCGGGTATCGCAAGGGGGCCTTTACGGGCGCGGATGCCGAGCGCGACGGCTTTTTCCACGCCGCGCACGGTGGCACGCTGTTCCTCGACGAAGTGGCCGATCTGCCCTTGGCCATGCAGGTCAAGTTGCTGCGGGCCATTCAGGAGAAACGCGTGCGCAAGGTGGGGAGCGTTGCGGAAGAGCCGGTCGATGTCCGGATCATTTGCGCTACCCACAAGAATCTGCGCGATCTCGTCGACAAAGGCGCGTTTCGACAGGATTTGTACTATCGCCTGAACGTCATCGAACTGCGCATGCCACCTTTGCGCGAGCGCATGGAAGATATCGTGCCGCTTGTCGAGGCCATCCTGCGCCGAGTCTTTGGCGATACCCCGCCCAGGTTATCGGCGGGAGCACTCAAGGCATTGTCGACCTATTCCTTCCCGGGCAACGTTCGGGAGCTGGAAAACGTTCTGGAGAGGGCGACCGCCCTGTGTTCGGGTGATGTCATCGAGGTTGAGGATTTGCATCTGGGCCCCGAGGAGATGGCCGGCAGCGAAGATCGCGGCCGCGGTGCCGAAACGCTGGACGAGTACCTCAATCGCCTGGAGCGTCAGGCCATTCTCGAAGCGCTGCAGAAAGCCGAAGGAAATCGGACGGCAGCTGCTCGTCTGCTGGGCGTCACCTTCCGCTCGATGCGCTACCGACTTGAGCGCTTGGGCATCGAGTGATGTCCTGGCAAGCGGATGGCTGGCTGGAAGGGACGCGCTGGCTACCTTCGCCCAATTTTGGCGAACGGCCGCCCGGAGAGGTAGTGTCGCTGGTCGTCATTCACAACATCAGCTTGCCGCCCGACGAGTTCGGCGGCGATTGGGTCGAGGACTTTTTCCTCAATCGGCTCGATCCCACGGTCAACCGGTATTTTTCGACAATTTCAAAATTGCAGGTTTCGGCGCATTTCTATATCCGCCGTGACGGTCGCGTCGTCCAGTTCGTCGGCTGTGACCAGCGGGCCTGGCATGCGGGGCAATCGTGCTGGTGTGCGCGAGACAACTGCAATGATTTCTCGATCGGCATCGAGCTGGAGGGATCGGACTGTCAGCCTTTTGCCGATGAGCAGTATCCGGCGCTCTGGCGCCTGCTGGATGCCTTGCGCGATCGCTACCCGATTAGCGCGGTCGCCGGTCACAGCCATATTGCGCCGGGGCGCAAGACCGATCCCGGCCCCTATTTCGATTGGTTGGCGCTACGCGCTCGCTACCCGGAGCTCGATCTACCGGCCGAAATAACGGCTTAGCCGCTCGGCTGCATCGGCCAGCCGCTCAACGCCGGTCGTGTAGGCAAAGCGGATGTGCTTCTCCGGTTCGTTGCTCCCGAAATCGAGGCCCGGTGTGGCGGCGACGCCGGTCTTTTCGAGCAGGTCGCGGGCGAGGGCGAAGCTGTCATCGCTTAGGGCCGAACAGTCGCAATAGAGATAGAAGGCTCCTTCCGGGCGGGCCGTGATGCGAAAGCCAATGCTTTCCAGGGCCGGGGCGAGGAAGTCGCGGCGCTTTCTGAATTCGGCGCGCCGCGTTTCGAGAATGGCGAGGGTTGCTGGCTCGAATGCCGCCAGCGCCCCATGTTGGGCAGGTGTCGAGGGGCAGAGCACGAGGTTCTGGGCCAGCTTCTCGACATCGCGCGCGTAGGCTTCGGGGATGACCATCCAGCCCAGGCGCCAGCCGGTCATCTGGAAATATTTCGAGAAACTGTTGATGACCCAGATATCGTCGCCCGCGGCGCAGGCGGTCGCCATCTCGCTTTCATAGGTCAGACCCTGATAGATTTCATCGACTAGGAAATGCCCTTGCTTCCTGCGGCAGACTGCCGCCAGGCCCGCGATTTCGGCAGGCGTCAGCAGCGTGCCCGTCGGGTTGGCCGGGGAGGCGACGAGCAGGCCTGCGGTACGCTCGTTCCAGGCGGCATCGACCTGCACCGCAGTCGGCTGGAAGTTGCTTTCGGGGCCGACTGGAATCGCCACCGGCTTGCCCTCGTAGGTGCGCAGGATATGGCGGTTGCACGGATAACCCGGGTCGGACAGCAGCCATTCGCTACCCGGATCGGCCAGGCAGGCGAAGGCCAGGTTGAGGGCGCCGGAGGCGCCGTTGGTTACAGCGATGCGGCTGGCCGGCACGGCCACGCCGTAGCGCTCGCGGTAGAAGCCCGAAATTGCCTGGCGCAGGTCGGGCAGGCCGAAAGCCTCGGTATAGAAGGTCTTGCCGCTGGCGATGGCGGCCTGTGCGGCGCGGGCAATCGGCTCCGGGGTGGGGAAGTCGGGCTCGCCGACTTCCATGTGGATGACGTCGCGGCCCGCCGCCTCAAGCTGGCGGGCGCGGGTAAACAGCTCGACGACGTGGAAGGGTTCGATCTCGGCGAGGCGGGCAGCGGGACGATACATGGTGTTCTCCAAAGTAAAACGGCCACCCGGAGGTGGCCGTTCGATCTTAGCTCAGACGTCGATCAGGCGGCGTCCTTGAAGATGCCCATTTCGAACAGTTCGCGCTTGAGCACGAGTTCGCGCGGCATCTTGTCGCCCATCTTGTCGAACCATTCCTTGTGGCCGGCCAGCTCGGCCTTCCAGGCGTCGGCGTCGATGTCGGTCAGGGCTTCGAAATCGGCCTTGTTCACTTCCAGGCCGGTCCAGTCGATGTCCTCGAACTTCGGCATCCACCCCAGGACGGTTTCCTTGGCGGCGACGGTGCCCTTGCAACGCTGAACGATCCACTTCAGGACGCGCATGTTGTCACCGAATCCCGGCCACATGAATTCGCCCTTTTCGTTCATGCGGAACCAGTTCACGCAGAAGATCTTCGGGGTGGCTTCAACGGCCTTGCCCATCTTCAACCAGTGGTTGAAGTAATCACCCATGTGGTAGCCGCAGAACGGCAGCATGGCGAACGGGTCGCGGCGGACGACGCCCTGCTGGCCGAAGGCGGCAGCCGTGGTCTCCGAGCCCAGCGTGGCGGCCATGTAGACGCCGTAGTTCCAGTTGAAGGCCTGATAGACGAGCGGCACCGTGGTGGCACGACGGCCGCCAAAGATGAAGGCGGAAATCGGCACGCCAGCGGGATCTTCCCAGGCGGCGTCAACGGACGGGCACTGGTTGGCCGGGGCGGTGAAGCGGGAGTTGGCGTGAGCGGCCTTCTTGCCGGCCTTGCCATCTTCCGGCGTCCAGTCTTTGCCTTGCCAGTCGATCAGGTGAGCCGGGGCTTCCTTGGTCAGGCCTTCCCACCACACATCGCCGTCGTCGGTCAGCGCGACGTTGGTGAAGATGATGTTTTCCTTCAAGGTGGCCAGGGCGTTGTAGTTGGTCTTTTCCGAGGTGCCCGGTGCAACGCCGAAGAAACCGGCTTCCGGGTTGATCGCGTAGAAACGGGTGACGCCATCCTTGTCGACACGCGGCTTGATCCAGGCGATGTCGTCACCGATGGTGGTGATCTTCCAGCCGTCGAGGGTCTTCGGCGGAATCAGCATGGCAAAGTTAGTCTTGCCGCAAGCCGACGGGAAGGCCGCCGCGACGTAGGACTTTTCACCTTCCGGCGATTCGACGCCGAGGATGAGCATGTGTTCGGCCAGCCAACCCTGATCGCGCGCCATGTTTGATGCGATACGCAGGGCGAAGCACTTCTTGCCGAGCAGGGCGTTGCCGCCGTAGCCGGAACCGTAGGACCAGATTTCACGGGTTTCCGGATAGTGAACGATGTACTTGACGGTCGGGTTGCACGGCCACTTGGCGTCTTGCTGGCCCGGTTCGAGCGGGGCGCCGACCGTGTGGATGCACGGCACGAATTCGCCATCGGTGCCGAGCACGTCGAAGACTTTCTTGCCCATGCGGGTCATCGTGCGCATGTTGGTCACGACGTAGGCGGAGTCGGTGATCTCGAAGCCGATGTGGGCGATCGGCGAACCGAGCGGGCCCATGCTGAACGGGATCACATACATCGTGCGACCCTTCATGCAACCCTTGAAGATACCGTTGAGCTTTTCGCGCATGACGGCAGGTTCTTCCCAATTGTTGGTCGGGCCGGCGTCTTCTTTCTTTTCGGAGCAGATGTAGGTGCGGTCTTCGACGCGAGCGACGTCGGACGGGTCGGAGAAGGCGAGGTAGGAATTCGGACGCTTGGCCGGATTCAGCTTGATCAGGGTGCCGGCTTCTACCATTTCAGCGCACAAGCGGTCATACTCTTCCTGCGACCCGTCGGCCCAGTGGATACGGTCAGGCTGGGTCAGTGCCGCGATTTCGGCGACCCATTTCTTCAGGCCTTCGTGTTTAACGTAGTCAGGTGCATTCAGCGGTGCGGTCATGGCGATGTCTCTCTCTAAATTACTGAAATAGCTAGGTTTCACGCCAGTCGCCGGGAGCTGCCACCAAGACTTCGAGCGGCTGGAGGCCGTCGGCTGGGAAGCCCGTAATTATGCATCAAATTAGGGTAAACATCTACTTGACCTGAGTGCCTACGTAATATCCGAAGCTGAAATTTTTCACATTTGGCGTATTATTATTGCGCACGATGCGAAATGCGTTTTCACCATATAAAATGGAGACAAAGATGGATCCTCGACAGTTGCGCGAAGCCGCGCTCTACTATCACCGCGAACCCAAGCCGGGCAAGATAGCGGTTACCCCGATCAAACAACTGACCAATCAGTACGATCTGTCGATGGCCTACTCGCCGGGCGTCGCATTCGCCTGCGAAGAAATCGTCGCCGACCCGCGTGAAGCGAGCACCCTGACCTCGCGTGCCAACCTCGTTGGCGTGATCACCAACGGTACCGCTGTGCTGGGCCTCGGGCCGATCGGACCGCTGGCCGCCAAGCCGGTCATGGAAGGCAAGGGCGTCCTTTTCAAGAAATTCGCCAACATTGATGTCTTCGACATCGAAATCGAGGAGCGCGATCCGGACAAACTGATCGACACCATCGCCTCGCTCGAACCCACCTTCGGAGGCATCAACCTCGAAGACATCAAGGCGCCCGAGTGCTTCTACATCGAGAAGAAACTGCGCGAGCGCATGAAGATTCCGGTCTTCCATGACGACCAGCACGGCACGGCCATCGTCGTCGGCGCAGCCATCCTGAACGGTTTGCATCTGATCGGCAAGGATTTGTCCAAGGTCAAGATCGTCACCTCCGGTGCCGGAGCGGCCGCGCTGGCCTGCTTGGACTTGCTGGTCATGCTCGGCGCGCCGCCAAGCAACATCTGGGTGACCGACATCAAGGGTCTGGTCTACGAAGGCCGCGTCGAGGAAATGGACGAGATCAAGGCGCGTTATGCCAAGGTCACCGATGCCCGTACCCTGGGCGAAGTGATTGCCGACGCCGATGTCTTCCTCGGTCTCTCGGCCGGTGGTGTCCTCAAACCTGAAATGGTCGCCAAGATGGCCGCCAGGCCGGTCATCATGGCCCTGGCCAACCCGACCCCGGAAATCCTGCCCGAGCAGGTCAAGTCGGTCCGTGACGATGCCATCATCTGTACGGGCCGTTCGGACTACCCGAATCAGGTAAACAACGTTCTTTGCTTCCCCTTCATCTTCCGCGGCGCACTCGATGTCGGCGCCACCACCATTACCGAGGAAATGAAGATGGCGGCCGTCAAGGCCATCGCCGAACTGGCGCGCGCCGAACAATCGGAAGTCGCTGCCCGGGCCTATGGCGAAAAGGTCGCCAGTTTTGGCCCGGAGTACCTGATTCCGAATCCCTTCGATCCGCGCCTCATCGTCAAGATCGCCCCGGCCGTGGCCAAGGCCGGCATGGATTCCGGTGTCGCGACGCGGCCGATCAAGGACTGGGATGCCTATCTCCAGGGCCTGAACGAATTCGTCTATCACTCCGGCATGATCATGAAGCCGGTCTTCTCGCAGGCCAAGATGGCGCCCAAGCGCATCGTCTTTGCCGAAGGCGAGGACGAGCGTGTGTTGCGTGCCGTGCAGGTCATTCGTGACGAAGGCATTGCTTCCCCCATCCTGATTGGCCGTACCGGCGAAATCAACCGGCGTATCGAGGCGGCCGGCCTGCGCATCCGCGAAGGCGAGGATTTCGAAGTCATTCATGCCGATAACTGCGCATTTTTCGACGAGCATTTCGACGAATTTTCCAGCACGTACCACGGCATCATGGAGCGCAAGGGCGTCTCGCCCGACTATGCCCGTCGCGAAGTTCGCCGCCGCGCAACCCTGTACGGCGCCCTGATGGTCCGCCTGGGCTACGCCGATGGCCTGATTTGCGGCACCTTCGGACGTCACGAAACCCACCGCGACTACGTAGAGAGTGTCATCGGCAAGCTGCCGGGGCTGGATCGTTGCTATGCCATGAACCTGCTCATGCTGCCCGGTCGCACGGTGTTCATTGGCGATACCTACGTCAATTACGATCCCACGGCCGAGCAACTGGCCGACATGACCTTGCTGGCCGCCGAAGAGATTCGTAATTTCGGTATTCAGCCCAAGGTGGCGCTGCTCTCGCACTCAACCTTCGGCACGGAAAATACGCCGACCTCCGTCAAGATGCGGGAAGTGCTGGCCATCCTTGGCCAGCGCGCGCCGGAATTGGAAGTGGAAGGCGAAATGCACGGCGATGCGGCGCTCGACGAGCAGATCCGACTGAAGGCCTTCCCGAATTCGCGCCTGAAGGGCCAGGCCAACCTGCTGGTCATGCCGACACTGGATGCCGCCAACATCTCGTTCAACCTGCTCAAGGTAGCCGCCGGTGACAATTTGACCATTGGTCCCATCCTGTTGGGAGCTGCCAAACCGGTCAATATCCTGACCCCGACGGCGACCGTTCGGCGCATCGTCAACATGACAGCTTTGACGGTGGTTGATGCTGGTTGATTAAAGTCTTTAAGTTGTTGTTGTATCTATATATTTTTATTGATATTTCACGGTCTCCTGCTAAACTGGAGTAGAATTCGCCGGATGTTGGCAGGAGATCGTGAATGAAGCATAAATTGAAGTCGGCCTTGCTGGTCGCTGCCTTGTTGAGTATGGGCGTCCAGGCCCCTGTATCCGCCGCTCAGGCCAAGAAGGCAGAGCAAAGCGCGAGCAAGAAAGCCCCGGTAAAAGCAGCCAAAAAGGCGCCGGTAGTCGCCAAAGCCGCCGACAAGTCGGCGTCGAAGTCGCACAAGGTCGCCAGCAAGTCCTCCACCAAATCGGTATCGGCAAAATCCGAACGCAAACTGGCCGGAAAGACGGCTGCGGGCAAAACCGCGTCGGCCGGTGCAGCCCACAAGAATCACCTCGTCGCGGAGTCGGGCAGAAAGCCGGTTCGTCATGTTGCCATGACCGATCTCGACGCCGGGCGTCTGGCGCTCTATTCGGCGTCTGCTCTGGTCATCGATCAGAGCAACGGCCACGTCATGCTGGAAAAGCAGCCGGACATGGTGGTGCCGATCGCCTCGATTTCCAAGCTCATGACGGCGATGGTCGTCCTCGATGCCAGGCTGGATCTGCAGGAAGTCATCGCCATCGGCGACGAGGATGTCGATGGCCTGAAAGGCACGCGTTCGCGTTTGCCGGTCGGTACAACGATGACGCGTGAGGCGGCCATGCTGCTGGCGCTGATGTCCTCCGAAAATCGCGCTGCCCATGCATTGGGCCGTCACTACCCGGGCGGTATGCCGGCCTTCGTGCAGGCCATGAACCGCAAGGCGCATGCGCTGGGAATGTACAACAGTCGTTTCGAGGAGCCGACGGGCCTGTCGAGCAACAACGTGTCGACGGCGCACGATCTGGCGCGCATGGTGGCGGCAGCGGCTCGCTACCCGGAAATCCGTTCCTATTCGACGACGGCCGAAGCCAAGGTTGAACTGAACGGGCGTATCCGCGAGTTCCACAACACCAATGCCTTGGTGCGCAGCGACAACTGGGAAATCGGCGTGTCAAAGACCGGTTATATCTCCGAAGCGGGGCGTTGCCTGGTCATGCAGGCGCGTGTCGCGGACAAGCCGGTGGTCATTGTGTTGCTCGATTCGCAGGGCAAGATGACGCGGGTTGGCGATGCCAACCGGATTAAGCGCTGGATGGAAAGTGCCAGCCTGACGGCGGATCGTCGTCCGGCCTGATTGCCGGATAATCCAGGAAAAGGCCGCCGAGAGCGGCCTTTATTTTTTGTGGCCGGTGTAGCCGAGGGTGCGGGAGACGGCGTCGGCGGTTTGCTTGACCTGGGCGGCCCACTCGGGGTCGTGGCGGTCGGCGGGGGCGGAGACGGAAAGCGCGGCGACGACATTGCCTTCGTCGTCGTGAATCGGCGCAGCGACGCACTTGAGGCCAAGTTCGGCTTCTTCGTCGTCGTAGGCGATGCCGTGGCGGCGGACCTTGTCGAGTTCCTTTTCGAGGGCGACGAGGTTGGTCAGCGAATGCGGTGTCTTGCCGGGCAGGCCGGTACGCTTGGCGTAATCACGCACTTTCTGGGCGTTGTCGGCAGCGAGGAAGAGCTTGCCGAGCGAGGTCAGGTGCAATGGGGCGCGGCCGCCAACCAGATAGACGACGCGAACCAGCGAACGCCCCGACGAGGTGCGTTCGAGGTAGACGATTTCGTCTTCGTGACGCGTACCCAGGTTGATGGCTTCGCCGATCTTCTCGTGCAGTTCCTGCATGAAGGGCAGCGCGACTTCACGCATGTTGATGCGCGATTTGACGATGCCGCCGAGTTCGAGCAGGCGGATGCCGAGGCGGTAGGTGCCGGCGTCCTCGCGTTCGACAAAGCGGGCGGCGCTCATGGCGGCCAGGATGCGGTGCGCGGTCGATGGGTGGAGATCGGTGGCCTGGGCGAGTTGCTTGAGGCTTGCGGCGTCCGGGGACGCAGCAAGGGCGTCGAGCAGCGACATCATGCGCTCGATGACCTGGATGGTGCCGGGTGTTTTGCCCGGAACGCTGGCAGCTTCAGACAACTGGATTCCTTTATTGGTGCGGTTTGAGTAGCATTAGCCACTTCATTTTCTTGTGCGCCGCAATATTAGCATGCGCTTGGCCCTCTACGTTACCTGTCTGGTCGATCTGATGCGTCCGTCTGTCGGCTTCGCGGCCTTGCGCCTGCTTGAGGCGACCGGGGTCGAGGTGGTGGTGCCGGCGGGGCAGACCTGCTGCGGCCAGCCAGCCTGGAGCGCCGGGGATCGGCCGCTGGCCGTCGATCTCGCCAGGAAGGCGATTCTCGAATTGGAGGCCTATGACGTTGTGGTGATCCCGTCCGGTTCGTGCACGGATCAGATCCGCAACGTCTATCCGGAGTTGTTCGCTGACGATGCCCACTGGGGGCCTCGGGCGCGGGCGCTGGCCGGGCGGACGTTCGAGCTGACGAGCTATTTGGCGGATGTGGCGAAGGTGGAAATGGCCACGCCCGAGTTCGACGGCAGCGTGACCTACCACGACTCCTGCAAGGGCCTGCGTGGGCTGGGCATCCAGCGGCAGCCGCGTGAGTTGCTGGCCAAGGTGCGCGGGCTGACGCTCAAGGAAATGGCCGATTGCGAGGAATGCTGTGGCTTCGGCGGTGCCTTTTCGGTGAAGTTTGGCGAGGTGTCGACGCGTATCGTCGATCGCAAGTGCGACTCGATTTCGGCTGCCGGGGCCGATGCCGTGGTCGGTGGCGACCTCGGATGCCTGCTCAACATCGAAGGCCGTTTGCGCCGGCGCGGCGACGAGACGACGCGCGTTCTGCACATTGCCGAGGTGCTGGCCGGCGGAGGCGAGGGCTGATGGCGGCGGGTATCCGTTCGCAGGCCATGCATTTCCAGGCGCGGGCCGGGCAGCAGGTCCGTAACCTCGGGCTGCAACGCGCCTTGCAGAAGGCGAAGCCGCTGTTCGTCGGCAAGCGGGCCAAGGGCATAGCGTCGCTGGTCGAGGATGGCCTGGATTTCGGTCTCTTACGGTCAACCGGAAAAAATGCCCGAAATCGAAATCTTGAGGACCTCGATGTCTGGCTCGATATTTTCGAGGAGCGGGCCACGGCGACCGGGGCCGAGGTGCTGTGGGCGCGCGACGGCGAGGAGGTCAGCCGGCTCGTCGTCGACATCGCCCAACGCCATGGTGTGACCAAGGCGGTCAAGTCGAAATCGATGCTCTCCGAGGAGGCGCAGCTCAACGAGGCGCTGGCCGCCGCCGGCATTCGCCCGGTCGAGACCGATCTCGGCGAATACATCGTGCAACTGGCCGGCGAAGCGCCGTCGCACATCATCGCGCCGGCCGTGCACAAGACCATCGGCGAAGTCGAAGCGCTGTTCGCCAAGGAACACGGTCGGCCGCTCGAAGCACGGACATCGGCCGACATTCCGGCCATGGCGCAGGAAGCGCGCGCCGTGTTGCGCCAGCATTTCCTGAGCGCCGAGATGGGCATCTCGGGCGCCAATTTCCTGATTGCCGAAACCGGCAGCGCGGCGCTCGTCACCAACGAAGGCAACGGCCGCATGGTGACGACGCTGCCGCGCATCCATGTTGTCATCACCGGCATCGAGAAGATCGTCCCGACACTCGACGAGTTCGCGACCCTCATGCGCCTGCTGCCGCGTTCGGCGACCGGCCAGTCAATCTCCAACTACGTTTCGCTGCTCACCGGCACCAAGCGCGAGGGCGACCACGACGGCCCGGAGAAAACCATCTTCATCCTCGTCGACAACGGCCGCGCCAACCTGCTCGGCACGCCGTACGAGGAGATGCTGCGTTGCATCCGCTGCGGTGCCTGCATGAACCATTGTCCGGTCTATTTTTCGCTCGGCGGCCACGCCTACGGCTGGGTCTATCCTGGCCCCATGGGGTCGGTGCTGACGCCGCTGTTCACCGGCATCGAGAACGCCCTCGACCTGCCGCACGCCTCCACCGGTTGCAACCAGTGCGGCGCCGTGTGCCCCGTCGAGATTCCCTTGCCCGAGCTCATGCATCGCCTGCGCGAAGAGCAGAACGAGCGCGGCCTGCGGCCATGCTCCGAGCGGCTGGCGCTCAAGGCCTGGGCCTGGTTGGCCGGTAAGCCGACGCTCTATCGCTGGCTCACGCGGCGTGCGGCGCGCTACCTCAGCTGGCTGGCTGACGATAGCGGTCGCATCCGCGTCTTCGGGCTGGCCCCGGCGTGGACCGCCGGACGCGATCTGCCGGTATCCTCCGGTCGCACCTTTCACGAACTTTACTCAGCAAGAAAGAAAGCCTGAACATGGAATTTTCAGCAGAAGGCCCGAAGGCCATCCCACTGTGGATCAACGGCCACGCATTCCTGACCGTGACCGACGCCTTTTTCGACGTGACCGATCCGGCCACCGGCGAAGCCATCCGGCGCGTGCCCCTGTGCGGCGCCAGCGAGGCGGCCGAAGCGGTCGGCGCAGCGCAGTTGGCGCAGCCGGCCTGGGCCATGATGGGCATGCCGGCGCGCCGCGTCTGCCTGGCGGCGCTGGGCGATGCGCTGGATCGCTACACGGGCCATTTCGCCAAGCTGCTGATGCAGGAATGCGGCTTCGACGAAGCGCGGGCGACCGGCGAAGTCGGCGATGCGGTGGCGGCCCTGCGCGGTTCGATGGTCGGTGAAACCGGCGTGTTCGCGCTGGTTCTCGACGCCTCGCGACCACTGGCCGGTCTGGCGGAAGCCATTGCCCCGGCACTGATGGCCGGCGCGACGGTCGTCGTCAAACCCAGCCCGAAAGCGCCGTCCGCGGTCTACGCGCTGTGCGAACTGTCCGGTCGCGCCGAGTGGCCGGCCGGTGTGCTCAACCTCATGCAGGGCGACACGGCGGCCATCCAGGGACTGTGTGCGGCCGGAGTCGATCGGCTGGTGTTCAGCGGGCAGGCGGCGCTGGGGGTGCAGGTCGGCGCCATCGCCGAAGCGGCCGGCGTGCCCTTCGAGATGAAAGCGGCCTGATGCTGCGCATCGTCCAGCTCGAAGGCGAATCGCTGATCGCCGACGTTCGGCGACCGGCCTTCGCGCACGACTGGGTCGAGCACGCCAAGACCGCGCCGGGCCAGGTCGTCGAGCGACTGGCAGGTGCCACCATCGCCATCACCAACAAGGTGGCCATCGACGCCGCCGCCATCGCCGCACTGCCCGACCTCAAGATGATCGCCGTCTCGGCGACCGGCACCAACAACGTCGACCTCGACGCCTGCCGGGCGCGCGGCATCGTCGTCTCCAACATCCGCGGCTACGCCGTGCATACCGTGCCCGAGCACGTCATGGCCCTGCTGCTCGCGCTTTCGCGCAACCTCGTCGCCTGGCGCGAGACGCTGCAGGCCGGTGGCTGGCAGAAGGCCGAGCAGTTCTGCCTGTTCGACCACCCGATCCGCGACCTGCACGGTGCGACGCTCGGCCTGATCGGCAGCGGCACGCTGGGCAACGGCGTAGCGAGTCTGGCCGAGGCTTTCGGTATGCGCGTGCTGCGCGCCGAGCGCAAGGGCGCGGCCGTCGTCCGTCCTGGCTACACGGCGTTCGCCACGGTGCTCGCCGAAGCCGATGCGATCAGCCTGCATTGCCCGCTGACGCCGGACACCAGGGATCTGATCGGCGAGCCGGAACTGCGCGCCATGAAACGCTCGGCCCTGCTCATTAACACGGCGCGCGGCGGCATCGTCAATGAGTTGGCGCTGATCCGGGCGCTCAAGGAAGGCTGGATTGCCGGTGCCGGTTTTGACGCCATCACCGCCGAGCCGCCGCCGGCCGATCACCCGATGGTCGATCCCGCGTTGCTCGCCCTACCCAATTTCCTGCTCACGCCGCACGTCGCGTGGTCGAGCCGGCCGGCCATGCAGACGCTGGCCGATCAGCTCATCGCCAACATCGAAGCCTTCGTCGCCGGCGCGCCGGCCAACCGCGTGGCATGAGCGCCAAAGACGACATCCTCGGTCGCGTCCGGCGCGGCGTCGGCAAAGATGATTTTGCCGCGCGCAAGGCTGCCGCGCTGGCCTCGCTGACGCTGCCGCAACGTGGGCCGCAACCGGTCTTGGGCGCCGATCTGGTCGGCCGCTTCCGGGCCAAGGCCGAATACCTGTCGAGCACCATCGCTGCTGTCGCCACGCCGGCCGAGGTGCCGGCCGCCGTCGCCGCTTATCTGACGGCCAATGGCTTGCCTGCCGAGGCCGTGGCCACGCCGGAACTTGGCCGCATCGATTGGGCTGCCAGCGGCTTGCGCGTGGAGCCAAGGCCGGCCGTCAACGCCGACAAGACCGGCATTTCCGGCTGCTTCTGCGCCATCGCGGAAACCGGCACGCTGATGCTGCTTTCCGGGCCGGATTCACCGGCCACCGTCAGCCTGCTGCCCGAAACGCACATCGCCCTCGTCGACGTCTCGCGCATCGTCGGCACCATGGAGGACGCCTTCGGGCTGCTCCGTACCGAACACGGCAGCCTGCCACGTGCCGTCAATTTCATCTCCGGCCCTTCGCGTACCGGCGACATCGAACAAACCATCGTCCTCGGCGCCCACGGGCCCTGCCGGGTACACCTCATCCTGATCGGGGAAGCATCATGAGCATCACCTTTGCCATTCGCGGCGAATACATCCAGCTCGACCAACTGCTCAAGGCCACCGGCCTGTGCGAATCGGGCGGCGCGGCGCATGCCGCCATCGCTGAAGGGCGCGTCAAGGTCGATGCCACGGTCGACACGAGAAAACGGGCAAAATTGAAACCCGGTCAGGTTGTTACCTTCGCTGGCGAAGAAGTGGTGCTGGTCGCCGAGTAGGGCAACAGGTTCGGCAATCCGGGGCGCAAGACTTGCCCCTCGGTTTTGCGGCTTGAGATAGTCGAGAAACGCTTAAATGCCACATTGGGCTCCGTCGATCGGGCTGATGCGGGCAGCCCCGGATTCTCACGGTCAACCGGAAATTTTGGCCAAAATTGAAATGTGCCAGGCCTGCGCCATGGTGTGCAGGCTTCCCGTTTTCGCGGGAATGGTGACCGGCGCTCAGTCCAGCCAGCGGACCGGCGCGGCGAGTTCCGGGCGTTTGCCTTGCCGGCCTTCGTAATGCGTGGCGATGGCGGCGATGTCGGTGGCGGGGTCGCCGGTCATGGTCAGGTAGGTGAGGATGCCGGCTTCGCGGCGTGGGTAGTCGACGAAGGCGAGGGCGACGGGAACGTTGGCCGCCAGTGCGATGCGGTAGAAGCCGCTTTTCCAGCCGGGTGTCAGGCTGCGCGTGCCTTCGGGGGCCATGACGAGCAGGAAGCCTTGCCGGCTGGCGAATTCGGCGGTCATCTGGGCGACGAAGCCGTGGCGGGCGCTACGGTCGATGGGGATGCCGCCGAGGCGGCGCATGATGCCGTTGAGCGGGCCGCGGAACAGGGTGTCCTTGCCGACCCAGCGGGCATCTAAGCCGAGCGCCCATTTGACGAGCAGGGCGATGACGCCATCCCAGTTGGAGGTGTGCGGGTAGCCGACGAGGACGGCGCGGGCGGGAAACGCGTCCGGTTCGATCAGTTTCCAGCCGAACAGTTTGAGCAGCCCGCGGGCCAGGTGCTTCAGCATGGCCCGAAGGTCAGCACATCTTGACGATGATGTCGTGCAGCGTATTGGCGCAGTTGGACATGCGGTCGGCGGCGTTGGACAGGTGGCGGTAGATTTCGCGGCGTTTGAACATGTGGATGTAGTCGTCGCCGACGAAGAGTTCGGCGATGGCGCGGCGGTAGTTCTTTTCGACGCGGCGTTCGGCCTTGCGGGCGGCGTCGGCATCGGCGGCTGCCGTCGCGGGTTCCTTGGCCAGGCGCGAATAGCCCTGGGCCAGCGCATCGACGCCCAGTTTGATGTGCATGGCCATTTCAAGGCAGTGTTTGTCCGGGGCGAGGCCGAGGACTTCCATTTCGCTGACGGTGGTCTTGCAGTAATTGACGACTTCGTCGAGGTCGATGATGGCGCGGTAGAGGTCTTCGCGGTCGATGGGCGTCGAGAAGGCTTCGTTCAGGGTGTGCAGGTTGCGGATCTTGACGCGGTCGGCTTCGTGCTCGTCCTGGCGGATGAGTTGGCCGACGTTCTGGTCACCCGTCTCCATGAACTCGACCAGGCGTCCGGCGGTGACGCCGACGTGCTGGCACTGCTCGGTGAGCAGGGAGAAAAAGTCGGGCATTTTCGGGAAAACGCGGTCGAACAGGCGGCGGAAGACCGAGGGGCTGGTTTCTTCGCTCATGGCGTGCCTCCGATGAAAAGATGGACCAGGGCATAGGCCTGGATGGCGACGATGGCGGCGCCGGGAATGGTGATGAGCCAGGTCATGGCGATGTCCTTGGCCTTGGACCAGCGTACGGCGCGCGGGCGTTCCGAGGCGCCGATGCCCATGATCGAGGTGGCGACGACGTGGGTCGTGGAGACGGGGGCGCCGGCGATGGAGGCGGCCATGATGACGCCGGCCGAGGTCAGTTGCGAGCCGAGGGCGTGGATGGGGCGGACGCGATAGATGGCGAAGCCGAGGGTGCGGACGATGCGCCAGCCGCCGGACATGATGCCGAGCGTGATGGCCGTGGCGCAGGCGAGCATGACCCAGAACGGTACCTCGAAGGTCGGAATGAAGCCGCCGAGGAGCAGGACGAGGGTCAGGATGCCCATGCTTTTTTGCGCGTCGTTGGCGCCGTGCGAAAAGGCCAGGCCGGCGGCGGTGAAGAATTGCAGGCCGCGCAGGCGGGAGTTGGCGCCGGGTTTGGCGGCGGTGAGCAGGCTGGTGAGCAGGCGGTGGATGAGGAAGCCGGCCCAGAAGCCGATGAGCGGCGAGAGGACGAGGGCGGCCAGAACCTTGACGATGCCGGTGAGGTGGCCGTTGGCCAGTTCGGCAAAGCCCCAGACGACGTGGTCGGCGCCAACCGCGACGACGACGGCGCCGATCAGCCCCCCGACCAGGGCGTGCGACGACGACGAGGGAATGCCGAAATACCAGGTGCCGAGGTTCCAGACGATGGCGCCGATCAGGCCGCAGAGCAGGATGGAGAGGGAGAGAATGGGGGCCACGCCGTCGAGGGCGACGAACTTGCCGATGGTGTTGGCGACGGCGGTGCCGCCGAGCAGGGGGCCGAGAAACTCGAAGATGCCGACGATGATCACGGCCTGGGCTGGCGTCATGGCGCGCGAGGCGATGACGGTGGCCACGATGTTGGCCGCATCATGAAAACCGTTGGTGTAATCGAACACCAGTACGATGACGACGGTTGCGACGGCGAGCAGGAAAAGAGTATCCATCCACGCGGGGCCATTGGCATGGCCCTGTCTCCGGTTCGTTATGAGTTTGCGGCCAGTATATCGCCGCTGGCGGGCAATGCGACGGTCTACCGGATAAAATGGCCAAAATCGAAATCTTCAAAAGCCCCCGCCATGCGTTTTCCGCAGTATCTCGACAGTTTCCCGGCCGGCAGCGGGGCGGCGCCGCTGGCCTCAGGGCATGGCTGAGCCCGTGAGCGCGGTCAGCGCCTTGCTGTGGGGCGTCCCGCTGCTGGTCGGCGGTGTCGGCGCCCTGAATTATTCGATTCGGCGCGGCCTGGCGGCGCCCCGCGTGGTCGAGGTCGGGCAGCCGGATGGCCTGCCGTGGTCGGCGGCGAGCATCCCGACGGCCAATGGCAAACGTCTCTACGGCTGGTTCATTCCGGCGGGCGAAAAACGTCCGGCGTTGGTG
The DNA here is from genome assembly GCA_018261895.1 of Pseudomonadota bacterium. Classification (GTDB taxonomy): domain Bacteria; phylum Pseudomonadota; class Gammaproteobacteria; order Burkholderiales; family Rhodocyclaceae; genus Azonexus. The sequence goes on from JAGTRT010000042.1 coordinate 22,472, forward strand.
ATCATGCACGGCTGGGGTGGGAACGCCGAGATGATGCTGCCGCTGGCGGCGCCGCTGCATGCCGCGGGTTTCGCGTTGTTGCTGGTCGACGCCCGCTGTCACGGACAGAGCGATGGCGATAGTTTCGCGTCGCTACCCCGCTTCGCCGAGGATATCGAGGCCGCCCTGCGCTGGCTGGCCGGGCGGCCGGAGGTCGATCCGCAGGCGCTCGGTGTGATCGGCCATTCGGTCGGGGCGGGGGCCGCCCTGCTGGCGGCATCGCGCCAGCCGTCGATCCGGGCGGTCGTCAGTCTGGCCGCTTTTGCGCATCCGGCGGCCATGATGAGGCGCTGGCTGGCGAGCATGCGCATTCCGTATTGGCCCTTGGGCGCCTACATCCTGGCCTACGTGCAGCGGGTGATCGGCCATCGCTTCGACGACATTGCCCCATGCCGGACGATTTCGGCCATTCGCTGTCCGGTGCTCATCGTGCATGGCCTGGCCGACGATACTGTGCCGGTGGACGAGGCGCGCCAGATTCATGCGGCGAGGGCGAGCGATGCCGTCGAATTGCTGCTGGTGCCGGGCAGTCACGATGACTACGGCGATCTGGCGGAACAGGTCGTGCCGCTGCGCGCGTTTCTCGACCGGGCTTTCGGAAAGTAGGGACGAAAAAAAGCGGGAGACGCGCTCCCGCTTTCTGGGCTGTGGCCGGATTTACTGCGGGATCAGGAAGGCGGCTTTTTCGCGTACCTTGATGTCCGGGTTGTCGACGGCGACGATCTCGAAATGGATCTGGTTCGAGCCAGCCTTGCCGGCATCGGGCGGTACGCTGACCACGGTGTTGAACGAAGTCAGGCCTGCGGCCTTGGCGTCCACTTCCGAGTTGCCGGCGATTTCGGCGCCCGGCAGACCTTCGACCGAGACCCTGTAGCGGTGCGGCCTTTCCTCGGTGTTCATGATCTGCAGCATGTACACGTTCTCGATCCGGCCGTCGTCGGCTTCGCGGGCCAGTGTCGAGCGGTCGCGGATGATGTCGACCTTGAGCGGAATCCGGTTCATGAGGAACCAGGCGGCCATGCCGGTGATGAAAACGAGGATGGCCGTGTAGAGCACCTTGTCCATGACCTGGTCGCAGACGTCGATACAGGCAGCGCAGCCGATACATTCATACTGCAGCCCCTTGCGGATGTCGATGCCGGTCGGGCAGACGATGACGCACTGGTTGCAGTCGATGCAGTCGCCGAGCTTGGGGGCATTCGGATCGACATTCTTCTTGCGCGCGCCGCGCGGCTCGCCGCGTTCCTCGTCGTAGGTGATGATCATCGTGTCCGGGTCGAACATCACGCTCTGGAAGCGGGCATACGGGCACATGTGCTTGCACACCTGCTCGCGCATGAAGCCGGCCATGAGGATCGTGAAACCGCCGTAGAAGAAGATCCAGAAGGTTTCCCAGGGGCCGAGTTCGCCGGTCAGCACGTTGTTGATGAGTTCCTCGACCGGCGTGAAGTAGCCGACCAGCGTGAAGCCGGTCCACAGGCCGACGATGCCCCAGAGCAGGTGTTTGGTCGCCTTGATGCGGAACTTGCGTGCATCCATCGGGGCCTTGTCAAGCTTGATCCGCGCATTGCGGTCACCCTCGACCCAGTTCTCGATCCACATGAATATCTGCGTATAGACCGTCTGTGGGCAGGCGTAACCGCAGAACAGCCGCCCGGCAATGGCCGTGACGAGGAACAGGGCGTAAGCCGAGACAATGAGCAGGGCGGTCAGGTAGATGACGTCCTGCGGCCAGAAAACGACACCGAAGATATAGAACTTGCGTTCGACGAGGTGCAGGAGGATCGCCTGACGGTCATTCCAGGTCAGCCACAGGCCGCCATAGAACAGGACCTGGGTGAAAATGACGAGGGCGATGCGCCAGTTGTCGAAGTAGCCCTTAACGGGCTTGGCGTAGATGATCTTGTGTTTTTCGTAGAAGGAAACCGGAGCCGGCTTTTTATCTTCCGTGTTTTCGTGAGGCTGATTCATTGACGCTTTCGGGTGGATGAAAGAGAAGGTTGGAAACCGGCGCGGTTGGCATCGACGAGCGATTGCGCAAAGCAAGCCTGCGGGGCGTGGGGAAAGACGCAGTCAGACTCATCGCCACCAAGGTCGCCTTCCCGATCAGGAAAGGCGGAAGGCCGGCTTCCAGTGGTGGCTATAAACAAGATGCGTGCCTGCTTTGTTTTGCGTCCAAGTGTCTTAAAAATCATTCGCTTATATACCGCATCTGAGCGTCTCTTGGCAAATTGTGTCAATATTGGCAGACATGAATGACGAAATTGACGGAGGTGGCGTGGGCGAACAATCTCTCGGTGAACTGATTTCTTTCCTGGACGGCTTGCCAGAGCCGCGGATCGTCATGAGTTCCGACTACCGGATTATCGCAGCCAATGCGGCTTATGTTCGCGATTTCGGCGATGCGCAGTCCATCAAGGGCCGGACGTGTTACGAGGTGTCGCATCGCTTCAAGGTTCCGTGCGATGAGGCTGGCGAATCCTGCCCGATGAAGCGCAGCCAGAAGTCGGGGACGCCGCAGCGTGTTCTCCATCTGCACCACACGCCGCGCGGCGAAGAGCACGTCGCCGTGGAAACCACGCCGATCCGCGACGAGACGGGGCGCGTCGCCTATTTCGTCGAAACCATGCAGGTGGTCCGCCAGGCCAGCAGCCGGGCGGCAGCGCAGGGCCTGGTCGGTCGTTCGCCGGCCTTCGTCGGCATGCTGGAAAAGATTTTGCGCGTCGCCAATTCCAATGCCTCGGTGTTGTTGCTTGGCGAAACCGGGACCGGCAAGGAGCTGGTGGCGCGTGCCATTCACGAAGCCAGCGGGCGGGCAGAGGGGCCCTTCGTGGCCGTCGATTGCGCCGGCATGACCGAAACCCTCTTCGAAAGCGAGCTTTTCGGCTACGAGAAGGGCGCGTTCACCGGGGCGACCTTCCGCAAGCAGGGCATGGTCGAAGCGGCGTCCGGCGGCACCCTGTTTCTCGACGAAATCGGCGAATTGCCGCTGGTCCTGCAGGTCAAGCTGCTGCGCCTGCTCGAAACCGGCACCTATCGGCGGGTGGGCGGGCTGGACTGGCTGCCCGTCGATTTCCGGCTGGTGGCCGCCACGCACCGCGATCTCCGGGCCATGGTCCAGGCCGACAGTTTCAGGCGGGACCTGTATTTCCGGATCAACACCTTTCCCATCCACACGCCGGCCTTGCATGAACGTCCGGAAGACATTCCCTTGCTGGCCGCTTCCTTGCTCGAACGCGTGGATCGTGAGGCCGGGCGCAAATTCACGCCTGCCGCGTTGGCCTGGCTCAGTGCCCGGCGATACGAGGGCAATATCCGCGAGCTGCGCAACATGATCGAGCGGGCCAGCCTGCTGGCGGATGGCAACTTGATCGACGTCGCCCATTTCGAGGACATCCCCGAAGGCATGCCCCGCACGCGGCTGGCGAACGAGGCGGCGTTTCAGGTCGATCAGATCGTTACCCTCGATGCGCTCGAGCAGCGCTACCTGGGCTGGGCGAAAGGCCAGGACGGCATCGAAACGGAGGAGCTGGCGACGCGGCTGGGGGTCAGCCAGCGCACCCTGTATCGAAAACTGCAGGGATTGAAGGGTGAATGAGCTGCGTCAGGATTTCAAATTTGGGCAAAAATTCCGGTTGACCGTGGCAAACGTCACAAATCAATACACTATTGGACTGACAGCAAAAGCGCTTTCCGGGCAAAATGCCTTATAAGTTAATGATTTGGCGCACCGGCCGCGCTGGATATTTACTCTTCCTTACAAACAGAACAATCACGCTCTCTATAATCGCCCAATCTATTTCTTTGGCATGATCCGCGGCGCGCGCCATTGGCGACCTGGATCGGCCCCTACAGAGACCCACGAAAACAACGCCTATGAAAAATATCGCCCTTGTCTCGCTGATCATCTCGGCGGCATTTCCCGCCTTCGCCCAGGTTCCGGCTGCAACGCCGGCCACGCTGAAGGAGGTGGCCCAGCGGGCTGTGCTGAACAGCCCCGAAGTCACCTCGAAATGGCATGCCTATCGGGCGGCAGACGAAGAGATCGGCGTGGCCCGCGGCGGCTATTTCCCGCGGGTTGACCTGACTGCAGGGGGCGGTCGTGAAAGCCTGCGCCAGCCGACGGCGGCCGATCGCGATTACACCCGCAGCGGCTATATGCTCAGCCTCAACCAGATGATTTTCGACGGTTTCGCGACCCGCAATGAAGTTCGTCGCCTCGACAAGGCGCGCATCGTTCGCTACTACGAGCTGCTCGATGCCTCCGAAAACACCGCGCTCGAAGCGTCGCGCGCCTATCTCGACGTCCTGCGCTACCGTCACCTGGTCGATCTGGCCAAGGACAACTACGTTCAGCACAAGGCCACCTACGACCAGATCGAACGCCGTACCCTGAGCGGCGTCGGCCGTCGCGTCGACTTCGAGCAGGCCGGCAGCCGTCTCGCCCTCGCCGAAATCAACCTGATCACCGAAACCGCCAACCTGCATGATGTGAGTGCACGCTATCAGCGCCTGGTCGGTGCTCAGCCGGCTGACGCCATCGTGCCGCCCGCCCAGCTCAACTCGGCCTTCCCGGCCCAGGCCAAGTCGGCGCTCGATACCCTGCACCGCAAAAACCCGGCGCTGCTTGCGGCAACCGAAAACATCGAAGCCAGCCAGTACGAAATCAACAATCGCCGTGCGGCCTATTCGCCGAAGCTTGATTTCCGCGCCCGCACCGACAACACCCGCAATTACCTCGGCGACACCGGCGATCGTCACCACAACGTGGCCGAGCTCGTCGTCAGCTGGAACCTCTTCAACGGCGGTTCCGACCGCGCCCGCGAGAAGCAGAGCATCGAGAAGAAGAACCTGGCTTTCGATCTGCGCGAAAAGGCTTGCCGCGACACCCGCCAGACCCTGCTTATCGCGTACAACGACGTGCTGCGCCTGAAAGAGCAGTCCGTCTTCAACGCCCGTCAGGTTGCCCTGCTCGAAAAGACGCGCGATGCCTATCGCGACCAGTTCAACGTCGGCCAGCGCACCCTGCTCGATCTGCTCGATACCGAAAACGAACTGCTGGCCGCCCGTCGCGCCAACGTCAATGCCGATACCGACCTGACGCTCGCCTACCTGCGGACCTATGCCGGCATGGGCACCCTGCTCGAATACCTCGGCCTGCAACGTCTGGATGCGGCCACGCCGGATAGCCAGGACCTCGCCGACATCGATCCGAGCCAGCTTTGCCCGAACGATCCGATTGCGCTCAATCAACCGGAGCGCGATGCCCTCAATGCCAAGGCGGCCAGCCTGAACACCTCGCGCGCCCCAGCGGCGCAGGTCGTGCCGGTGGCACCTGCCGTGGCATCTTCGGAGGCCTCCGTCCAGGCGCAAGTGAACTCTTGGGCAGCAGCCTGGTCGGCACGTGATTACAGCGCCTACAGCGCCTTTTATGCGCCGACCTTCACGCCCGATGGCGGCCTGACCCGCGAAGACTGGGCGCAACTGCGTCGCGGCCGTGTGTCGACCCGGGCCAACATCAACGTCGAGATCCAGGACATGAAGGTTCGCATGGACGGCAACGATCGTGCCTTCGCCGAGTTCCGCCAGATCTACCGTTCCAGCGGCTACAACGATACGACGCAGAAGACGCTGGAAATGATCCGCGTGAACGGCAAGTGGCTGATCAACCGCGAAACCTCCGTGCCCTGCACCGGCAACACCGTCGGTGGCTGCAAGGGGCTGACCAAGTAAGCTACTTGCCCGTCGCCGGCCTGCCCGCAAGGCCGGCAGGCGGAATGAAAAAAGGCCATGCGATGCATGGCCTTTTTCGTTGGGACGGGGCGAAAAATCAGCCGGACAGCGCAGGATTCAGCGTGTAGGTCCCGGTCAGGCTGGCCTCGGCCAGGACATGCCCCTGAATCGCGGCACGTACTTCCGGGCCGCCGAATTTTCCTTCGAGTGGCAACGTGTCGATGTCGAGCGCGAAGACCGTGAAGACGTAGTGATGGACGATCTCGTCGTTCCATGGCGGGCAGGGGCCGTCATAACCGTAGTAGTCGCCGTTCATGTCGTGATCGCCGGCAAACCAGTCGGTGTAATTGTTGATGCCTTGCCGATAGCCCTGGGCCGTCTGCGGGCCCGGCTTGCCGCGCGGGGTGACCGCGCTGCTGAATTCGCCTTCCGCGATGCTCGTGAGCGTGGCCGGAAGGTCGATCAATACCCAATGGAAGAAGTCGACACGCGGCAGGCTGGCGGGGACCGTCCTGCCTTCCTTGTTGACGTCGTCTCCCTGGCTGGGAACGTCGGGATCGTGACAGATGAGGACGAAGGATTTCGTGCCGGCCGGCGCGTCCGACCAGGTCAGTTGCGGATTGCGGTTTTTGCCGAGGCAGACGTGATGGGCGGGGTCAGGGGTGCAGAATGAAAACTCGCCGGGGATTTTCTGTCCGTCGGAAATGCTCGTGCTGGTCAGTCTCATCGTAACGTCTCCTGATTAGGTTGCCGCCTGGCGTTTGAAATCCCTTACCCGGAAGCCAAGCATCCATAGCGTGGCAAAGTAACTGGCTGCGCCCAGCGGAACCAGCCAGGCCAAACGGATTGTCCGGTCGACGAAGCTGCTTTGCAACCAGCCGATTTCAGGGCCCATGGCGAACCAGAGTACCCCACCCATGACCAACAACGCCAGCGCCAGTTTGGCGGTAAACGTCAGCCAGCCCGATTGCGGCTGGTAAATGTCCTGTCGGCGCAATCCGCGATAAAGCATCAGCGCGTTGAGGCAGGCCGCCAGGCCAATCGACAAGGCCAGCCCGGCATGCTGCAGCCAGCCGACGAAGGCGAGGTTCATGACTTGCGTCGCGGCCAGCGATATCAGCGCGATGCGTACCGGCGTCCGGATGTTCTGGCGGGCATAGAAGCCTGGTGCCAGGACCTTGACGAGGATCATCCCGGTCAGCCCGACGGTATAGGCGACGAGCGCTTCGCGGGTACGGAAGACGTCGTCGGCGGAAAAGGCCCCGTGGAAAAACAGGGCCGAGATCAGCGGCACCGCCAGGATGGCCAGCGCCAGGGCGGCCGGCGCGGCGAGCAACAGCGTCAGGCGCAGCCCCCAGTCGAGCAGGCGCGAATACTCCTGCGGGTTGTTGCTGGCGTGATAGCGCGACAGCGAAGGGAGGAGGATGGTCCCCAGCGTGGCCCCGAGCATGCCGGAAGGAAACTCCATGAGCCGGTCGGCGTAATACAGCCAGGAGACGCTGCCGGAGGCCAGGAACGAGGCGAAGATGGTGTTGATCAGCAGGCTGATCTGCGAAACGGAGACGCCGATCATGGCGGGGGCCATGAGCTTGGTGATGCGCCGCACGCCGGGGTCGGCCCAGGCAGCGCGCCAGTTCAGCGACGGGCGCGGCAGCATGGCGATTTTTTTCAGGGCGGGAATCTGGATGGCCAGTTGCAGCAGGCCGCCAATGAAAACGGCCCAGCCCAGCACGAGCGCCGGTGGGTCGAAATAGGGGGCGGCGAACAGCGCCATGCCGATGAAGGAGAGGTTGAGCAGGACCGGCGTGAAGGCCGGCAGGGCGAACCGGCTCCAGCTATTGAGGATGCCGCCGGAAAGGGCGACCAGCGACATGAAAAAAATGTAGGGGAAGGTGATGCGGGTGAGGGCGACCGTCAGCTCGAACTTGCCGACATCGGATGCAAAGCCGGGGGCCGAGATCCAGACCAGGATGGGGGCGGCGGCAATGCCGATGGCGGTGACTGCGAAGAGGGCCAGCGAGAGCAGGCTGGCGACATGGTCCACGAGGGTTCGCGTGTCTTCCTCGCTGCGTTTGTTTTTGTATTCGCCGAGGATGGGCACGAAGGCCTGGGAGAAGGCGCCTTCGGCAAACATGCGACGCAGCAGGTTGGGCAGCTTGAAGGCGACGAAAAAGGCGTCGGTGGCGAGACCGGCACCGAAGGTTCGGGCGATGACGAAATCGCGGACGAAGCCGAGAATTCGCGAGAGCAGGGTCATCCCGCTGACGGTGGCCAGCGCGCGGAGCAGATTCATTCGGGTTTGCCGTTGCTTGAAAAGGGGCGGAAAAGCTATAATTCTACGCTGTGCTGCTTCGGGAGCCGAGAAAAGCCTTCCTGTTAAGGTGGCTTCGGTGTTCCGGATGCGTGTGGCACAAGGCTTTCGGGTGATCGGTCTGGTTTTTGCCGGTTGCGCCGGGCAAGGTTTTACAAGTTTTGGTTTTGCCGCTTTAGCTCAGTTGGTAGAGCAGTTCATTCGTAATGAAAAGGTCGCCAGTTCGATTCCGGCAAGCGGCACCACTTGATGTGAGAAGGGCAACCCGCGAGGGTTGCCCTTTTTGCTTTGTGCCTTGTGTTCGGGGCCGATCAGACCGCAGGCTGTTCCTTGATCCAGTCGCGCTGGGCGTCACGGCGACGTTTCTCGGTTAGCTTCTCGATGATGCGCGGGCAGGCTTCGTCAAACGGCAGCATGCCGAAGGGCAGGATCTCGTCGCAGTAGAGAAGGTGGAGGCCCATCGGCGATTCCAGTACTTCGGAGAGAACGCCGACTTCCAGTGAAAACGCGGCCGGTTCCAGTTCCGGATAGAGCTGCTGGCGCTTGACGGTGCCCAGTTGGCCGCCTTCCATGGCGGTCGGGCATTGCGAGTGGCGCAGTGCGGCCTTGCCGAAGGCATCGGCATCCTTGACGGTTGTTCTGAGCTTTTCCAGCGTGCCGCGGGCGGTGGCCTTTTCCACGGGGTTCGAGAAGGTGATCAGGATGTGGCGCAGGCGACGGGCTTCCGGCCGGTCGAAGGCTTCGGGGTGCAGGCGGTAATAGATTTCGGCGTCGACTTCGGTGACGGCGGGAACCTTGGACGCGACCTTGTCGAGGACGGCCTCGATGCGCACGTCACGTTCGACGGCTTCGGCCAGTTTGTCGGGATCGAGACCGTTGCGTTCGAGATCGGCCGCCATTTCTTCCGGATTGGCGTAGCGTTGGCGAATTTCGGCCAGGCGGGTGTCGATGGTGGCCTGGGGCACGACGACATTCGCTGCCGCGGCGCTGGCCAGGATGCGCTGCTCGAGGCGGGCCTGCTTGCCGGCGATTTCGCCAAGGCGGGCCTGTTCGGCTTCACTCAGGGTACCGGGTGCCTTTTTGAACAGTTCGTGAGCGAGCTTCAGTTCAAGATAGCTATTCAACATGGCTTACTCCTCGGTTTTGGCTACCGGTTCGAGGATGGTTTCGGGAATCTGCAGGACGCGGCCCGGCAGGCTGTCGAAGTGGATGTGGTAGGCGACGCCATCGGCGGCATCGCGAATCACCTTGATGACTTCACCGACGGCGCCGAGTTCGATGAGCACGCTGCCGTTCACGGACAGCTGCTTGGCGGCGCGAACCTTTTCACGGAACTCGAAGCGCGACGGCGTCCATTCGTCCTCGCCGCCGATCAACTCTTCTTCCCGGCAGCCGACGATCTTGCCTTCCTCGATGAAATTGACCGAGTAGATGATCTGGTCCTGCAGGAAGGTGCCGACATCGACGACATAGCCGATGCTGCCGCGCCGGACGAGCGGCGCGCCGGGGTCGAGCCCGGGGTAGGTGCCGTCGTTGCGGACGTTGCGGATGAGGCGCACGGCCTCGCCGTACTCCCATTTGGCGTTCATCATTGGCGGAATACCTTGTCGAGCGAGACGAAGGAGCTCATGCCGCCATCCGGCTTGGCCACGTTCTGGAACACGGCGAAGACCTTTTCGTTCAGCGAGTTCGAGGTGACGAAGTCCTGGTAGGCGCGTTCCAGCCACAGACGGTAGATGCCGCGCTGCTGCTCTTCCTCGGGCGGCAGGTTGGGGGCCTGCTTGGTGAGATAGTCGTGGAAGCGCTGCAGGATGTGCAGGCGGTTCACATGGACCACGCTGGGATCGTAGGCGACGCCGAAATAGTCCAGGAAATCTTCGGCGGAGACGAGGTCTTCCATGGCTTCGGCAAGGGTCAGGGTGTCTTCCATGATGGTTTCCTCAGGCTGCAACTAGGTTGAATGATGAGTCTTCGTCGGTTGTCGATTCCTCGCTCTGGAATTCGTCGACGACCTCGAGAAGTTTGGCGGCGCCGAGCTGGTCCCGGCTGTCCAGGGCGGCCAGCTTGATCAGCAGGTCGCGGGATTCGGCGATGCGGCCGAGCCGGAGCAGGACGACGCTCTCGGCCTTGAGCGCGAGCAGGTAGAAGCGCAGCAGGCCGAACGAGGTGGCGGCGGCCGAGCCGAGCTGGGCTTCGTCGATCTGCCGCCAGTCGGCCGGAATGCCGAGATGGCGGGCGGAGACGCGCTTGGCGTGATCGGCGACGATGAGCACGTCGTCGAGGCGGTGCTGGTAGAAATAGTAGCGGTACAGGCTGACGAGCACGGTCAGGTGCTCGGGGGCGAGCAGGTGGGCGCGCAGCAGGGCCATCTCGGCGGACGGGTCGCCGTAGTCGCTGGCGGCCTGGGCGATCAGGCGCTCGGCTTCGGCGGGCAGTTCGTCCTCGAAGTAGAGCTTGCAGTCGGAGAAGTCGAGCAGGTCCATGGCGCGGTCAATTCACGATGTGCATGGACTCGTGTTCGCAACACAGGTCGCCAGCCGAACAGGTGCGGCATTCGCCGCTGTGGTCGGCCGGGGCCGGCTCATGGCGCAGTTCGGCCAGTTCCTTTTCCAGGCCTTCGATGCGCTCGATGAGGCAGGCGATCGATTTGGCCACCGGGTCGGGCATGAGGTTGTGATCGAGGCTGATGCCGTTGATGGGGCGTGCCGAACCGACCCGGGTGTCGACGATCCGGCCGGGAACACCGACGACCGTCCGGTCGGCCGGCACGTCCTTGACGACCACGGAATTGGCACCGACGCGAACGCGTTCGCCGATGCTGATCGGGCCGAGTATCTTGGCGCCCGCGCCGACGACGACACCGTCGGCCAGGGTGGGGTGGCGCTTGCCCTTGTTCCACGAGGTGCCGCCCAGCGTGACGCCGTGGTAGAGGGTGACGTCGTCGCCGACTTCGGCGGTTTCACCGATGACGACGCAGGCGCCGTGGTCGATGAAGAAGCGGCGGCCGATGGTGGCGCCGGGGTGAATGTCGACGTTGGTCAGCGTCCGCCCGAGGAAGGACAGGAAACGCGCCGGGAATCGCCAGCCGGCACGCCACAGGCGGTGCGACAGGCGATGGGTGAGGATGGCATGGACGCCGGGGTAGGTGGTCAGCACCTCGAAGGTCGAGCGGGCGGCCGGGTCGCGCTGGAAAACGCAGGCCAGGTCTTCCTTGAGGGTCGCCCAGAGGCCGGGTGCTGCCAGTGCAGGTGCTGTCATGGTCATCGCTTCAGACATGGTGGTGACTCCGGACGGAGGCCAGGAGGTCGCGCAGGTCGGCGACTTCAGGCGGATGCTTGTGCTCGGCGACAAAGTTGCGGACGCGCGGCAACATGGCCTGCGCTTCCTTTTCGCCCAGTTCGATGCCGAGGCCGGCAAAGACGACCTGCACGGCGCGCGAGCCGGAATGCTTGCCGAGCACGATGCGGTGCGACTGGCCGACTTCCTGCGGGTCGAAACCCTGGTAGTTGTCGGGATGCTTGAGCAGGCCATCGACGTGGATGCCGGCTTCGTGGGTGAAGGCGCCGGCGCCGACGACGCTCTTCTGCCAGGGCACGGCGCGGCCGGAGGCGCTGGCGACCTGGCTGGACAGCGCCGGGAAACCCTTGAGGCTGACGCCGGTGTCGATGTTGTAGAGCTTGGTCAGGCCGAGGACGACTTCTTCGAGCGGGGCATTGCCGGCCCGTTCGCCGAGGCCGTTGACCGTGGTGTTGACGTGCGTCGCGCCGGCCTTGCAGGCGGCGAGCGTGTTGGCGGTGGCCAGGCCCATGTCGTCGTGGGCGTGCATTTCGATTTCGAGGCCGGTGTTGCGGCGCAGGGTGCTGATCTTGTCGAAGGTGCCGAAGGGCTCGAGGATGCCCAGCGTGTCGGCGAAGCGCAGGCGGCGGGCGCCGGCGCGTTCGGCCGTTTCGGCCAGGGCGCACAGGAAGTTCATGTCGGCGCGCGAGGCGTCCTCGCAACCGAGGCCGACTTCGAGGCCGAGGCTGAGGGCGGCGCCGATGAACTTGGGCAGTTCGCGCAGCAACCAGGCACGGTCCTGCTTGAGCTTGTAAGCGAGGTGCTGGTCGGAGGCCGGCACCGAAATGTCGATCATGTGCGCGCCGAGGCCGGCGCAGGCGGCGATGTCGGCCGGGTGCATGCGGCTCCACACCATGAGGCGCGGTGCGAGACCGAGGTCGGCGACGGCGCGGATGGAGTCGCGTTCCTCGTCGCCCATGGCCGGGATGCCGACTTCCAGCTCGGGCACGCCGATGGCGGCGAGCTGACGGGCGATGTCCAGTTTTTCGTCCAGCGAGAACGCCACGCCAGCCGACTGCTCGCCGTCGCGCAGGGTGGTGTCGTTGATGGTGACGAAAGCTGAATGGGTCATGGCAATCTCCTCGGCAGGTATTCAGCAAGGATGGTGCCAATTTTCAAGCCATTGAAAACAAATGAAAATAAGGATTGGTGCGCGCCGGTGTGGGACGAATGTAGCGAACGCGACAATTTGATTCGTCGCTTTGTTCCCGGCTTTTCGGTGATAGGCTATTCGTCACGGGAGCCCTTGTCGGCCCCAAGCGCATGAATGCCTTTTCGGCCTGCATGGCTCTTCTTTCGAAGCGTTGTGTCTTTCGATCAGCCCATTTTCCTGGTTCAACAACGCAGCATCCGAAACGAAGGAGTCGCCATGATCGGGCGCGATAACGAACGCTGGCGACAGTCCTGGCGGGATGACGAGATCGATTTTCATCAGCTGGCGGTCAATCCGCTGCTCGTCAAGTTCTGGCCGGAATTCGGCCTGACCGGCGAAGACCGCGTGTTTGTCCCACTGTGCGGCAAGAGCCTGGATTTGTTGTGGCTCGCGGCGCAAGGCCACCAGGTGATCGGCGTCGAAATCTCGCCGCTGGCCGTGCGCGCCTTTTTCCGCGAAAACAAGATGCAGCCGACCGAACGCAAGGTCGGCAAATTCACGCTGTGGGAACATGGTCGCATCGGCATCCTGTGCGGCGATTTCTTCAAGCTGACGGCGGCCGAACTGGGCGACATTGCCGTCGTCTTCGACCGAGCTGCCTTGACGGCTTTGCCCGACGACATCCGTGGCGCCTACATTGCCCACCTGCGCAGCATCCTGCCGGCCCGTTGCCGGATGCTGCTGCTCACCACCGAAGAGCCCGAAGCCGGCGAAACGCAGGGCCAGCCCTATGCGGTGGCCGACGAGATCGTCAGCCTGTACGCCAGCGCCTTCGACATCGAACTCAGCCACGTCGAGAGCTTCTTCGAGCCGGACCCCGATCCCGCCGTCAGCGAACCGGTGAGGGTCGAGCACAAGGTCTATGTCATGACGCCGCGGCGGGATTTTGCTGCCGACTGACGGCCCAAAGCGGATTTCAATTTTGGCCCTTTTTTCCGGTTGACCGTGAGATTCCGGTTTTTCGGGGAATCCGGGCTGTTTGCAGGCTTTCCGACCATTCCGGCGGGAAATGCCATTTGTTATGCGGATGAAATAGACTGTCGGGTCCGCCAACCACGCGCCGACCGACACCCTTTGCCATGCGCTTCCCGCTCCGCTGCCTGATCTGCCTCTGGCCTGCCGTCGCCTTGGCCGAACTTCCGCCATGTCCCGATGCCGGCCTGCTCGAAACGGAAGGCCCGGCAGCGACGCGCCAATTCCGCGAACTCACCGCCAAGGCGCCCCGGCTGTTTCGTGCCATCGTCGGCAACGACGCCAAGGCGGCCAAACGCTACCTGGCGGCCGGCGACGACCCCAACGCCTGCGCCCTCGGCGTCAGCCTCATCGGCCAGGCCATCGGCTACGAACGCCCGGAAATCGCCGAACAACTGCTGCAAGCCGGCGCCAGTCTCGATGCACCGCGCAACGCCAATGGTGAAACCGTGCTCTACAACGCCATCGGTCAAAGCCGCTTCGGCCTGGCGACGGCCCTGATCCGCGCCGGCGCCAACATCAAGGCCGGGGTCGATGGCACCCAGCCCATCCACGTCGCCAGCGCCATGCCCATGCCCAGCGTGCAGCCTGACCGCGAGCAGATCCTCCTCGTCCGCGAACTGCTCCTGCGCGGCGCCGGCGCCAACACGCCGACGCGCGACGGCATGACGCCACTTCTCTTTGCCGTGCGGAGAGGCAACCTGGCGATGATCAAGCTGCTGCTCTCCTTCGGCGCCGACCCCGGCCTGGCTGAAGCGCAAGGCATCACGCCGCTGCATCTGGCCCGGGTGGTCAAACGCGGCGACCTGGAAAGCGTGCTCACCAGCTACACCGTTGCCCTGCAAGCATCGCCCACCGTTCTCGCCCAGCACATCGAGCGCCACGAGGACGCCGCCCTGCGTGCCGCGCTGGCCCGCGAAAACCTCGTGCTGCTCTCTCACGCCGCCCGCCAGGCCCTGCTCGTCGCCGCCATGGCCGCCGACAACCCGACGGCCATCGGCGAACTGGTGCGCTGGGGCGTCGACCCGAACGGCGCCCTGGAACTGCCCGGCGACATCGATCCGGAATCCATGACACCCCTGCAACTGGCCGTCGCCTACCGGCTGCCGACGCGCGTCACCGAAGCACTCGTCGCCAACGGCGCCGACCCCAACGGCCGCCTGCCCCTGCAAACCGATTCCACGCCGCCGCTGCTATTAGCCCTGACCTTTTCCGACGTGGCCACTGCCCGCAACCTGATCCGCCTCGGCGCCGACCCCAACATCGCCACCCAAACCGGCGACCTTCCCGCCCTGTGCAGCGCCGTCGGCATCGCCGACCCCGCGCACCCGGAACGTCCGCTCGAACTCGTCAGGGAGCTCCTGACCGCCGGCGCCAACGTCAACGCCGTCGGCCCCAAAGGCCTGACCGCCCTGCACTGGGCCGCCATGGCCGGCAACACCGCCGCTGTCCGCCTGCTGCTCGAACACGGTGCCGACCCGAATGCCCGCGATGACCAGCAACAAACCCCACTCGCCCACGCGAAAGCGAACCGGCATGCCGCCATCGTGGCACTGCTCAAACCATTGACGAAATAGGCCAGCGCCCGCGGGTTAGCGTTTGGTTTTAGCGAAAAGACGCGCTTGAAGCCCGATCCAAAGGTATTTCGATTTTGGCCCTTTTTTCCGGTTGACCGTGAGATCCAGCAAAACAGCCCGATTTCGCGGGAAATCGGGCTGTTTCGGGCCGGGCTGACGAATCAGACGGAGTAGGGGCGGTGCAGCCAGCCGCGGACGACGTCGACGTCGCGTTGCGGGAGGTAGGCGAAGCCGGCCAGGGAGTCTTCGACGACGGCTTGTGCGACCCAGTGCGGGACGGCCTTGGTGGTCAGCATGTGGTAGTACCAGGCGAGCGGGTAGCCCATTTCACGGTCGAAATGGTTGAGCGCCTCGTTGAGCTTGAGGCCGGTCGTGCCGGGGGCGACGTCGAATTCCGGCGGGTCGCCAGCCAGCGTGGCGATGGGCTGGGCGCGGAAGACGGGCTGGTGGTAGCGGTCGAGGTGTTCGCGCGTGGCGATGACCCAGTGGTTGTAGAAGGCGCTGGCGTTGCCGGCGCTGCTCTTGCTCCAGTCCTCGATCATGCGGTGGATGGGCGCCGCTTCGGGCTTCTGCGCCAGCATGCGCTTGAGGAAGTTGCCGACGTGCTGGATGCGGCGGAAGGCGTAGAAGGGCAGGCCGACCGGGACGGGGGCGTCGCCGCCACCCCGGGGATCGACGAGTTCTTCGAGGGTGGTCGGTTCGTTGACGAAGAGCTGATGGACGCGCATTTCCTGGAGGTCTTCGATTTCCAGTTGCAGGAAGTCGTCGCTGCCGTCGCCGGCCGAGGCGACGAGGTAATGCGTCTGGCCGACCAGGCGCGTGGCGAAGAGTGGCTGATCGGCGAAGTCGTCGATCAGCTTGCCGAAATCGCCGTCGCGCTCGTCGAGTTCCTTTTCGACCCAGCTTTCCAGGCTGTCGCTGACGCGCTGGCCGTTGGCGTCGACGATGCCGCCAAGACGATACCAGCCGCCGCGGCCCAGGGCGTGGCGGAATTTCCAGTCGGGCAAGGCGGCGCCCAAGGCCTTGACCAAACCGCTCGGGCCCGCGTTGACCGGTGTCTTGGCACAGGTTTCAACGATAGCGGGTGACAGCGATTTGCAGTATTCGATCCATCCCTGATTCTGTTTCATGATTTTCCCTTTGAATCATGCTGTTTCCGACTCGGCGAGTCGGGCTTGTGCCGCTTCACGGACTTCTGGTTCCGGGTCATCGGTCAATGGCCGCAAGAACTCGATCGGGGCGTTGGCTACGGCGGCCAGGCGGACCCACCACTCCTCGTCCTGCAGCATGGCTGCCGCCAGGCCGGGCAAGGCGCGCTCGGCGACGATGGCGCGCACTTCCGGCTCGCTGTCCTCGGCCAGCATGTGCAGCGCAAACGGCGGCAGGCGCGAGGCGACGACCTTGCGCACCTCGCGTTCCGGGTCCTTGACCATCTTGGCCAGCTGGCCGTGCGGCAGGCGGCGGGCCACGGTGGCGCGGATCAGGTAATCCGGGTCGTTGACCAGGCGGACCAGCAGGGGCTCGGGCAGGCGCGCGGCGACGGAGAGGCGCACTTCGCGGTCGCGGTCATTGACCATGTCGATGAGGTCGTCGACCGGCAGGCGCATGGCGACGACGCGGCGCACCACTTCGTCGGGATCGGTCTTCAGCGCCTGGATGCTGTCGATGGCGGCATAGCGCGTGGCGATGGCGCGGCGTTCCCAGAAAATATCGTTCAGGTAGTTCTGCGCCAAATCCGGGTTGGCGCGCAGGAAGCGGTCGATCTGCCGCCCGCTGTGGGCGCGGATGCAGGCGTCACCCGGCGTGCACTTGCCGGCGTTCAGGTGTTCCGGAAAAAAGCCGCAGCCCGAGCACAGGCCCAGTTTTCCGATGCCAGCATCGGCGGCGGTCTTTTCACTCGTCATCGACCTTGGTGGCAATCAGGATGCCCGTGGCGGATTCGGCTTGATTGGTCAGTTCCAGGCAGTGCCCGGAGGCGCCGGTGATCAGGAACAGATCGTAGCCTTCAACGCTGAAAGCAGGTTTGTAACGGGGTGAAACGTCGTCCTCGCTGCATTCCGTGAAATGCAGGTCGGGAAAGCGCAGGCGCAGGGCGGCCGCGCTGCCGTCGAGCAGGGCTGCTTCGCCGACCTGGGCAAGAAGCGTCGGGGTGATCATGCCGATTCCTCGGCCGCCAGGTCTTCCTCGAAGCGGGCCAGCGAGGCGGCCGGAACACCCATGATCTGCGCCAGCCAGGGCGGCGGGCTGGCCAGACGGGTCTGCAGTTCGGCCAGCACGTCACGTGCCTTGCCGCCTTCCGGCTTCTTGACCGGATGGACGCCGGCGCGGACGACCTTGGCTGCGGCCGGGCCGCCGATCGACTGGACGTAGACAATCTGACAATCGTTGATCAGCGCCGAGCGGGCCGCGTTCTTGTCTTCGGCGGTATCGGCCTCGACGGTGGTGCGCACGGCGATCAGGCGGATGGCGTCCTGGCTGACCTGATAGACGAGGAAGCGTTCGCACGAGCCGAAGTGGCCATCGAGCGTTTCGCCACGGTTGGCGGCGACCGCGACGCGCAAGGAGCCGGGCATGTCGCCGTCGGTGTAGGCATCAACCGTCGGGAAATCGTTGTTTTCCACACCCTGTCCCCAGAGCAGGCGGATGGCTTCCTTCAGGGCATCGGCTTCGACGCCGACGTGGCAACCCTGTTCGGCAAAATCGCCGGCCAGGATGACGCGCAGGTCTTCCACCGTCAGGGTGCCGAGTTTGGTTTCAGTGAGCGGCGCCTCGAGCTTCTCGATCAGGGCGCCAAGCAACGCGCGGACATCAAGCCCGTTCAGGGCACGGGCGGCAAGGGCGATGCGCAGGGCGGCTTCGCGGGAGGCAATCGGTGTGTCGGACATGGCGGGCTCCTAATAGAGACTTCAGTGGAGCGTCGGGGGAGAGAAGCCCGACGCTCGGCTCAATGCTCTACTCAGGCCGGGCTGATGCAGCCGGACGGGCAGACGTCGACGCACAACGGCGAATCGTTGTGGCCATCGCATTCCGTGCAGGTTGCAGCATCGATCTTGTAGAAGATCTTGCCGGAACTGATCGACTTGGTCGGGCAGACAGGCTTGCAGTCGCCGCAGGCGGTGCACATGTCGGGATCAATCTTCATTGCCATGATAACTAGCTCCTAGTTGTTAGTAGCTGGTTGCTAGCCGGGTGAGTTGGGCGAAGGTTTTTCGCTTTTGCTCACAACGAATGACTGGCAACTAGCAACTGTTTCACTCAGTCCTCGGCGGCACCAAGACGCTTGGCGCGCAGAGAGATGGGCAGACGGGGCGGCTTGGCGATCGGGTCGATGTAGTACGAGCCGCCATTGTCCAGCTTCAGTTCGCCGCCCCATTTTTCCGGGGTGTCGAATTCGATGGACTCGATGGATGCTTCCAGGTCGCGCTTCGGGAGGTAAAAGGTCAATCCCTTTTCGCCCTGACGGATCATGATATTGGCCATTTTTATGCTCCCTAGGTTGAACAAGTCGCTCGCGCGCCTGAGCCCCGCTGCCATTGCCGGCAGGCGGGGCCCAGGTGATCCGGATTAGCGGACCAGGTCGAAGTTGAAGTCGGTGGTGCCCATGCCGATCGTTTCCTTATCGAGTTGCTCAAGGACAGCGTTCGTCAGTTGGGTGACCACGGACATCATGCCTTCGTAGCCCATGGTGGTGGCGCGATGCTGATGGTGACGGTCGAAGATCGGGAAGCCGAGGCGGATCAGCGGTACTTCGAACTCTTCACCCTTGTGGCGGGTGTCGCGCTGGATGTACTTGCCGTAGGAGTTGCCGATCAGGAAGTCAGGCTTGTCCGTGAAGCACAGGCTGCGCAGGTGCCACAGGTCGTTGCCGACATACACCTTGCCCAGCGTACCGAACGGGCTGGAGGCGAGCAGCTTCTCCATGCTCTTGCCCCAGCGCTTGTTGGCGTTGTGGGACAGGATGTGGGTCGGCTCGGCGCCAACTTCCAGCAGGATCTTGACCATGCCCATGACGAAGTCCGGGTCGCCGTAGAGGGCGAACTTCTTGCCGTGCAGCCAGGCGTGGCTGTCGGAGATCAAGTCCATGCAGCGGCCGCGTTCCAGTTCCAGCGAAGCCGGGATCGGCTGGCCGGTGACTTCGGAGACCTTCATCAGGAACTCGTCGGTCCACTCGACACCCATCGGGATGTTGAGCTTCGGAATGTCGTGCTTCCAGGTGTTTTCGACGAACTTCTTCGTCTTTTCCAGCTGGGCCGGTTGCATTAGCAGCGTGGTGATGGCGTTCGGAGCATCCTTGACTTCTTCCATCGTCGTGCCGCCGGCGTACATGCGGAATTCGCCGTCAGCCGGGGTGTCGAAGACGTCGGTCGGATCGGACAGCATGGTGTAGCCGACACCCATTTCGGTCAGCATGCGCTTGATGACGCGGTAGTTGCCGAGGTAGGTTTCGAAGCCGGGAACGATGTTGACCTTCTTGTTCGAGCCAACAACCTTGCCTTCCATGTTGTTCAGCGTGAAGTAGCGCAGGATGCCTTCTTCCATGTTGTCCCAGCCGGTGGTGTGCGAACCGACGAAGGACGGGGTATGGGCGAAGGGAACCGGGTACTCTTGCGGAATGTGACCGGCCTTCTTCGAGTTGTTGATGAAGGCGTTCAAGTCGTCACCGATAACTTCGGCCATGCAGGTGGTCGACACGGCGATCATGTCCGGCTTGTAGATGGCCTTGGCGTTTTCCAGGCCGTCGAACATGTTCTTCTGGCCACCGAACACGGCTGCGTCTTCGGTCATGGAGTCGGAAACGCAGGAGCACGGTTCCTTGAAGTGACGGTTGAAGTAGGTGCGGAAGTAAGCGACGCAGCCTTGCGAACCATGCACGTACGGCAGGGTCTTGTGGTAGCCGGTGGCACACAGGACGGCACCGAGCGGCTGGCAGGCCTTGGCCGGATCGACGGTCAGGGCTTCGCGCTTGAAGTTGAGTTCCTGGTATTCCTGCGTGGTCGACCACATGAAGGTTTCCCAGACCTTGTCCGGGCCATGGCCTTCTTCGAACTGGACGCGCTTCTCGGCCAGGTTCTTCTTGTAGTCATCGTCGCGGAACAACGGATAACAAGGTTTGATTTTGTCTGCTGTTTGCATTGCTAGCTCCTTGCCCGAACCGCTCATCTGCGGTGCCAGGCACAAGGTTGAAAGTTCGGCTCCCGGGGAACGGGGCGGCTGAAGGACGCGAAGTCCGCAATCAACCGCCGCCGTTACCTGTTTGCCAATTCCCGAAA
This sequence comes from Pseudomonadota bacterium, assembly GCA_018261895.1. Classification (GTDB taxonomy): domain Bacteria; phylum Pseudomonadota; class Gammaproteobacteria; order Burkholderiales; family Rhodocyclaceae; genus Azonexus. The sequence goes on from JAGTRT010000042.1 coordinate 42,863, forward strand.
CTTAGGCGGCCTTCTTAACCTCTTCTTCAGCAACCTTCTTCCACGGCGGGGTCAGGTTCTTGAAGGTCGGGTTGGACAGGGCGATGTCCATGTCACGGGCGAAGATCGCGAAACCGTCGTAACCGTGGTAAGGGCCGGAGTAATCCCAGGAGTGCATCTGGCGCAGCGGAATGCCCATCTTCTGGAAGATGTACTTTTCCTTGATGCCAGAGCCAACCATGTCAGGCTTGAGGCGCTTGACGAATTCTTCCAGTTCGAAGCCGGTGACGTCGTCGTAGAGCAGGGTGGCATCACCCATTTCCTTGATCGTACGGTCGTAGTCGTCGTTGTGGGCGAATTCGTAGCCGGTGCCGATGACTTCCATGCCGAGATCTTCGTAGGCGCCGATCACGTGACGCGGACGGAGACCGCCGACGTAGAGCATGACCTTCTTGCCTTGGAGACGCGGCTTGTACTTGGCGATGATCTCGTCCATCATCGGCTGGTAGCGGGCGATGACTGCCTCGGTCTTTTCCTTGACGGTGTCGTCGAAGAAGGCAGCGATCTTGCGCAGGGATTCGATGATCTTCGTCGGGCCGAAGAAGTTGTATTCCAGGTAAGGAATGCCGTACTTCTCTTCCATGTGACGGGAGATGTAGTTCATCGAACGGTA
>JAGTRT010000043.1 GCA_018261895.1 Pseudomonadota bacterium
GAATTCGAAGGTGAATTCGGCCTCGGCCAGCACCGGCGCGATCTTTTCCATGCGGTCCAGCGCCTTGACCCGGCTCTGCGCCTGCTTGGCCTTGCTGGCTTTGGCCTTGAAGCGGTTGATGAAGGATTGCAGGTGGGCGATCTTCTCGGCCTGGCGAGCGGCAGTGGCTTGTTGCAGCACGATCTGTTCGGCGCGCATGTCTTCGAACTTGCTGTAGTTGCCGCCGTAGCGGACGAGCTTGGCGTTGTCGATGTGCAGCGTGACACCGGTGATGGCGTCGAGGAATTCGCGGTCGTGACTGATCATGACCAGCGTGCCCTGGTAGCGCTTGAGCCAGGCTTCGAGCCAGACGAGGGCATCGAGGTCGAGGTGGTTGGTCGGTTCGTCGAGCAGCAGGATGTCGGACGGGCACATCAGGGCGCGGGCCAGTTGCAGGCGCATGCGCCAGCCGCCAGAGAAGCTGTTGACCGGGTTGTGCAGTTCGGAAACCTTGAAGCCGAGGCCGAGGATGAGCGACTGGGCGCGCGCTTCGGCATCGTGCTCGCCGGCGTCGTTGAGCGCCATGTAGGCTTCGGCCATGCGCATGCCGTCGTCGCTGGCCTCGGCTTCGAACACCTCGTTGCGGGCGGCGAGCAGCGGCGTGTCGCCGTCGATGACGAAATCGGTCGCGCTCTGGTCGGTCTCCGGCATTTCCTGCGCCACCTGCCCCATGCGCCATTGCTTGGGAATCGAATAGTCGCCGCCATCCTCGTGCAGGGTGCCGTTGAGCAGGGCGAACAAGGTCGACTTGCCGGCGCCGTTGCGCCCGACGAGGCCGACCTTCTCACCCGGATTGATGGTGACGGAAGCCTTGTCGAGCAGCACTTTCGAGCTGCGGCGCAGGGTGACGTTCTTGAGGATGATCATGCGTTACTTTTCTTCAGTGGCGGGCGTGGAAGCCCGGTACATCCGGCCCTAGGCCGGATCGATATCGCCGTCGAGATAGAACCAGCAACCGTCCTCGCGGACAAAGCGGCTGATCTCGTGCAGGCGGTGGCCGCGCCCGGCAATCCGGTAGCGGGCGACAAATTCGACGGTGGCGTGGTTTTCGTCCTGCTGCTGGCTACGCCTGACCTCCAGACCGAGCCATTTGGTCGGATCGGCCGGCAGGTCCAGTTCGCTCGGCCGCGTCGACGGGTGCCAGGTGGCCAGCAGGTAGTCTTCCAGTTTCAGGACGTAGGCGCTGTAGCGGGACCGCATGAGCGCCTCGGGCGACATTTCATTTTTGGGCGAAAAATGCCGTTGACCGCAACATTCGGCGTAGGACTTGCCGGTGCCGCAGGGGCAGGCCTCGCTCGGCTTCATTTTTCCTCGACGACCTCGCCACCCAGCGCCTCGACCAGTTGCGGCAGGAAGCGCGACAGTTCGCCGGTCATCAGCGCGAAATCGGCATCGAACTGTTCATCGGCGTTTTCAGCCGATTTCTCGGCCTCTTCCTTGAGCAGGTCGAGGAAGGCCAGTCGCTTGATCTCGAGTTTCTCGGTGATCACGAAAGAGATCCGGTCGTCCCAGGTCAGTGCCAGGCGCGTCGGCAGCTTGCCGTTGGCCAGGTGCGCTTTCACCTCCTCGCCTTCGAGCGTGTGGCGGACGTAACGGACCGCCGCCTTCTCTTCGCCAATGGCCTTCAGTTCGCAATCGCGGTCGATGGTCATCGCGCCCGGCGCATCGCCGCCGGCCAGCCAGTCGGCCATCGCCGACTGCGGCGACAGTTGGGTGTGCAACATGGTCAGCGGGAACTCGTCGAGGCAGTGCCGCAGGTGTTCGATTACTTCCTCGGCCTTGGCCGGGCTGCCCGCATCGACGCAGAACCAGCCGGCCTGCGGGTCGATCCAGACGTAGGTCGTACGGCGCCGCGTGAAGGCGCGCGGCATGAGTTCCTCGGTCACACGCTCGCGCAGTTCTTTCAACTGCTTGCGACCCGGCGCATAGCCCTGCTCGCTCTCGATCTTTTCCGCCCGCTCGCGCACCTCGTCATTGACCACCGACGATGGCAGCAAGCGCTGCTCGACGCTCAATGCCACCATCCATTGCCGGCCCAGCGAATAGACCAGGGCACCATCGCGCCGCGGCGACACCCAGCCGCGACTCATCGGCTGGTTGCTCGGACATTTGACGAATGGGCCGCGCGCCAGTTGTTCCTCGAACTTGGCGAGATCGACGTTCCACGGCGTTGGCAGGCGATAGAGCTGGAGATTACGGAACCACATGAATCATTCCCGGTTTGCTGTCATCAAGGCGCGAGAGTTTAACAGCCTGCCGACATTGCCGCATGACGGACAAGCAACTACACTGAAAACATGCGTTGCAGCATTCGACTGGTTCTCCTGCTGATTTTTGCGATCGTCCTGCGCGGTTTAGCCGGGACGGCCTTTGCCATGCCGGCGATGAACGTCGATCCGATCCAGATGTCCGGCTGCGCGGAACACGCCAATCAGGCGATGCCGACGCTCCAGCCGCATCATCAACCCGACGACAAGGCCTGCCAGATCGCATGCGACCTCGGCACCTCGCCAGCACTCACCTCTGCCATCAGCCTCGCCGACACCTCGCGCTTCCCTGTTCTGGCCCCCACGCTACTGTCGCTGGCCATCAGCGGCGCGGCCCCCCCGGATCACCCGCCCCCGATCCGCTGATTCTCCCTGATCAAAGTCCTTCCGCGCGGCGCCTGCCTGCGCGGAGAAACCTATTGCATTGGAGAATCATCATGCCCATGACCCATTACATGGAACTACTCGCGGTCAATCAGCCGTGGAACCTCATCCTGTTCATGGCCGTTCCGGTCATTCTGGCCGAAACGGTCGCCATTACCGAACTGTTCATCCTGTTTTCCCGGGAATATCACGGCCGCCTGCGCAGCATCAACCGCGCCGCCAGCATAATCGGTGGCATCTACTTCATCGGCGTGTTCTATTACGTGTTGACGAACGCGGCCATTCCGCTGACCCAGAGCGGCCAGTGGCGCGGCCCGGCCGACGTCATTGCCGTTGGCGCCTACATGCTGTGCGTCGTACCTCTGGTCGGCATGGCCCTGCTCGATCTGGGACTGGCCGGACGCTCACTGGGCGAAGAGCAAAAGCTCAAGCAGCACGCCATCTGGGTGGCGGTTTTTCTCATCGTGGCCCACATCGCGATGATCTTCGGCATGCTTGACCCGAACATCCTCTCCGCGACGCCCGAAATGACCGAGCACGGCAGCATGCATTCGCATTAGCAGGCAGCAAAAAGCCGGCATCAATTGATGCCGGCTTTTTCAACGGGCGGCCGAAGCCCCCGGATTTACTTGACTGCGCTACCGCCCGTCTTGCTTACCATGAATTCGACCGCAGCCTTCATTTCCACGTCACTGAGGTTGGCCAGGCCACCGCGGGCCGGCATCGAATTGTGGCCGCCGATCGCGGACTTGACCAAGGGATCGACCCCGTTCGCCAGACGCGGCTTCCAAGCATCCATGTCGCCCAGCTTCGGGGCGCCGTTCTTGCCGGCAGCGTGGCATTCCTGGCAACGCGCCTGGACGACCTGCTCACCCGTCATGACCTTGGCCGGCTTGGCCGCTTTCTTGGCATCGGCAGCCTTGCCGCCACTGACCATGTAACCGACGGCACGGGTCATTTCAAGATCGGTCAGGGCAGCCTGACCGCCATGCGCCGGCATGTTGCGGACGCCGGTAATCGCGTTCTGTGTCATCTTGTCCAGGCCCTTGGAGGCGCGCTGCGCCCAGGCGGCCTGATCGCCAATTTTCGGGGCCCCGTCCTTGCCGCTCGCATGGCATGCCGCGCAGACGGTCTCAACCACTTCCTTGCCGGAACGATCGGCGGCCATCGCCGGAGAAGTCGAGAGCGCAAACGCCAGAATGGAAAGCAGCAAACCACTCGATGCGATTTTCAATTTTTTCATGATTTCCTCATTTTTTCTGACAATTTTGTACTTCCATTTTACTCAGGCCACATCGTTGCGCCAGCTATTTTTTTCGAAAAATAACATCCCAAACGCCATGACCCAAGCGAATTCCGCGGTTCTCGAATTTGGTCAGCGGACGATAGTCCGGCCGCGGCGCAAAAGTCTCCGCCGTGTTGCCCAGCGTCGGTTCGGCCGAAAGCACTTCCAGCATCTGATGGGCGTACTCCTCCCAATCAGTGGCGCAGTGAAGATAACCGCCCACCTTCAGACGCGAAGCCAGCAGCGCAACAAACGGGGGCTGAATCAGCCGGCGCTTGTTGTGGCGGGCCTTGTGCCAGGGATCCGGGAAGAAAACGTGAATGCCGTCGAGCGAGCCTTCCGGCAACATGTCGCGCACGACTTCCACCGCATCGTGCTGGCAGATGCGCAGATTGCTCAGTTCGCGTTCGGCGATCTGCTTGCACAGGGCACCCACGCCCGGCACGTGCACTTCGCAGCCAAGGTAATCGATGTCACGGTTGGCGTCGGCGATCTTGGCCGTGGTTTCGCCCATGCCAGTGCCAATTTCAAGCACCTTCGGGTTGTCACGCCCGAAAAAGGCATTCAGGTCGACCGGCGCATTGGCATAAACCAGGCCGATCTTCGGCATCATCTCGCTGAAATAGCGCCCCTGCGCCTCGGACATGCGGCCGGCACGGCGTACGAAGCTCTTGATGTGACCATGGCCTTCGCGGCCCTCGGCATAGACGCCATCGCCTTCGGCGGCGCTCGGTTGAATCAGTGGCGCGTCGCTCATGAGCCGATCAATCCTGCAGTCGGCGACGACGGGTCGGCCGAATAGAGTTTGCGCGGCATGCGGCCGGCGAGGAAGGCTTCACGCCCCGCTTCGACGCCTTTCTTCATGGCGCTGGCCATGAGAACAGGGTTCTTCGCGTGCGCAATGGCGGTGTTCATCAGTACGCCATCACAGCCCAGTTCCATCGCAATGGCCGCATCGGAAGCCGTGCCGACGCCGGCATCGACGATCACCGGCACCTTGGCGTTGTCGATGATCAGGCGCAGGTTCCACGGATTGAGGATGCCCATGCCGGAACCGATCAGCGAGGCGAGCGGCATGACTGCGACACAACCGATTTCTTCGAGCATTTTGGCCTGAATCGGATCATCGGAGCAGTAGACCATGACATGAAAGCCATCTTTGACGAGCGTTTCGGCGGCTTTCAGCGTTTCCGGCATGTTCGGAAAGAGACTGGTCGGATCGCCCAGCACTTCGAGCTTGCACAGCGGATGACCGTCGAGCAGTTCGCGGGCCAGACGCAGGGTGCGCACGGCGTCGTCCGCCGTGTAGCAACCAGCCGTGTTGGGCAGGATGGTAAATTGCGACGGCGGCAGGGCGTCAAGCAGATTGGGCTGGCTCGGGTCCTGGCCAATGTTCATGCGGCGAATCGCCACGGTCACGATTTCCGAGCCAGAGGCATCGATGGCCGCGCGCGTTTCGGCAAAATCCTTGTATTTGCCGGTACCTACCAGCAAGCGGGAACGGTACGCCTTGCCGGCGATGGTCAGTTGATGCATGAGGGACTCCTTAGCCGCCGCCAACGGCGACGACAATTTCAAGTTGGTCGCCCGATGCCAGGGGCGTCGTGGCGTGCTGGCTCTTGGGAACGATCTCGCCGTTACGTTCGACGGCGATGCGCTTGCCGGTGTAGCCGAGTTGATCGATCAGACCGCTCACGGTCAGCCCGTCGGAAAACTGGCGGATATCGCCATTGATCTTGAGTTCTAGCATCGGGTTATTTTATCAAGCCGCGCGGCTTGCGCGGAGCGCTTGTGAATAGGCGGTCATAAAGCCAATTCGGCAGCAGTCGCAATATTTTGGCGACAACACCCATCTGCCAGGGAATCACCGTATAGCTGCTTCCCCGCTCGATGGCGTCGGCAAAGCGGGCGGCGGCCTGTTCGACCGGTAGCAGGAAAGGCATCTTGTAGGGATTGACCGCCGTCATCGGCGTCTCGATATAGCCCGGCGCAATGGTCACGACCTTGATGCCGTAAGGGCGCATTTCGAGGCGCAGGCTTTCCAGATAGGCAATCGCCGCCGCTTTCGAGGCCGAATAGGCCTCGGCGCCCGGTAGTCCGCGAATGCCGGCGACCGATGCGATGCCGACCAAGCGCTGGGTCCGCCCCTTCCCGGCCCCCTTCATGGCCGGAATGAAGGGCGCGAATGTCGCCGCCATGCCGAAGACGTTGGTGTCCATGACCCGTCGGAAAATGGCGAGATCCTCTTCGAATTCGGTCAGCGTTCCAGCCGAAACGCCCGCATTGGCAATGATGATATCCGGCGCGCCAAAGCGGCCGATGAAATCGGTCGCCGCCCCATGCAATGCGGGTGCATCGCTGACATCCAGCGCATAGCAGGCATGACGTCCACCGAGACGCCGGTTGAGATCATCGAGAAACTCGCTGCGCCGAGCCACCAGGCCGAGCGTCGCGCCCTGAGCGGCATAGTAAACGGCAAGCGCCTCGCCGATTCCCGACGAGGCGCCCGTGATGACGACCGTGAGCGTCAATTATTTCTTGCCGGACTTCTCGCTGCGCGACTTGGCAATCAGCTTGTCGGCCACGGCCAGTTTTTCATTGAATCCCATGTCGCCGATCAGGTACTTGCCATCTACGCCCAATGCCGGCACACCGCTGATCTTGTAGGCCTGCGCCAACTGATCGGCACGGCGAACCTTGCTCATGACACCGAAGGAATTGAAGGCTTCGCCAAATTTCTTGGCATCGACGCCTTTCTTGACGACCCATTCAGTCAGCGTCTTTTCGTCAAACAGATTGATGCGCTCGCCATGAATGGCGCGGAAGACGTCGGCATCAAGGCGAGCCAGGTCGCCCGTGATTTCCAGCGTGTAATAGAGCTTGGAAATATTGGCCCAGGCGGCGCGACCGAAGGTGATGGGCACTTTCTTGACGACCACGTCGCTGGGCAACTTGGCCGCCCAGGCCATCAGTACGGGATTGAAGTCGGCGCAGTGCGGGCAGCCGTAACTGAAGAACTCGAGCACTTCGATTTTTGCGGCATCCTCGGTGGGCTGTGCCGGCGATACGGGCGTGAAATCCTTGCCCGCCGTCTGGGCAAAAGACGGCATTGCGACGGTCAACGCGGAAAAAAGGCCAAAAATGAAACCGGCAAAACGACGACGTGACTGCTTCATGAACTACTCCTATTTGGCAAGCTGAGCTTCGATGCCGGATTTGGCAAGCTCGGCACGTACTTTGTTCAATTCATCGATCTTCATGTAGGGACCCACACGAACGCGGTAGAAAGTCTTGTCCTGGATCATGACCTGCTGGACAACGGCCTCTATACCCATAAACGCAAGTTTGGCCTTTTGGTTGTCAGCATCCTGCGCCGTACTGAACGATCCGGCCTGCAGGAAGAGCGGCGTCTTCGATTCCTTGGACTCTTCCTTCTTCTCCTCTTTCTTGGGCTCTTCCTTCTTGGCGTCCGGCTTCGGCGCCTTGTCCGGCACCGCATCGGCCTTGCCGGGCAGGATGTCGTAGAACTGGAAGCGCTTCTCGGGCACCGGATCGCCCGGCTTGCCGGGCAGCGCCAGCGGCTGCGATGGCGCGCCATTCTTGCCGTTGGCCGCGTCGGCCTTGGGTGGCGGCTGCACCTTCTCGACGAACGGCAGCGGTGACTTGTTGAGGTACCAGACCACACCGGCGGCCAGCGCCACGCCGATGACCAGACCAATGAACATGCCGACCAGCGTGCCGCCAGCCGCCTTCTTTTTCGCTGGCTGACTCTTGCGGGGCTTCATATCGCGACTCATCGTATTTCCTTACATCGATTCCGGGCAGCTGACACCCAGAATGGCCAGGCCGTTGCGGATGGTCTGGCGCACGGCAACCGCCAACGCCACGCGGGCATCGCGCAGCACGACATCGTCGACCAGCATGCGCTCGGCGTTGTACCAGGCGTGGAATTCTCCAGCCAGATCCTTGAGGTAGAAGGCGATGAGATGCGGCGCCAGTTCGCGGGCAGCCCCCTCGATCAGATCGCGGAATTCGCTGAGCTTGCTGGCAATCGCCAGTTCGCGCGGATGGCTGAGCACCGACAGGTCGGCGTCGACCAGCGACGACAGATCGCCCGCCCACTGATTCACGACCGAGCAGATGCGGGCGTGGGCGTACTGAATGTAATAGACCGGGTTTTCGTTGGTCTGGCTCTTCGCCAGGTCGAGGTCGAAATCGAGGTGCTGGTCCGACTTGCGCAAGGCGTAGAAGAAGCGGCAGGCATCGTTGCCCACTTCGCCACGCAGTTCGCGCAGGGTCACGAACTCGCCGGAGCGGGTCGACATCGAGGCCTTCTGGCCGTTGCGGTAAAGCACGGCGAACTGCACCAGCGCCACCTGCAACTTGTCGGCATCAAGATCCAGTGCCTTGATCGCGCCGGTCACCCGCGGGATGTAGCCGTGGTGGTCGGCGCCCCAGATGTTGATGACCTTGTCGAAACCGCGTTCGAACTTGTTCAGGTGGTAGGCAATATCGGAAGCGAAATAGGTGTAAAGACCGTTTTCGCGCTGGACGACGCGGTCCTTCTCGTCGCCAAAGGTTGTCGATTTGAACCAGCGGGCGCCGTTCTGAACGTAGAGATGGCCCTTTTTCTCCAGCAGATCGACGCAACGCGCGACCAGACCGGTGTCGTAGAGCGCTTTCTCGGAGAACCAGACGTCGAAATGGACACCGAACTGCTCCAGATCGTCGCGGCAATCCGCCAACTGCTCGGACAGCGCATGCTGATGCACATAGGCCCAGTCGGGACCGAGCAATTCCTTGGCGCGGGCGATCAGCGCGTCGAGATGCGATTCGCGCTGCTGCTTGGCCTCGTCGTCAGAGCGGTCTGCTTCGGGCAAGCCCGGCGTACCGTGCAAGACGGCGTCGCCCTGGCGGACATACTTGTCGCCATGGGCATGCTTGAGCTGGGCCGCCATGTCGCGCACATAAGCACCCTGATACGCATTCGGCGGGAAGGGCACGGAAACACCATGCTGGTCGAGGTAACGCAACCAGGTCGACAAGCCCAGGATATCCATCTGGCGCCCGGCGTCATTGACGTAGTACTCGCGCGTCACATCCCAGCCGGCGAAGGTCAGCAGGCTGGACAAGGAGGCGCCGTAAGCGGCGCCCCGACCATGCCCGACATGCAAGGGCCCGGTCGGATTGGCCGACACGAATTCGACCTGAACCTTCTGCCAGCCCCCGAGCGTCGAGCGTCCGAAGTTCTCGCCTTCGGCCAGGACAGCCTTGACCACGTTGGTCTTGGCGCCCGAATCGAGGCGGAAATTGATGAAACCAGCTCCCGCCACCTCTGCACTCGTCACCAAGGCCGAAACCGGCAGTTCGTTCACCAGTTGCTGGGCAATTTCGCGGGGATTCTTTTTCAGCGCCTTGGCCAGTTGCATGGCCAGATTGGTCGCGAAATCGCCGTGCGTCGGGTCACGCGGGCGTTCCAGGTGAATGGGCGTATCGATTGCAGTCGGTGCAACGCTGGCCAGCGCCTGTTGCAGGAGCTCGGTCAGCTGGGTCTTGACGTCTAGGGTCATTGATTCGTAGCGCAAAAATGCAAAAACGCGATTATACGCCGCAGACGACTAATTCCTGAGCAACGCGACAAGCACCGACCAGGCAGCGAGCTTCTCTTCGTAGCGAATGCCGGCATGGGCCGGACTGGTCGACGGCAAACGAATGAATTGCACGTCCATTCCCTGAAGCATTGGCAGCACATGGCGACGAAACATGGCCTCGGCGGCCGCACCGTTGAAGCAAACAGCACGAATCTCACGGTGTACGGCAAAAAAAGCCGAAAAATCATTTATGCAGATGGACGTCCTGACGATGTCCGCATCAAGGCTGCCCGGCCGCTCACCCGCAGCGATGACGTCCCACAAGGCGACACCCGCCGCCTTCAGCTTTTCCAGGCGTTTCTCATAAGGCAGATCGGGAACGGCGCCAAACAGGTCACCCATGATCCGCCAGAAGGCGTTTTGCCGATTGGCGTAATAGGCCTGCGCCGCCAGGGAAGCCTTGCCCGGCAAGCTGCCCAATACGAGCACGCGCGCCGACGGATCGGCGACTGGCGAAAATCCCTGACTGACAGCCATTGAAGACGGCTTTCAGCCGCCCATCACGCGGTTCTTGCCCGCCCGCTTGGCGAGATACATGGCCTGGTCGGCACGGCGAATGGCGTCGGTCCCGGTTTCCTCTGCCCCCAACTGGGCGACGCCGGCGCTGAAGGTGATCAGGATTTTCTCGCTGCCGGCCATGTAGATGGCCTTGGTCAATTCGCGCTGCAGACGGGTCATGGCTTCGATGCCCTGCTCCAGCCGGGTGTCCGGCATCAGAACGACGAACTCCTCGCCGCCATAGCGCGCCAGCGTATCGCTCGGACGCATGTTCCGCCGCGCCACATCGGCCAGATGGACCAGCGCACGATCGCCGGCCTCGTGGCCAAGGCGGTCGTTCAGGCGCTTGAAGTTGTCGATGTCGAGCATGCTGACCGACAAGGGCGAATCCTGACGCCGCATGCTCGAAATTTCGCGCTCCATGGCCTCTTCGAGCCCCTTGCGATTCAAGGCATCAGTCAGTGGGTCATGGCGGGCAAGCGCGCTGGCATTGTCCAGTTCCTGATGCAACTGCATCAACTCGGCTTCGGTCACCAGCACCTTGTCCTGCAAATGCTTCAACTGCTCGCGCGATTGCGCGGTCTCCTCGGCCATCGCATGGGTGGCCGAAATGACATCGTTGAGCAGCGGTTTCAAGCCTTCGAGGCTGTCCAGTTTCTCGATCTTGCGCGCAGTTTCTTCGATCCGCACCTCGAATTCGGAACTGGAGCGATTCATCGACCCCAAACGATCGATGAACTCGGCCAGCATCTGGCGCATCTCTTCCTGCGCCTCGACAGCCCGCGACTTGGCCCGTCCCTGCTTCTCCATGACATCGCGCAGTCGCCGTTCCATCTCGTCGAGATGACGCAAGGTCAGCGGAGGTGCCACACTGGCCAGCAGGCCGTCGATCTGCCCCTTAAGCCAACTGTCGTCGGAACTCAGCTCGCCGATATTCTGGATGATCAGATGCAGCAGCTTGAGCAGCGAATTCTTGATCTCGACCTGCTCTTCCGCCGCGAAGACAGCCTGATGGGCCAGGCTGCCCAATATCGACTGGACCTGCGCGATATCGACCAGCGGCTGCTTGAGCAAGCCCAGCAACTCGTCCACCACGCAGGAGATGCGCCCGTTGTCTTCGCCGAGGGCCGGCAGCACGCTCTCGACGAATCGGGTCAGTTTGCGCGCGAACTCGCCGGGCAAGGTCGTCGCCACGCAGGCGGCGACTTCCTCGGGCGATTTTGTTTCCCCGGCCAGCGCGAATGCCGCCAGCGATTCGCGAACGCCCTGCCAGCTTCGCCGCGCGATGGCTGAGGACAGGCGGTCCAGATGCGCCTCCTGCGCCTCGTTCCTGGCGGGCAGCTCGACCAGCAACTCCCGCAACTGCTGATCGGGAAAGACTGGCAAATTGGGGAGATTGGCAATTTCGTTGTAGCAAGCCTGATAGTTGGCCGGCGTCGGCGGCAACTGTCCCGCCGCAAGGCGCTTGAGCGCTTCGCGGGCAATATCGGAAGGATGTTTCGATTCGTTCATTGACGCTTCGATAGACTCTGGTCACCAGGTATGACACTGGCAGGCTCTCACTGCAAGTTTATCGCACTGAAAGGGCGAACTTGCAAGATTGTTCGCGCGCTGAGCAGACTTGATCCATCACAAATCATCGGGGGCGCAACCGCCGTAGGCGTGTTAACATGCCTGTTTAGCCATTTCACCCGGTTCCGGCGTTCACAGCCCCATGCGTCTCCTTCGTCTGCTCAAGATCGCCTCCGTCGCCAGCCGTTTCGGCCTCGACGAAATGGTGCTCGAACACGAGCCTAGCGGTCGCCTGGTCCGGCTGTCCAACGCACTGCAATTTTGGCGCGACCTGTCGACGCCCCGCGCCGTTCGCTTGCGCCTCGCCCTCGAGTCGCTCGGCCCCATCTTCGTCAAGTTCGGGCAGGTTCTGTCGACCCGTCGCGACCTCATGCCGATGGATATCGCCGACGAACTGGCCAAGCTGCAGGATCGCGTCCCGCCTTTCGCCTCCGACCAGGCGCTGGCCGAGATCGAAAAGGCTTATGGCCGCCCGGCCAGCGAGGTCTTCGCCGAATTCGACCCAACCCCCATCGCCTCCGCTTCCATCGCCCAGGTGCATTTCGCCCGCCTGCGCAGCGAGGACGGCGGCCATGAAGTGGCCGTCAAGGTCCTGCGCCCCAACATGCTGTCGGTCATCGAGCACGACCTGGCCTTGATGGACAACCTGGCGATGGTGCTGGAAAAGGTCTGGGCCGATGGCAAGCGCCTGAAACCACGCGAAGTCGTCGCCGAATTCGCCAAGTATTTGCGCGACGAGCTCGACCTCATGCGCGAAGCGGCCAACGCTTCGCAACTGCGCCGCAATTTCATCGACTCCAAGCTGCTGATTGTTCCGGAAATCCACTGGGATTTCTGCACCTCGACCGTCATGGTCATGGAACGCATGAAGGGCGTGCCGATTTCGCAAACCGACAGGCTGCGCGCCGACGGCATCGACCTGTCCAAACTCTCGGCGGCCGGCGTCGAAATCTTTTTCACTCAGGTTTTCCGCGACGGATTCTTCCACGCCGACATGCACCCGGGCAATATTTTCGTCGCCCCCGACGGTCGCTATATCGCCCTCGATTTCGGCATCGTCGGCACACTCACCGACTCCGACAAGAACTACCTCGCCCAGAATTTCCTGGCTTTCTTCCGCCGCGACTACAAGCGCGTCGCAGAAGCCCACATCGAATCGGGCTGGGCGCCGAAAGACACCCGGGTCGACGAGTTCGAGGCGGCCATCCGTGCTGTCTGCGAACCCATTTTCGACCGGCCGCTCAAGGACATCTCCTTCGGCAAAGTGCTGCTCCGCCTGTTCCAGACATCGCGCCGCTTCAATGTCGAAATCCAGCCGCAACTGGTCATGCTGCAAAAGACCCTGCTCAATATCGAAGGACTGGGCCGTCAGCTCGACCCGGAACTCGATCTCTGGAAAACCGCCAAGCCCTTCCTCGAACGCTGGATGAGCGAGCAGGTGGGTTGGCGAGGATTGGTCCGCACCTTCAAACAGGAAGCGCCTTATCTCGCGCGCACCATTCCGCAATTACCCCGTCTCGTGCATACCGCGCTGTCCCAACCTGCTTCGACCGATCTGCAACCGCAGCTCGATCGCCTGATCGCCGCCCAGCAACAGCAAAACCGCTGGCTGGCCATCATTGCCCTCCTGCTCGCCCTGCTCGTCGGCGCGCTGCTTTCCTGACCGCCGATGGCCGTAGTCAACCTCACCACCTTCACTGAAGACAACGTCGCCGACTGGTTTGCAACGCGAGACATCACCAAGGCCCGCCCCTACGTCGATCTGGTACGCGACCTGGAGATCAACGGCAGCCAGATCAGCGCCCTGGTACCCGGCTCGGCCAGCGAACCCTACAAGGCGCAGGCCTATCTGAGCCAGGCGCAGAGCGGCGAAATGACTGTCGTCAGTCGCTGCACTTGCCCCGCCGGCAAGCATTGCAAGCACGTTGCCGCCATGCTGCTCAAGGCCATCGAGGAACGCAATCCGAAAGAACGGGTCAGCGGCAGTGCACTGTCGTGGATTGAGGACCTGCGCCGCGTCTCGGTGGCCGTCGCCAAGAAGAAGGCCCGGCCGGCCACTGCCCGCCAGCAGCTTTTCTACATCCTGAAATGGACGGCCGACAAGCGTCAGTTCGGTGTCGAAATCCGCAAGGGGAAATACCCGGAAAATGCCGAGGAATGGTGGAAGGTCGACCGTGCGCTGGTCACGCCGCCGCAATTCGTCAATGAAGAAGACCTTGGCATCCTGCGCCTGATCTGGGCCGACCGCGGCCACGAAACCGGGCTGCGCGCCTTTGGCCTGGGCCCCAAGCACGGCGCCGAAATCCTGCAGCGCATGGCGGCCAGCCACCGGCTTTACCCCGAGGACGATCTCGGCCTGCCGCTCAATGCCGGCCCGACCCGACCGGCCAGCATTGGCTGGCAGGTGGATGGCATGGGCTTCCAGCGGCCGCACCTGAAACCCGAGCCGTCGGCCGAAATGATCGTCGCCGTCGATCCGCCCTGGTACATCGATCTGGCCGAGGGCGAGGCTGGCGCGCTGGAAGTGACCGGCAACCCGGACGTCGTCAATCGCCTGTTCTCGCTGCCGCCACTGTCGGCGACAGAAGCCGCGCTCGTCGCCGAAGCCCTGTCCGAACTGGCCACCGACCTGCCCCTGCCCGGCTCGGATGCCGGTGCCCGGCTGCGCCTCATCAGCACCCCGCTGCAGCCCATCCTGCAACTGGAAACCCTGCACACGCATGGCCATCGGGGTTGGCGCAACTATCCGCCCAATTTCGGTGGCGGTCCGTTCGACGTGGCCAAGATCGTATTCCGCTATGGCGACGCCGACATCCGCCCGGAAGATAAGAGCGAGTTCATCACCCTGCCGGAAGGCGAAACCATCCGGCTGGCACGGCGCCCCGATGACGAGGCAAAAGCCCTGGCCGCGCTGGAAACCTGCGGATTGCAGAAAATTCCGGGGCATACCCTGCACACCTTCGGCAGCCCGCCGGAAGGCATCTACGGTTTGGCCGAAGAGGCGAACTGGGTGCCTTTCATGCAGGAAGGCTTCCTGCGCCTGAAGGAAGCCGGATGGCAGATCGAATTCCCGGAGGATTTCCGCCATCACGTCATCGAAGTCGATGGCTGGGAAGCCGAGCTTTACGAAGCCGACAACGGCTGGTTCAACCTCGACATGGGTGTCATGGTCGAAGGCGAACGCCTGCCGCTGGCACCGCTGCTCGCCAACCTGTTCCGCAGCGACCCGCGCTGGCTGGAAGCGGCCGAACTGGAGCGCGTCCCGGACGACGAAGGCATCGATCTCTACACGGCTCGCGGCAAGCGCCTGCGCGTCCCGGCCGGTCGTCTCAAGCCGCTGGCCGCGACGCTGATCGACCTGTTCGACGGTTTTGGCGGCGGTAACACGTTGCGCCTGTCGCGCTTCGACGCGCCGCGTCTGGCCGAGCTTTCCGACATCAGCCGCTGGCAGTTCCGCGGCCAGAGCGACATCATGGCCTTGGCCGAGCGCCTCCTCAAGGCACAGGGGATCGCCGACGTCGAACCGCCGGCCGGCTTCAAGCTGGATCTGCGCCCCTACCAGAAGGAAGGCCTGGCCTGGCTGCAGTTCCTGCGCGAGCACGACCTGTCGGGCATCCTGGCCGACGACATGGGCCTCGGCAAGACGGCGCAGACGCTGGCCCACCTGCTCATGGAAAAGGAAGCCGGGCGCCTCGACAAGCCGGCCCTGATCATCCTGCCGACGTCGCTGATCTTCAACTGGAAGAGCGAAGCGGCACGTTTCGCGCCCGACCTCAAGGTGCTGTCGCTGCACGGCCCGGAGCGCAAGGTGCGCTTCCCGGAAATCATGCAGCACGACGTGGTGTTGACGACCTATCCGCTGCTCTGGCGCGACGCCGACGAGCTCATGCAGCACAGTTACCACCTGCTCATTCTCGACGAGGCGCAGACGGTCAAGAACGCCCAGAGCCAGAGTGCCGAGGCCGTGCGCAAGATCGATGCACGGCATCGCCTGTGCCTGACCGGTACGCCGCTGGAAAACCATCTCGGCGAATTGTGGAGTCAGTTCGACTTCCTGCTGCCCGGCTTCCTCGGCACCAGCAAGCAGTTCACGCGCCACTGGCGGACGCCGATCGAGAAGCAGGGCGACCTGCGCCGGCGGACCTTGCTCGCCCGCCGCATCCGCCCCTTCATCCTGCGCCGCAAGAAAGAGGATGTCGCGCAGGAGCTGCCGCCCAAGAACATCATCGTGCGCAGCGTCGAGCTCGAAGGCGCCCAGCGCGACCTCTACGAAACGGTGCGCGCCGCGATGGATGCCAAGGTGCGAGACGAGATCGCCAGCCGCGGCTTTGCGCGCAGCCAGATCGTCATCCTCGACGCCCTGCTCAAGCTCCGCCAGGTTTGCTGCGACCCGCGCCTGGTCAAGGCCGGCGCCGCCCGCAAGGTGCCGGAACGGGCCAAGCTCGACCTGCTCATGGCCATGCTGCCGGAACTGGTGGACGAGGGCCGCAAGGTGCTGGTTTTCTCGCAATTCACCAGCATGCTGGCCCTCATCGAGCACGAGCTGGACAAGATGGGTATTGCCTACGTGACGCTGACCGGCGATACCGTCGACCGCGAAGTGCCGATCCGCCGCTTCCAGGACGGCGAAGTGCCAATTTTCCTGATCAGCCTGAAGGCCGGCGGCGTCGGCCTCAACCTGACGGCGGCCGACACGGTGATCCACTACGATCCTTGGTGGAACCCGGCCGTCGAGAACCAGGCCACCGACCGCGCCCACCGCCTCGGCCAGGACAAGCCGGTGTTCGTGTACAAGCTAATCGTCAGCGGCAGCATCGAGGAAAAGATCCTCGCGCTGCAGGAGCGCAAGGCCGAACTGGCCGCCGGCATCCTGTCCGACGACTATCGGGTCGACGTCAAGTTCGGCACCGACGACCTCGCCGCCCTCTTCGAACCGCTGCCCGATTGACGCTTTGCGGGGCATTTGCGCCTTCCGGCGCTGCTTCGCCTACAATACGTCAATCAGTTTTTGCTTATACGAGGCGACCATGCAACGGATCCTGTTTCTGATTTGCTTCTGCTTGTCCGCGCTGGGCGCGCAGGCCGAGGAGTGGGTAGTCCGCAAGAAGGTGGCCGGCCATTTCGCCGACACGCGCGACGCCATCGTGCTGGCCATCGAAAACCGGGGGCTGGTCGTCAATTACACCTCGCACATCGCCGACATGCTCGATCGCACCGGCGCCGACATCGGCGCTTCGCGCCGGATCTTCGATCAGGCCGAGATCATCGAATTCTGCTCGGCCGGCCTGTCGCGCAAGATGATGGAGCTGGACCCGCACAACATCGTGCTCTGCCCGTTCGCCATTTCGGTTTACACGCTGCCCGGCGAGAAGAACACGACCTGGGTCGCCTATCGGCAGCCCAAGGGGCCGGCCGCCGCCCTGGTGGGGTCCCTGCTCAAGGAAATTGCCGCCGAAACGGGATTTTGATTTTGGCCATTTTTTCCGGTTGACCGTCAAAGACCGGAAAATCGCTCAGCCTGGCGTCGCGCCGCACAGCCAGCGGTACAAGGCGGTGTAGAAGAGGCTCGGATTGACCGGTTTGGTGATGAAATCGTTCATCCCGGCCTCCAGGCAAAGCGCCCGATCCTCCGCGAAGGCGTTGGCGGTCATGGCCAGGATCGGCAGGTTCTGGCGATTGGCCAGCTGCCGGATGCGCCGGGTCGCCTCGACACCATCCATGCGCGGCATCTGCATGTCCATGAGGACCAGCGCGTAATCGTTGCTCGCCACCTTGTCGAGGGCGACTTCGCCATCCTCGGCCAGGTCGATGGTCAGACCGACATCCTCGAGCAGCATCTCCGCCACTTCGCGATTGATCGGATCGTCCTCGACGAGCAGCACAAGCTGCCCGCCAAAGCGGGCCTTGATCAAGCCCTCGACATCGTCGCCCAGCGCCGGTGCCGGTACGCCTGCCACCGGCGCAGGCTGACGACGCAAGCGTGCCGTGATCCAGAAGAGGCTGCCCTTGCCGGGTTCGCTCTGGGCCCCGGCTTCGCCGCCCATCAGGACGGCAAGATGTTTGGTGATCGCCAGCCCGAGCCCCGTGCCGCCATACTTGCGGGTGGTCGACGGGTCGGCCTGTTCAAAAGGCGAGAACAGGCGGGCCAGGGCTTCCGCCTCGATGCCGATGCCGGTGTCCGCTACCTCCAGGCGAATCAGCACGCTCTCCGCATTGTCTTCGAGCACCTTGCCGCGCAGGGCAATCGAACCGGTGTCCGTAAACTTGATGGCGTTATTGATGTAATTGAGCAAGGCCTGCCGGAGACGCGTCGCATCACCCAGCAGCCCGTCCGGCAGGTCCATCGACTCGACGCGCAGTTCGAGCCCCTTTTCGCGCGCCCGACCGGACAGCATCTCGACCACCTCGTTGGCCAGCCGTGGCAGCATGAGTGGCGACTCTTCGAGAAGCAGCTTGTCGGCTTCGATCTTGGAGAGGTCGAGAATGTCGTCGATGATCGACAGCAAATGCTGACCGGAGGCCTCGATGCGATTCAGGGATTCACTCAGCCCAGAATCCACCCCGGTCCGCCGCATGACGTATACCGAGCCCAGAATCGCGTTCATCGGCGTCCGGATCTCGTGGCTCATGTTGGCCAGGAACGCACTCTTCGCCCGCGTTGACGACTCGGCAAGCTCCTTCGCTTCGCGCAAGGCCTTTTCCGCGCGCTTGCGCTCCGTGATGTCGGCCACGAAAGAAATGTAGCGGGCAGGTTCTGCATCCAGGGCAGGGCGGAAATAAATATTCACGTTGACCGGGATCAGGTGGCCGTCACGATGACGCTGCGCGCTGTCCAGGCTTACACAACCGGCCTCGCGGATGCCCGCTGTCAAATCGCCAAAGTCGCCCTTCCCGAACGCCGGATCGATATCTGCCACCTTGAGTTTGAGCATCTCCTCGACCGAATAGCCGAGCATTGCCGCAGCAACGTGATTGACATAGACAAATTGCCCCTCGGCATCGACCCAATGAATGCCGATCCCGACCCGGTCCATCGCAAACTGGATCTGTTCCAGACGGGCATTGGCATTGGCCAGATCCCGGGTGCGCTCGGCCACCTTCGCCTCCAGATGGCGTCGATGCTGCTCCAGTTCCGCTTCGCTGAGCCGCAATGCCTCCTCGACGCGCCGATGCTCGGTAATCTCGCGCGCCACCCCGAGCACGCCGATCAGATAGCCGTCCTTGTCCCGCATGGGCGTCTTGATCGTCTCGTACAGCCCCTGGTAACCGTTATCGGCAAAGGTAAGCCATTCCTCGTTGATGGTCGGCCCGCCCGCTTCGGCGGCGGCGCGATCATTCTCGCGGAAAAAGTCGGCCAGTTCCTTGCTGACAAAATCCTCGTCGGTACGCCCGACGATGTCGTGCTCGCTCGCGTTATAAAGGCGCGAAAACATCGGGTTGCAGGATAGATAGACCCCGTTTGGGTCCTTCACCCACGCCAGGTCGGGAATCGTGTCGTAGAGGGTGTCCAGAAACGCCCGTTCGCGCTCGCTCTGGGCCAGTGCAACGGCCAGCTCGGCCCGGGCATCGTCGCGGTCGTTGGCCAACGCCCGGCTCAATTGCTCGCTATTGCGACAAAGACCGATAGCCTTGGCCAGATTGGCCAGCACCGGCTGGAAAATCTGCGTCAACGGCAACGCCGACGCCGGCGCGCCGGGCGACAAGAGCAGAACCGTGTAGCATGCATCGACCGGCAGGCAGAGACAATGGCTGTATGGCTGATCGAGCGAAAAAGCCAGTAGCGCCGGCGCATTGTCGATCAGGCAAACCGACTTGGAGAGCAGCCCCGGCGGCAGTTCGAAGGTCGTTCCGTGGCGTTCGGCCAGAAGATAGTCACCCACCGACGAAGCCAGCGTGACCGACACCCCCTGTGCGCTCGCGCTCGGGTCGGACAGCACCACCCCCGCCGGGAACGAGGTATGAAACAAAAGCCGCTGCAAGGTCTTCCTGAGCAAGCTGTCGACACTGACCTCGCCGCCGATGGTCAGCGACAGGTCGTACAGCACGCTCAGAACCAGTTCGCGGTTCATCTCATCGGCCACGGCGAACAGACAAGTGTCGCGTTATGGAACATCGGATAACCCCAGCGCACCGTGCTGCCGATTTCGCCCAGCGACAAGGCACCCGCCATCCTGGCCACCCCGGTATCCGCCTGCAATTCGGCCAGCTCCTGTTCGGCGTCCGACCCGAGATGCATGCGCCGACCGGCGCAGTAAAAAGTCACGAGCTGCGCCCCCTGTTGCGAGCCATGCACCTCGCCGAGGCGACCTGAAAGGCGAGCGACACACCCGTTCGCACCGGCCTTCGGCGCTTCCAGCAGGACCAGCATCGCGTTTTCCGGAATTTCTCCGACACAGAAGAGCGAACCGTCATCGGTGACGGCCACCGGAATGCGCACGACGACCTCGCTATTCGCCCGCACGATACCGAACGGGAAGTGAACGGCGTACTCGTAGAAGTTCTCGCGCGTCAGATCGATGCCATATTGCGCCTTGATGATTTCCTGATAGACATCGAAAGCAGGGCGCCAGTCGATCATGGCAATGCGATTGCCCTCGGTCGATGTCGCGCTCATGGCGTGCGGCGGCTGGAGAAAACCATGTTCCAGCAGCGGGGACATGCTCCCCGGCAACAGCAAGCCGAGTACGCCATCACCGACGACCTGCGTTTCATCAAACAGGCAGGGCATGGGCTGGAAGGTCTCGCTGCCGGCATTCACGCCGCCATATTCGAAGCGATTGGCCAATTCCAGGTACAGCCCGTCCAGAATACTGGCGATGTTGGGCACCATGCTATCGAAAAACAGAAACAGGGTTGGCTTCGCCGCCCCCGTCGCTTCGGCCTTCAAGGACTCGCGCACGGCTGCAACGATGGTCCCGACAGCATGGCCATCCGCATTCAATGACGGCACAAGGAAATGCGGCGGCATCCGGTCGAAACACAACAGCCAGGCCCCATGCGTCAGGAAATGGCCATCATCGACCAGCGCCGGGAATATCCCGCCGGCCAATGCCAGGCCGCGTTGCCGACAGGCTGACTGCAAGATAGGAAGCCGGTCTTTTTCAGCCTCCGGCAACAAGGCCACCACGCCAGCCCCGGCTTGTGCGGGGGACCACGCATTCAGCGACTGCTCAATGGATTCGATATTCAGTTCAACGTGGCGCATTGCATCACCCGCCCGACCCCTGTTGATATTTTTACTGATTTTGAAACTTGCACCAGTATCCCGGAAAACCCGCACACCCTCAAGCAGTATAGGTCGCCAATTGCACCCTTTCGATCAACCCCGCCAGCGCGTGGTGTACCGACTGCTCGCGTACCGCCCTGCGATCACCGCTAAAATGCCGGGTCTGCGCCTCGCAACCACCATCCTTACCCGCCCAGGCAAAACAAACCGTCCCCACCGGCTTCACCGGGGAACCGCCGCCGGGCCCGGCTATGCCGGTAATCGCCACCGCCCAGTCCGCCCGGCTATGCGCCAGAACGCCCTGGGCCATGGCTCTTGCCACCGCCTCCGATACCGCCCCATGTTTTTCCAGCGTACTTGCGGGCACGCCCAGCATATCAACCTTGGCCTCGTTCGAGTAGGTGACGAAGCCACGGTCAAACCAGGTCGAACTCCCGGCGATGGCCGTTACCGACTGCGCCAGCCAACCTCCAGTACAGGATTCGGCCGCGGCGAGCCACTCTCCGCGCTCGAGCAAAAGCACGCCAAGACGTTCGGCAAGTTGTTCCAGTTCGGACATACGCTCAACCCTTGTACACAATGAATCCTCATTGGTCAGACAGCGTACAACACTACGCCGGCGCGCGCATCCGGCGCATTTTCACCCAATTCTCTCCGGGTAATCAGCGCGACCTTGGTTCTTGATGCAGGGCAGCCTGACGAAACAGTTTCCCAACACTGTGGAAATCCGATATTGCGCCGCAGCAATTTAGCGCTATACTCGGGCTGCAGGAATAAAATTAGCCATAAATCGAGAACAGCCATGAACGTCAAGATTCATTACCGCATCACGCAGGATCGCGCCGGCATCCCGCAGGATTTCGCCGGCGCCCGTCACTTCGTCGTCAACGAAGGCGAATCCATTGAAACCACAGCTTTGAACCAACTGGCCACCGACTACCAGGTACCGCAAAGCGCTGTCGAGATCTGCCGTATCGAGAGCTGAAACGCAGACAATCTGCCATCAGGGCAAACGGCACGAACGCACCTGCACAAGGTGCATTCGTGCCTTTTTTACGCCCTGAAATGGACTTGTGCAGCGCACCAATTTAGCACGACCACATTTGGTTACAGAAAGCTACGAAAGAACGACAGACCCCGGGGCTGCGGATGGCTACACTGCAATTGTGCATTGAACCCCTCCTCTCGAAATTCCCCCTTTCGAGAACTTTCCACCCCGCCACTGGCGGGGTTTTTTTTGCTCAGCCTCGGCAGGGCGCCGTTATAATGGTGGTTTTTTAACATTGCACTGGGGTCTTGAGCATGGCCGAGCAACATTCTTCCAAGGGCATCATGTGGGCGACGATCGTTGTCGCAGCCATCCTGATTGCCATCATTTATCCGCTGACCGCCAACAAGGGCGGTTCGACGGCAACCACCGGCAACGCTGCTGACGAAGCCGACATCCGCATTCAGCCGGTTGCCAAATTCGAATTGGCCAAGGCCGCCCCGGCTGCCGCCACCGGCCCGCGCGATGGCGCAACCATCTACAACACGGTCTGCGGCGCTTGCCACAACACCGGCGCTGCCGGCGCTCCGAAGATCGACGACAAGGGTGCCTGGGCGCCCCGCCTAGCCCAAGGCAAGGATGCGCTGATCAAGAGCGTGACCAACGGCAAGAACGCCATGCCGCCGAAGGGTGGCGCAACGCTGTCCGACGAGGAAATCAAGGGCGTTGTCGAATATGTGATCGGCAAGGCCAAGTAAGCCTGAGCGATCCAGACGAAGGGAGGCTGCGGCCTCCCTTTTTTATTGCCTGTCCGGTAGACGCAAAAAAGGGCGCCTCTGCGGGCGCCCTGGTCAGCACAGCTTTTGGAGGGCTGCGCCTGACTTCCGGAAAACGCTTGCTTATTTCTTGGCAGCTTCCGGAGCTTTCGCTGCCTCCGGCGCAGCAGCCGGTGCGACAGGCTTGGCGGCCTTCTTCGCCTTCTTGACCTTGGCCGCCGGCTTGGCAGCAGGTGTCGTCGCATCCGCCTTCACCTCCGGGGCAACAGCAGCCGGCTTGGCTTCCGGTGCCTTGACTGCTTCGGCCACCTTCGGGGCCTCGGCCTTGACGGTGGCTGCAACGGGTGCAGCGGCGGCCTTGGCTTCGGCAGCAGCCGGTTTGACATCGGCAGCGTGGGCAACGCCAAAAGCGGTAGCAAGGATGATGGCGACGAGTTGTTTGGTCATTTTGATTCTCCAGTGTTGTTGATTCGGTTTTTTTGATCCGGCTTTGCGAAATCGCGCTGCCTTGTGCCGAATAACGCGGCTGGTTACAACCCGGATGTCAGAAAGAAGGTAACCCGCTGTAACGCGGTGTGACCAAGCCGTTAGCGCTTGTTTCCGGCGAGCATGGCCTTCATGGCGTCGAGACGGGCGCTGCTCGTGGCCTTGTCGGGCTCGGCCGCCTGCTTGCCGCCGGAGAAGCGGATGTCTTCCTTGCCCATTTCATCGATGAAGCGCGACGGCTCAGCAGGGACGAACTCGCGCGCCTGTTTGCGGCGCTCGCAGTAGGAAAGATGCAGCGAGTGCTGGGCGCGGGTGATGCCGACGTACATGAGCCGCCGCTCTTCCTGCAACTTGACCGGATCGAGCGATTCGCGGTGCGGCAGGATGCC
>JAGTRT010000062.1 GCA_018261895.1 Pseudomonadota bacterium
TCCATCACCGTGTCGCCGCCCCAGCGGATCGACCAGGTCATTTTCTCGACTTCTTCCTGAATGCTGGAGCCGAGCGCCGAGTTGCCGATATTGGCGTTGATCTTGGTCAGGAAGTTGCGGCCGATGATCATCGGCTCGCTTTCCGGGTGGTTGATGTTATTGGGGATGATGGCGCGGCCGCGGGCGATTTCGCTGCGCACGAATTCCGGGGTGATTTCTTCCGGGATGCTGGCGCCAAAGTTCTGGCCGGGGTGCTGGCGGCCGAGCAACTTGGCCATCTTCTCGCCCATCGGGCCCGTATTCTTCAGGCTTTCCATGTAGGCGCGGCGGTTGTTGTTTTCGCGGATGGCGACGTATTCCATCTCCGGCGTGATGATGCCCTGGCGGGCGTAGTGCATCTGCGAGACGTTATTGCCGGCCTTGGCGCGCAACGGCTTACGGTGCAATCCGGGGAAGCGCAGTTCATCAAGCGACTTGTCAGCCGCCCGCTTGCGACCGAATTCGGAGCTCAGGTCAGGCAGCTCTTCAACATCGCCACGCTCTGCGATCCAGCCGGCACGCAGCGCCGGCAGGCCGGAACGGATGTCGATCTTGGCGGCAGGATCGGAATACGGGCCTGAGCAATCGTAAACATAGATCGGCGGATTCTTTTCGCCACCGAAGGCGGTCGGCGTGTCGTCCTGAGAGATTTCGCGCATCGGCACGCGGATATCGGGGCGCGAGCCTTCGACGTAAATTTTCCGGGAATTGGGCAGCGGCTGGACTGCGGCCTCGTCGACGTGGGCGTTGGCGGCGAGGAATTGTTCGGTGGCGTTCATTGAAGCTCCATGCAGGGGTGCAGCGGGTAAGACGGGCAAGGAGCGATCTGGTTCCAACAGAAGCGTTCGTTTCCCTACGACGGCATGACCCGGCCAGGTTCGAAGGGTTTTTCTCAGTCCGCATGGCGGCGGACACCCCTAACGAGAGGCTGCAAGTTACTGGAAATACAGGCAAAATGCAAGGAATGACAAAAACGCGCTCAAGGTTTCTCGAAACCGGCCGAAATATCGTCGACAAGCGCCAGAATTCAAAGAGAAAAGAGGGAAGCAACATGCGCCTACTGTTGATCGCCAGCCTGCTGGCCGCCCTGCCCTGGGCCGCCACCGCGGCGCCCACGTGGCAAACCATTTCGTCCGAACCGGGCAAGCGCATTGAACTCGACCGCACCAGCCTGAAGCGCGACGGCACATTCGTCCAGGCCCAGGGACGGGTAGTGCTGGAAAAGGAACTCACCGACAGCAAGACCGGCGCACCCTATCGCGTCATCGAAGCGGTGACCCGCTACGACTGCGCCACGCGCAGCGCCAACACGATCAAGCGCATTTTCCGCAAGAACGAAAACGAGATCGTTCGCGAAGAAGACATCAAGGGCGCCGACCTCCCCGTGCGCACCGGTACGCTGGACGACAAGGTCTTGCGCGAAGTCTGCCGCCCCCCCAAGGAAAATCAGGCCGAACTGGCCAAGAAGGCAAACGAGGCAGCGGGTGAACTGAAGGCTGCCAACGATGCCCTGCTCAAGAAGGAAATGGCCAAGGCGGAGAAGCCGCCGGCCGTGAAGACCAGCGAAACTCAGGATGCCGGCTCGATCAAGGAAGGCGCGATTCCGTCAATCCGGCCGAATCTCAAGGCCGCGATGGAAGGCACCAAGGAACCGAGCCACTCCCCGACGCCCGCACCGGCGCCGGCACCCGTGCCCGCCCCCAAGGCCGCAGCCCCGAAAGCGGCCACCGTCATTGTTCATTCCACCGTCCAGGCGCCGCCCCCCCGGCCGAAGAAAGCCGCGAAATCGGAAGGCTACATGCTGGAGCTGACCCACACTGAAACTGCCGTGCAACAGCACGCGCATATCCACTGGGATTACGAAGGCATGGGTGGCCCGGAGAACTGGGCCAAACTCGATCCGAAGAACAAGGTATGCGCCACCGGGGAACGCCAGTCTCCGATCGACATCAAGGACGGCATCAAGGTTGACCTTGAGCCGATCAAGTTCAGCTACCGCCCCTCCACCTTCCGCATCATCGACAACGGTCACACGGTTCAGGTCGAGGTCGGCGAAAACTCGATCTCCTTGACCGGCAAGACCTACGAGCTTATCCAGTTCCATTTCCATCGCCCGTCCGAAGAGAAGGTCAACGGGCAGCGCTTCGACATGGTCGCCCACCTCGTGCACAAGGCCGATGACGGCCAGCTGGCCGTCGTTGCCGTGCTGCTGGACCGCGGCACGGAAAACGCGTTCATCCAGACGCTCTGGAACAACATGCCTCTGGAAAAGAATCTGCCGGTAGCGCCCCCCAACGCGCAGATCGATCTGAACAACCTGCTGCCGGCCTCCCGCAACTATTACACCTACATGGGCTCGCTGACCACGCCGCCCTGCTCGGAAGGCGTACTGTGGCTGGTCATGAAACAACCGGCCCAGGTTTCGCCCGAGCAGATCGCCATCTTCAGCCGCCTGTACAAAAACAACGCCCGGCCCATCCAGCCATTGGGCGGCCGCCTGATCAAGGAAGGTCGTTGACCACCCTGTAGCCCGATGTTAAGTTAATGACCAAACAGTCATTAACTTAACATGCCTACGCCCCCAGCTCCCCGCAAGCGACGCAAGGAAGCGCGCCCCTCCGAACTGCTCGAAGCCGCGCTGGGCCTGTTCGTCGAAAAGGGTTTTGCCGCCACGCGACTGGAAGATGTCGCGGCCCGGGCCGGCGTCTCGAAGGGCACGCTGTATCTCTACTACGAGAACAAGGATGCGCTCTTCAAGGCGGTGATCCAGGAAGGCATCGTCCCGGTCATCGTCGAGAATGAAGCCATTGCGGCGAGGCATATCGGTTGCAGCTTCGAGTTGCTGAACATTCTGCTTGAAAACTGGTGGACCAAGATCGGGCAAACTGCATTTGCCGGCATTCCCAAGCTGATGGTGGCCGAAGCGCGCAACTTCCCCGAACTGGCTGCCTTCTACTACGAAAACGTGATCAGTCGGGCGCGCGCACTCGTCGGTAGCGCCTTGCGACGCGGCATCGACAGCGGGGAATTCCGCCCGATGGACGTCGAAACCACCATCGACGTGATCATTGCGCCGGTCCTCATGCTGCTGATCTGGCGCTACTCGCTCAATTCTTGCCAGAGCTGCGAAAGCGATCCCCAAACATATTTGCGCATACATATGGACCTGCTGCGACAGGGTTTGCGCGAGCCTGTAAAAAAGACTCAGGTATAATTTTGATTTGTCGGAACCAATATATTAGCTTGTGCTAATATTTAGTCTGCGGAGACCCCAATGAACATCGAGCAAGCGCGCTTTAACATGATCG
Organism: Pseudomonadota bacterium; assembly: GCA_018261895.1. GTDB lineage: Bacteria > Pseudomonadota > Gammaproteobacteria > Burkholderiales > Rhodocyclaceae > Azonexus. Next base: position 3,348 of record JAGTRT010000062.1, read on the forward strand.
AACAGCAGATCCGTCCCTGGGATGTTCTGGATCCGCAGGTTCTCGACCTCCTTTTTGTCGTCAAGCGCGAAGATTTCGCACCGCCGGCCTATCGCAACCTGGCCTTCGCCGACATGGAAATCCCGCTGGGCAACGGCCAGAGAATGCTGGCCCCCAAGATCGAAGCCAAGATGCTGCAGGAACTGGGCATCCAGAAAACCGACAAGGTGCTCGAGATCGGCACCGGTAGCGGCTACATGGCAGCCCTGCTGGCCGCCCGCGCCGAGCACGTCGTGACGGTCGAGTCCCGCCCGGCGCTGGTCAGCATCGCCAAGCATAACCTTGAAAACGCCGGTGTCACGAACGTCTCCGTCGAACTCGGCGACGGCGCCCACGGCTGGATTCAGCGCGGCCCCTACGATGCCATTGTCGTCTCGGGTTCCGTTCCCGCCGTACCCGATGCACTCTTGAAGCAGCTTCGTGTAGGCGGTCGCCTGGCGGTCGTGGTCGGCGAAGCGCCGGTCATGGAAGCGCAACTCATCACCTGCACGGCCGAGGGCGTGTTCAACACGGTCAATCTTTTTGAAACCGTCGTGCCGCCGCTGGACGGATTCGGCGCCAAGGAAAGTTTTTCGTTCTGATGCAACAGGTTCGCGCACAACAACTCGCTGAGTGGCTGGCCGACGACAATCGGCCCAAACCCTTCCTGCTTGATGTTCGCGAACCGTGGGAACTGGAGCATTGCCATCTGGCCGGCTCACAGAACATCCCGATGCACCTTGTTCCGATGCGTTGTACCGAAATCGACCCCGATCAGGACGTTGTCGTCATCTGCCACCATGGTGGCCGAAGCATGCAGGTTGCCATGTTCCTTGAGCACAAGGGGTATGGCACGGTCTATAACCTGATGGGCGGCGTCGAGGCCTGGGCCTGCGAAGTCGATCCCACCATGCGTCGCTATTGAGGTAGGCATGAAAAAACTCGCCTGGCTGATCGTTTCTCCATTTCTGGCCACATCCGTTTACGCCGCAGACCTGATGCAGGTCTATCGCGACGCCCAAGACAACGACCCGACCTTCGCCGCCGCCCGCGCGACGCTCGACGCCGGGCGCGAAAAATCGCCGCAAGGCCTGGCCGGCCTGCTGCCCAGCCTGAGCCTGTCGGGCAATACGGTATGGAACAAGACCGAGATCTCCGCCCACAATGGCCCGACCATCTCCAAACCGCAATACAACTCGAACGGCTACCAGCTGACCCTTTCCCAGCCGCTGTTTCGCTGGCAGAACTGGGTTTCCTACGACCAGTCGAAAATCATGGTCGCCCAGGCCGAGGCCAATTTCGTGCAAGCCCGCCAGGATCTGATCCTGCGGGTTGCGCAGGCTTATTTCGATGCGATCTATGCAGTTGAGAACCTGAAAGCGGTTCGCGCCAACAAGACGGCGATTGCCCAGCAACTCGAATCGGCCAAGAAGAATTTCGAGGTAGGCACCGCGACCATTACCGATTCGCACGAAGCCCTGGCGCGTTTCGATCTGGCTTCGGCACAGGAAATTGCGGCGGAGAGCGATTTCGAAGTCAAGCAACATGCGCTGCAGGCCATCATCGGCAAGATGCCCGGCCCGCTCGCGACGACCCGCAAGGACGCAGAACTGAGCATGCCGCAGCCCAGCGACATGAACCAGTGGGTCGCCGCCGCCGAAAAAGACAGCATTGCGGTGCAGGTGCAGCAGGCCAATGCCGATATCGCTGCACGCGAGGTCGACAAGCAACGCGCCGGCCACTATCCGACGCTGGATCTGGTCGCCAATCAGGGACATTCAAAATCCTTTGCCGCCGCTTATGGCCTGGCCGACACCGACTACACGAATATCGGCCTGCAGCTCAACATTCCGCTCTTTCAGGGAGGCCTGACCGTTTCGCGCCAACGCGAGGCCGCGGCCAACCGCTCGGCCGCCCAATCCGCCCTCGATGGCGCGCGCCGGGGCGCCGCGCTGTCGGCTCGCCAGTACTACCTCGGCGTCACCAACGGCCTGGCTCAGGTCAAGGCGCTCAAGGCTGCGCTGGTGTCGTCACAGTCGGCACTGGAGTCGAACAAGCTGGGCTATGAAGTGGGTGTACGCATCAATATCGACGTGCTGAATGCCGAAAATCAGGTTTATGTCACCCGGCGCGACCTGGCCAAGGCAACGCTCGACACGCTGATGGCGCAACTGCGACTGAAAGCTTCAACCGGCGCCCTGGGTGAGGACGACGTCGCCCAGATCAACGCCCTGCTGGATCCAGCCAGCGCGCTATAAACGCCAGCATGCGCTTCGCCGCGCCCTGATGGGCGCGCGCGAACCGCCCGGCCGATTCCCGCATTTCCGCCAAATTCAATTTTTGGCCAAAAATCCGGTTGACCGTCAAAGCCAGCATCTCCGGGTCATCGACACGAATCGCGGCACCGGCGGCGATGGCATCCTCGGTCGCCTGCTTGAAATTGAAGGTATGCGGCCCGACGACCACCGGACAATCGCAAGCGGCCGCTTCGATGAGGTTCTGCCCGCCGAGCGGCAACAGGCTACCGCCAATGAAGGCAAGGTCAGCCATGGCAAAATACGCCGCCATCTCGCCCATGCTGTCCCCCAGCCAGACCGTCGTATCGTGCTGCGGCAAGGACTGGCTGCGGCGAACAAAGGGCAGCCCGCGTTGCTGCAAAAGCCCCGCCACTTCATCGAAACGCTGCGGATGACGCGGCACCAGCACGAGCAGGGCATCGGGCACGGCAAGCTGGCGCCAGGCATCGAGCACCAATGGCTCCTCGCCTTCGCGCGTGCTGGCCGCCAACCAGACCGGACGCGGGCCCACGGCTTCCCGCCAGGACTGGCCGAGCGCGATCTTGTCGGCCGGCGGCGTCACATCGAATTTCAGATTGCCACAAACCTCGACGACCTTCGCCCCCAGCGCAGTGATCCGCTCGGCATCCCCCGCCGTCTGCGCGGCAACGCCGGTCAGCGCCGCAAAGGCCGGACTGGCCAGCGCAGAGAAGCGACCATAGCCACGCGCCGAACGCGCTGAAAGCCGGGCGTTGGCGAGAAAGATGGGCACCTGCCGACGCTTTCCGGCGGCCAGCAGATTGGGCCAGATTTCGGTTTCCATGAGCACCCCGAAAACCGGGGAAAAATGCCGAAAAAACCGGTCTACCGCCCCCGGATAATCGTAGGGCAGATAGGCCTGGATGACCTTGTCGCCATAGACCTGTTGCCCCGCCTCACGCCCGGTTGGCGTCATGCCGGTCAGCAGAATGCGATGGTCTGGCCATTGCGCCAGCAGCCCTTCGATCAACGGCTGGGCGGCACGCGTTTCGCCCACCGAGACGGCGTGCACCCAGATCAGTTTCGCCGGCACCTGCTGACCATAGAAGCCATAGCGTTCGCCGAAATGCTGGCGATATTCCGGTTGTTTTCGGCTGCGCCAGAGCAGACGCAACCAGATCAGCGGCGTGATCAGGTAGAGCAGGCTCGAATAGAGGATGCGCACCATCAGGCCAGCGCCGCCTGCAGTTCCACCATAACGGCCTCGGGCGACGGAATCTGTGCCTTGCCGCCGAGGTTGCGGTGAAAACCGACGCCGAGCACGCCGGTCAGACCGGGATCGGTGGCGGTATACAGCGCCACGGTCGGCACCTTGAGCGCAACGGCAAGGTGAGTCAGGCCGGTATCGACACCGATTGCCGCCCGCCCACCGGCCAGCAGGGCTGCCAGATCAGGGATGTTCATGGCCGGTGCCGCCACGGCGCCGGGAATGCCGTCGGCCAGCCGGCTGGCCCGCTCGCGTTCGACGGTGCTGCCCCCGGGCAGCACGGCGCTGATGCCGAGCGAATTGAGTTGCCGGCCAAGCGCCAGCCAGTTTGCCTCCGGCCACAACTTGTCATCACGGCTGGTGGCAGTCAGGAAAACGACATAGGGCCGGTGCGGCAACCAGGAAAACCCGGCCGGCGCGACTTCGATCCCGTAATCGAGTTCGTCATCCAGCGCATAGCCCAGCGCTGCAGCAGCCAGACGACGATTGCGCACGACGGCGTGCAATTCGCGCGCGACGCTGAAATTCCGTTCATAGAAGCGGGCTGCCAGCGGTTCGCGCGCCGAATCAGCCGCGTAACCAAGGGAAGGACCACGCGCCTGGCGGGCCATCAACGCACTCTTGACCAGACCCTGGGTATCGATCACGGCGTCATAGGCATCTGCCTGCAGGTTTCGCCGAAACGCCGCCATTTCCCGCCAGGTGGCCCCCGTGGCGAGATGCTTGCGCCATCGCCGGACAGCGACCGGAATGATCTTGCCAACCCCGGGATGCAGGGGCGGGATGGCGGCAAAGCTTTCTTCCACGCACCAGTCCACCACTGCCATCGGAAAATGCCGCCGGATATCACTGACCACCGGCAGGTTATGGATAACGTCGCCGAGCGAGGAAGTTTTCACGATCAGGATGCGCATCGACGGATAAAATCACGACTTTTGAAGCCGCAATTATAAATGCCGGCGGGCGTCTGCCGCTTTTGATTGCAAACTTGCAACTGAATATGCACCGGTGTCATAAATTTGATGCTGCACTGCGATAAAATTCTCCAACTATTTTTCTGGGCAAAACCGTGAAAATTCTCGTCACCGGCGCCGCCGGATTCATCGGCATGACCACTTCCCTGCGCCTGCTGGCACGGGGCGACGAGGTGGTCGGCCTGGACAATCTGAACGATTACTACGAGGTCTCGCTCAAGGAAAACCGGCTGAAGCGGCTCACCGCGCTGCCCGGCTTCCGCTTCGTCAAACTCGACGTCGCCGACCGAGCCGGCATGGACAAGCTGTTCGCCGAGGAAAAATTCGACAAGGTCATCCACCTTGCCGCTCAGGCCGGTGTCCGTTATTCGCTGCAGAATCCTCACGCCTACATCGAGAGCAACCTGGTCGGCTTCACGAACATTCTCGAGGGCTGCCGCCACAACAAGGTGCAGCATCTGGTTTACGCCTCCAGCTCCAGCGTCTACGGCGGCAATACGAAAATGCCGTTCTCCGAACACGACAGCGTCGATCACCCGGTCAGCCTGTATGCCGCGACCAAGAAGGCCAACGAGCTTATGGCGCACACCTACAGCCATCTCTACGGTCTGCCGACGACCGGCCTGCGCTTCTTTACCGTCTATGGCCCCTGGGGCCGGCCGGACATGGCGCTCTTCCTGTTCACCAAGGCTATCCTGGAAGGGCGTCCGATCGACGTTTTCAACTACGGCAACATGCAGCGCGATTTCACCTATGTCGACGACATCGTCGAGGGCGTCATCCGCGTGCTCGACAAGAATGCCGCAGCCAACCCCGATTACGATGCCATCGCCGCCGACCCGGCAACGAGCAATGCGCCCTACCGCGTCTTCAACATCGGTAACAACAACCCGGTGCAGTTGCTCGACTTCATCGGCGCCATCGAGAAGGCGCTCGGCATGACAGCGGAAAAGCGCCTTCTGCCACTGCAGGATGGCGATGTTCCGGCGACCTATGCCAACACCGACCTGCTCAACGACTGGGTCGGCTTCGTCCCCGGCACGCCGGTCCAGGAAGGCGTCAACCGCTTCATCGCGTGGTATCGCGACTTTTACAAGATCTGAGGATTAATTATGTGTGGCATCGTCGCAGCAGCCGCCGGCAGCAATGTTGTTCCGGTACTCGTTGAAGGCCTGAAGAAACTGGAATACCGGGGCTACGACTCGGCAGGGCTTGCGGTGATCGCCGGCAACGCCATCGAGCGCGTCCGCTCGGTCGGCCGCGTCGCCGAACTCGAAACCGCC
>JAGTRT010000006.1 GCA_018261895.1 Pseudomonadota bacterium
GCAGCTTTACATCGCGGTCGGCATCTCGGGGGCAATCCAGCATCTGGCCGGGATGAAGGAATCCAAGGTCATCGTCGCCATCAACAAGGATCCGGATGCGCCCATCTTCCAGGTGGCGGATTACGGCCTCGTGGCCGACCTGTTCGAAACCATTCCGGCCCTCGTCGCCGCCGTCTAACTAACGTCATTCCCGCACAAGCGGGAATTCATGGACCCCCGCTTGTGCGGGGGTGACAACTGAAAGGAAAGTACATGAGCACCTACATCGCCCCGATTCGCGACATGCAGTTCGTCCTCAACGAAGTGGCCGGCCTCGAAGAAATTTGCGCCCTGCCCGGCAACGAGGAATGTTCCGTCGAACTCGTCGAGTCCATCCTCGACGAAGCCTCCAAGTTCGCCACCGGCGTTCTCGATCCGATCAACCGCGTCGGCGACCGCACCGGTCACGTCTGCAAGGATGGCGTCGTCACCACGGCACCGGGCTTCAAGGAAGCCTACAAGCTGTTCATCGAAACCGGCTGGAACTCCATGCCCTTCTCGCCGGAATTCGGTGGCCAGGGCTTGCCGGCCGTCGTCTCGATGGCTGTCAATGAAATGTGGAAGGGCGCCAACATGGCCTTCGGCCTGTGCCCGATGCTGACCGGCGGCGCTATCGAAGCCATCGCCCACCATGCCTCCGAGGAACTCAAGCAGAAATACCTGCCGAAGATGGTCGAAGGCACCTGGACCGGCACCATGAACCTGACCGAGCCGAATGCCGGCTCCGATCTGGCGGCCATTTCCAGCAAGGCCAAGCCGGTCGGCGACGGCAGCTACCTGGTCAGCGGCACCAAGATCTTCATCACCTGGGGCGAGCATGACGTCGCCGAGAACATCGTTCACCTCGTGCTGGCCCGCCTGCCGGATGCACCGCCGGGACTGAAGGGCATCTCGCTCTTCCTCGTGCCGAAATTCCTGGTCAATGACGACGGGTCGCTCGGCGCGCGCAACGACCTGATCTGTGCCTCGATCGAACACAAGCTCGGCATCCACGGCAGCCCGACCGCCGTCATGTCCTACGGCGAGAAGGAAGGCGCCATCGGCTACCTCGTCGGCGAGGAAAACAAGGGTGTCGGCTACATGTTCACGATGATGAACCACGCCCGCGTCAATGTCGGCCTCGAAGGCGTCGGCATCGCCGAGCGCGCCTACCAGCATGCGCTGTGGTACGCCCGCGAACGCGTTCAGGGCAAGATCATCGGCGACAAGTCGGATGAAAAGAAGACCATCCTGCACCATCCGGACGTTCGTCGCCTGCTCATGGAATGCAAGGCACGCACCGAAGCCATGCGCACGGTGGCCTATTACGCCGCCGCCCAGATCGACCGCGCCCATGCCGGCGATGCAGCTGCCCAGGCCCGCATCGACCTGCTGACCCCGGTGGTCAAGGGCTGGAGCACCGAGCAGGGCGTCGAGCTGTCGTCGTCGGCACTGCAGGTGTTTGGCGGCGTCGGCTTCGTCGAGGAAACCGGCGCGGCGCAGTATTACCGCGACTCGCGCATCACGACCATCTACGAAGGTACGACGGCCATCCAGGCCAACGACCTGGTCGGTCGCAAGCTGGCCCGCGAAAAGGTGCCGGGCGCCGCCATGAAGGCGCTCATCGCCGAAATGACCGCGACGGCCGACGAACTGGCCGGCAATGCGCAACTGGCCGGCATCGCCGCCCACCTGAAGGCGGCCATCGCCGCCCAGCAGAAGGCCGTCGACTGGATTCTCGCCAATTACGAAAGCGCCCCGGCGGCCGTGCATGCCGGTTCCGTGCCCTTCCTCAAGCAGACCGGTATCGTGGTCGGCGGCTGGCTCATGGCCAAGTCGGCGGCCATCGCCGTCAAGCGCCTGGCCGAAGGCAGCACCGACGACTTCTACAAGGCCAAGCTGGCGACCGCCAACTACTTCGCAGCGCATCAGTTGCCGTTCGCGGCGGCCTACGCGGCTGAAATGACCGGTGGTGCGGACTCGGTGTTCGCCTTGCCTGAAAACCTGTTCTGAGCCTGACCATGCGTACCGATCGCGATGCGATGGAATACGATGTCGTGATTGTCGGCGGCGGCCCTTCGGGGTTGTCGGCGGCGATCCGCATCAAGCAACTGGCCGAGCAGGGCGGCAAGGAAATCTCGGTTTGCCTGCTCGAAAAAGGCTCGGAAATCGGCGCTCATATTTTGTCGGGTGCCGTGCTCGAACCGCATGCCCTGGCCGAACTTTTTCCCGACTGGCAGGAACGCGGCGCGCCGCTCAATACGCCGGCCGGTGAAGACAAGCTGCTGTTTCTGACCGAAGCGGGCGCTCACAAACTGCCGACGCCGCCGCAGATGGGCAACCATGGCAACTACATCATCAGCCTCGGCAATCTCTGTCGCTGGCTCGGTGAGCAGGCCGAAGCGCTGGGGGTCGAAATCTATCCCGGTTTCGCGGCGGCCGAAGTGCTTTATCACGAGGACGGTTCGGTCAAGGGCGTCGCCACCGGCGACCTTGGCATCGGCAAGGATGGCCAGCCCGGCCACAACTTCCAGCCGGGGATGGAACTGCACGCCCGGCAAATGATTTTTGCCGAGGGCTGCCGCGGTTCGCTGACCAAGGAGCTGTTCGGCAAGTTCAATCTGCGCGACGGCGTCGATCCGCAAACCTACGGCATCGGCATCAAGGAGCTGTGGGAGATCGATCCGGCCAAGCACCAGCCGGGGCTGATCGTGCATACCGTCGGCTGGCCGCTGAGCTCGGATACCTATGGCGGTTCTTTCCTCTACCACCTGGAAAACAACCTGGTGGCGGTCGGCATGGTGGTCGGGCTCGACTACAAGAATCCCTGGTTGTCGCCCTATGAGGAATTCCAGCGTTACAAGACGCACCCGGCCATTCGCGGCTATTTCGAAGGTGGGCGGCGCATTTCCTATGGCGCCCGTGCGCTGTCGGAAGGCGGCTACCAGTCGGTTCCCAAGCTGAGTTTTCCGGGCGGTGTGCTGGTCGGCGATACGGCCGGCTTCCTCAATGTGCCGAAGATCAAGGGCACGCACATGGCGATGAAGTCGGGCATGATCGCGGCCGAGGCGGTCGTTGCGCATCTGGCCAAGGAAAATGCCGGTGCCGAGGCGACCGAATACCCCGCGCAGATCAAGCAGTCCTGGCTGTGGGACGAGTTGTACAAGGTGCGCAACATCCGTCCTTCCTTCCGCTGGGGATTGTGGGGCGCCCTGGCCTACGGGGCGGTCGATACCTTCCTGTTCGGCGGCAAGGCGCCGTGGACCCTGCGTCATCACGATGACCATTCGCAACTGGGCGACAAGAACGCTTACCCGAAGATCGCCTATCCGAAGCCGGATGGTGCGCTGACCTTCGACCGCCTGTCGTCGGTCTTTCTCTCGGCGACCAACCACGAGGAAAACCAGCAGTGTCACCTGCGCCTCAAGAATGAGAGCGTGGCCATCGACGTCAATTACGTGAAATTCGGTTCGCCGGAAACGCGTTACTGCCCGGCCGGGGTGTACGAAATCCTCGGTGAGGACGAAGGCAAGCCGCGCTTGCAGATCAACGGGCAGAACTGCCTGCACTGCAAGACCTGCGACATCAAGGATCCGACCCAGAACATCAACTGGACGGTGCCGGAGGGAGGCGGCGGCCCGAATTATCCAAATATGTAGGACACACCGAGTCGACCGGGCACTGCCACGGTCGACCGGAAATAAACATGAAAACCCGAGAACAGCGCAGAAGTACCCATTTATCGGAGTTTCCAGGAGGTTCTATGTCACAACCCAACATCCAGGCGAAGATTCGGAGCAATCCGAAATTCGCCGAACTGGTTGGCAAGCGCACGCGCTTCGCCATCATTCTTTCTCTCGTCGTGTTGGTGCCTTACTACACCTTCATGTTCCTCGTCTCCACACAGCCGCAATTGTTTGCAAGCAAGGTGGCTGAAGGCGGCATCGTGACCATTGGTTGGCCGATTGCTGCGCTGATCATCGTTGGCGGCTGGCTGCTGACCGGTGTTTACGTCAGTCGCGCCAACGGCGAGTTCGACAGCATCACCGAAGAAGTGCTCAAGGAGGCCCGCAAATGAAGCGCTCCCTCACCGCACTGATCGCCGGTAGCCTGCTCGCTGTCTCCTTTGCTGTCTTTGCTGCCGGCGGCGCCATCGAAGGCGTTGAAAAGCAGCCAATCAACGTCAGCGCCATCGCCATGTTCCTGATCTTCGTTGTGGCCACGCTGGGCATCACCAAGTGGGCCGCGGGCAAGACCAAGACGACGGCCGATTTCTACACGGCCGGCGGCGGCATCACCGGCTTCCAGAACGGTCTGGCGATTGCTGGCGACTACATGTCGGCGGCGACCCTGCTCGGCATCACCTCGATGGTCTACTTCAAGGGCTATGACGGCTTTGTCTATGCCGTCTGCTTCTTCGTCGGCTGGCCGATCATCCTGTTCATGATGGCGGAACGCCTGCGCAATCTCGGCAAGTTCACCTTTGCCGACATCGCTTCCTACCGCCTCGACCAGAACCGCATCCGCACCTTCGCAGCCATCGGTTCGCTGACCGTCGTCTGTTTCTACCTGATCGTCCAGATGGTCGGTGCCGGCCAGTTGATCCAGTTGCTGTTCGGCCTGGAGTACAACGTGGCCGTGGCTGTCGTCGGCATTCTCATGATGGTGTATGTCACCTTCGGCGGCATGACGGCAACGACCTGGGTGCAGATCATCAAGGCCTGCCTGTTGCTCGGCGGCGGTATCACGCTGATGCTGCTGACGCTGTCGCAATTCGGCTGGTCGCTCGACACCCTGTTCGCCAAGGCGATCGAATCGCACAAGCAAGGCGAGAAGATCATGGCGCCGGGTTCGCTGATGGCCGATCCGGTCTCCGCCTTCTCGCTGTCGCTCGGCCTGCTCTTCGGGACGGCCGGCCTGCCGCACATCATGATGCGCTTCTTCACCGTGCCGAATGCTAAGGAAGCCCGCAAATCCGTGTTCTATGCGACCGGCTTCATCGGCCTGTTCTTCCTGGTCACCATCATCCTCGGTGCCGGGGCGATCACCATCGTCGGCACAAACGCCTCCTTCTTTGAAGGTGGCCAGATCGGTGGCAAGCTGATCGGCGGCAACAACATGCCAGTCATGCACCTGGCCAAGGCCGTGGGCGGCGATATTTTCCTCGGCTTCCTGTCCGCGGTCGCCTTCGCCACCATCCTCGCCGTCGTCTCCGGGTTGGCCCTGGCCGGCGCTTCCGCCATCTCGCACGACCTCTACGCCCGCGTCATCAAGAAGGGCACGGCATCGAGCCAGCAGGAAATGAAGGTGACGCGTTTCGCCTCGGTCGGCCTCGGTCTGACCGCCATCGGCCTGGGCATAGCCTTCAAGGACCAGAACGTGCTGTTCCTCGTGGCGTTGGCCTTTGGTGTGGCTTCGTCGGTCAACTTCCCGGTCCTCATCCTGTCCATGTACTGGAAGGGCCTGACCACGCGCGGCGCGCTGTGGGGCGGCATTGCCGGTCTGGTGTCGTCGGTTGGCCTGGTTGTTCTGTCGCCGACCGTGTGGGTCAAGATTCTCGGCAACAAGGCCGCCATCTTCCCGTACGACCACCCGGCCATCGTCTCTATGACGCTCGCCTTCTTCGTCACCTGGCTACTCTCCGTCACCGACAAGAGCGCCCGCGCTGCCAAGGAGGCGGAAGCCTACGAAGAGCAATACATCCGTGCCCAGACCGGGCTCGGGGCATCGGGCGCGCACGCCCACTGAGTTACTCTGCGGAGGCGGTCGCGGACCGGGTCCGGGATCGCTTTCATTTACGGGGCCTTCGGGCCCCTTTTTTTGTCACAACATTTCAAATTTGGTGCTTTTTTCCGGTTGACCGTGAGATTGTGTCGCGCTGGCGGGCGTTTTTCCTTGCCCGGTACTACAATGCGCCCATTAAGCCACCCACGGAGGGGCAAGAGGGGACGATGCAGTTTGACGCCAATGAAAGGTCCGTACCGAGGATTCACCTGATCGGGACCATCGCCATGGTCCTGGTGCTGACCGTCGCGCTCGCGGCGTTTTTCAGCTGGCAGAACCTCTCCGAGCGTCAGGAATCCTTCGCCCGCATCGAACAGGGCGTCACTGCGCAACTCAAGGGGCGGCTTACTACGGAGATGGAGCGTTCGCTCGAATACATCGAGTTCGCGCGTTCGCGTACCGAAACCGTCTTGCGGCAGAGTCTCGTCCAGCAGGTCGATATCGCTTACCAGATCGCTCAAGCCATCTACGACCGGGAATCGCCCCGGCGCCCGGCGGCCGAGGTCAAGCGCCTGATCGTCGAAGCCCTGCGCCCGGTGCGCTTTTACGAAGGGCGTGGCTATTACTTCATCGACGACATGAATGGCCAGTTCATTCTCCTGCCGACGGCGCCGCAGCTGGAAGGCAAGACCATTCTGGACAACAAGGACGACGCCGGCCATTTCATCATGCGCGGCCTCATCGAGGCCGCCAGAAAGCCCGACGGCGAGGGGTTTTCGCGCTATCGCTGGTATACCCCGGACGACCCGAAGAAGATGTCGGACAAGCTGGCCTACGTCCGCCATTTCGCCCCTTACGACTGGCTGATCGGTACCGGCGACTACACCTACAAATGGGAACAGTTGCAGCAGCAGGAAGCCATCGAGCGCCTGCGTTCGGTTCGTTTCGGGGCGACGGGTTACATCGCCGTCGTTGGCAGCGACGGGCGGTCCTTGGTCATGCCCAGCAACAAGTCGCTCGAGGGCGTACCTTTTGACGAATGGCCGCCGGTCGAACGCGAGGCGAGGGAGCGTGTGCTCGCCAAGGCGGCGGAAGGCGGCGGGTTCGTCACCTACGTCTGGCCGCACCCGACGACCGGGAAGTCGTCGACAAAAACGGCGCTGGTGCGCCGCATCGACCCCTGGGGTTGGATACTGGTCGCGACGGTATTCGACGATGAGTTCCAGAATGCGCTCGATGCCGAGAACGAGGCCTATGCGGCGGGGGCCAACCAGCGCCTGGTGAACCTGATGCTCGTCGTCCTCGGTGCGCTTGGTATCGCGCTGGGCGGATCGCTGCTCTTTTCGCGCTGGTCCGGGCGCCTGTTCGCCAGCTACCACCGGCAGAACCTCGCCCAGCAGGCGGCCCTGCTGGCCAGCGAGCAGAAACTGACGACCATTCTCGACAGCGTCGAAGCCTATATCTTCATCAAGGATTTGGACTACCGCTATGTCTATGCCAATCGCCAGGTTCGGGAGTTGTTCGGCAAGTCGATGGAAGAGATTGTCGGCCGCGACGATACGGTGTTTTTCGATGCCGGGACCGTGGCCGTGATTCGCGAGAATGATCGGCACGTGATCGAGGACGGCGAACGTTTCGCCGACGATGAAATTACCGCCAGCGCCGACGGCACGGTGAGGAATGCGTTTGCCGTGGTCAAACTGCCGCTGCGCGATGCCAATGGCAAGGTTTACGCGCTGTGCGGCATTTCGACCGATATCACGGCGCGCAAGCAGAATGAGGCGGAACTGGAGCAGTATCGCAACCACCTCGAGGTGCTGGTGAATTCGCGCACGGCCGAACTGGCCGAGGCGAAGGAGCAGGCCGAATCGGCGAGCCAGGCCAAGAGCACCTTCCTGGCCAACATGAGCCATGAAATCCGCACGCCGATGAACGCCATCCTCGGGCTTGCCCACCTGCTCCGAAAGGATGCGTATGAGCCCCGCGCCATCGACCAGCTGACCAAGCTCACCGAGTCGGCCAAGCATCTGCTCGGCATCATCAACAACATCCTCGATTTCTCGAAAATCGAGGCGGGCAAGCTGTCGCTCAACCTGGCCGATTTTTCACCCGCCCAGGTTGTCGAATACAGCCTGAGCATGCTCGCCGAGCGTGCCTCGGCCAAAGGGCTGACACTGGTTTCCGAGCTCGATCCGGCGCTGCCGCCGATGCTGACCGGCGACGCCTTGCGCCTCGAACAATGCCTGCTCAACTACCTCGGCAATGCCATCAAGTTCTCCGAGCACGGCACTATCGTCGTCCGCGCCTCGGTGGTCGAGGACGACGGCGCGCTGGTGCTATTGCGGCTGGCGGTTCAGGATCAGGGCGTCGGCATTCCGCCTGAGGAGTGCGCCAAGCTGTTCAGCCCCTTCACGCAGGCCGACGACACGATGACGCGCCGCTTCGGCGGGACCGGGCTGGGGCTCGCCATCAGCCGTCAGCTGGCGCACATGATGGGCGGCGAGGTCGGCGTCGACAGTGAACCGGGCGTCGGCAGCACGTTCTGGTTGACGGCGCGCCTGCCGAAGGCCGGGCCGGGAAGGCCGGAGGGCGTCGTCAAGACCTCGGCCTCGGCGCCGGAAGCACTGGTTGCCCAACGTTTTGGCGGGGCCCGGGTGTTGCTCGTCGAGGACGATCTGGTCAGCCGCGAAGTGGCACTCGAACTGCTGACCATGGCCGGTTTGAAAGTCGATCTCGCCGAAGACGGTGCGGAGGCCCTCGAACGCGTCCGGGACAACGACTACGCGCTGATCCTCATGGACATGCAGATGCCGGTCATGGGCGGCCTGGAGGCGACGCGCGCCATTCGCGCCATGCCGGGCAAGGCCGCGATGCCGATTCTGGCCATGACCGCCAACGCCTTCGCCGAAGACCGCAATGAATGCCTGTCGGCCGGCATGAACGACCACATCGGCAAGCCGGTCGATCCCGACGTGCTGTTCATGGCCCTGCTCAAGTGGCTGGATAAGACCAGTTAGGTTAGCGGGAAGATTTCGATTTTGGGCTTTTTTTCCGGTTGACCGTCGAATCCCGTCTGGCGGCTGGATCGGGCTAGCCCGGCGTGGCCGGAGGCGGGGCCGCCGTGAAAATCTCGGCGCGCTCGAACAGCGAGCGGATGACCACCCGGCGGATGCCCGGATTGTCCGGCACGACGTACAGGATGTCGGTCATCATTTCCTCGAAGATGCCGCGCAGGCTGCGCGCCCCGGCCTTGTATTCGATGGCCAGTTCGGCCATCTGCTGGAAGACGGTGGGCGCGATCTGCAGGTCGACGCCGTCGGCTGCGAGCATGGCGCGGAACTGGCGGTAGATGGCGTTCTTCGGCTCGGTCAGGATGCGCACCAGCATGTCCTGGGTCAGCTCGTGCAGGCGGGTGACGATGGGCAGGCGGCCGGCGAATTCGGGAATCAGGCCGAATTCGAGCAGGTCGGTCGGCTTGACGCGGGCGTTGAGGCGTTCGAGGATTTTCTGGTCGTCGCCGGCCGTCGTCGAGATGAAGCCGAAGGTGTGGGTGCGCGTCAGGATGTTGTCCAGCCCGACGAAGGCGCCGCCGCAGATGAACAGGATGTTGGTCGTGTCGATGTGCCGCCCGTCCTTGAGGCGCACCGGCGCGCCTTCCATGATCTTGAGCAGCGCGTGCTGCACGCTTTCGCCCGAGGTGGCGCGGGTCTGGCCGCCGACGGCCTTGAGCTTGTCGACTTCATCGACGAAGACGATGCCGCGCTGGGCGCGTTCGATGTCGTCATTGGCGCGGTCGAGGAGGCGATGCAGGATGGCCTCGATCTCGTCGCCGACGAACTGCGTCTGGGCCAGCGAGGTCGCGTCGGCCGTCACGAAGGGCACGTCGAGAATGTGCGCCAGCGTTTCGCAAAGCAGCGTCTTGCCGCTGCCGGTCGGCCCGATGAGCAGGATGTTGCTCTTCGTCAGCTCGATGTTGTCGATCGCCCGGTTGGCCGCCATGCGCCGGTAATGCCCGTAGATGGCGACGGCCAGCGTGCGCTTCGCCTCCTCCTGACCGATGACGTGTTCGGAGAGCTGGCGGACGATTTCGCTGGGTTTGAGGGTGGCTGGCATCGGGGCATCCGGTAGTTTCCGTAGATGTTGATGCTAGACGTCCCAGCGCGTTTGGGAAAGATGAAAATGAATCTTTACCGGGCTTTACAACGCCGCCATGCGCCCGAAAAGGCGCCTTTGACGGTCAACCGGAAATTTTGGCCAAAATCGAAATGTCCGTTCCGGTGCCTTTATTCCATCTGCAGCAGGGAGAAGCGCAGGCGCGTGCAGTGCAGGCGGTCCTGGTTGCTCCATGGCCGCGAAACGCCCTGGCGAACCTCGACCCAGCGTTCAAACGAGCGGCGCGGTGCCAGCGTTGGCACGCTCGCGTTCTCGGCCTGCGGCTTGTCCGGGTTGCCGGCCCAGGCGACTTCCTGCGGCTCCTCGCGGCGGAACCAGTAAAAGCGCAGACCACGCGGGCCATGTTGTCGATAGCGGTCGAGGCGAAAGGCGGCCACACCGGCCAGCGGCGCCATCGCGGCGGCCAGGTCGGGGCGTTCCGAGGCGATCTCGTCGGTCATGAAGATGGGATCGTTGCGGCTGGTAAACCAGTCGTCGAGGGCATTCAGTGCTTCCCCGCCGGCGACGTGCCCGCAGGAGAGAAAGTCCGTGCCGAGCGCCACCAGCAGGCCGTCGGCGGCCATCAGGTCGAGCAGCGCAGGCAACTGGCGGGCCAGTCCGTCGAGCAGGTCCGTGCCGGTCTGGATGTCGTGCAGGATCAGTTCCACGCGCTGTTTCAGGGAGTCGAGCAATTGCATGCGCTGCTGGGCGTTCCAGATACTGATGCCCATCGCAAAATTCCTGGCCAGGCTCCCGGCGACTTCGCAGGCCTCGGGGTCGGGCGTCAGCGGGCTGCCATGGTGGCAGGCGACCAGCCCCCAGAGCTGTCCGGCCACCTTGATCGGCAGGGAGAACGAGGCGCGGACGCCCATATTGTCGAGATACTTGAGATGCACCGGCGACACGCTACGCAGCAGCGAGTGGGTCAGGTCCAGGGGCGTCGGGCCCAGCACGGGCGCGCTGGCGGCCTGGATATCCGGAATGGCTCGCCACGGGTTGATGAGATAGAGCCGACGGGCAATGGCGGGAATGTCGGACGCCGGAAAGCGCAGGCCGAGATAGCTGCCCAGCCCGTTGTCGGCGCGTTCGGCGATGACCTCTCCGCTGAAATCATCGTGAAACCGGTAAAGCATGATGCGATCGAAACCCAGGACCTCGTGCATGGCCGAGAGCAGGGCGGCGTTGTAGGCCTCTGCTTCAGACGGGTTGCCCGGCGCCTCGAGGAGCGGCAACTGCAGGCGGTGCACCGGGAGCGGCGCCATATCCCGTGTGGCCAGCAGTTCGACCAGAATGCAATCCTCGCCGGTGACGAGCAGGGCATCCAGCCAGCCATCGGCCGTGGCATGAACGCGGTGCAGCAACTGGTGAACCCCGGGTTTGCGCTTGGTCAGCCAGGCCGCGACCAGCGGCGCCAGCCAGGGAAGCGTGTCCGCAGTGCCGGCGCCGATGACGGCGCTGGCCGGCATGTCGATCCGGCTGTCGATGTTGGCGCTGGCATGCGTGATCTGCAGGCCGTCCGGCGACAGCGCCAGGAGCGCGCCAAAGGGCTGGACGGCGCCCGACAGGTGGAGCTGTTCGGCCTCGCAGCCGGCAATCAGGGCATCCAGATGGGCGCTCATGTCATTTGCAGGTTGCTGGCCCGTAGCAGGGTGGTGAATTCCTCTGCGTTCAGCGGGCGGTGCAGGTAGTAGCCCTGGGCATGGCGGCAGCCGAGGGCGAGCAGGGCGCTGATGTGGCTGGCGCGTTCGACGCCTTCGGCGATGACACGCAAGCCAAGCGCATTGGCCATGCTGACGATGGCACTGGTGATGGCCTTGTCGTCCGGGTCGGTATCGACGTCATCGACGAAACTCTTGTCGATCTTGAGTTCGGACAGCGGCAGACGCTTCAGATAGGCCAGCGACGAGTAGCCGGTCCCGAAATCGTCGATGCTGAAGGTGATGCCCAGTTGCGTGAGGCGCGAAATGAGCTCGCGTGCCGCCACAATGTCTCCCATCAGCGTGCTTTCCGTAATTTCCAGGCAAATCCGGTCGGCCGGAATGCGGCTGTCGCGGACCAGGTTCTCGATCTGTTCGGCAAACTCGCTGTTGCGCAGCTGGTGGCTCGAGACATTGACGGCAATCGGCAGCAGCCTGAGCCCCATGTGCTGCCACTGCTGCATGTGTCCGAGCACCATGCCGAAGGTGGACTGGCCGATGGCGCCGATCAGTCCGCAATGCTCGGCAACCGGAATGAACTGGCTGGGCGGCACCGGGCCAAGGCTGGGGTCGGTCCAGCGCAGCAAGGCCTCGGCCCCGATCAGGCGACCGTTCTCGAGGTCGATCTTGGGCTGGAAATCGACCGAGAAGTGACCCGCCTCGAGCGCCAGGCGCAAGCCGCTCTCGATGGTCAGCCGCTGCAGGGCAAGAATCTTCATTTCGTCGGCAAAGAACTGGTAATGGTTCTTGCCGCGCTCCTTGGCGCGGTACATGGCGGTATCGGCGTTTTTGAGGAGGGTCGTGCTGTCGCTGCCATCTTCGGGGTAAATGGCAATGCCGATACTGGCCGAGACAAACAGGCTGCGGTCCTGAATGGCGAACGAGGCGGACATGAAATCGACGATGCGTCCGGCGATGTCATGGATTTTCTCGACGTCGACATCGACGAGCAGGGCCACGAATTCGTCACCCCCCAGGCGGGCCAGGGTGTCCGCGTCGCGCACGCAGGATTGCAGGCGTCGCGCCGCCTCCTCGAGCAGGAGATCGCCAATGTCGTGACCGAGGCTGTCGTTGATGTGCTTGAAATTGTCGAGGTCGATGAAGAGCAGGGCCAGTTTCTGCTGATGACGTGCCGCCATGGCGATTCCATGCTTGAGCCGGTCGGTCAGCAGATTGCGGTTAGGCAGTTGCGTCAGTTCGTCGTGGGTGGCCATGAACTCGATGCGGCTCTGGCTCGACTTGATGGCGCTGATGTCGCTGAACAGCGCGACGTAATTCTGAACATTGCCGTCGGCCCCATGCACCGTGTTGATGGTCAGCCACTCCGGGAAAACCTCGCCGTTGGCCCGCTTGTTGAACACTTCGCCCTGCCAGAACCCCTTGCTGGCCAGGTCGCGCCACATTGCAGCAAAAAACTGCCTGTCGTGAACGTTGGACTTCAGTATTTCCGGCGTCTGGCCCAGAACGGCATCGGCAGCGTATCCGGTGATCTGGGTAAAGGCGGAATTGACCGAAATGATGCGCCCCTCCGCGTCGCACACCATGATCGCCTCGCCGGCCTGGGCAAAAACCTGGGCGGCGAGGCGCAACTGGACCTCTGCCGCCTGTTTGTGGGTAACGTCGATGCCCTGGGTGCAGATGAAGCGCACGCTGCCGTCATCGGCAAAAATCGGGAAGCTGACGCTTTCGACAAAGCAGCTGCCACCCGCCAGGGGAAGCTCGAGCAGCGCTTCACTGCTGCTTAGGGCGCTCATGACCTCGAGGTCGCGGTCGCGCAGGGCGCGGGCGATCGGCGGCGCCAGCAACTGGCTGTCGGTCCGCCCGCTGACCTTCTCGGTGTCGAGTCCGAACACCTCGCACCAGCGCGGATTGGCAAAATGGTAGCGTCCCGCCGTGTCCTTCAGGCAGACCAGCGACGGCGAGTGCGCCATGATGGCCATCAGCTCTTCGCGGCTCTGACGGAGTTGTGCTTGGCTGCGCGCCAGCTCGCTGTTGTCGATGACGACGAGAACGACGCTTTGCACCGAGCCCGCCGTATTGATCGATGGCGTAATGAAAACCTGCCAGCTGTTGTCACCCTCCTCGACGGTATAGCTCTCCTTGCGCTGTTGCTCCAGCACGGTAGCCATGCGGCGTGGCAAGTTGCTCAGGTGTTCCGGGAGGCGCAGCATGTTCAGATGCAGTCCGTTGACCGCGGCGGGCAGGTCGAAGCGCCGGCTCGCGGCAAGATTCACGCGCTTGATGTAGAGGTCCAGGTCAAAAACGATGACAGGGAAATCCAGCGTGCTGTAAACGCTTTCGAAATCCGCATTGACCGCAGCCAGCTCTGCCGACTTGACCAGGCTTTCCTCGTTGACGGCCACGAGCTCCTCATTCGAGGCCTGCAATTCCTCGTTGGCTGCCTCGAGCTCCTCGTTGGCCGCCTGCAATTCCTCGTTCGAAGCTTGCACCTCCTCGTTGAGCGCCTGCATCTCCTCGTTGGCGGCGGCCATCTCCTCGATGAGCGCCTGCAGATGTTCGCGTGTGGCCGTCAGTTCGTCGGCATCGACGGGTTCCTCGTCGGCGCCTTCATTTTTCGCGGATACCGCCTCGAATACGATGAGGAAGTTCTCGCCGCCCGGCTCGCCGCTGCGCATGGGGTGCACCAGCATCTGCCAGCAGTTTCCGCGTCGGCCACCGAGCCTGCGGCGCCGGCTGCGCGCCGGAAGGCCGGTCCGCCTTGCCCGATTGATTGTGGTAGTCATCTCGCCGCGCAGTGCGGGGGCGATGATCTGTCCCAGATTCATTTGCGGGCTGCCTTGGGGCAAGTCGATGAAGGGCGTGATTTCGCCCCGTGAGTACAGGATGTTGAAGCCCTGGTCGATGAGCAAGGCGCGTTCGGCAAAGGCCGTGCTGAGGGCTTCGAGAAAGCGCTGTTCCATGGCCGGACGCTGCTGCTTTTGCCGATCGGCGCGGACGAGCGACCCCCGGATGACCTGCGCGATATCCACCCGGCGGTCGTTGTTGTTTCGCCTGAACAGGCGGTTGCGCCGGTCGGCGGGAACAAACAGTTCATCGGGATGATTGGCGTTTTCGGAGCGGCCCAGAAACAACAGGCCGTCCTCACGCAGTCCGAAATGCAGGGTTGTCAGCGCACGGGCCTGCAGTTCGCTCGTGAAATAGATCAGGACATTGCGGCAGGTGATGATGTCCAGGCGCAGGAAAGGCGGGTCGGCGACCAGGTTCTGGCGCGCGAAGGTGATGCACTCGCGCAGCCGCTGGCTGACCTGCACTCCGCCTTCGACCGCGACGAAATGCCGGTTCAGCATGTCGGGCGGCAATTCGCTGACGGCTGCTTTCGGATAAATGCCGCGACGCGCGACAAGCAGCGCCTGCTCGTCGATGTCGGTGGCAAAAATCTGCAGCGAACGTTTGTTGAGACGATCGCCCATGGCTTCGGCAAAAAGGATGGCGATCGAGTAGACCTCTTCTCCGGTCGCGCAACCGACGATCCAGACACGGCAATCTTCATTGGGTGACTTGCGGGAGACCAGTTCGCCGATGCGCATGCCAAGCACCCGGAAAGCCTCGCGGTCGCGGAAAAATTCGGTCACCGAAATCAGCGTCTCGCGGGCCAGCGCATCCAGCTCTTCGGGATTCGCTTCGCAATAAGCAAGGTAATCCTGGGTCCGGAAATGGCCGGTGGCAGCCAGGCGGCGCTGCAGGCGGCGGAGGACGGTCGACATCTTGTAGCCGGAAAAGTCGATGCGCGTTCGTTCGCTGACCCGTTCAAACAGTTTGGCCAGGTCGGGCGACCTCTCCTCCCAGCGCTCCAGCTTGGGCAGGTTGCCGAAGAGCTGAACGAGACGCTCGATCTCCGGACCGATCTCGTTCGCTTCGAGAATGCGGTCTACCACGCCGGCATCAATCGCCGCGCTGGGCATCCCGTCGTATTTTGCACTGCCCGGGTTTTGCACGAGACCAATGCCGCCGGCTGCCTTGATCGCCCGCAGACCGCTGGTTCCATCCGAGCCCGTCCCGGACAGCACGATACCGATAGCGTGCTCGCCAAAGTTTTCTGCCAGCGACTGGAACAGGAGATTGATCGACGGTTTGGGCGATACCTCGGGTGAAGTGGCAACGAGCGTAAAGCAGGCATCGCGGATCGTCAGATTGAAGCCTGGTGGCACGATGTAGATGCGGTCGGCTGCCGGCGATGCACCGGCGATCGCCTCGCTGACGGGGAGTGCCGATTCGCGCCCGAGGATGTCGGCAAGCAGGCTGCGATGGTTGGGCGACATGTGTTGCGCCACGATGTAGACGCAACCGCTTCCCGGGGGAAGGTTGGCGACGCAGTGGGTCAGCGCCTCCAGACCGCCGGCCGATGCGCCGAGCCCGACCCAGAACAGGGGTGAAGCACTGCTGCTTGGTGCCGGCAAGGACAGATCTTCACGACTGGGCTGCATTTTGTCTGGCTCCATGCGGCCTGTGCAGATGGATTCCGTACGGATTGATACGGTCTCTCTATCCTAGTGCGAGAAAAAATCCCCGGCAACAGGGTCGCCGGGGAAAAGGAGCTTCGTCAATCAGGCGTTGACCGCGTTGCTGCGGCGCTTGGTGCCGTTGGTGCGGGCCTTGGCGGTCAGGGCGGCAAGTGCCTGGGTGCCTTGCTCGCTGGCCAGTTCGATGCCTTTTTGCCATTGCGTGGCCTGCGCGAAGCCGTTTTCAGCCGCTGCTTTCCAAGAACGCAGGGCGATATCGATCACTTCCTGATTGGCCGGGGTCGGGGCCTTGATCTCGGACAGGCTTTCGGTCACGGTGGTGTTGACCAGACGGCCGTGGGATTCAAGGAATTGGCGTGTCCCTTCCTGAAGTTCGCGGGCAATGGCCTGGCTGGCCTGAAGGTAGTCGGTCCATGCCTGGGTCAGTTCGCGGGCGATTTCGCCAAGCGGCAATTCACCCTTGGTCAGCGCCTGCGGGGCGGTCAGTTGCGGCGCATGGCGGGATCCGGTTTCAATGAACTGGCGCAAGGCGCGGGCGTTCAGGTCGACGGCTTCCTGCGCACTGTTCATACCGAGGTTGAACAGGCTCATCATGCTTTCGCCTTGTTGGGCGGCCAGGGTTTGTAGTTTGGTGAATGAATTTTCCATATGAAGGCTCCTTTGGATGAGTGTGCCTCATTCTCGGAAATGCCCACCGGCCCGTAAATCGGGACTGTTCCGGCCATTCTTCCGGGTATACCCGCGGTTTACCGCTGCGAAGGATTGCCCAGCATGATGAAAAGGTCGGCCAGATTGCGGGCGCCCAGTTTTCCCATGGCGCGGGCCCGATGTTGTTCGACGGTCTTGATGCTGATGTCCAGTTGCGTGGCAATCCGCTTGTTGGGCAGGCCGGCTAGAATGCCGTCGAGAACCTCGCGTTCGCGTGGGGTCAGGCTGGCCAGGCGGCTATCCAGGTCGTGCTGCTTGCTGGCGGCAGTCAGTCTGCTCTGGCAAAGTGCGATGGCCTTTTGCACCCGGTCGAGCAGCAGTTGCTCGTTGAAGGGCTTTTGCATGAAGTCGACCGCGCCCTTGCGCATGGCTTCGACTGCCAGCGGGATATCGCCATGCCCGGAAATGAAGATGATCGGCAGATACGGTGCCTGTACCTGCAGCATTTCCTGCAGAACGGTGCCACTGATACCCGGCATGCGGACGTCCAGAATCAGGCAATGGCATCGCTTCAGGTCAGCGGATTCGAGAAAACTGCGGCAGTCCCCGAAGGCGGAACAGGCCATGCCCAGCGCTTCGAGCAGCAGGCGTAGCGATTCACGAACCATGGCGTCATCGTCGATGACGCAGACGAGCGATCTTTTGTCAGTTGCCATCGGACGCATCCGGCAGAATGGGGAGGGTAAAGAAGAAGGTCGTACCTCCTTCGGGGCTTGGCATGGCGCCGAGTTGACCACTGTGATTCTCGATGATCGAACGACAGATCGACAGGCCCATGCCCAGACCGTTTTCCTTGCTGGAGTAGAAGGTCTCCCAGTGCCCGTCGATCATCGGCTGAGGGAGCCCGCAGCCCTGGTCGATCACCTCGACGCGAATCCGTTGCGGCGATTCGCAGAAGGCGCGGATAACCAGGATACGCGGCGGTGGCGTGTCCTTCATCGCTTCGAGGCCATTGCGGATGAGATTGAGCAGGAGTTGTTCGATCTGGACCTGATCGGCCCATACCCGCGGCAGATCGGCTTCGGCCTGGACAACGAGCTGGGTGGCGAGCGGCTTGGCCTGGAGGTCGGCCAATGGCAGCAGGCTGTCGATGAGTACGGGTAATTCCAGCGGGCGCAAGGTGGTCTTGCCCTTCTTGACGAAGCTGCGAATCTGATGGGTGATCTGCCCGGCGCGCATGGCCTGTTCGGAGATGGTCTGGAGCAGCGAGCCGAGATCTTTCTTGACCGTCCTCCCTTTCAGCTTGAGCAAGGCGACGGCGGTGAAATTGCAGATGGCCGTGAGCGGTTGATTGATCTCGTGGGCGAGGGCCGAGGCAATTTCCCCCATGCTGACCAATCGTGCCGTGTGCAGCATTTGCTCGTGTCGATTGCGCTCGTTGTCGGCCTGGCGCTTTTCCTCCTCGACATCGCGAACGCTGCCGACCAGTCGTGCGGCGCGCCCTTGCATGTCCCACTCCATGACCTTGCCGCGCAGCGCCATCCAGCGATACTCGCCGGTACGGCAACGGACCCGCAGGTGGTGTTCGAGCAGGGGAGAGGTGCCCTTGAGCACGGAGATGATGGCTTTTTCGAGAAAAATGGCGTCGTCCGGATGGACGCGGTCGACCCAGGTCAGCATGTTTTCCCGCCCGGAACCCTGTTCCATGCCCATGACGCCACGAAAGTCATCCGAGACCATCAGATCGCCGCTTTCAATGTTCCAGTCCCAAAGGCCGTCGCCCTGGCCTTCCAGGGCGAAACGCCAGCGCTCTTCGCTGGCCTTCAGGCGGTCGAGCAGGGCGCGCTCTTCCGTGATGTCGCGTACGGCAACCAGGGTCTGGGTGCCATCGTCATCCTTCTGGCGCGATAGCTGGATATCGGCGAGAAAACGTCCGCCGTCAAAGCGCTTGTGCCACTGGGCGGGCAGGAAGCTCTGCCGGGACAGGTAGTAGCGCGGCGCCTGCTGGTCATCGACCAGAAGCCTGCTGACATGCTGCTCGAGCAGGTCGGATATGTCGCAGCCGTAGCGCTCCAGTGCAGCCGTGTTGATATCGACGATGATGCCGCGGCTGTTAAGTATGTACAGAGGATAGGGCGCGGCCCGGAACAGTGCCTGGTAGCGTTCGCCTTCGCTACGATCCTGCCTTTCGCGACGGAAATTCTCGGAAACGTCACGAATGGCAATGAACGCGTAGTCCTCAGGCTCCCTTCCGGCCCAGCGCAAGGTCATTTCCACGGGGATGTGCCGACCGTCCGAGCGTCGATGGTAGCGGAGGGGGACATGTTCGCGTCGCTCGCTGAAAATGGCGACGATGCTCTTGCTCTCGGTGGCCAGGTCGGGATAACGCATGTCCATGAGCACCCGCCTCGGGTAGCCGTAGAGCTGGCAGGCGGCCGCGTTGACGGCAAGCAGCCGGCCACTGCCGCGATGAACGACGATGACCGCCTGGCTCACCACCTCGATCAGGTGGTTGAGGTTTTCCTCGGTCGCGTCGAGCCGGTTTTGCTGGATCGAGCTTGGCAGGTCAGATGTTCTCATCTGCTAGCAGCAGGTGGTAGCCGGTAATGTCGTTCATCAGGGTGCCGACGGCGAACAGCGTGCCCTGCTCGTCGACCAGCGGGAAATGGACCGTCAGGAAGTTGTGCGTGCCATCGCTCATGGCTAGCTGTTCGTTTTCCTGAATGGGCGCGTTCTTGCGCATGACTTCAATGTCGCGGGCGCGGAAGCGGGCCGCGATGTGGGTGTCGAAGATCTGCGCATCCGTTCGCCCCGTGATTTGTCCTACTGCCGACCCTGAGCAGGATTCGACCAAAGCCAGGAAACGCGGGTTGAAGAACTCGTAGCGCCCGGCCGTATCCTTTACGGCCATGCTGATGGCGGCATGTTCCATGAAGGCAGCCAGTCGCTGCTGGCTTTCCCGCGTCAGGCGCTGTGCTTCGACCAGTGCGGTTTCATCGGTCAGGCTGATGACGCAGCCATGGTTGTCGCCGGGCCTGACCTGACGCGCCACGCCGCGCAGGACGAAGTGGCGGCCGGCATGTTCGATGGTCCGCTCGGCTGACTGCCGGAGACGGATGACCTGATCGATGATGTCCACAACGGCATTCAGGGGATGGCCTGCAAATACGTCGCGCACGCTGTGCCCGATGCGGCTGTAGTTGAGGTCGAGCAGGCGGGATGCGCTTTCGTTGAAACGAAGCACACGGAACTGGTCGCTGACGACGAGGATCGCGCTGTCCAGGCTGTTCTGGATGCTTTCGAGGTCGGCGTTGGCATCGGCCAGTTCGGCCGTCTTGACTTGCAACTCTTCGTTGACGGTCGTGAGTTCCTCGTTGGTGGATTGCAATTCCTCGTTGGAGGCCTGCAACTCTTCATTGGCAGCCTGCAGCTCCTCGTTGGCGGCCTGCAGTTCTTCATTGAGGGCCTGGGTTTCCTCGTTGGCGGTTTCCAGTTCCTCGATCACCGTCTGGAGATGCTCACGCGTGGCGACCAGTTCTTCCTCGATTTCCTGGCTGGGCAGGCCGCTTGGGTTCTGGCTGTCGGTCGTTTCGCTGCTGACGGTTTCGGGAACCGGCTCGAAACTCACGATGGCGGCAAGTTCGCCGTATTCGCCGGGGACCGGGTGGATGACCAGACGGGTCGCGGGTTTACCGGCCTCGCCGGCATGGATGCGGCCGGAGACGGCGGAACGCTTGTGCTGCATCTGATGAACCAGGGTCTGAACCTCGGTTCGCCAAGGGCGACCAATGAGGTTGAGCAGATTGAAGTCGAGTTTGCCGGCCGGGATCTTGAGGAACTGGCTGACGTCGCCAAAAACGTGCAGGACGTCGAGTTGGCTGTTCACCATGACACTGGGCGGCACATAGGCACCGAAGGCGGCTTCGGCAAAACGTTCTTCGATGCTCCGCTGGCGGCGCGCCGGACTGCGGCTGAGCGCCGACATGTCGATGGACAGTGGCACGAAGGAGGGGGCGCCGCTGGCGAGCTCACGTCGGCGGAACAATTTGTGTTCGCGCTCGATCGGGTCGAAGAGGTTTTCCCGTTGGTAAACGCTCTCCGATTTGCCCAGGAAGAGCAGGCCGCCGGGCGCGAGCGCATAGTGGAAGGTGTCGAGGACTTTTTCCTGTGGCGTGTTCTGGAAATAGATCAGCAGGTTGCGACAGCTGATCATGTCGAGGCGCAGGAAGGGCGGGTCTTGCAGGACGTTCTGGCGGGCGAAGACGACGGCTTCGCGCAATGGCTTGATGACTTCGTAGGCGTCGCCCTGCGGGTGGAAATAGCGGGCGACAAGCTCGGGCGGCATGGCGCTCAGGCTTGATTCGGAATAGACGCCGCGGCGGGCGTTGGCCATGGCTGCGAGATCAAGATCGGTGGCGAAGATCTGCAGCTTGGTTTCATAACGGCGTTCGCCGAGGAGCTCGAAGAGCAGGATGGCGATGGTGTAGGCTTCCTCGCCGGTCGCGCAACCGGGCACCCAGATGCGCACTTCCTCGCCCGGCACCTTCTGTGCGAGGCGTTCCTTGAGATGGCTGCGCAGGGATTCGAAGGCCTGGGGGTCGCGGAAGAATGCGGTGACCGAGATCAGGATTTCCTTGCACAGCTGGTTGTATTCCTCGGGATTCTTCTCGGCCAGGTTGATGTACTCGTCGATTTCATTGACCCGGTTGGCGGCCATGCGGCGCAGGATTCGACGCCAGACGGTGGCTTCCTTGTAGCCCGAGAAGTCGACCTGGGAATGGCGCTGCACCTTGTAAAGCAGGGCTTTGAGCGTCGTGGGGCTGGCCGCCGGTTGTTCCACCTGCAAGACGGCGCCCTGGCTTTTGACGATGAGCGTCAGTTCCCGCGCGATTTCGCCCGGCGAGAGCACCCAGTCGGCGCAACCGGTGTCGATGGTCGATTGCGGCATGCCGGAGTATTTGGCGGAGAGCGGGTCCTGCGCGAAGACCAGGCCGCCGCCAGCCTTGATGGCGCGAGCGCCGGATGCGCCGTCGCTGCCCGTGCCGGAAAGGACGATGGCGATGGCATCTTCGCCACGGCTTTCGGCCAGTGAGTGGAAGAAGGTATTGACCGAGGGCTTGGGCAGTACCTCGATGCCCGGTTCAATCAGGCGAAAACGTTCGTTTTCGAGAATCAGGTTGCGATTCGGCGGGGTGATGTAGATTCGGTTGGGCAGCGGGATGGCCCCATCCTCGATCTCCCTGACCTCCAGTTCGGTTGTCCGGGAGAGTAACTGCACCATCATGCTGCGGTAGTTGGGCGACAGGTGTTGCAGGACGATGAACGGAACATTGAGGTCCGTCGGCAGACTGGAGGCGAGCGCGGTCAATGCTTCCAGGCCGCCAGCCGACGCACCGATGGCGACGATGAAACGGCGCTCGACCATGAGCGGCGAGTCGCCCGGATCGGCCTGCGCTGCGATTGGTTCATCCTGATCGTGAGGTGCTGGATCTTGTTCGGTTTTTGCCGGGCTGCGTTTTTTCGCCATTTTTTTCATCCCTGTTTGCTCGTCGCGTCAGCTACAAGTTGGCGGAATATACGTCACGGTGAAAAATTGCCATATCCGGGTAACTACGGTCAGCGCGTACCGGAATGGCAATTTTGATGCTTGATTTGAGCCATTGTTCCCAAAATACGCGAAACAATATTCTGTTTCCATCGAATTTCACGTTTCAGCGGCTCGGTCATGGGACTGTTGCCGTGCCAGAAGGCTTGGCTTTGTTGCGTCGGGATTGCTTTCGGTTCGTGACATGACGCCTGGATCGGCGTCGGCGGAAATAGCGTGCGCTTGGGGAGTAAAATTGACGTTTTTCGCCTGATCAATTTGCTGGAATCATTTCAATGCTAGAAAAGCTCTCCTCTTTCGGCGGCGTTCAAGGGCCGGTCGTCGTGATCGTCATGGACGGCTACGGCCTGCCGAAGACCGACGTTGGCAGCGCCATCGCGGCGGCCCGCAAGCCAACGCTCGACCGCCTCTTCGCGAACTACCCGAATATTCGCCTGCGGGCGCACGGTACGGCGGTCGGCATGCCGTCCGATGACGACATGGGCAATTCCGAGGTCGGTCACAACGCCATCGGCGCCGGGCAGGTTTACAGCCAGGGGGCGGCGCTGGTTTCCAACGCGATTGCCTCAGGGGATATCTGGCAGGGCGAGGCCTGGCAGCAGATCGTGGCGGGCGCCAAGGCGGGACGGGGTGTCGTGCATTTCATCGGCCTTTTCTCCGATGGCAACGTGCATAGCCACATCGACCACCTCAAGGCCATGGTCGTCCAGGCCAAAGCCGAAGGGGTCAGGACGGTGCGCATCCATGCCCTGCTCGACGGCCGTGACGTGCCGGAAACGAGCGCGCTCGACTATGTCATGCCGTTTGAAGCCTTCCTCGCCGGGATCAGCGACGGTGGCTTCGATGCCCGCATCGCCTCGGGCGGCGGGCGTCAGTTCATCACCATGGACCGCTACGACGCCAACTGGCCGATGGTCGAGAAGGGCTGGAAAACCCATGTGCTCGGCGAGGGGCCGCAATTCGCCAATGCGACGGCGGCGGTGAATGGCCTGCGCGAGCGCCACCCGGGCACCATCGACCAGGATCTGCCGGAATTTGTCATCGCCGACGGCGGCCAGCCGATCGGCACCATCGAGGATGGCGACGCCGTCGTCTTCTTCAACTTCCGCGGTGACCGCGCCATCGAGATCACGCGGGCCTTCGAGGAAGCGGCTTTCGACAAGTTCGACCGCATCCGCGCGCCGAAGGTGACCTATGCTGGCATGCTCCAGTACGACGGCGACCTCAAGTTGCCGGCCCGCTTCCTCGTTGCGCCGCCGGCGATCAAGGACACCACCGGCGAGTGGTTCGCCAAGGCTGGCATTGCCCAGTTCGCCTGCTCGGAAACGCAGAAATTCGGCCACGTGACCTATTTCTGGAACGGCAACCGCTCCGGCAAGTTCGAGGGCGAAACCTGGCAGGAAATCCCGAGCGATGTCGTGCCTTTCGAGCAGCGTCCGTGGATGAAGGCGGCGGAAATCGCCGACGCGATGATCGCCGCCATCCAGTCCGGCCAGTACAAGACCCTGCGCTGCAATTTTGCCAACGGCGACATGGTCGGCCACACCGGCAATTTCGAGGCGGCACGGATCGCGGTCGAGACCGTCGACCTGTCGCTGGCCCGCGTACTGCAGGCGGTCGACGCGGCCGGCGGCGTGGCGCTGATCACGGCCGACCACGGCAACGCCGACGAGATGTTCGAACTCGACAAGAAAACGAAACAGCCGGCCTTGAACAAGGATGGCTCGTTCAAGGCCAAGACGGCGCATACCCTGAATCCGGTGCCGCTGATCCTCTACGACAACGCCAGCGGCGGCAAGCTGGGCCTTCGGCAGACCGAGAAGGCCGGCCTCTCCAACATCGCCGCGACCGTGGCCAATCTGCTCGGGCTCGAAAAGCACCCGGCCTGGGACGAGAGCCTGCTCGACATCAAGTAAGCCGTGCAGCAAAGGAAAATGGGCGTCTGCCTTGCGGCGGACGCCCATTTCAACATTTCAATTTTGGCCGTTTTTTCCGGTTGACCGTCAAATCGCCCGGCGGGCTAGTCTTTGGACTTGCCCTGCGCCTTTTCCAGTTCGGCGAGCAGCCGCAAGGCCCGTTCCCGGTTTTTTTCCTTGGCGGCGGCGCGTTCTGCCACTTTTTCCGCTTCTTCCTGGGATGCCTTGAGCAGTGCCTCGTGCGGCGTCAGGCCGCCCATGGCTGCGTTGAGCATGCGCTCGACCTGTTCGTCGAGGTCTTTGTCGGGCATCGGTATCTCCAGTCAGGTTGGCCTAGCCCGAGGTGGGCTAAAGGGCTGCTCGTTACTTGACGCCCGGCTTGCGGCCTGGCGCCGGGCGTGGAATATACCCTGAAACCCGGCATTGGTATCCTTCAATCGCCTTGCCTTTGACGTAACTGGTGACGCTGCAACGCGAAATGTCGCCGCGGGCGGACAATTCTGTCAGCGAAGCACGGACGTCTTCCAGAGGCATGTTGATGGCCGCTGCGATATCCAGGTCGAGCAGCTGGCCATGCTTCTTCAGATGGTCGAGAACTTTCTTGGCGTGCATCAGGATTCCTTTCAAAGGCTTGATGGGCAGCACTAATGTCCCGGGGCGATTTGCTGCGCCCGTTACAACAGCGATAAGGCTTGTGACTCCGGTTGCGGGGGGAATTTCCAAAAAAAGAAGCCCGCACGAGGCGGGCTTAAATCCATTTCTTGGAGGAGATGGAGGAGACAGTTCCGATTATGCCAACGTATGTTGTGCACCGCAACATCTTTTGTGTATCAAATTGTGAATTTCTTCACGAAGATGGTGCGTATATCGCTACTGTCCTTGCCCTGCAACTGTTTTAGCGATTCACCTAAACGAAAAAGCCCCGCGGCTTGGGCGGGGCTTATGACCGGTGAAAGTCAGCGAATTACTTGGACTTCTTGGTCATCGAGGCCATGTTGGCCTGGGCTGCGTCAGCAAATTGCTTGGCAACGGCATTCATGTTGCCGAATGCGGAGTTGGCGGCAGCGATGGCGCTCTGGATCGCAGCAACGGCACCTTCGGAGCCAGCCGGAGCAGACTTGGTGGCAACGTCAACCATGTTGGCAACCGACTTCTGGAAGTCGCCGAACTGGGCTTCGACCATCTTGGCCAGATCCTGCTGGGTCTGGGCCGTGATTTCGTAAACCGAACGCGAGTAGGCAACGGCCTTCTCGACAGCCGGTTGGGCCAGCGCGCTTTGAGCGGCCAGGGCTTCCTTCGGGTCCTTGGCATCCATGACCGACTTGACGCCGGAAACGGTATCTTCCAGGGCGGCACGGGCGGTGTTCAGGTTCAGGGCGGCGATGCGCTCGGCGGAAGCCAGGGCGGTGTTGGCAACGGACAACAGGGAGTCAACAGTGGCTTTGTTGGCGGCGGCGAATTGCTCGGGATTGATGGACATGTGTTGTCTCCAAAAAGGGTTATCAATGTGTTTCGTCACTGAGTATAGCGCACAAAACATAAAAATTGTGCACTGCAGCAATTTATAAATTCTCTACGCATCCGGGCTTGGCGGCTGGTGCATTCGCTTGAATTCCGCGACCAGCCCAATGGCCGCGTCTTCAATCATTTCAAGGACTTCGGCGAAGCGTCCGCCCAGCGTGAGGTAGGGGTCGGGAATCTCCTCTTCCATGAAATAGCATGCGTAGTCCATGAACAGCCTGATGCGCATGAGTTGGCTTTCCGTGGCCATCCGCCGCAGGTTGTAGAGGTTGCTCCGATCCATGGCGAGGATGAGGTCGAAATCTTCCATGTCCTGCCAGCCGATTTTTTTGGCGCGAATCTGCGAGAGGTCATACCCCCGTGTCCAGGCTGCACGCTGGCTGTTTGCATCGCAAGCCTCGCCCACGCGAAAACCGTGGGTCCCGGCAGAAGAAACTTCGATCGTCTCAGCCAGCCCGCTCTTCTCGAACTGCTTGCGCAACACCGCCTCTGCCGTCGGCGAGCGACAGACGTTGGTGCGGCACACACAGAGGATACGGAAGGGGCGCTTCATGTTCCTGTCGGATGGTGGCGATCAATGTCCTGTTTTTGTGGCGGGGGCGGCCAATCAGCCATGTCTGCCGACATCCTGATGATTGGCGAGCAGAAATTCCTTCGGATAGATCAATAAATGCCAATAGGATATTCTTCGTCGCACATCAGGTAAAGCTGATTGATAAATATTACTCAAAAGCACAAAGGATGCTTCGGTTTTTCCGAAGGGTGCCTGAAGGCAAGCGGGGTGGTTGCCAGAGGCCGTGCTTTCTAGAATAGGCAGAATAATTTTTAAGCTGATCGCCATGCTCGAATTCCTGCTTTCACCCGATATCTTGATCGCCTTCTTTACGCTCACCGCCCTTGAGCTGGTGTTGGGTATCGACAACATCATTTTCATCTCGATACTCGTCGACAAATTACCCAAGGAAAAGCAGGAACTGGCGCGCCGCATCGGCCTGTTCCTCGCGATGTTCATGCGCATCGGGCTCCTGTTGGTGCTGTCGTGGATCGTCGGCCTGACCGAGCCGGTCATGACGCTCCTTGACCACGCCATCTCCGGACGCGACCTGATCCTGATCGGCGGCGGGCTTTTCCTGATCTGGAAAAGCACAGGCGAGGTTCACCAGTTGCTGGAAGGTGAAGAGGGCGAGGCATCGCGCAAGGTGGCTTCGAGTTTTCTGGGCGTCATCGCGCAGATCATGGTCATCGACCTCGTCTTTTCGCTGGATTCGATCATTACCGCGGTAGGCATGGTCAGCGAAGTCGGCGTCATGATTGCTGCCGTCATTGCCTCGGTGGGTCTGATGATGGTCTTCGCCAGTGGCATCGGCCGTTTCGTTTCGGATCATCCAACCATCAAGATGCTGGCGCTGTCGTTTCTGGTCGTGGTCGGCGTGGTGCTGATCGCCGATGGCTTCGGCCATCACGTTCCGAAGGGCTACATCTATTTTGCGATGGCCTTCTCGGTCTGCGTCGAGATGTTGAATATCCGCTTGCGCAAGAAAGGCCTCAAGCCGGTTGATTTGCGCGAGCCGTATGTTCGGGATCCGGTGACGGCAGATTCGGCAAGCGTGAAATAAGGATCGCCAGCGCTGGTTCAAAGTCGAAGCGCTTGATCTGGTTTTCCATCTCGGTCGCCAGTGCCTGCCCGAATGCCTGATCAAATGCGTTTCGATGTTCGGCAAAATAGCCTTGTGCTGCCATGTCGCCGGACTGCAGCAGCTCCCGCAGTTTTTCCAGAAACTGCGTTGTCTCGGCTGGGCTTGCTGGCTCGCTTGGCGCGCCGGGGCCGGCAAGGTCTTCAGGAAGCGATTTGAGTTGTTCGATCAACTCATCCAGTTCGCGTTGCAGGGCGGCAAGTTGTGTTCTTGCCAGGATGGGGGCGTCGCTGAGTTTCTGCTTCAGCGGAAGCTCGATGCTCGCCGCAATTTCACGAACCTTGTGAGCGCCGATGTTGGCAGCGCTGCCCTTGAGGGCATGGGCAATGTTCCGGGCCTCTTCCAAAAGCCCGTGGTCGAGCGCCTTGGCCAATTTGGCGGGGTCTTCCGCGTGTGTGCCGGCAAATAGTCTGAGCAGGCGGCAGTAGAAAGCTAGCTTGCCGGAAACCACCTTCAACGCACTGTCGAGGTCCAGTCCCTTGATTCCGCAGAGCAGCTTCCGCGTGCTCGCGTCAGCGCTATCCATGGCCAAGGTGCCATTCGCCGCTTGCGCCGGCGCGCTGCGAATCCAGTGCAACAGGGTGGCGTACATCTGCTCGGGCGCGACGGGTTTGGCCAGATGGTCGTTCATGCCTGCGCCCATGCATAGATCGCGGTCTTCGTTGAAGGCATTGGCGGTCATGGCGATGATGGGTACAGCCGTGTGATCGGGAAGACGTCTGATGGCCTGCGTGGCTTCGATACCGTCTACGTTTGGCATCTGGATGTCCATCAGGATCAGGTCGTAGTCGTTGCGCGTGGCAAGATCGATGGCTTGCTGCCCATCTTCAGCCAGATCAACCACCATCCCGGCTTCCTTGAGCAACTCGGTCGCCACTTCCTGATTGATCAGATTGTCCTCGGCCAGCAGGATCCGACGGTCTTTCAAGGGTGACAGATCCAGTGTTTCGGCTTGCGGTTGTGGCGCGGTCTGATAGCGGCTTGGGCCCAATACGGCGTGAATGAGCGCTTCGTGCAGGTCGGAAGGCATGACCGGCTTGTTTAGCTGATAGACGATTCCTGCTTCATTCAGACGTGAAATGGGCCAGTCGCGCCCATAGGCTGTGACCAGGATGATACGGGGTGTGCATGCGCCAATATGGAGTATTCGACGTGCGGTTTCGATCCCGTCCATGCCGGGCATGGCCCAGTCCGTCAGAATGACGTCAAAGGCTCTTCCTTCGGCCAGCGCGCTCTCCACGCAACGTATCGCCGCCTCGCCAGAGTCAGCTGTCGTGACGGTCGCCTTGTAAGGCTGCAGCATGTGGGCCATGGCGTCGCGGGCGTTCCCGTCGTCGTCAATGACCAGGATCTTGAGGGCCTCGGGCAGCTTTCCGCGGACAGGCTGCTCGACCGGGTGAATCGCCGCTTGCAAGGGGATTTCGCACCAGAAGGTGCTGCCCTTTCCGACTTCGCTATTGACGCCGATCTGTCCGCCCATCAGTTTGACCAGGCGCTTGCAGATGGCCAGGCCGAGCCCGGTGCCCCCATATTTTCGAGTTGTCGATGAATCCGCCTGCTCGAAAGCCTGAAATATTTTTGCCCGCTGATCGGTTGTTAACCCGATACCGGTATCGATAACTTCGAAACGAAGGCGCAGCATGGTTGCGGATTGCGCCACCAGTTTGGCATCGAAAATGATACTTCCACGCTCGGTGAACTTGATCGCGTTGCTGGCGAAGTTGGCAAGGATCTGGTTCAGGCGCATGGCATCGCCATTGACGATATCCGGAATGTCGGGATCGATGCGGGTGACGACTTCCAGACCCTTGCTCTCAGCCTGCGGAGCGATGAGGTTGTTTAACTGGCGAAAGATCTGGATGAATTCGAAGTCCACAGGGTCGAGTGCCAATTTGTCGGCTTCGATTTTGGAAAAGTCGAGGATGTCGTTGAGGATGCCCAGCAAATGCTGGGCGGCCAGCGTGATCTTGTTCAACTGGCTGTGCGCATGGGGGCTTTCAACATCGCGCCGCAGCAAATGGGTGAGGCCGATGATGGCATTCATGGGGGTGCGCAATTCATGACTCATGTTTGCCAGGAACGCGCTTTTTGCCCGGCTGGCCGACTCGGCAGCATCCTTGGCCATCTCCAGTTCCTGCGTCCGTTGATGAACCACGTCCTCCAGATGCTCGCGATGTTGCTGGAGCGCCTCGGCAGCCTTTTTGCGCTCCATGATTTCATCGATCAGTTCGGCCTGGTTGACTTGCAACTCCTGACGCATGGTCGCAAAACTGCTGACCAGGGCGCCGATTTCGTCGTTGCTGGCGGGTGGCAGATGCGTGTCGAAGTGGCCATTGGCCAGTTCGCGGGATGCAGCCGCCAGCCTGCCGGCTGGCCGAATCACGGCAAACTCGAGAATGAGCGCAATGATCAGGGTTAGCCCGGAGACAATGGCAATCAGCAAATACAGCAACGTCCGGTGTCGGGCGAGGTTTTCTGCAATGAAGGGCTGCATGTCGACCGTCACTTGCAGATGGCCCAGATTCCGCTCGAGAAACATGATCGGGCGCTTCAGGACATAGAGTCTTGGCGGCAATGGCATGTCCGGGGGCGCTCCGGATTGCAGCAAGGGGTATATCTGCTGTCCCTCATCGTTGATGAGTTGTATCCAGTGCCATTCACTGTTGCGTTTCTCGAGGGCGCCCAGATTTTCGTAAACGTTGGCCAACTGTTCACTCAGGAGCAATGGGACCAGCCCTTCGGCCACGCTGTCGATATGGCGCTCAACCAGATCCAGATAGCTGTGTTCTGCTTGGCGAATAGAGTCCGGAATCCAGACGAACTGCAGTACACCTCCGATCAGGAAGCCGATCAGAAGCAAGGGGAACAGCAGTTTCTGGCGAAGTTTCATGACCGGATTGGCTAGTCGGGCAAATAGGCTTCCAGACCCAGCTTTTTCAGGGGCATGTAATCCTGCATGGAGGTTGCGACCGGCTCGGGTATCGGTG
The DNA here is from genome assembly GCA_018261895.1 of Pseudomonadota bacterium. Lineage (GTDB taxonomy): Bacteria > Pseudomonadota > Gammaproteobacteria > Burkholderiales > Rhodocyclaceae > Azonexus. The sequence continues at coordinate 30,444 of JAGTRT010000006.1, forward strand.
TGCTTTGCAGCAGTTTCCTGCCCTCCTCGGTTGCGGCAAGTTCAAGCAGGGTTTGCTGAAGTTTCTGCCGTACCTTGGCAGGTAGCTGAGGATGGGCAACGACCGGGTGCGAGGGCATGTCGCGGGTGGTGTACAGAACGCGCAGCGCCTCCTGCACTGACTTGTCCTGGGTCTGGAAGGTTTTTTCCACACCGCCGCCAGCCGGAATCTGGCCGGTGGCAACTTGAAGATAGACCGAACTGTGCGACTTGACGTCAACCGGGGTCAGTCGTGCCTTGAACGTCTGGTCGAGTTCAGCGCGCAGCAGCAGGCAGGCGCCTAATGCATCTAGGGAGGGGACGGCGAGTTTGGCGCCGTCTAGTTCGGCCGGTATCTTGATCGGGCTGTCCTTGCGAACCACCAGTATGCCGCGCAGTGCCTGCTGGTCGCGGACGAGCGGGATATAGCCTTGACGCTGATCCTTTTTTACCACGAGGTAGGGATTGATATAGGCAAAATCGAAACGCCCCTTGGCGAGTTCGTTTTCGAACTCGGGTACGGTCAAGGTTGCCACCAGTTTGAGCTTGTAGCCGGTCCGACGGCTCAGTTCATCGATAAGGGGTTGCCAGATGGTAAATAGCTTGCGCTGTTCGTATTGGGGAACTACCGCGAAGGTGTAGCTTTCTTCAGCGTTTGCGGGGTTGCCAAGCAGGAGTGCGCAGAGGATCAGCACGGACTTCAGGGCGCGTAAGGAATTCATTTGAAACTCCTTTCGAATTTGTTATTTATGGATTATCTGCTTCATTCGCCTCCGGGTAAAACGATTTTCTAGGTTTGCTCAGGCCTGCGGTGTGAGCGCGTTTTTTGCAATGATCCATCAGCGCTTTTGCCCAAGGGCTCATCGCGGCTTGGTCAAATTGGCGAGAGGATGGCGACGACGTGACCTGGCTCGATGCGGATCGAGCGGAGCAGCCAGCGGGCGGCCTTTTCTTGGGTCGTGCCGTCTTCGCGCAGGACATAAACCGGCTTCGTGCGGAAATAATTGGTCATCAGTTGGGTAACGGCCTGACGGGCCATGGGCTCTGACTCGCGGCCGATGGCTTGGGACTGAACCGAATGCGCAACCGGATTCTGCAGGAAAAATGCCTTCGCGTTGTCGTCGTAGCGAATGCCTGATGTTCCTTCGAATGCAACGGGAACGGGCGGGCTGCCGAGAAGAGAGACATTGATGCGGGCGAATAGCGAAATTTTGTCTTGCGGCGTACCGATGCGAATGGTGGGCGGCTCGATCAGTGAAACGACGACCAATCCATTTCCATAACTTTTCTGCACCGTTCCGCTTTTCTCGACCTGGGCCTGGATGTCTGCTTCGCTAAAGAAGACTTCGCGCTCCAGGAGGCCGGTACCCCAAGCCAGCTGGTAGGCAACCAATAAGATCGCGCCGAGTGCGCTTTTGGTTTTGGCTAGATCAATCATGCAGGTTTATCCATTTGAAGGAGATGTTTTTCCGGACCATTTTCGCCGGTAGTGTACCGGGGCCATTCCGGTCCAATCGATGAAGGCGCGATAAAAGGCCGAGGTGTCGGCGTAGCCCAGGTCGGCGGCGACTTTTGCGATGGGGTCTTTTGTCTTGGCCAGGCGCGACAGTGCGATATCCCGGCGCAGGGCGTCCTTGATGCCGCGGAAACTGGAGCCTTCTTCTTCGAGTCGTCGATGAATGGTTCGTGGTGACAGGTAAAGGCGCTCGGCGATGTCTTCGAGGCTGAGGGTTTCAGGGAGCGAGGCGCGGAGCAGGTCGCGGACGCGGATGACCATTTCCCGGTCGCGCCGGTAAAGACTGGTGATTTTGCCCGGGGCGCCTTCAAGGAAGGTATTCAGGGCTGCCTCGTCGCGGCGAATGGGCAGGTCGAGCAGGTTGGCGTTGAAGCTGGCGACGAGGGTGCCGGTGCCGCCGGGAACAGTCGGTGCAAAACGAGAGTCCTCGGTGAAGATCAGTGCGTAGTCGCTGTAATGGGCCGGCTTGCGATAGGGAAAAATCACGCTGTCGAGGGCGATGCCGCGTCCGACCAGCCAACATGACAGGCCATGCAGCAGTCGCAGGAGCCATTCAAAGGCAAAGACCCGCCCGGGATCGTCCGGGTTCTCTGCCAGCTTTTGCCGTTCGGCGATGACCAGTTCCGCCTGCCCGTGGGCGCGGCGAACGCTGACGGCGAGATCGGGCAAGACCACATGCAGAAAGCGGCCGGCACGGCTGAGTGCTTCAGCCAGCATCGGTGCCCCCAGGCAGCTTCGGCAGAGAAATTCGAAGCTGCCGACGCGCATCGGTTGCGTGAACAGCCCAAAGCCCTCGTCGTCGAGGTGTTGGTTCAGGGCGTTGTACAGCGCGGCGTAGCGCTCGATGGGAATGCGGCTGGCGGTGTCTGCAATATCAATCCCGGTTGCGATCAGCAGCGGCTGCGGGTCAATGCTGCGATGGGCCAGTCCGGCCAGCATGCCGGTTACAAATCCCATGGCAACAGTGGCTTGCGTTCGCTGGGTGGCCTTGTCTCGTTTGGCGGATTTCAATTTTGGGCATTTTTTCCGGTTGACCGTGAGACTGTATCACCTTGGCGGAATTTGCACGATCATCGTCTTTCACCACAATGGTGCAAGCCTGCAAGCGGCATAAGATGGTCGCCTTTCCAACTTTTCGACAAGGCTGGTGTCATGACTGATCTTTCCGTTGCCAAGAAGCTTTCCCCCTACAAGCCGAAGCACAAGGTTCGTTTTGTGACCGCCGCCTCGTTGTTCGATGGGCATGATGCATCGATCAACATCATGCGCCGCATCCTGCAGTCGACCGGTTCGGAAGTGATCCACCTCGGGCATAACCGCTCGGTCCAGGAAATCGTGAACGCGGCCTTGCAGGAGGATGTCCAGGGGATCTGCATCACCTCCTATCAGGGCGGCCACGTCGAGTTCTTCAAGTACATGATCGATCTGCTGAAGGCCAATGGTGGCGCCAGTATCAAGGTGTTTGGCGGTGGCGGCGGCGTGATCGTGCCGTCCGAAATCAAGGAACTGCATGAATATGGCGTGACTCGCATTTATGCGCCGGAAGATGGCGTGCATATGGGCCTGCAGGGCATGATCAACGAGGTCGTGCAGAAGTCCGACTTCGATTTGGCCGACGAAGGCGTGCCGACGGCCGAGCAGGCATTGGCCGGCTTGAAGGCCGGCGACAAGCGCTTGCTCGCCCGCATCATCACGCTGCTCGAAAATGGCGAAGCCCCGGCGCTCAAGGAGCCCTTGCTCAAGGCGGCGGCCGAGAAGACCGTGCCGGTGCTGGGCATCACCGGGACCGGGGGCGCCGGCAAGTCGTCGCTGACCGATGAACTGGTTCGCCGCTTCCGTCTCGATCAGGGCGACACCGTCAAGATTGGCCTCATTTCCATCGACCCGTCGCGCAAGCGCACCGGCGGCGCGCTGCTCGGCGACCGTATCCGCATGAACGCCATCGAGCACCCGAACATTTTCATGCGCTCGCTGGCCACCCGCGACACCGGCTCCGAAATCTCGGTGGCGCTGCCCGAAGTCATCGCGGCCTGCAAGCTGGCCGGCTTCGATCTCGTCGTGGTAGAAACCTCGGGCATCGGTCAGGGCAATGCCGCCATCGTGCCTTTCGTCGATCTGTCGCTGTATGTCATGACGCCGGAGTTTGGCGCTGCTTCGCAGCTCGAGAAGATCGACATGCTCGATTTCGCCGATTTTGTTGCCATCAACAAGTTCGACCGCAAGGGCGCCGAAGATGCGTTGCGTGACGTGCGCAAGCAGTATCAGCGCAACCGCGAACTGTTCACGACGCCGACCGATGACATGCCGGTCTTCGGCACGCAGGCCGCCCGCTTCAACGATGACGGTGTGACGGCGCTGTATCAGGCGCTGGTGCCGGCCTTGAGCGAAAAGGGTCTGCATTTGCAGGCCGGCAAACTGCCGATCGTGACCGTCAAGCAGTCGTCCGCGCAGCGCGCCATCGTGCCGGCGCAGCGCGTCCGTTACCTGGCCGAGATCGCCGACACGGTGCGTGGCTATCACGCCCACACCGAAGAGCAGGTCAGGATCGCCCGCGAACGCCAGTCCCTGCGTATCGCCAAGGGTGTTTTCGCCGGTTGCGACAAGAACGTGGCTGACTTCGACGAAATGCAGGCGTTCAAGGATGCCCAGCAGGACCCGAAGGCCAAGAAGCTGCTCGACATGTGGCCGGCGACGGTCGAAGCCTATTCCGGCGACGAATACGTGGTGAAAATCCGCGACAAGGAAATCCGCACCAAGCTGGTTTCGGAGTCCTTGTCCGGCACCAAGATCAAGAAGGTCATCCTGCCCAAGTTTGGTGACGATGGCGAAACACTGCGTTTCCTGATGCGCGAGAACGTCCCCGGCTCCTTCCCCTTCACCGCAGGCGTCTTCGCCTTCAAGCGCGAAGGCGAAGACCCGACCCGCATGTTCGCCGGCGAAGGCGACGCCTTCCGCACCAACCGCCGCTTCAAGCGTGTGTCCGAGGGCATGCCGGCGCACCGCCTGTCCACCGCCTTCGACTCGGTCACGTTGTATGGCTGCGACCCCGACGAGCGCCCGGACATCTACGGCAAGATCGGCAATTCCGGCGTGTCGATCGCCACGCTCGACGACCTCAAGGTGCTCTACGACGGTTTCGACCTGCTCGCCCCGAGCACCTCGGTGTCGATGACCATCAACGGTCCGGCGCCGATCATCCTGGCCTGCTTCTTCAATACGGCCATCGACCAGCAGATGGCGAAGTTCCAGAAGGACAACGGCCGTCAGCCGACCGAAGACGAGGCCGAGAAGATCCGCGAATGGACGCTCAAGACCGTGCGCGGCACCGTCCAGGCGGACATCCTGAAGGAAGACCAGGGTCAGAACACCTGCATCTTCAGCACCGAATTCGCGCTCAAGATGATGGGCGACATCCAGGAGTTCTTCGTCCATAACCAGGTGCAGAACTTCTACTCGGTGTCGATTTCCGGCTATCACATCGCCGAAGCCGGTGCCAACCCGATCAGCCAGCTCGCCTTCACGCTGTCCAACGGTTTCACCTACGTAGAAAGCTATCTGGCGCGCGGCATGAAGATCGACGACTTCGCGCCCAACCTGTCCTTCTTCTTCTCCAACGGCATGGACCCGGAATACTCGGTCATCGGCCGCGTTGCCCGCCGCATCTGGGCCGTCGCCATGAAGAACAAGTACGGCGCCAATGAGCGCAGCCAGAAGTTGAAGTACCACATCCAGACTTCCGGCCGTTCGCTGCACGCCCAGGAGATGGACTTTAACGACATCCGCACCACGCTGCAGGCGCTGATCGCCATTTACGACAACTGCAACTCGCTGCACACCAACGCCTACGACGAAGCGATCACGACGCCGACCGAGGAAAGCGTGCGCCGTGCCATGGCCATCCAGCTCATCATCAACCGCGAGTGGGGTGTGGCCAAGAACGAAAACCCGAATCAGGGTGCCTTCGTCATCGACGAACTGACCGATCTCGTCGAGGAAGCCGTGCTCAAGGAATTTGAAGCCATCGCCAGTCGCGGCGGCGTGCTCGGCGCCATGGAAACCGGCTACCAGCGCGGCAAGATTCAGGAAGAGTCGATGTACTACGAGCACAAGAAACACGATGGCTCGTACCCGATCATCGGCGTCAACACCTTCCTGAATCCGAAGGGCATGGCCCAGCAGGAAATCGAGCTGGCCCGTTCCAGCGAGGAAGAAAAGCAGTCGCAGATCAAGCGCCTGCGCGACTTCCAGGCCCGTAATGCCGACAAGTCGCCGGTCATGCTCGCCAAGCTCAAGCAGACGGTCATCGAGGACGGCAACGTCTTCGCCGTCCTGGTCGATGCGGTGAAGTATTGCTCGCTCGGCCAGATCAGCAACGCGCTTTACGAAGTCGGCGGCCAATACCGGCGCAGCATGTAAGGCTGCCGAAAAGGCGAACAGCAAACCGAACCCGAAAGGGCGGAGGAGAAACAAGGACGGCGGGGCCAAGACCCCGCCGTTTTCATTGGGGATTGCTAGATTTTTCGCGATCCCGGGTAAAACCAATCAGAACGGCATTGCAAACTTGATGCCGACCACGTTCATGGCGCTGTTTGCCGAGAACTGACCGTTGTACTCGATTCGGAGCGTTGTCCCGCTTTTGCGCAGTATGTCGATGCCGAGCGCGAGATCGCCGTAAGTCCGGTCGCTCCGGGTAACGACGGTGAAGGGCTCGACGCCCGCTGGCGCGCCTTCCAGGCTGGCCGTGATGCGCCGCTCGTTGCTACCCAGGAAATGGGTGGCGCCAAGGCGGATGAAGTGGCGTAGCAGCGTTCCTTCTCCGCCCATGCCGAATTCACCTCCGAACTCCACGGCCGGCTGGAGCGATACGAAGGTGTCGTTTTCCTTGGCAACATTCAGGTTAGCGCCGCCAGCTCCGCTCTCACTGTAGCCGTTACGTGTCACGTAGGAAACGCCCAGGCCGAGCATCGGACGAATATAAGCAGACTCGCTGTTCATGATGTCGTGGCTGACCCTGCCCTGCAGTGAGGCTGACCAGACATCCTGCTTGCTGGAGGCGTGAATCCCGGGTGAGACGATATCGACCAGTCGCTGTGCATTGAAATGCCCGTAGCCTGCGCTCAGCGAGGCGGACACACGGGTTGCGCCATCACGATGCTTCAGGATCAAGCCACCCTCAAAGCGCTCGCCATTGATGTTGGAATAGGTCGAGTTGAGCATCGATTTCTGATAGGACAGTCCAAAACCGAGATGGAGATCAGGACGGATGGCCTTTTGCAGCCCTCCTGCCAACGTCAATGCGTCCTGCTTGAAGCCGGCGTTCAGGTCGGTTCTTTCCTGATCGCGAATGCTGCCACCGAGGCGGAACCAGCTGCATTCTCCTTCGCGAATGAAACGGTAGTCGCCATCGTATTGCCGGCAGCTATGCATGGCATCGTTAAACCCGAGGCTAGCGGCCGCTGCTGTGCCGGCCTGATTGCCGAGAGCGCCGGGGCCGAGCTTTTCATAGGCGGCTCGCAGGCTGGCCTCGTCCGGCAGATTGACCAGCGCGGCGATAAGCGGGGCAATTCCGGTTGAACCGCCGGCCATCTGGATCGCGTTGAGATGGGCACCGATTTGCCGGGCGTTTAAGCCCAGGCTGGGGGGAGAAAAGTCGACACGGCTGGACACTGCGATTTCATTGCTGCTCGGATAGACCAGCGCATAGGTCACGATGGGCGATGATGGGGCGATCAGCGTCAGATTGCTCGGCGTGACGCCATTGCCAGCAGATAGAACGACGCTTTGCCGGTTCCCGATCTGTGTGGCACCGGTATCGATCGCGGTCACGCGAATGCTGCCGCCAACTTGGGCGCTGCCTGACACCTCAAGATGATCACTGCTTCTGCCGGCCAGACTGAGGTCGACGTTATAGGATCCGCCGGCGTTCTGAAGGAGATTGCCCGTTAGCGCCGTGTGTTGGGCCAGCAGGGAGCCACCGGGTGAGAGCGCTCCATCGTTGGTCAAGCTGCGGCCGATGCCGACAGCGATCGTCGTCAGCGAATTGAAGGTCGCGTCGGTGAGATTGTTGATGGCGTTGCTGCCGCTGCCCAGATCGACATTGCCGGTAATTTTGCCCTGGTTATGGAGGGTTTCCGAACCGATTCCCCCGGTCAGTGCCGTCCCGCTGAGGGCGGAGATCGTACCCTTATTGGTGATGACGTTGTTCGCGCCATTCAGGACCATGATGCCGACCCCCGTCCCACTGCCACCGGTGACCGAACCGTCGTTGATATTGACGATCACGTCGCCGTTGCTGGCGCCGCCCAGACTCTGGGCAACGATACCGTGTGCCTTGGCGCCGTTGGTGACGATATTGCCCGAACTGCTGACCGTGACCACGCCGGCCGATCCAGTGTAAATGCCGCTGCTGACGCCGCCATTGCTCTGGGCGACGATGCCGTGCGCGGCATCGCCGTAAGTGCTGATGTCGCCGGTCTGTTTGACGGTAACATCACCGCCTGCTCCAGTGCCACCGACGCTGCCAGCCGTACCGATGCCGGCGCCGACAGTGCCACCCAGGCCGCCACCGCCGCCGACGCTCTGGGCGAAAATGCCCATGGCGCCGCGGCCGCGGGTGACGATGTTGCCGAAGTTTTCGACAGTCACCTGGCCGCCGTTGCCTGCATTGCCGCCATCGCCAGCGAAAGCGAAGGCGTTGCCGAAGTCGGTGACGCCGAGGTCCACATTGCCCGCGTAACCGCCGCCTCCGCCGATGCTCTGCGCGAAGATCGCGTGGGCGACGACGCCCGTTGTGGAAATTTCACCCTGGGAGATGATGACATGTACCGGTCCGCCGTTGCCGGAGGAGCCGCCCTTGCCGCCAAAGCTGATTTGCTTGCTGTCTGCATCACCAATGGCACCGATGCCACCGATGCCGCCACCGCCGCCAATACTCTGTGCGAGTACTGCGACGGAACCCTGGCCGGTGGTAGTGATGCTGCCTGTGTGGTTGATGAATACCTCCTTGCCGTGGCCACTGGCGCCGCCAGCGCCACCCACCGTGATGTCGACATCACTTTCTTCCTGGATCGGCAGGACGAAGTCGAGCAGTTCGGATACCCCTTCCGGTACGCCGAAATCCTGCCAGTCGAGTCCGTGGTAACCGCTGCCGCCCACCCCGCCGCCGCCGCCGATACTCTGGGCGAAGATGCCGAAAGCATCGGCGCCGCTGGTGACAATGCTCCCGCTATTGATAACCGCCACCTTCTCTCCGGCATCGCCGCCGGCCCCCGCCTTGCCGCCAACACTCAGTGTTGCGCCGAAGCTGATTTTGGTGGGGTCAGCCATCTCGGGCTGATCCGGCTTCCAGTTCTCAGGATCGATGCTGAGGATCATGGCGCGTGCGTCGCCGCCCGTGCCGCCCCCACCGCCGATGCTTTGGGCGTAGATGGCATGCGCACCGACACCTGAAGTGTCGATCATCTTGCTGTTGGTGACGGCGACCTTGCCGCCGTTGTTGCCGCTGCCGCCCGCGCCGCCGATGGCCATGGCAAAGTCCACCTTTACTTCGAGTTGCGGCTTCTTGTCGCCCTCACCGCCGCTGGGGTCATCCGGCAGCGAGATGTTCGCCGTTGCGGCAATGCCCTTGCCGCCATCGCCGCCACCACCGCCGATGCTCTGGGCGTAGATGCCGTAGGCGTGGTCGTTCATGGTCGTGATCTTGCCGTTGTTGGTCACGTCGACGAGCCCGCCTACTCCGCCTTTTCCTCCATCACCACCGAGGCTGAGCGAAATGTTCACGCTGCCGGTGGGGTAGGACTTGGGAATCGGAATCAGGCTGCTGAAGTTGACCATCACCGAACCGCTTGTGCCGCCTGCGCCGCCGCGTCCACCGATGCTTTGGGCCATGATGCCGTAGGAATGCTCGCCTTCAGTGGTGATGTCGCCGCGATTTACTACCTTCACGGTATCCGCAGTATCGCCGTCGCCCCCTTTGCCACCCATCGAGAGTGCCAATCCGCCAAAGGCGGTGACGCCACCAGCGATGCTGAGGCCGCCCGTGCCGCCGCCACCGCCGATGCTTTGTGCCACGATGCCATGGCTTTGCTCGCCATGGGTCGCGATGTTCGCATTGGTATGAACATTGACCTGGCCGCCTGCGCCGCCGCCTCCGGCGTCGCCGCCGAAACTCAGCGACAGGGCCACCGGGCCCAGCAGATCGCCGGCGATGCTGGCACCACCGTTGCCACCACCACCGCCGATGCTCTGGGCGACGATGCCGTGCGAACGGTCCCCGTAAGTGGTGAGCGTTCCGCCCAGGGCCGTGGTCGAAGACCCGACATTCACGGTGTTGCCGTCGCTGGCGCCTGCACCGCTACCGCCGATGCCGAGCTTGAGTCCGACGCCGCCCAGCAGGCTGGCCGAAATGGCGAATCCGCCGTTGCCGCCACTGCCGCCAATGCTCTGCGCGAGGATGGCGTGCGCGTCGTTGCCGGCGTCCGGATCGCACCCGCTTGTGTCGGCCATCGCCTGGCTGCAACCGGTCGTGATGTTGCCGACGCTATGGACAGTGACGACGTCCGAATCGTTGCCAGTGCCGCCGTTGCCGCCGATGGCGATATTGGCAGTCATGCCGCCCCCAATGCTGCCGGAGATGGCAAAGCCACCATCGCCGCCGCTGCCGCCGATGCTCTGCGCGAAAATCCCGTGGGAGCGGTCACCCAGGGTCTTGATTGTGCCGAAGAAGGGATTGGCTTCGGTGCCGACATCGACAGTCTTGCCGAAGCCGCCGGTGCCACCACTGCCGCCCAGGCTGAGGTTCAGGCCTTTGGTGCCGCCGTAGCTGCTGGAAATGGCGAACCCGCCTGAGCCGCCGCCGCCGCCGACGCTCTGCGCAAAAATGCCATAGGACTGCTCGCCGGAGGAGGCGATCGTGCCGCTGCCAAGAACCTTGACCGAGTCTGCATTGCCGCCACTGCCGCCGCTACCGCCGACGGCAACGCTGACGCTGATGATCGATCCTGCCGAGCCCGAAATGGCGAAACCGCCATTGCCGCCGCCGCCGCCGATGCTCTGCGCGAAAATGGCATGCGAACGGTCGCCATCGGTAATGATTTGGCTGCTACCCTGGGTGGTGACGTTGACGGCCCCGCCAGCGCCGCCAAGTCCCCCCTTGCCGCCAATAGCCACGGCTACGTCCACCCCGGCGCTGATGGCGCTGCCGCCCGTGCCACCGCCACCACCAATGCTTTGCGCGAATACACCGTATGAATCGTCCGCATGGGTGTGCAGCGTGCCACTGTTGCTCACGTTGACGACGTTGGCGCTACCACCGTCGCCGGCCTCACCGCCGATGGTAACCAAGCCGGTAGCGCTGCCACCGTCACCGCCGCCGCCGCCAATGCTCTGGGCAAAAATGGCATGAGATTGAATTCCGTAGGTATTGATCGTGCCGCGATTGATGACATCTACCTGTCCGCCGTTGCTGGTGCCACTACCCTTGCCCCCGACACTCACCAGGCCGGAGACGCCACCACCATCGCCGCCACCGCCACCGACACTTTGCGCGAAAATCCCATGAGAATAGTTGCCCTGATTCAAGGCTGAATCAGCCTTACCGGTGGTGATGTTGCCATCGTTCTCGACCGTGACCTTATTGCCGGTGCCCCCGGCGGAGCCATCGCCACCCAGGTTGACGAACAGGGCAAAATCGCCATCCCCGCCGCCGCTACCGCCACCACCACCAATGCTTTGCGCCAGAATGCCGTGGCTGTAGAGATTGTTGGTCGTCACGTTGCCGCTGGCGAGGTTGTGGACGGTGACCATCCCGCCATTACCCCCGGGCGAACCGCTGGCGCCATAGGCCCAGAAGAGCGCCCAGCTGGAGCCGCCAGTCCCGCCGAAGCCGCCAACGCTTTGTCCGTACAGGCCATAGGCATGACTGCCGCTGGTGTTGATGCTGCCAGCGCTGTGCAGCACGACCGAATTGCCGACACCGGCTACACCGCCGCCGCCTGACTTGCCAGAGGAACCGCCGTCGCCGCCTATGCCGCCATTGCCGCCGAGGCTCTTGGCCCAGATGCCATGCGCCAGTTCGCCCGTCGTTGTGACGTTCCAGTTGCCATCAACGGTGACCAGCCCACCCTGGCCGCCGGCACCGCCATTGGCTCCGTCCATCGCGCCATTGGCGGTACCACCGCTGCCGCCGACGCCGCCGACGCTGATCGCAACGATGCCGGTCGCGTATTTGCCGCTGGTGGTGATCGTGGCGTCGCCGCTCACGTTGATCGTTCCGCCAATGCCGCCATTGCCCCCCGGTTGGCCATAGCGGACCGCACTGTTGCCACCACCGGCTCCGCCTGCGCCACCATCGCTCATGGCAACGATGCCGCTGGACCTTTCGCTCGTCGTCGTGATTGTGCCGCTGGCGCTGGCGGTGACGTTGCCGGCGGCACTGCCGTTGGTTCCTGCGCCAGCCGAGTGGCTGATGTTGCCATTCCTTCCGGCGACGCCTGAACCGCCCTGGCTGTAGCCGTACATGCCATGCGCGCCGATGCCTGTTGTCTTGAGCCAGCCATCGCTGGAAATTCTCACGCTGTTGCCACTGCCGCCAGACTCGGCGGTATTCAGCAAACCGGTGACGTAGGCCTTGAGGTCCGGGAAGACGCTAGGTGTCGTGCTGTTCGCGGGCTTGCCGCTGACGCCGAAGGTGTCGAAGCTGGCTTCGACGCTCTGTTGCAGGGTGTTGCCGTCGCGTTGCAGCGTAATGAGCAACAGGGCATTGTCAGTTTGCGTATTGCCCGCCCGATTTCCTTCGACGCTGTAATTGACGCCGATGTACAACGGGCCGGTCAGCGTGGCGTGGGCAGTCAATTCGTCAGGGCTGTAGCTGACTTCATAGCGGCCATCCTGATAGATCTTGATGGTCCCGTGCTGGATCGGATTGTTGCTGCCGTCGCGCAGCACATTGCCGTTGGCGTCGAGCAGGTAGCCACGTACCTGGACGCTGCCGCCGCTGAAGGCGACCTCGGTGCCGCTGGCATTCAGCACCTTGGTGACCGCGAAGGAGAAGCCGGTTTCGGTGAAATTCCGCAACGTGTTTAGTACGGCCTCCGAATAGCCCGAGCCGCTGCTGTAGCCGGCAATCGCGTGAGCAGTCGTGCCCGTGGTCAGGACTCCGGGGATCTGAGTGTCGGGATTGAACGGAGTGCTGTAGGCGTTAATGCGAACATCTCCACCGGCAACGGCTGGGTTGGCTCCGATCAAAGGAACGTTGAGGAATGTATTGATGGGAGGCGGTGTGGTCGAGATACCGCTTGAGGCACCGTATATCCCCGGCGTTTCAGTGCCGTCGGTTTGAATGGAGAGGCGATGTTCCGACTCGCCGGCGGTGATCCAGACATTCTGACCATTCGTGCTGATCAGGCCGATGCCACTGGTGCCGGAGGCGCTGGTCGTGATCGGCTGGCTGAGATTGTGGACGATCAACTCATTGGGCGGTGTCGCACCGATGTTGATCCCTTGGGACTGGTTGCCTTGGCAGGTCAGCGTGGTGCCCCCGGCGTCTGCCGTACATGCGTCCGGGCCGGCGATCGCGCCGGGAACGAAGGCCGCTGAAATGGCCATGCTAATGAGTCGCTTGTTCGAGCAAACGAATGCGTGCGTCTTCATGATATCCCCCCTGCTGCTTGCCGCAGTCATAATTTGGTACTCGTTTTGACTATAGGCCTCGGTTTGGAAAACAACAAGGAAGAATGGCTGTGAACCGCTGTGCGACAAGGATTTTGGTGGATATGGCGTATTTGCTGTATATGCAAAATAAGTATGTCTTTTGTCGTATTGTTGTCGTTTTTCTGATTTTTTGCGGCCGAAAGCAAGCAGTTCGGTCCGGGAAATACGATGGGGCTTGAACGCTACCGTTGTGGGTGGCTGATTCCCGGTGTTACGGTCAACCGGGAAAACGGGCCAATTTTCAAATTTTCCGGACGGGCTTGTGATCATTGCGAACGCCGCGGCAGTCCTGGTAGCCAGCTTTCTTGCGCCGGCGTTTTGTCGCACAATCAATCCGCATTGTCTTCATGGAGTCAGCGCATGGACCAGAATATCGAACGCGAACTGCCGCGCAGTCTGCTGGCCAATCGAATTACCCGCCGTCAGGTGCTCTGGCTGCTCGGCGTCAGCGCCCTGACGGGGTGCGCCACCTCGCCGGTCGGGGGCGGGTCGATTCTCGTCGGCATGAACGAGGATGAAGAGAAGGCGGTGGATCGCGAAGTGTCGCCGCGGCAATTTTCACAGGATTTGGGTCCCGTGCAGGATGCGGAAATCAACCAGTATCTGGGTGAGGTCGGGCGGCGCCTCGATGCGAAGACGCATCGGCCGCAGATGCCGTATTCCTACCGCGTGCTCAATGCCAATTACGTCAATGCCTACACCTTCCCGGGCGGGGCGATGGGCGTGACGCGGGGCATTCTGGTCGATCTCGACAACGAGGCCGAGCTGGCCGCGCTGCTCGGGCACGAACTCGGACACGTCAATGCCCGCCATGCGGCGCAGCGCCAGGGCAAGGCCATGGTCGCCCAGGTGGCGATGAGCGGCGCCAGCATCATCGGGCAGGCGGCCGGGTTTGGCGGGCTGGTCGACATCGGCAGCCAGCTGGGGGCGAGCGTGTTGCTCTCCAGCTATTCCCGCGACAACGAGCGCGAAGCCGATGCGCTCGGGCAGGAATACATGGTGCGCGCCGGCTATCCGGCCAGCGGCATGGTCGGCCTGCAACAACTGCTGGTCGAACAGCAGAAGGAGTCGCCGGGCATGCTGCAGACCATGTTCTCGACCCATCCGATGAGCGGCGAACGCCGCGACACGGCGAAACAGATGGCCGAGAGCAAGTACGCGGCGAGCAATACCCGCGATGTGGGTCGCGAGCGCTTCATTGACAACACGGCCGCCCTGCGGCGCATCAAGCCGACCATCGACGCCTGCCAGAAAGGCGAAGTGGCGATGGCCGGCAAGGATTACGGCAAGGCCGAGGAGCGTTTCCGCACGGCCTTGAAAGCCACGCCGCGCGATTACGCGGCCAATGTGCTCATGGCCAAATGCCTGTCCGAACAGGACAAGGACGCGCAGGCGCTGACCTATGCCCGGAGCGCCACCCAGATCTACCCGCAGGAAGCCCAGGCGCACAAGCTGGTCGGCGTACTGGCGCTCGGCCAGAAGGATCCGGGCGCGGCATTCGAGCACCTCGATCGCTATGACCGGCTAATGCCCGGCGAAGCCGGCGTCACTTTCCTGAAGGGCATCGCGCTGGAGGGGATGGGCAAGCGGCCCGAGGCGGCGAGCCAGTACGCCGCTTACCTGAAGCGCTCGCAAAAAGGCAAGGCGGCGGAATACGCCTACAGCCGCCTACAGAGCTGGGGCTATGTCAAATAGGCGGGTGCAGGCAGCGGCCGCGCGACGGGTCGTGGAAACACGCCGATGACGAACTGGAGCGGGCTGTCCGACCCCAATTCCAACCTTCGCTTTCATGCCTTCCTGCTCGGCGTGGCGGCGCTCAACGCGTATTTCGGCAACTTTCTCATGTCGGTTCCGCTGATCGCCTGGGTGCTGGCGCGCTGGATATTGATGGGTGCCAGCCGCTTGAAGCACCATGCCGAAGAAGCGGCGCTTGGCGACTGGAACGGCCGTTATTTCGCTTTCGATGGGCGGCAGGTGCGCGTGCATTGGGATGCCACGGCGATCTGGGTCGATGTCGAGGACCTGATGCGGGCCGCCGGTCGTCAGCCCGATCAAGCGACCTTGGGGCGCATCCGTTTGCGCATCGGGGCAGCCGATTGCCAGGTGCCGTCGGGCACGGATCGGCTGTGTTTTAGCGATCAAGGGGCCGTGGCCTATCTCGACGGCCTGAGCGACATGGCGGCGCAAAAGGTGCATCGCTGGTTGACCCGCGAGGTCCTGCCCAACATTGTCCGCTTGCGGGAGAGGCAATCAGACGCTTTTCGTCGCTTTCGCGTCGATGGCGGCGAGTCAGGCGGGGATGGCCGGGCCTAATCGCCGAAGCTGCGCAAGCCTTCCAGATCGAGAATATTGATGCCGCCATACTCGCTGCGCACCAGCCCGGCGTCTTCGAGCACCTTGAGCGCCTGGTTGGCCCGCTGTCTTGAAACGCCGGCGAGGTAGCCGAGTTCTTCCTGCGAGATCTGCAGCAAGCGGTTGGTGCCGGGGTAGAGCACCGGGTTGAAGAGGGCGGCGAGGCCGCGCGCGATGCGGGCGTCGGTGTCGAGCATGCGCTCGTTTTCAATCATGCCGATGAACTGCCCGAGGCGCTCGTTGAGCTGGGCGATCATGTAGCGGTTGAATGGAATGCTATGGTCGAGCAGCCACAGGAAGGTGGCGCGGCTCATGAAGGCGACGCGCGTTTCGCGAATGGCCATGACGTCGTATCGACGCGGCTCGCTCTTGAGCAGCGAGCCTTCGCCGAACCAGCCGCCGGTGCTGATGCCGGTCAGCGAGGTCGTCTTGCCGGTCGTCCAGTGGCTCGCCATCTTGCCCAGGCCATCGATGATGCCCATCCAGTAATCGACCGGCTCGCCCTTCATGCAGATGAAGGCGCCGGGCGCGAAGGTGCGCTCGAAGGTGCCGGCGAGGGCTTTGTCCATCTCCTCCGCGGTCAGCGACGGCCCCCACAGGGAGGCACGCAGCAATTCCTCAGCGTTTTTCAATGATGATTTCCGGTGATCTGCCGAACCGTGATTATAGGCCGGGCCTTTCACGGTCAACCGGAAAAAAGGCCCAAAATTGAAATCTGGCCAATCGAAACGACGGCCCTGAATTTGCTTGATGACTTCCCGGATTGGGCGCCGCATGGTGCGGGGCCCGAAAAATCAATTGCTTGCAGGCGGGCCGTCCTGTCGCCAATGCAACAAGCAGGGGAAACACGACACATGGGATTCGATTTTGCCAGCAGTCCGCTCGGCGTGCTCATCGCCTGTCCGGCCGCCAACGTCCTGCGCATCGCGGCGCTCGCCGCGGCGCCCGATGGCGCCCTCGACGCCGACACCGTTTCCCGCCTCAAGGGCGAAGTCGAACGCGGCGTGCTGATCGACTTCGACCACATCGACGCCTGGCCCGAACTGGCCCGCGGCCTCATGGGCGAAGCACCATCGCGCATGCTCCGGGCGCTGCGCGACAGCGGTGCGCTGGCGGCCCTGCTGCCCGAACTCGACGCCCTGTTCGGCATGCCGCAGGCCGACAACAACGGCGAGGTGGTCGACATCGGCGAACATCAATTGGCCGTGGCCGACGAAATGGCCAAGGTCGGCGCGCCGCTCGCCGTGCGCTTCGCCGGGCTGCTCTACAACCTCGGCAAGGCTGATTCGCCGCCGCAGCACCTGCCCTCGCACTACCGTCATGTCGACCGCGGCCTGCCGCGCGTCCAGGCCGTCTGCGCCCGCTTCCGGGTATCGGCCGAATTCACCGGCCTGGCGCTCCTCGCCACCGCCGAGCTGGAGCGCATCCACCGTGCCGCCGAAATGCGCGCCGGTTCCATCGCG
Organism: Pseudomonadota bacterium; assembly: GCA_018261895.1. Lineage (GTDB taxonomy): Bacteria > Pseudomonadota > Gammaproteobacteria > Burkholderiales > Rhodocyclaceae > Azonexus. Next base: position 47,501 of record JAGTRT010000006.1, read on the forward strand.
GCGCTGCTCGAACGCGTCGATGCCTTCGGCCAATCGGCACGCTACAGCCAGTTGATGACCCTGTGCGCCGCCGACTACCGCGCGTTCCCCGGCGCCGCCCCGGTCTATCCCAAGGCCGCGCTGCTCGACACCGCCCTGCGCGCCTGCGCCGGGCTGGTCGCCGATCCCGCAGCCGACGACCCGGCCGCTGCTCTGCTCGAAGCCCGCGCCAAGGCCATCGCCCGTGCCTTGCGCTCGGAACGCTGGGCGGAACAGGAGTAGGCAGGCGTCAGTGCCATCCGTCGTTCCCGCCTGCGCGGGAATGACGGTGACTTTGCTAGTCTGCCCGCTGCCATCAATCACCGCACTGCCACCGTCCCCGCCTTCCAGATCGGGTTTTGCCAGCGATAGAACGGGGTCAGGCTGGAGGGCTTGTCGGCGGCCTTGTCGGTAGCCAGCGTGCTCATCGACACGGTTTCGAAAGTGGTGCGATAACGGTCGCCATTGCGCACTTCGCGCGCCGCCAGCAGCTGCTGACCGCCCGGCACCCAGCCGGCGAATTCGACGTAGCCGAGGTTGGGGTTGTCGAGGGCCGGCGGCACCACATCGACCGTCCAGCCATCGGTGCCCTTGCGGAAAACCCACATCTCGCGCCAAGTATCGAGCGGTTGCACGGCCAGGGCCAGGGCATCGCCCTGCGGCGCGACAGCGGTCGAGGCCGGCCACACGAGGCCCCAGGTGCAGCGGGTAAGCAGCGGATTTTTCTCATCGTGTTTGGCATCGACCAGATGCACGCAAGTTTCCCCCGGCTGGCCGGCGCTGACCCGAACCCCGAGGCCGGCGGCGACCTTGGTCGGCGTTTGCGGCAGACCCGGCTCGGCCGCCCAGCGCGAGGCGCCGACGCGAATCGCGGCGTCGCTGTAGGCGTTGGCGTCGCTTTCCATGAGTTCGGCCGGGTTGATCGCCGCCAGCTCGTCGATGGCGCGCGAGGCGGCTTCGCGGGCGGCATTCGGCCCGGCTTCCGGGCGGCGGGAGCGCTGGTAGGCGAGGCTGGCCCAGACGCCGGCCTTGCGCAGATGCAGGCGGTTCTTCAGCACCTCGGGCAGCTTGGCAAGTTGCACCCGTTCCAGCACGTCGGCGCGCCAGTTGTCGAAGGCGAAACGTTCCGGCGGCGTCAGCGTCGGCGGCACGCATTCGTGGCGGGTCAGCGACAGGGCAGCCAGCGCCTTGTCGATCTCGGCAGCGGGCAAGGCGAGGACGCGGCCTTGCGCCTCGCCGTTGCTGCACAACTGCACCTGGCCATCGCGCTCGTAGCTGACGAGATTCATGCCGTAGCTGGCCGCCACTTCAACGTGGGCTGCCAGCGCGTCGCCAGCCTTGCCGGTGCGACCGGCGGTGGCGCGGCGGGCCAGGCGGTCGCTCATATTGCCCAGCGCGGCGAACACCTCGCTATCGACCTGGCCGGCCGGCACGGCGCGTAGATAAGCGGCGGCGTAGCCGATGCCGAGCGCCTCCGATCCCGGCGTTTCCTTGAGGAAGCGCACGACGGAGAGCAGTTCCGGTGCGGCTTCGGCCTTCAGCGACTGGACGCGTACCTGGCTGGCCTTGATGTAGCCGGCGCGTTCGCGGCGGTGGTCGTAGACCTGCAGGAAATCGCCCTTCTCGCCGCGGATTTCGAGGCTGTCGCCCTGCCACAACACGGCCTGCTGGGCGGCGGAATCCTTGGGCGCGGCGCGCAGTGCCGACTGGTCCTGGGTGACGATGGCGATGACGGTCAGGGCGGTAGCCAGCATGATCATTCTCCTTCGACCTGGGTTTCTTCTGCCGCAGGCTTGGCGGCGGTGCTGGCGCCGAGCAGGGCATTTCCGATGAAGCCGCCGCTGGTCGGCGTCGGGGCGATGATCACCGAAATCTTGTCGGACAGCTTGTCGGCCATGGTCTTCTGGATGAGCAGCGGGTTCTTCTGGATCAGTGCGCCGTCGCGTTCGAGCTGGGCGCTGGCGATCTGGCCCAGACGTTCCTGCCGGTAGGCTTCGGCATCGGCCAGCTTGCGGCGCGATTCGGCCTCGCCCTGGGCTTCGATCTGGCGGGCCTGCGAGTTGGCCTCGGCCGCCTTGATGCGCGAAATTTTCTCGGCCTCGGCTTCCAGGCCGCGTTGCTCGATTTGCTTCTGCTTGAAGGGCAGGATGTGCTTCATCGCCTCGGCCTGCGCCTTGGCGGCGATGATCTGTTCCTGGCCGGCCGCCTCGGCGGCCTTCTCGCGGCGCACCTTGTCGGCTTCCGCTTCGAGGTCGGTCTGCTTGACCTGCTTTTCCTTGAGTTCCAGCGTGTAGCGCATCTTGTCGCTGGCCAGTTCCTCGGCGAGCAGGCGATCCATGCCGGCGCGGTAGTCGGCTGGCAGTTCGACCTTGCCGATCATCACGGCCTGCAGCTTGATGCCATCCTTGCCGAGCATTTCACCCAGCTCGCGTTCGATGGTTTCCTTGATCTCCTGACGCTTGGTCGAGAAGATTTCGCGCACCGTGTAGCGGGCCAGCGTCTTGTAGAGCACGCCCTGGGCGGCCGGTTCGACCACCTGGCCGCCGATGTCGTCGGGCAGGCTGCGGGCGACGGCGGTCAGACGGGCTGGATCGAGGGCGTAGCGGATGGTGACATCGACACCGATCGACAAGCCTTCCACCGTCTGGAACGGCGCTTCACCTTCGGCGCTGCTGCCGCCTTCGGGGCGATACAACTGGTCGCGCAGCGAGAAGCGGCGCAGCTCATGCAGGCCGGGGATGACCAGCGCCGCACCTTCGCGCACCTCGACGACATCGCCGGTCAGTTGATTGATGCGCACACCCGCCTCGCCACGCGTCACGCTCTGCATCGGCGGATTGTTGTAGAGCGCATAAGCGCCGATGCCGGCGACGGCCAGGGCGATGATGCTGCGGCGAGCACCATGGACGCCACGTCCCATTTGCCCCGCCGCCCGACCGGTGTGCCCGGCCAGATTGCCCACCGATTCACGCAGGCTGTCGAACATGTCCAGGAAACGTTCTTTCATGATTTTCTCCTCAATGTTGATCTTCGCGTCGGGGGAGATTTCCCCGTTGCCGGCAGCGGGAAGATCGTTTTCGCTACCGGCCTTGCATGGTTCCCATCTTCCGGCGACAGGCCAGGAGCAAGCCATGCCGCCGCCGGGCGACTTTGGTGCGGCGCCGGAAGCCATGCCGACGGGGTGTGAACAAACCTTCACGCCGCCGGCATGCAGGCCGGCCCAAAAACGGGGATACTTCGCACCTCAGCCAGGGAGCAAGACCATGACCAAAGTCGCCGTCATCGAGGACGACATCCCCACCAGCAACCAGTTGAAGGACTGGATACTCGCCGCGCGGCCGGATGTGGTCGTCGACCAGTGGTTCAACCGCGACGACGCCGAAGCGGCCATCGCCCGCGAGGATTACGCGCTGGTCACGCTCGATATCGAACTGGGCCGCGAACGCCATGCTGGCGTGGCGGTCATCAACGCCATCAACAAGGCCGGGCGCGGGACGCCGGTGCTGGTCGTTTCGGCCATGCCGGCGGCCATTTACCGCAGCATCATGAAGGCGCTGGACGCCTGGGATTACCTGCAAAAGACCTCTTTCGAGGAAGCCGATTTCATCGAGACCTTCCTGGAAATCCTGCGCGCTTCACGCGACCGGGTGGCGCCTAAAATCGAGGCGGTAGCCAAGGATGAGCTGGCCCTCGACCCGCTGCGCCAGAGCACGCCGCTGTGGCGCGGCCAGCGGGTGAACCTGCCGCTCACCGCCCAGCGCATCCTGGCCACGCTCTACCAGCGGCGCGGCGAGGTGGTGTCCTACGACGACCTGTTCGCCGTCGTGAAGAGCGGCCGCAACCGCGACAACATCCGCAAGCACATCAGCACCATCCGCGAGGCTTTCCGCGAACTCGACGACAGCTTCGACCGTATCGAGAACGTGCCGATGCGCGGCTTCCGCTGGTCCGACCAGACGCGCTGAGGCGGGCATGAAACGCTTCCTCGCCTGGTTGGCCTCCTTCCGCCTGCGCATCCTCCTGCGCACCTCCTTCCTGCTGCTGGCGCTGGTCGTGCTGGTCATGACGGTGACCGTGCTGCAGGAAGAAAAGCAGCGCAGCTATGACACCTACCAGGCCAGCCTGAACAAGACCAAGGCGCAGATCGTCGCCCGCCTGCACCACCCGGCCGGCCAGCTGGCGCTGCTCAATCCGCGCTGGGATGCGGCTTCGGCCGCTGCCGGCCGACCGCTCGTGCTGCCCTTCTCGGCCATCGATTTCGACGACCAGAACAAGGTGCGCAACGCCATCGAAATGGCCGGTTGTCTCGTCCAATACCCCGATCACGGCAGCCTGTGCGTGGCAGTCGGCAACAACCCGTGGGCCGGCGGTTTCATCTACGCCGCCGGCACCTTCGCCAGCGGGCCGCTCGAAGCCCACCGCATCGGCGACGAGTTCCTCGACGGCGCGCATCGTCTGCGCGTGACCGTGCGCCTGCGCGACCAGACCTGGCGTTGGATCGCGCCGTTCGAGCCGCTGGCCAATGGCTCGGCGGCCCCGGGTGAGGGCGTCCGTGGCCGCTTTACCGGCTACGTCGAACTGCCCGGCCGCGATTACACCGGCGCCCGGCCGTTGCGAGAATTCCGTGGTTGGGTCTGGCAGAGCGGGCGCTGTCTCGACGCCGCCCAGGAAGAGGCGGACTGCCGCAAGCAATCCTTCTTCTCGCTGCGCCTCCCGGTCGAATCGCTGCGCCAGGGCATCCTGCAGAGTGCCCGCCCGGTCTGGCCGCCGGCCGATCTCGACCAGTACAAGGTGCAGGTCGAGGTGCTGCCGCCGGGCGAGGGCGCGCCGCTGTTCGCCAGCGACCGGCCGGGGGCGGTGCCGCCGTTCGCGCTCGACGCCTTGTCGACCTTGTTGCTGCCCGGCGAATCGCTGTCCATCCGCCGCGTCGATGGGGCGAACGAGCGCGAAGTCGCCCAGTTGGCCGGGCGGGACGAGGCGCAGGAGCTCTCCTCGCCGCTGCTCACCCGCCTGATTCGCCGCCTGCCGGTCGAATCGCTGGAGGCGGCCGAGGTCGAACTGCGCGACGAGATCGCGACGCCGCTCGGCAACTACCGGCTGGTGCTCAAGGGCGACGCGCGCAGCGTCAACAAGACGCTGTCGGTCGTCGCCACCCGGCTGTCCTGGTTCATCGGCGCCATGCTCGGCGCCATCGCCGTCGCCTGGCTGGTCATCGAAATCGGCCTGATCCACCCGATTGCCCGGCTGACCCGGCGCACCCGCGGCCTGTCGCGCTCGGTGCATGCCGACGGTGGGCTGGAGCGCTACGACCTTGCCGACCTGCGCGGCCATGACGAACTCGGCCTGCTCGCCAGCGGCCTCGACGACCTGCTGCGCCGGGTGCGCGAGGACGCCGAACGCGAACGCATCCGCAGCGCGCAGGAAAAGGACATGTGGCACGCCGTCGGCCACGAAATCATGTCGCCCCTGCAAAGCCTGCTCGCCCTGCACGGCAACGAGGCCGACCCGAGCAACCGCTACATCAGCCGCATGCAGCAGGCGGTGCGCGTGCTCTACGGCAGCGCCAGTCCGAGTGAGGCCTTTGCAGGTAGCCAACTGGAAATCGCCCCGGTCGACCTGGCCGCCTTCATCGCCAACGTCGCCGAGAACGCCGGCGTCGCCGACCTCATCTGCCACGGCACCGACACACCGGTGCCCGTGCGCGCCGACGAATTCGCCCTCGAAGACGTCTTCGCCCACCTGCTGCGCAACGCCGAACGCTACCGCCCGCCCGGCACGCCCATCGAGCTGAGCCTGGGCCTCGACGAACACACCGCCAGCGTCACCGTTACCAACCACGGCCCGGCCATCGCCGACGACATGCTCGAACGCATTTTCGAATACGGCGTCTCCGACCAGGCCGAATCCGCCGCCGCCGGCAACCGCGGCCAGGGCCTCTTCGTCGCCCGCACCTACATGGCCAAGATGGGCGGCACCATCGTCGCCCGCAACACCGCGGACGGCGTGGCTTTCGTCCTCACGCTGCCACGGGCCCGCCCGGCGTGAAAATGGGGGCGGTTTTGCCGCTGGCGGCAATCTCACGGTCAACCGGAAAAAATGCCCAAAATTGAAATGCCGTAGCGGACGCTATTTGGCCGGGAAGCGTCACTCGCGTTGTTTCTCCATTGCCGTCGCTGGCTGTCTCGGGCGATCCCCGCAGCCAGCGCTTTTCAATCGTCCCTGCCGGGAATATGTAGTAGAAGGTGAGGCGCCTTCCTCGTCACTGGCAGGTGCATGCGACTGTGGTACGCTTTGCTCCGATTCGATGCAAAGCGTCGAAGAACACATTTTCGCTTTCTAGTTGTTTTTTTGGGGAAATACCATGAAAAAACAGATTGTCGCCCTTGCCGTCGGGCTTTCCTGCGCACTACCGAGTATGGCCGATAGCACGCCTGAACTTTTCGTCATGATCAACTCGGGTACGCCACAAACCCAGGGCATGGCCATGGTGCTGGCCTCTCAGGCGATGGAGCAGAAAGCCAGCGTGCGCGTACTACTTTGCAGCGAAGGTGGCCAACTGGCAGTCAAGGGCAAGGAAGGCGCCGTGCTCAAGCCACGCAACGTGACGCCAAATCAAATGCTTCAGGGGCTCATGAAAGGCGGGGCCAAAGTTGAGGTATGCGCCCTGTTCCTGCCGAACAGCGACCTTAAGCCAAGCGATCTGCTGGATGGTGTCACCGTCGCAAAACCCGCCGAAATCGCTTCGTACATGCTTCAGGGGAACGTGAAAACGCTGACCTACTAGTCTTTATACGTTGAATCCTGCGCCAAGGAGCCGGTCAGCGAAGGTGGAGCTGACCGGCTCCTTGCCGTTTGTGGTCGCCCGATTGATCTTCCCGTCGAACGTTCGCGCCCATGGCTGCAGTCATTTGAGAAATCGAGTCACTTCAACCATCCCTGCGGCCTAATAATCTGCCTTCCACGGTCAACCGGGAAAAATGCCCAAAATCGAAATGTCCTTGGGAAAGCTCCTGATCTGCCCCCAATAAGCGAGGCCCGGTTTCTTATCCCAGCCGGGCGATGCGGGATGCGGCGTCGTCCATGCGCCGGCGTGTCGCCGCAATACAGGGGGCGAAGCCGTCGGAGAAACCATGGTTTTCGCTGAGCCTGGCAAAGTACGTTTCAGCCAGTTGCAGCGCTACGCGCCAGGTTTCACCGTCGACCGAAGCGGTCAGCGATACTGGCGGAAGCGTGTTGACGATGGCGCCGCCAGTGCTGGGGGCGAAGCCCATGGGCAGGGCATCGTAGGCGGGAGCCAGTTGGTACGGGCGGTTGCTGCCGATGAAGGACAGGTTGCCGGTGTGCATGTCGGTGTTGCCGATGAGCGTGCCGAAGGCCCAGAGCAGGGCGGCGCCGGCGGTGGCATCGGGATGGACATGGCCCGCAGCGGCGAGGCGGCTGACCAGCTCGGGCCAGGGGGCGGAGGCGTCGCCGATGAATTCGGCATCGAGTGCACGCAGTGAGACGACGCCCACGCGGCCGAGTTGGCCGATGCGGTCGAAGCGCGGCACTTCCAGAAACCGCTGGCCGGCGAAATCGAAAATCCCGGTTTCGACACCCAGTACCGACAGCGCCAGATGCTCAGCGAGCAAAAGGTCGCGCCAACGCTCGGTGACGGGGTTGTCGTCCTGCGCGGTGAACTTGACCAGGACGTGACCGCGCTCGGTGTAGGCACAGAACTTCGGCTGCTCGCCACCCGCCGACGAGCCGGGCGCTTCGCCGGCACCAGCGGCGCGAGCCAGTTCTGGATAGTCCGCCGCTCGGTCAGTCGGAAAAGGCGCAGGCATGTCGATGAAGCGGTCGCGCGCCAGCGTGCCGATCAGCAGGTTGCCGACCGCGTCGTGACCCTGCGCGAGCAGCGCCCGGATGACATCGGCGTCGCGCCAATGCTCCGGGTTGGCCGGCAGGCCGAGACCGGCCGCGTAGATCGAGGCGTAGGCCCGGCCGAGATAGCCCTGCGGCCGCATGTCGAACAGCCACCACGGTAGCCCGTCGCTATGCAGCGATAGGCCGTCGGCCTGCACCATGACAAATCCCTCCGGGCGCACCGGGATGAGGGCGCCGATTTCCCGGATCTGCCCCGCCTCGCTGACGCGGAAAACGGGGGCGGTCGCGAAGCCGCGCGTGGTGTCGCGCAGGGCATAACGAATAACTGGGCCGGTGCCAATCCGCACGACTTCATCGCCCAGCGCCGCCAGCGCGCGCGACGCCGTTGGCTGGCTAATGCCCGCCTTTTCAACGAGTTGGCGCGCAGCCATCGGCCCTTGGGCGAGCAGCAGGCGGATCGAGTCGGAATGGCGAGACATAAGCGTGAATAGATAAATGAATAGACTGGTGAATGGTCATTGTAGCCGCTGAATAGCTTGCCGTCACCCTCATTTCTGCGGCGTTATGGTGCCGTTAGCCCGTGGGAAGACTGAAATTGCCGGAATGCCCCTCTTCCACGGTCAACCGGAAAAATCGCCCAAAATCGAAATGTCCTTGGCGCTGAGTCCGGGCGAAAGAGCGCTTCCGGGCTGATGTGCGGCTGGCCTTGCGAGGCATATAATCCTTGCAAACATAGAGACCATCGGGACTTCAACATGGACAAGACTGGCGCCTGGAGGGGTCGCTTTGCAGCCCCACTTTATTTTTGTGCGATGGTGCTGATCTTCTCGGCGCAAGCATCGGCCGAAACGAACGTTCAGCCCGACGGTACGCCGACCCGCATCCTGCATGTCATGAGCTACCACACCCCCTGGCGCTGGACCGAGGGGCAGCTGGAGGGCTTCAAGTCCGGCCTTGGCGATGTCAAGGCGGAATACAAGGTGTTCGAGTTGGACACAAAGCGCCAGTCGGAGCCCAAGCAAAAGGCTGAGCGCGCCAAGGCGGCTCGTGCGCTGGTTGAGCAATGGGCGCCACATCTGATCTACACCACCGATGACGACGCTCAGGAACTGGTCACCCGGCACTATCTGAATACGCCAATCGTCCAGGTGTTCAGCGGGGTGAACAAGGCGCCGCAGGAGTACGGCTTCGACAAGGCCAACAACGTGACCGGCGTGGTCGAGCACGAGCATTTCGGTGAATCGGTGCAGTTGCTCAAGCGTCTCGTGCCGGGGGTGAAACGCTTGGTCGTGGTCATTGACGATGCGCCGATGTGGGGGCCGGTGGTCGAGCGCATGAAGGCGGTAAAGCTGCCGCCGGATGTCAGGATCGTGGGTTGGGAGATGATCCGGACTTACGACGAGTACAAGGCGCGCATCAAGGCTTATCCGGAAATGGCGGATGCCATTGCCCTGATCGGCATATTCAACTTCAAGGATGCCGCCGGCAAGAACGTGCCCTACCAGGAAGTGCAGCGGTGGACTGCGGAAAATTCCTCGCTGCCCGATCTGGGCTTCTGGGTCGACCGAGTGCATCACGGCACGCTGGTCGCCGTGACTGTCTCCGAGCGCGAACAAGGGCTGGCGGCCGGGCGGCTGGCGCGACAGGTTCTTGTCGATCGCAAATCACCCCGCGACCTGCCCATTCAGCCCACCACCAAGGGGGCGCCGGTCATCAGCCTGGCCCGCGCCAACAAGCTGGGCATCCGGGTGCATAGCGACTTGCTCCTGTCGACGCAGGTGATTACCCGCTTCGACTGGGACGCCAAATGAAACAGGGGCTGCGCGCCAAGGTCTTGCTGACTGCGGGCAGCGTGCTGGTCCTGACGGTGTTTGCCGTGCTGCTGACGGCGGCACATACCTTTTCCCAGGCCTACAGCAAGGCCGTGGCTGAACGCAGCGTTGCCGTTTCGCATGAGGTGGCCGCCCAATTTGAACGCATTCTGGCCTTGGGCTTGCGTGCCGAGGAAATCATCGGCTTCGACGATCGGTGCAATGCGGTGGTCGGCAGCCATGAAGATGTGGAAATCGTTGCCGTCTACACGGCAGATGGCAGGGTGCTGTTTCAAAATACCTCGGGCGTCGGTCGAGAGCGCCTGCCCGAGTTGCCGGCGGTCCGCACTGCCCTCGCTTCGTCCGCCGAACAGCAGTTCACCTTCACGATCCAGGGCCGGGAGTTTCTGGCCACGCTGAAGCCGGTTGTCGATGCCGCGGGGCAGCCGGTCGCTGCCGTCGTCGTTGCGGCCACGCAGGAAAGCTTTGATCGTCGCCTGACCAGCTTTGTTTCCAAGGTCCTCGGCGTTGGCGGGCTGTTCATCATTCTCGGCCTGGCCATCCTCTACTGGTCGCTCACCCGCTACGTCATCCAGCCCTTGCTCAATGTCATCGGTGCCGTAAATAACCTGCGCGAGCAGGATGAGGATGCCCCCGAAACCATTCGCGTCGAGGCAACCGGTGAAGCGCAGGTGCTGGTCGATACCTTCAATCGCCTGCTGGCGCAGAAAGCGCAGCAACGCCAGGAATTGTCCCTGGCCAAGGAGTTGGCCGAATCCGCCAGCCGGGCCAAGAGCACCTTCCTGGCCAACATGAGTCACGAACTTCGAACGCCCATGAACGGCATCATGGGCATGCTGGAGCTTGCGAAACGGCGCATGACCGACCCGAAGGGGGTCGATCAGCTGGACAAGGCCAAAGGCGCTGCCGATAGCCTGTTGTCCATCCTCAACGACATCCTGGACATTTCGAAGATCGAAGCCGAACGCCTGGTACTGGAAGATGCGCCCCTGCAGATTGCGGTTGTCATCGAAAACCTCGTCAGCGTCCTCGGCCACAAAGCCGCCGAGAAGGGGCTGACATTCAAATTCGATGTTCCTGCTGAACTTTCTCATATGCCACTCATGGGCGATCCCCTGCGCCTCGGGCAGATCCTGTTCAACCTTACAGGGAATGCCATCAAATTCACCGAAAGGGGCAGCATTACCCTGCGTGTCCGCAAAGTCGAAGAAACGGCGGATTCCGTTCAGCTCCGTTTCGAGATCATCGACACCGGCATCGGCATCACGCCCGATGTGCTGGATCGACTGTTCCGCTCCTTCGAGCAGGCCGATAACAGCACGACTCGAAAGTACGGGGGCACCGGGCTGGGGCTGGCCATCAGCAAGCGGCTGGCGCAGCAGATGGGTGGCGAGATCGGCGTCGAGAGCACGCCCGGCGTCGGCAGCACGTTCGTGTTTGTTTGCCGCCTGCGGCGGCGCGAACACGGCGCCGTTCAGGCAGTTGATACTCCTTCCTTGCGTTCAGCCGAAGAACGCCTCCGGGAAGCCCATCTCGGCGCCCGCATCCTTCTCGCGGAAGACGAGCCGATCAACCAGGAAGTATCCCGGGGGTTGCTGGAGACTGCCGGTCTGGCTGTCGATATCGCCGAGGATGGCCAGCAGGCGCTCGCCCTGGCCCGCCAACAATCGTACGCACTGATCCTGATGGACATGCAAATGCCGATTCTGAACGGCATCGACGCCACAAAAGCCATTCGCGCCAGCTCGCTGAACACAACGACGCCGATTCTGGCGATGACGGCCAATGCGTTTGAGGAGGATCGCAACACCTGTCTCGGCGTTGGCATGAACGACTACATCGCCAAACCGGTTGATCCGGACGGGCTGTACGAAAAGCTGCTGAAATGGCTGGGGCACCCCGTCATCGAGAGACCGCTTGATGATGACTTCTCCCGGCGGCCAACCGCTAACGAGAAGGGCGGCCCGGATTCGGTCGCGGCCATTTCAACCAGCCTTTGACGGTCTACCGGAAAAAACGCCCAAATCTGAAATGTTGAAAGCGCTGCCAATCGCCCGCCGAATTGCTGGTTGAGCGGGGGCCGGGCGCGAGTCAGCGTTCGCCGGTCAGTGCCGCGCGCAGAAGGTCGATGAAGGCCGTGGTGCGGGTGGGGATGAGGCGGCGGCCGGGGGTGACGCACCAGATGGTGACGGTGGGCAGCGACCAGTCGGGGAGAATGCGCTGGAGCAGGCCGCGTTCGACCCAGGGGCGGGCGAGCCGGTCGTCGAGGCCGACGATGCCGAGGCCATGCCCAGCCATTTCGCGTTGCAGGCCGGGGGAGTTGGCGGCGAGCGGGCCGGTGGGCAGGCCTTCCCATTGTTCGTTGCCGCGCGACAGGCGCCAGGGCAGGGCGTCGCCGTTGCCGCCGATCAGTTGCAGGGCGACGTGGTCGAGCAATTCGGGCGGTGTGGCCGGCTCGCCGTAGCGCTTGAGGTAGGCCGGGCTGGCGTAGAGGCCGTTGCCCATTTCGCAGAGCTTGCGGGCGACCAGCGTGGCGTCGTCGGGCAGGCGGGCGGCGGCGCGTATGGCGAGGTCGAAGCGCTCGGCCAGGAGGTCGACGCGGCGCGGCGAAAGGTCGAGTTCGAGCCGCACATCAGGGTAGCGCGCGGCGTAGTCGAGGAGCAGCGGGGTGAGGTCGAGCTCGCGGAAATCAGGTGGCATGGAGACGCGCAGAACGCCGCGCGGCGTGCCCTGGCGGGTCTGGGCAATGGCCGCGGCAGCCTCGGTTTCTTCCTGCAGGCGGCGGGCATGGTCGAGGATGCGCTCGCCGAATTCGGTGATGGCCAGGCGGCGCGTGCTGCGCGTCAGCAGCCGTTCGCCGAGGCGGGTTTCGAGCGCGCCGATGCGCCGCGACAGTGTCGATTTGGGCAGCCCGACGCGCTCGGCGGCGCGGGCGAAGCTGCCGCTGTCCATGACGTGGGCGAAGAGGATGAGGTCGTTGGCGTCGAGTTCCATGTTTATTGTTCCATTGATGGAACGATGATACCCATTTTGACGGCTTCCGGTGCCGAATTTGCGTCAATAGAATGGGCTCCATGGTGACGGCGCGATTGAGTCTCAAGCCAATGCCGAACCGAACCAACCCGACCTCAACGGAGAAACCATCATGAAGATCCTGCAAATCAACGCCAGCGCCCGTTCTGCCGGCGCCAATTCCACCCGCCTCGCCGACACCATCACGGCCCGCCTTGTGGCGCGCAACCCCGGCGCCACGGTCGAACTGCGCGACCTGGCCAGCCATCCGCACCCGGTGCTCGACGAGCCGGCCCTCGGCGCGCTCTTCACCCCGGCCGAGCAGCGCACGCCGGAACAGGCCGCCCGCGTCGCGCTCGACGATGCCCTCATCGCCCAGGTGCAGGCCGTCGACGTGATCGTGCTCGGCGTGCCGATGTACAACTTCGGCGTGCCCGTGCAGTTGAAGACCTGGATCGACGCCATCGCCCGCGCCGGCGTCACCTTCCGCTACACCGCCAACGGGCCGGAAGGGCTGCTCAAGGGCAAGAAGGTGTATGTCGCGCTGGCCCGTGGTGGCCTCTACCGCGACACCCCGGCCGATTCGCAGACGCCGTATCTGAAGAGCGTGCTCGCCTTCCTCGGCATGACCGACGTCGAGTTCATCTTCGCCGAAGGCCTGGCGATGGGTGCCGACTCCGCCAGCAAGGCCTTTGCCGAAGCCGAGGCACGTATCGACGAAGTCGTGGTCTGATAGCCTGTCAGGCCAACACTCATCACCCCAACCCCACTGGAGACTGATGCCATGACCGCAACCCAATCCACCAACCTGCAAAGCCGCCGCGTCGAGCGACTGGTCCAGGGCATGCCGACCTCGGACGGCGCCGGGGTGCGCCTGACCCGCGTGCTCACGCAAAACCTGCAACGCCGGCTCGACCCCTTCCTGATGCTCGACGCCTTCCGCAACGAGAATCCGGAGGACTACATCGGCGGCTTCCCCGATCACCCGCACCGCGGCTTCGAAACCGTCACCTACATGCTGGCTGGGCGCATGCGCCACCACGACAGCGCCGGCAACGCCGGCCTGCTCGGGCCGGGCAGCGCGCAGTGGATGTCGGCGGGCAGCGGCCTCGTCCATTCCGAACTGCCGGAACAGGAAGAAGGGCTGATGGAAGGCTTCCAGCTCTGGCTAAACCTGCCGGCGCGCGACAAGATGATGGCGCCCAGCTACCGCGACATCCCGGCGGAGAGCATTCCCGAGGCCACCACGGCCGACGGCGTGCGCGTGCGCATCATCGCCGGCAGCAGCCAGGGCGTGGCCGGCGCGGTCCAGCGCGAAGCGACGCAGCCGCTCTACCTCGACGTGCATCTGCCGGCCGGTGGCCGCTTTGCGCAGGCCATCCCGGCCGGGCACAACGCCTTCGTCTACGTCTATCGCGGCAGCGTGGACGTCGGCGGCACGGCGGTGGACGACCGCTACATGGCCATCCTCGCCAACGACGGCGGCGAGGGCGTCGTGCTGTCCGCCACTGAAGACGCCCGTGCCCTGATCATCGCCGGCCAGCCGCTGGGCGAACCCATCGCCCAGTACGGCCCCTTCGTCATGAACACCGGCGCCGAAATCGAGCAGGCCCTGCGCGACTACCGCGACGGCAAGTTCGAGGCAAATGCCGTGCAGTCCTTGTGAACCAACGGGCGGGGCCGGGGTCGTACACCGGTTCCCGCAAACAATTCAGAGATGTCATTCCCGCGAAAGCGGGAATCCAGAAAATCAACGAACTGGATCCCCGCCTGCGCGGGGATGACCAATTAATCAGCACTTGCCGCCATGGACCTCTCCCAGATTGCCGAATCCCTTCAGCGTGACGCCGTCTGGGTCGTGTTCCTCAACGTCCTCGCCCAGCAGGGCGGCCTGCCGGTGCCGGCGGTGCCGACGCTGCTGCTGGCCGGCAGTCTCGCCCTGTCCTCCGGGCAACTGGCCGCCATGCTCGGCGCCGCCATCGTCGCCTCGGTGCTGGCCGACGCCGTGTGGTACCTCGCCGGGCGGGCGTTCGGCTACCGCGTGCTGGCCGGGCTGTGCCGGCTGTCGATCAACCCGGCCTCCTGCGTCAGCCAGACCGAGTCGCGTTTCGTGCGCTGGGGCCTAAGCTCGCTGGTCATCGCCAAGTTCGTGCCCGGCTTTTCCACCGTCGCGCCGCCCATCGCCGGCGCCCTGCGCATGAGCCCGACCGGCTTCGTGCTGGCCGCGGCCGCCGGTGCCGCGCTATGGGCCGGCTTGGCGCTGCTCACCGGCTGGGTGCTGCGCAGCGAAGTGCAGGCGGTGATCGCCGCGCTCGACCGCAACATCGGCAGCGCGCTCATCGTCGTCGCCGGCGTCGCGGCCCTCTGGCTGGGCTGGAAGCTGTGGCAGAAATACCGCTTCCGCCGCCTCTCGGCCGTGCCGCACATCACCATCGGCGAACTGCTCGCCGAGCTTGAATCCGAGCAGCCGCCGCTCGTGCTCGATCTGCGCGGCCCGACCATGGTCGTCGAAACCGGGCCCATCCCCGACGCCGTTCCCGCCGAGCATGACCGGCTGTTCGACGCCGTCGGCGCCTGGCCCAAACATCAGCCCATCGTTACCCTGTGCAATTGCCCGGAAGACGCCGGCGCCATCCAGGCCGCCCATCGCCTGATCGAAGCCGGCTACCGCTCGGTGCGCCCGCTGCTCGGCGGCTACGAAGCGTGGCTGGGTGGCCAAACCGCGAAGGAGTCCGCATGAACCCGACCCCCCAACGTATCGCCGGCCGCGCCTCCGACATTGGCGAAGGCATGACCGTGCTGCGCGCCCTGCCCACCCGCCAGCGCCGCATGATCGGCGCCTGGTGCTTCCTCGACCACCTTGGCCCCGTCGACTTCCCGGCCGGCCACGGCATGCACGTCGGCGCCCACCCGCACATCGGCCTGCAAACCTTCACCTGGCTCATCGAAGGCGAAGTCCTGCACCGCGACAGCCTGGGCAGCGCCCAGGTCATCCGCCCCGGCCAGGTCAATCTCATGACCGCCGGCCACGGCATCGTGCACACCGAAGACAGCCTCGCCGACGGCCAGCGCCTGCACGCCGCCCAACTCTGGATCGCCCTGCCGCCCGAGGCCGCCGACTGCCCGCCGGACTTCGAACACTACCCCGACCTGCCGCGCTGGACCGACGGCGCCGCCACCATGACCCTGCTCGCCGGCACCTACGCCGGCCAACACATGCCGGCCCGCTTCCACACCCCGCTGGTCGGCCTCGATGCCCATAGCCCGAGCGGCGGCAACCTGCGCCTGACCCTCGACCCCAGCTTCGAACACGGCCTCTTCGTCCTCGCCGGCGACATGCAACTCGCCGGCGAAACCTACGCCCGCGACGAACTCGCCTACCTCCCGCCCGGCCCCACAGAACTCACCCTCCACCTCGCCGCAGGGAGCCGTCTGCTGCTTGTCGGCGGCGAACCCTTCCCCGAGCCGGTGCTGATGTTCTGGAACTTCGTCGGCCACCACAAAGCCGACATCGCCACCGCCTGGCGCGACTGGGAAGCTGGCGATCCGCGCTTCGGCCGCGTTGAAGGCGACGAAGGGCGTCGCCTGGCATCACCGCCCTTGCCATGGGTGGGCATCTAAACCCGATTTCTGCCGCAGGGCATGCGCAACGGCAATCTCACGGTCAACCGGAAAATTTGGCCAAAATTGAAATTTCGAAGGACTGAGTTCGGCCACAAGCTGCCGGCTGAGCATTCCAACAAGCTGACATTCAAGGGGCTGCTCTGTGCATTAAGCCGCCATCCACATCAACATCGAAGGGGGTATGGCGAACGCCGTTATCGCAACGGCGGCGTTTGGTTACACTGATGCCCTGAGGAGGCTTCATGCTGATTACCGGCCAATGCCAATGTGGCAACGTATCTTTTAATCTCGAGTGGCTGCCTGACCCAACAAGAATTCCTGCGTGGGCGTGTGCTTGTTCGTTCTGCCAGGCCCATAAAGGTGTTTGGACATCGTCGCCATCGGCCGACCTGAAAGTTAAAATCAGCAACCTTGCGCTGCTGACCCGGCACACCTTCGGTACGAGAACTGCCGAATTCCTCATTTGCAAGCAATGCGAAGACACTCCTCTGGTGACCAGTGAGATTGATGGGCGCCTCTATGCGGTGGTCAACATACACGCTCTGCAAGGCATTTCGCCCACCCTTCTCAAGTATTTCCATTCCAATTTCGATGGTGAAAGTGTTGAAGAGAGAACAGAACGCCGCCGTCGGAATTGGATTGCGAATGTAAGCATCAACGGTTTGTAGGGCGAGTAAGTCATCAGGCAATCAATGGTCTTGCCGTGCCACATGCAAATTTGGAATGTCAGGCCGAAATTATCTCAATTGAGCACTTGGTCCATCCACCGTAGGCTTAAAGCCAATCGTTGGAGCACACCAAGTAGCCATGGCCTCGAATCCCACCAAACCAGTAAAAATAAACATTCCCGCTGTCGATGGTTTTCCATTGCATGCCCACGCTTGGGTTCATGAGGTGGTTAATGGTGACGAGCTTCCACCGGTCGTCATCATCAATCCGGCCACTTCAGTGCAAAGCAGGTATTACAGTCGATTCGCCGATTTTCTCTACAGCCACGGCTTTAACGTCATCACCTATGACTACCGGGGAATTGGAGGCTCCCGGCCCGAGAACATGCGGGGTTTTCAGGCCAATTGGCTGGATTGGGGAGGCAAAGACTTCGAAGGGGTGCTGAGATTTGCTGGCACCTGCTTCAAGGGGCACGACATCCTGGTGGCTGCCCACAGCGTGGGTGGTTTTCTGGTGGGGATGGCACCGTCCAACCAACTCATTAAACGGGTTTTCACGATGGGGTCGCAGTTTGCCTACTGGCGGGATTACGCCAAGCACAAGCGCTTTGCCATGTTCCTGCGCTGGCACATCGTCATGCCGACCCTGACAGCAATCTTTGGCTACTTCCCGGGCAAGCGCCTGGGGTGGCTGGAAGACACGCCGAGTGGCGTGGTTCGTGATTGGATTTCTCCTGAGCCACGCTTCGAAGACATCTACAAATCAGGCCCGCAGGCACTGTCGGATGAAGAGCGAGCCAAGCTGGTTGAATCGTTTGCTCAGGTCACGGCGCCCACGCTGGCAGTGTCGATGAGCGATGACGAGTTCGGCACCATTCCGGCTATCCATCGCCTGCTCAGCTACTTCAAGAACAGCTCCAGCACACACATGCGTATCAAACCCGATGCGGTCGGCGAGCCTTCCATCGGGCACTTCGCATTTTTCAATGCACGCTATGCGGATTCCTTGTGGAAAATTCCCTTGGCTTGGCTACGTGACGGCGAAGTCACGCAGGACGTTCCGGCCCAGCTTGTTACGCTGGAGCAGAATCCGTAACGCGGGCCTCGGTACGTATCCAGTCAATCAGGGTTTGTGCCTGACTGCTTGCCGGGGTGTCTCGTTGAATCAGGTAGTAGACCTTGTTGGAGCTGGGGCCGGGAAGTGACGTTGGCAGCGCAACCAGGCGACCATCAGCCAGCATGGGGCCGATGATTTGTCCCTTGCCCAGTGCAATGCCTTGGCCAGCGACAGCAGCATGAATCAACTGGTCATACAGGTTGAAGCGAAGAATGCTTTTTGGTTTCACGCCAGACCATCCTTGTGACTCCAGCCAGTTAGTCCATTGCCATGCAAATGACGAATCTCCCTCGAACTCAAGCAAGGTGGACTGCTCAATCAATGCAGGGTTATCCAAACGCTTCATGCCAAGGCTGGGATGGGCAACTGGGAAGACGGTCTCGCCAAACAGACGGCTTGAGCCGGGCGGCATCATGCGCTCCTCACCATAGCGAATAGCAATGTCCAAACCCTCTTTGCGCAAGTCCACAATCTGATTGTTAGCCGAGATGTGCACCTCGATTTCCGGGTGTTCTGCCTGAAATAAGCCAAGGCGCGGCAGCAACCAAAGGCCGACAAAGCCAATGCTGGCCGTAATCGTCACCGGTCGCCGGCGTATGTTGTCTTCCAGTGCCCCCAACGCATCTTGTAGTTGCTGCATGGCACTGTCGGCGGCAACGAATAGCTGCTCACCTTCCGGCGTAAAGCGAATGGCGCGATGTGTTCGCTCGAACAATTTCACACCCAGTGCTGTCTCCAGGCCGTGAATCTGACGACTGACCGCAGACTGGGTCAAAAACAAGTCGCCGGCCGCCAAGGTGATACTCATGCGACGACCAACCGCGACGAAGCCTCGCAGCAAATCTACTGATGGAATTTTTGAGAGGCTAATTGACATTACAAATCCTCATGTGTGGTCACAAATAACTCATTTGAGGCGGGACCTTTCATCCATTCTAATAGCCTGATTGCAAGTATCGCCACAACTAGATGCATGAGCCTTTTGAATGTGAGACTTGAGGGCCTGCTCATCATCTGAGAACCACCTAAGGAGACCGAAGCATGCCCCATGTATCAGACCCACATATTGCCGAACGCGTCTTGGCCAGTTTCGACAAACAGAACGCCATGCATTTGGTGAAGGCCACCATGCCCGTGGTTGAAAGCGGGATGACGGAGATTCATGTCCCGCACTGGGACGGCATCGAGCAGCAACACGGATTCGTCCATGGCGGTGTCGTCGGCATGATTGCCGACTCATCCGCCGGCTATGCCGCGATGACGGTGGTGCCGGCCAACGCCTCTGTCCTGACTGTTGAGTACAAGATGAATCTGGTTGCCCCAGCCGACGGCGAAAAGCTGATTGCCCGCGGCCAGGTCGTGCGGCCGGGACGTACCCTGATTGTGACCAAGGCCGAGGTCTTCGCCATCAAGGATGGGAAAGAGACTCTGTGTGCGCTGATGCAACAAACCATCATGGTGATGCACGGCAAAACGGAGAAGTAACGCATGGCCGGTTACCTGCAAGACGGCCAAGCTGAGCCGCAACGCAAAGCCGTCACCTTGCCGGCACTTCAGAACATGAAGAATGCCGGCGAGAAAATCGCCATGCTGACCTGCTACGACGCGAGTTTTGCAGCGCTCATGGACGCTTGCGCGGTCGATATGCTGTTGGTGGGCGATTCGCTGGGTAACGTCTTGCAGGGCCACGCGACGACTTTGCCGGTGACCATTGCCGACATTGCTTATCACACGGCCTGCGTTGCACGTGGCAACAAGTCGGCACTGCTTGCCGCAGACATGCCATTCGGCAGCTATGGGACACCTGAGTCTGCCTATGAGAACGCCGTGAAGCTAATGCAGGCTGGCGCGCAGCTAGTCAAACTGGAAGGCGGCGCTTGGTTGTGCGACACAGTGCGCTTTTTGACCGAGCGCGCGATTCCTGTCTTTGCCCACTTGGGGCTAACGCCGCAATCTGTCCATCAGCTCGGTGGCTTCAAAGTTCAAGGCAAGACAACGGAAGGGGCAGAGCGATTGCTGTCTGATGCACTAGCACTTCAGGAGGCTGGAGCCTCGATGTTACTGCTCGAAGCGGTTCCAGCCTCGCTCGGCAAGTCCGTATCGGAGGCACTTCGTATTCCCACGATTGGCATTGGTGCAGGCCCTGATTGTTCCGGCCAGGTTCTGGTCATGCACGACATGCTGGGCGTCTTTCCTGGCAAGAAGGCGCGTTTCGTCCGTAACTTCATGGTTGGTCAACCGGACATCGCATCAGCAATTTGTTCTTACGTCGAAGCTGTTAAAGACGGCTCGTTTCCTGCAACTGAGCATTGCTTCTGACCCACTGAGCCATTATGTTTCACTTGATTCGACGCCCCGATGTCCTGTCCATAACCCTGGCTGCGGCCGGCATTCTCATGGTGACCATGGGAACCCGCCAATCCTTCGGACTGTTCATCAGCCCCATCAATAGTTCGACCGGCATGGGCATCGCCACCATTAGCCTGGCGTTGGCTATCGGGCAGTTCACCTGGGGTGCCATCCAGCCGATTGCCGGGGCAGTGGCTGACCGCTACGGTCCCCGGTTGGTGTTGATGGCCGGACTGATTACGCTCGCCATCGGTTGCGCGATTACCCCCTTCATCGAAAACGGTTTCGGTCTGGCTATTGCCTTGGGCATCCTAGCTTCCATGGGGTCCGGGGCCGGCAGTTTCTCCGTGCTAATTGGTGCCGCAGCCCAACGCTTGCCGTTTGAAGCGCGTGGTACGGCTTCTGGCGTAATCAATGCCGGGGGCTCCTTCGGCCAATTCATCTTTGCGCCACTCCTGCAAAAACTGATTCAGAGCCTGGGATGGATGGGCGCGATGTGGGCGATGGCCTTGGCAACCCTGGCTGCAATTCCATTGGTCGGAAAACTGACCGGACCGACAGCTAGCGCATCAAAACATACTGATAATTCTCGCTTGGGCCCGGCGGTTCTGGATGCGCTCAGGAATCCAAGCTACTGGTTGCTTCATGCTGGTTTCTTTACCTGCGGGTTTCACATCGCGTTCCTGGTAACCCATCTACCCGGTGAAGTGAATCTTTGCGGTCTTCCACCCAGTGTGGCCAGCTGGTCACTGGCCATCATCGGCCTAGCAAACGTATTCGGCAGTCTGTACGCTGGTTCGTGCGTCGCCCGTTATCGCAGTAAGTATGTCCTGGCGGTGATGTATGCCTCACGGGCCGTGCTGATTGCCTGGTATCTGTGGATGCCTCGTACTGAATGGACTTACTACCTGTTTGCTGCCGGCTTGGGCTTTACTTGGCTGGCCACGGTTCCACCGACCGCGGCGATTGTCGGCAAACTGTTCGGGACACGTTATTTGGCCACCTTGTTCGGACTCACTTTGCTATCGCACCAGATTGGCGGATTCCTCGGAGCATGGCTGGGTGGTATCACGATGTCCCAGTTCGGGGACTTCACCTGGATGTGGTACGCCGACATTGCGCTGGCCATCATTGCTGCACTTGTAAATTTGCCCATCAAAGAGGCTGCGCTTACAGCTCCTCACCACAATCGACCGGTTGCCGCTGAAAGCTGACCCTCAATCGCCCGAGCTACGAACGTCCGCAGAGGGTCGGTAGCTGTCTTTTTCGCGAGCCTCCCACGGTCAACCGGAAAAAACGCCCAAAATCGAAATCCGCCCATCCGGCCGTCGCGCTTTCTTCTCTCCTCAAACCGCGACAACTATTTTCAACATTGTCCGCCGGATGACATTCAAGCGACTTTCCTCCGCATAGACTTCGTCGCACACTGAGTCGTCTCCCCCTATGCAAGCTTGGTGTAAGGCTAAGGGGAGCACAATGATTCAAACGAACGTTAGACCGCGAACGATGAGTCGCGGCGGAGGAGACTAAGAATGCCCACGCAGGCGAATTACGCCGCGGTGGATGGTTTGCATACCTTCCCGCGGTTGCTGTTCCATCATGCGAGCGTCCGGCCGAATGCGCCGGCCATGCGCGAAAAGTACCTTGGTATCTGGCAGACCTGGACGTGGGCCGATGTTGCCGACCGCGTGCGCGCCCTGGCTTGTGGCCTGGCCTCGCTCGGCTTCAAGCGCGGCGACAACCTGGCGATCATCGGCGACAACCGCCCGCATCTGTACATGATGATGACGGCCGCCCAGTGCCTGGGTGGCGTGCCGGTGCCGCTCTACCAGGACGCGGTGGCCAACGAGATGCTCTTCGTGCTGCAGGATGCGGGCATCCGCTTCGTGGTCGTCGAGGATCAGGAGCAGGTCGACAAGATGCTTGAGGTCAAGGATCAGGTCGCGACGCTCGAGCACATCGTTTACGACGATCCGCGCGGCATGCGCCATTACAACCAGCCTTTCCTGCACGATATCCATGAACTCATGGAAATGGGCCGGATTCACGACCGCAACCACGCCGATTTCCTCAATGCCGAGGTCGAGCAGGGGCATTTCGACGATACCGGCGTGATGCTCTACACCTCGGGCACGACCGGCAAGCCGAAGGGCGTCTGCCAGACGCACGCCGCCTTCATCGCCGCCGCGCAGGGCGGGGTGCAGGTGGACAATCTCGGCGCCGATGGCGACATCCTGTCCTACCTGCCCATGGCCTGGGTCGGCGATCACCTCTTTTCCTACGCCCAGGCGCTGGTCGCCGGTTTCACCATCAACTGTCCGGAATCCGGCGATACGGTGATGTCGGACCTGCGCGAAATCGGCCCGACCTGCTATTTCGCGCCGCCGCGCGTGTTCGAAAGCCTGCTGACCTCGGTCATGATCCGCATGGAAGACGCGGGCAAGCTCAAACAGAAAATGTTCCACCACTTCATGGCGGTGGCCAAGCGCTGCGGGGCCGACATTCTCGACGGCAAGTCGGTCGGCTTGGGCGACCGGTTGCAATACTGGCTCGGCAACATCCTCGTTTATGGCCCGCTGCGCAACGTGCTCGGCATGAGCCGCATCCGCGTGGCCTACACGGCCGGCGCGGCCATCGGGCCGGAGCTGTTCCGCTTCTACCGCTCGATGGGCATCAACCTCAAACAGTTCTACGGCCAGACTGAAACCTGCGCCTACGTCTGCCTGCAGCCGGACGGCCAGATCAAGTTCGACTCGGTCGGCCAGCCGGCCCCGGGCGTCGAGATCAAGATCGCCGACAACGGCGAGGTGCTGGTCAAGGGCCCGATGCTGCTCAAGGAATACTACAAGCGCCCGGATGCGACGGCCGAATCGCTCAATGCCGAGGGCTACTTCATGACCGGCGACGCTGGCTTCCTCGACGAGGACGGCCACCTGAAGATCATCGACCGCGCCAAGGACGTCGGCAAGCTGTCGAACGGCGCGATGTTCGCCCCGAACTACATCGAGAACAAGCTGAAGTTCTTCCAGCACATCAAGGAAGCCGTCTGCTTCGGCCACGACCGCGATATGGTCTGCGCCTTCATCAACATCGACATGGGCGCCGTCGGCAACTGGGCCGAGCGTCGCGGCATCGCCTATTCGGGCTACACCGACCTGGCCGGCAAGGCCGAGGTGCTGGAACTGATCCGCGAATGCGTCGAGCAGGTCAATGCCGATCTGGTGCACGACACGATGGTGGCCGATTCGCAGATTCACCGTTTCCTGGTCCTCCACAAGGAGTTGGACCCGGACGACGACGAGCTGACGCGGACGCGCAAGGTGCGCCGCAATTTCGTCGCCGAAAAATACAAGGTGCTGATCGACGCGCTCTACGAGGGCAAGCCGAACCAGTACATCGAAACCGAGGTCAAGTTCGAGGATGGCCGGCGCGGCAAGGTTGCTGCCGACCTGGTAATCGTCGATGCCAAGACCTTTCCGATCGTGAAAAAGGCTGCCTGAAAATGAGCAAAAAAATAGGCGACGTCATTCTCGACCTGCAGAACATTTCCCTGCGCTTCGGCGGCGTCAAGGCGCTGACCGACATCTCCTTCAACGTCAAGGAGCATGAAATCCGCGCCATCATCGGCCCCAACGGTGCGGGAAAAAGCTCGATGCTCAACGTCATCAACGGCGTGTATCACCCGCAGGAAGGCAAGATTTTCTGGCACGGCAACGAGCGCAAGCGCATGGAACCGCACATGGCGGCCCAGCAGAACATCGCGCGCACCTTCCAGAACATCGCGCTGTTCAAGGGCATGAGCGTGCTCGACAACATCATGACCGGGCGCATCACCAAGATGAAGGCCAACTTCATCGAGCAT
>JAGTRT010000044.1 GCA_018261895.1 Pseudomonadota bacterium
CAGCAGGTCCTTGTCGCACTCGCAACCGGCCTTGTCGGCAGCGGCAGCAGCCGGGGTCCAGTAGCCATCACGCCAGCACAGGCCGAAACCGGACTTGGCAACGACGTCACGTTGGTCGATCAGGTAAACACGTTCTTGAGCAACAGCAGCACAACCGATAGTGGCCAACAAGGCCAGAGCGAGCGATTTCTTGAGGATATTCATGTTCAGCAGTCCCGTTGTAGTAATTAGGATGGATATTAATTATTGAAACCCCTCGGATTCTATTACGAATCGTCACATTTCAACCACTTGTAACGCATGGTGCGCCGACTTTTTGTTCGTTACCATGGGTCGCGACGGAACCCCAACCGCCCTCACGGGACAAAAATATGACAAAAATCCAGGCCCTTTTCCGTTGGCTGCTCGGCAAACCGACCCCCCTCGGCGATCCGCTGGCCGACGCGCTGAACCGCTTTCGCGACCCCGATGCCGATACGCTCGATCTGATGCGCCGGCTGGTCGCGGCCCTGCGTCCGAAAAACCGCCGCGACGGCGGCTCGGCCGAGCGCTACCAGTTCATGCTCGACCGCCTCGAATCCGACGCCGAGCTGCTCGCTGCCTTCCGCAGCCACGTTGTGCATTTCATCGCCACCCGCCGGCTCGTCACCTTTTTCACCGAAAGCGGCATCCTGCCCGGCACCGGATTCTTTTCGGAGTGGTGGCGCATCCTCGGCAGCCGTCTGCTACCGGAGGTGCCGGACGAACGCCGCCTCAAGGATTGCCTGCACGTCATCTACGACCACACCAACGACTGGCGCTGGCTGGAAGCCATCCCGCCTGAATCCTCACAACGCTTCTGGGCGCTGCTCGCCCCGGCCGAGGAACTGCGCAACATCGACTGGCATGGCATCCAGGCGCAGATGCTCGACGCTGTGCTGCTGCTCGCCCACCGGGTCAGCGGCCTCGGCGTCGAAAGCGAGCTCATGCGCGCCTCGCCGAATTTCGACGACGACACGCCGCGTTTTGTCGCCCTCTCGGCCGAAGCGCTCGATTTCGTCAGCGCCTTCCGCGCCGCGCTGAACGATCCGGAACAAATCGCCGACGACGGCAGCCAGTTGCTGGTCATCGCCGACCAGTGCCAGGACACGCTGCAACGTATCCGCAAGCGGGCACTCACTGTCGGCACCAGCCTGCATCTTTCCTATCTGCTGACGCGCAGCGAGCAAAGCCTGGAACGGCTGCGCGACCTCGTCGCCATTCTCACCCTCGGCCAGCAGATGGCCGCCCGCGACGACGCCATCCAGTCCTGGGCCGAGTTCGCGCACGCCGCCTTCCTCGCCGAAAACCGGCGCAACAGCCTGCGTTTTTACGTATCCCAGCTATCCCGCCTGCTCGCCGTGCGCGTCACCGAAAACGCGGCGCGCTCGGGCGAGCACTACATCTGCGAATCGAATGCCGACTACCGCCACATGTGGCGCTCGGCGGCCGGGGCCGGCGTGCTCATCGCCTGCATGGCCATGCTCAAGATCAAGGCGGCTGCGCTGCACGCCCCGCTGTTCGGCGAAGCCTTCCTGTTCAGCATGATCTACGGACTCGGCTTCGTCGCCATCTTCCTGCTCGGCATGACCGTCGCCACCAAGCAGCCAGCGATGACGGCGCAGACGCTGGCCGGCCTGCTCGGCGACATCAAACCGACGCGCAGCGCCGACATCGAGCGCCTGGTCGATGTCATCAGCGCGGTGAGCCGCAGCCAGCTCGCCGCCATCGCCGGCAACGTCATGGTCGCGCTGCCGGTGGCCATCGCCGTCGGCTTCGGCCTGAGTTACTGGGCCGGCGAATCGCCGATCAGCATGGGAAAGGGCGCCCACCTCATCGCCGACCTTGATCCCCTGTCCTGGGCGCTGCCGCATGCGGCCATCGCCGGCTTCTACCTGTTCCTGTCCGGCCTGATCACCGGTTATTTCGACAACCGCGCCGCCTACGCCGACATCGGGCCGCGCATCGCCCGTCTGCGCTGGCTGCAGTCGATCTTCGGCCGGGAGCGTGCCGGGCGCATCGGCACCTATATCCAGGACCACCTCGGCGGCATCATGGGCAACTTCCTGTTCGGCTGCATGCTCGGCTCGACCGGCGTCATCGGCACCATCCTCGGCCTGCCGCTCGACATCCGGCACATCGCCTTCGCCTCGGCCAACCTCGGTTACGCGCTCATCGGCTTCCAGTTCGAACTGCCGCTCAAGGCCATCGCCTGGGCCGCCTTCGGCATCGCGGCCATCGGCTTCACCAACCTGACGGTGAGCTTCGCGCTGGCGCTACGCACCGCCCTGCGCGCCCGCGGCATCCAGTTCGAACACTGGGGCCCCTTGCTGCGTGCCCTGTGGCACCGGATCAACCATCATCCGCGCAGTTTCGTGTTGCCGCCGCGCCAAGTGCCCGCCGATGCGTAAAATGACGCAGTGATTCTGCGCCGCCTGCCACTCCTCGTCCTGCTCGCCCTCGCCACTCCGCTGGCGGCTGGCGAACTGAGCGTGCAGGCGCCGGATGACATCAGCGAACTGCTCGCTCCCTGGCTGCCCGAGGAGGCCGGCAACCCGCGCCGCCTGCAGGGGCAGCTCAGCGACATCCTGGCCACCGAGGGTTATTTCTCGCCGGAATTCCAGTTTGCCGAAAACGATGACGGCCTGACGCTGAGCATCGACCCCGGCCCGCGCACGCTGGTGGCCAGCGTCGATCTCACGGTCGACGGGAAAATCGAGCCAAAATTGAAATCTGCGCTGATCGACGGCTGGGGCCTGAAAGTCGGCCAGCCCTTCCGCCAGGAAGACTGGAACGAGGCCAAGCAGGCCGTGCTGGCCGAACTGCTGGCCGTCGAACACGCCGACGCGCGCCTGCTCGACAGCGAAGCGGCCATCGACACCGAAACCCGCCGTGCCGACCTGCGCGCCCATTACGACGCCGGCCCGCGCTACCGCTTCGGCGCCATTCGCGTCGAGGGCCTGGAAAACTATCCGCCCGACCTCGTCGAACGCTACAACCGCGCCATCCGCCCCGGCCAGCCCTACCGCGAGGACAGCCTCGGCGCACTACAAGGCACATTGCAATCGACGCCCTACTTTTCCTCGGTGCAGACGACGCTCGACCGCGAGACGGCGGTCCTCAGCGACGACGGCACGGCCACCGTGCCCGTCCTCGTCCGCGTCCGCGAGCGCTCGCCGCACCGTGTCTCCTTCGGCGGCGGCGCCAGCTCCAACACCGGCGCCCGCGTCGAAGCCAATTACCACACGCCCAACCTGCTCGGCCAAGCCTGGGCGCTCGACAGCGGACTGCGCCTCGAACAGAAACGGCAGACCCTCTACACCGACGTCTTCCTGCCGCCCGACGCCCGCAACCGCCGGCACAGCCTCGGCGTCATGGCCGAAGCGACCGACATCCAGGGCCTGCAGACCGAGCGCTACGCCTTCGGCGCGCAGACCGTGCAGCAGCGCGGCATCGTCGAACAGCGGCTGTCGCTCAACTGGCAGGAGGAAAAACGCGAAGCCAGCGGCACCTCGCCGGAAACGGCCCGCGCCCTTGTCCCCAATGGCGTATGGACCTGGCGCCGCGTCGATAACCTGCTCGACCCGCGTGACGGCGCCGTGGTCCAGGTCCAGGTCGGCGGCGGCGCCAAGGCCGCGCTGTCCGACCAGAACTTCGTCCGCACCCATGGCCGCGCCCAGCTCTGGCTGCCCCTCGGCCGCGTCGACACGCTGACCCTGCGCGGCGAAATCGGCTACACCTTCGCCGACTCCCGCCGCCACATCCCGCAGGACTACCTGTTCCGCACCGGCGGCGCCGGCTCGGTGCGCGGCTACGCCTACCAGAGCCTTGGCATCAAGGAAGGCCGCGCCACGGTCGGTGGCCGCTACCTCGCCATCGCCAGCGCCGAAGCGACGCACTGGCTGGACGAAGACTGGGGCATCGCCGCCTTCGTCGATGCCGGCGACGCCGTCGATTCCCTCGAAGACATCCGCCTCGCCTTCGGCGCCGGCCTCGGCGCCCGCTGGCGCAGCCCGGCCGGGCCGATCGGCGTCGACCTGGCCTGGGGCGAACGCAACAGCCAGGTGCACCTCCACTTCTCGCTGGCCATTCCCTTCTGAGTGCCGATGAAACGCCACCTGCTCCTCGCCACCGGCACAGCCCTCCTCGCCAGCCTCGGCTGGCTGACGACCAGCGAGAGCGGCCTGCAGACCGTCGTCGCCCTGGCCGAATCGGCCTCCGGCGGCCAGTTGCAGGTCGACCAAGCCAGCGGCCGCCTGCTTGGCAACCTGGACATCGGCCAACTGCGCTGGACCAGCCCCGACCTGCGCATCGAGGCCAGCGGCCTGCACCTCGACTGGTCGCCCACAGCCCTGCTCCACGGCGACCTCGACCTCGCCGAGCTCAGCGCCAGCGCGCTGCACGTCAGCAGCACCCCGAGCACCGCGCCGACGCCCGTCCCCAGCGACCTGCAACTGCCTTTGACGGTCAACGCCAAAAAAGTCTCAATTTCGAAATTTTCCTGGGGCGAGCAATTCACCGCCAGCGACCTGAGCGCAAGCTTTACCAGCGACGGTCGCCAGCATCAGCTCGCCGACTTCCGCGCCAACGCGGCCGGCGTCGCCCTCAGCGCCGAAGCCAGCCTCGACGGCCTCGCACCCTTCCCGCTCGACGCCCGCGCCGGGATCGCAGGCCAGCTCGAGCAGCGCCCCCTCGCCGTGGCGCTGACCGCCCACGGCCCGCTCGAACGACTGGCTCTGACCGCAGTCGCCAAACAAGGCATCAACGGCCAGGCCGAAGCCACGCTCACGCCCTTTGCCGAGGCCGCCTTCGCCAGCACCCGCATCCAGCTCGAACAGATCGACCCGGCCACCTGGCATCCGTCCGCCCCGTCGGCGCGCATTTCCATCACCGCCGACATCGCGCCGCGCGGCGACGGCATCACCGGCAGCTTCGGCCTGACCAACCACCAGCCCGGCCCGCTCGACCGCCAGCGCCTGCCGCTCGCCACGCTGGCCGGCACCGTGGAGTGGCAAGGCACGACCGCACGCTTCCCCCTGCTCCACGCCACCCAGCCGGGCAAGGGCGAGCTCGACGGCAGCGGCGAATGGCGCGAAGGCGCCCTCGCCCTGACGCTGACCGCGCGCCGCCTCGACGCGGCGCAGATCGTCGGCGCGCTGCGTTCCACCGCCCTCAACGGTCCCATTTCAGGTCTGCTCGCCGCCGACCGCCAGCAACTCAAGGTCGACCTCAAGGACAGCAACTTCGCCCTGCTCGCCGACGCCAGCCACAGCGGCGAACGGATCGACCTGACAGAACTGCTGCTCACGGCCGGCGATGCCCGCCTGAGCGCCAAGGCCGAACTCGACCTCAAGGCCGCGCGCCGCTTCGCCGCCGAAGGCGAGGTCCTGCGCTTCGACCCCAGCCGTTTCGCCCGGGTGCCAGCCGCCCAGATCAACGCCCGCTTCAAGGTGGCCGGCCGGCTCGATCCGCGGGCCGTCGTCGATGCCGACTTCACGCTCAACGACAGCCGCCTTGCCGGCCAGCCGCTGAGTGGCCAGGGCCGCGTCGCCATCGACTGGCCGCGCATCCCGCAGGTCGACGTCCAGCTCAATTCCGGCGCCAACCAGCTTGCGGCCAAGGGCGCCTTCGGCCAGCCCGGCGACTCAATTACCATCGCAATCGACGCCCAGCAACTCGCCCCCTATGGCCTGGACGGCGGCCTGACCGGGCGCTTCGAGCTGACCGGGGCGGCGGCCACCCCCCACCTCACCGGACAACTCAACGCCGCCAAACTCGGCCGGCCCGGCGTCGCGCGCCTGAACGGCCTGAGCCTGACGGCCGACCTCGGCACCGCCGCCGATTCGCCGCTGATATTCGACCTTGCCATCGCCAATCTCGACCTGCCGGACCAGCCCGGCCTGCTGCGCAAGTTGCACATTCTCGGCGACGGCACCAATCAGGCCCACCGCCTGAGCGCCGGCGCCGAACTGGCGGGCAAAAACCAGATGAAAGTCGTCGCCGAGGGCGGCATGGCGGCGGATTTCAGCCAGTGGCTCGGCCAGCTCGTCGAGGCGCAGATGATCAGCAGCGACCAGGCACGCAACGTCCGCCTCGCTGCGCCCGCCCCCATCAGGGTGGCCGGCAATGGCTGGAACGTCGGCCCGGCACGCTTCGCCGGCGACCCGCTCGACTGGCAGGCCACGTTGCAAGCGGCTGCCGACACAAAGCAAATGCACGCCAGCCTCGATGCGCGCGGCAGCCGGATCGGCCGGGTTGACGGCCAACTCGACGCGGCCATGGCCGGCGCCTGGGCGCTTGACCGGCAGGCCCGATGGCAGGGCAAACTCAAGGCCGACATCGCCGACATCGGCTGGCTGGCCGAACTGATCGGTGACGGCTGGCAAAGCGAGGGGCGCCTGACCGGCGAACTGCAAGTGGCCGGCACACCGGCCATGCCGCTGCTCAGCGGCCGCCTGCGCGGCGAAAAACTGGCCCTGCGCCTGCCCGAGCAAGGCCTCAACCTGGCCCGCGGCGAACTCGATGTCGATCTGCGCGACAACCTCCTGCACATCAACCGCCTCGGCTTCGACAGCCTGCTCCAGCCCTTGCCACGCGCCGTCCGGCTCGATGCGCGCGACGACCTGTCGGCACTGACCGCCAAACCGGGGCGACTCGATATTTCCGGCGAAATCCGGGTTGACCGCGCCATGCAGAGCGACAACGCCTTCCTCGACGTCAAGCTCGACCGCCTCGGCGCCTTCCAGCTTCCGGATCAATGGGTCGCCGTCTCGGGCAGCGGCCGGCTCAGCCTCAAGGACGGTACGCTCGGCGCCACCGGCAAGCTCGCCGTCGATGCCGGCTACTGGCAACTCGCCCCGAGCGGCTCGCCGCGCCTGTCCGACGACGTCGTGATCAAGCGGCCGGGCAGCGAAAAGCCGGCGGCCAGCCTGCGCCCCAAACTCGAACTCGACATCAGCACCGATCTCGGCCGCAACTTTCTGTTCAACGGCGCCGGGCTATCGAGCCGGCTGGTCGGCGACCTGCGCATCACGGCCCATGGCCGCGACCTGCCGCGCGCCAGCGGCACCATCCGCGCGCGCAATGGCCGCTTCGAAGCCTACGGGCAAAAACTGGAGATCGAGCGCGGCATCCTGAGTTTCAACGGCCTGCTCGACAACCCCGGCCTCGACGTGCGCGCCGTACGCAAGGGACTGGCGGTCGAACCCGGCGTACAGATCGGCGGCACGGCGCAGAAACCCGTCGTCAAGCTGGTTTCCGACCCGGAACTGCCCGACGCCGAAAAGCTGGCCTGGCTCGTCCTCGGCCATGGCCCGGAACAGATGGGCGCCGGCGACGCGACGCTGCTCTTCTCGGCCGCCGGCGGCCTGCTCGGCAACGATGCGGGAAATATCGTCCAGCAACTGAAAAAACGTTTTGGGTTCGACGAATTCGGCCTTCGTCAGGGCAACATAGGCGATACCGGAGGGCGTCTGCCGGGCAGTCGGGTGGCCGGCGGGAGCAGTATCGATACGGCCGGGACGACCGGCCAGCAGATTCTCAGCGTCGGGAAACGCCTGTCGTCAAACGCGCTTGTTTCCTACGAACAAACGCTGGGCCGCGCCGAGGGCATCGTCAAACTGACCGTCAACCTGACGCGGCAGATCGCCGTCATTGGCCGCGCCGGCAGCGACAACGCGCTGGACGTCTTTTACACGCTGACCTTCGGGCGCACAGAAGAAAAGCCCGTCGTCAAGTAATACGGAAGCGAGGTAACGGGCAATCATGCGGCTGCTACGTGGCGTACCGTCTTGTGCGCGGAAACCGGACCGACATGGCCCAGACGCTGGATTTCGGCCCGCAGGGCAACCTGCTGACCCGCCGTGATCATGCGCTGGCCGGTATGCCAGACATACTCGATGGCATTGCCGCTCACGCCGTTTTCGTACAAAGCCTTGGCCATTTCACGCCAGCAACTCCGTTCGATGTGGCTGCCATCGCTCAAGGTTGCGACAAATTCGTTCTTGAAGAACGCAATCTTTGCGGTAATCGTCATAAAAGCACCTCCCATGACGTCAGGTTAGCGCCATGATTTTTTTTATCAGTGACATATTTCACGCTTCGCGCGAATGAGCTCCGGAAGCCCTGTCTGCCGGCAATTTCAGCTCAGTGTGGTTTCAGCCCCAATCTCGCGCGGACCAGGCCAATCAGGTCGTCGACGTAGGTAAACACCACGGGAATGACGAGCAGACTGAGGAAGGTCGAGGTGATCAGGCCGCCGATGACGACAATCGCCATCGGGGCGCGGAAACTGGGGTCGGTTCCGATACCGAGCGCAATCGGCATCATGCCGGCGCCCATGGCCACGGTGGTCATGACGATCGGCCGGGCACGCTTGCGACAGGCGTCGAGCAGGGCATGCCAGCGATCCAGCCCATGCTCGCGCCGGGCCAGGACGACGTAGTCGATGAGCAGGATGGAGTTCTTGGTGGCGATGCCCATGAGCATGATGAGGCCGATCATTGACGGCATGGAGAGCGCCGTGTGCGTCACGAAGAGCGCCAGGAAGGCGCCGGGCACGGAGAGCACGAGCGCGGCCAGGATGGTCACCGGCTGCACGAAATCCTTGAAGAGCAGGACGAGGACGATGTAGATGCAGAGCACGCCCGTCGCCATGGCCAGCGCGAAACTGGCGAACAGTTCGCCCATGGCCTCGGCATCGCCGACGGTAGTCTGGATGACGCCGGGTGGCAGGTTGGCGAGGCTGGGCCTGGCCAGCGCAATGGCCTCGACTTCGCCAAGCGGCTGGCCGTTCAGCTCGATTTCGAAGTTGATGTTGCGCAGGCGGTCGTAGCGGTCGATTTCGGCCGGACCGCCGGCGATGGTGACCGACGCGACGTTGGCGAGCATGACCGGGCCGTGCTTGCCGGGCACGGTCAGGCGTTCGAGCAGGGCGAGATCGGTGCGCGCCGCCGGCGGCAGCTTGACGACGATGGGCACCTGGCGTTGCGTCAGGTTGAGCTTGGCCAGGCCCTGATCGTAATCGCCGGCCGTCGCGATGCGCAGCGTATCGGCGATGGCGGCCGAGGTCACGCCGAGGTCCGCCATGCGGGCGAAGTCCGGGCGGATGACGAGTTCCGGGCGGACCAGGCTAGCCGTCGATGTGATGTTGCCGATGCCGGGAATGCTGCGCAGGTCGCGTTCGACAAGGCGGGCGTGCTCGGCCAGCAGCGGGCCGTTTTCGCTGGCCAGGACGAGGATGTACTTCTCGTTGCCGGAAGCCAAACCGACTTTGACCTGGGCGCCGGGAATGGCCGTCAGGGCATCGCGCAACTGCGCTTCGATGGCCTGCTTGCTGGTTCCCGAGCGTTCGCCGCGCGGCGTCAGGTTGAGCGTCAGCGTGGCCTTGCGGACTTCGGCCGCACCGGCTGGCGCGAACGGATCGCTGCCCGCCTTACCGCCGCCGACGGCGGTATAGACCAGTTTGACGTGCGAGTTGGCCTCGGCAATGTGGCGGGCCTGCTCGGCCGCGGCCAGGGTTTGCTGGAAGGTCGAACCCGGCGGCAGCGAGAGATAGATCTGGGTCTGCGAGAGGTCGTCAGGCGGCAGGAAGCCCTTGGGCAGCAGCGGCACGAGCATGAAGGAGCCGACGAAGAAGACGGCCGCCCCGAGCATGGTCAGGATGCGGTGCTTGAGGCACCACGCGGCCCAGCCTTCATAGCGGCTGAGCCAGGCCGGCGTCGGCTCGTCGTGGGTGACCGGCTTGAGGATGTAGGCGGCCATCATCGGGGTCAGCATGCGGGCGACGACGAGCGAGAAGAAGACGGCGATCGCCGCGGTCCATCCGAATTGCACGAAGAATTTGCCGGCAACGCCGCCCATGAATGCGGTGGGCAGGAAGACGGCAATCAGCGTGAAGGTCGTGGCAATGACCGCCAGGCCGATTTCGTCGGCGGCTTCCATGGCGGCCTGGTAGGGCGTCTTGCCCATGCGCAGGTGGCGCATGATGTTTTCGATTTCGACGATGGCGTCGTCAACGAGAATCCCGACGACAAGCGACATCGAGAGCAGGGTCACGACGTTGAGCGAGAAGCCCATGACGTACATCGCGGCGAAGGTCGGGATGGCCGACAGCGGGAGCGCCGCGGCGGAAACGAAGGTGGCCCGCCCGTCGCGCAGGAAGAGCCAGACGACGAGCACGGCGAGCAGCGCGCCTTCGATGAGCAGCTTCATCGAGCCTTCGTAGTTTTCGATGACCGGATCGACGAAGTTGAAAGCCTCGGTGATTTCGATGTCCGGATGCTCGGCCTTGAGCTTTGCCAGCACGGCCTTGACGTTGTCGGCGACCTCGACTTCGCCGGCGCCCTTGCTCCGCGTGATTTCAAAGCCGACGACCGGCTTGCCGTTGAGCAGGGCGGTCGTGCGTTGTTCGCCGACGGTATCGCTGATCGTGGCGACCTGGTCGAGGCGCACGCGCCGACCGTCGGAGAGCACGATGTCCATGTCGCCAAGTTCGTCGGCACTTTTCACGGTGCCGATGGTGCGGACCGACTGCTCGACGCCACCGATGTCGGCCCGGCCGCCCGAGGCTTCCTGCTGGACCTGGCGGAGCTGGCGCGAGATGTCGGCCGCGGTGACGTTGAGCGCCAGCATGCGTGCCGGATCGAGTTCGACGCGAATTTCGCGGGTTACGCCGCCGACGCGCGACACGGCGCCGACGCCGCGCGCCGAGAGCAGCGCCTTGGTCACGGTGTTGTCGACGAACCAGGACAGCGCCTCGCCATCCATGCGGCTCGACGCCACGGTATAGGTCAGGATCGGCGCGCCGGAGAGGTTGACCTTGCTGATCACCGGATCGCGCAGGTCACCCGGCAAATCGGCACGGATGCGCGATATGGCGTCGCGCACGTCATCCACCGCCTCCTGCGTCGGCTTTTCCAGGCGGAACTCGACGGTGACCGTCGCCGTGCCGTCCTGCACCTTGGTGTAGATGTGCTTGATGCCCTGCAGCGTCGCCACCGAGTTCTCGATCTTGCGCGCCACCTCGGTTTCCATCTGGGCCGGCGCCGCGCCGGGCAGGCTAGCCGTCACCGTCACGGTCGGCAATTCGATGTCCATGAACTGCTGGATCTTCATGGCCTTGAAGCCCATGATGCCGGCCAGGGTGAGGAGCAGGAAAAGCAGGATGGCCGGCGTCGGATTGCGGATCGACCACGACGAAACGTTCAACACGACAGCCCCTTCGCGGCCTCAAAACCGGATTTGATCCCCCAAGGGGACTTCCTTTGGGGCGCGGTCAACCGGAAAAAACCGCTCATTTTGAAATCCCGTCGACCACCTTGACGACATCGCCATCGGCCAGGAAACCGGCCCCGGAGGCGACCACGCGCGCCTTGGCATCGAGCCCGGAAACGACCTCGACCCGCTCGCCGACGCGCCGGCCCAGCACGACCTTGGTCTGCGCCACACGGTACTCGCCTTCCATCCGGAACGCGTAGGCAAAGCCCTCGCGCAGCACGACGGCCGTTTGCGGCAAGGTCAGCGCCGGGCTCTTCGCCAGCTCGAACTCGCCGCGCGCGAACATCCCGGCCCGCACGACCGAGCCCGCCGGCAGATCGGCATAAACCAGGCCATTGCGAGTTTGCGGATCGACGCTCGGCGCCACGGCGCGCACCGTGCCCTTGACGGTCTGTCCGTCCGGCGCGGTGAGCACGGCGATGTCGCCGGCCTTGACCTTGCCGAGATCGGCCGACGGCACTTCCGCCCGCCATTCCAGCCGGCCGCCGCGAATCAGGCGGAACAGCTCCTGGCCGGGCTGGGTCAGCGAACCGACCGTGGCGCTGCGCGCCGAAATCACGCCGTCGTCCGGGGCCGGCACGCCGGTCTTGCTCATCTTCAGCTCGGCACCCTGCAGGCGGGCTCGGGCGGCGGCCAGACGGGCCTGCGCGGTATTTTCGGCGGTCTGATACTGGGTATTCAGTTGCGAGCTGTAGAAGCCTTTTTCCTTGAGCTCCTTCGCCCGCTCGGCATTGCCCTTCGCCTCGGCGGCGCTGGCTTCCAGCTCGGCGACAGAGGCCTTGGCCTCGGCCAGTTCGTTGGCCACGCTGTCGCTGGCGATGCGCGCCAGCACCTGACCCTTCTTCACGGCGTCGCCGACCTGGACACGCACCTCGGTGATCCGGTAATTGGCGATCTCGGCGCCGATCACCGCCTCCTGCCAGGCGACAACGTTGCCGTTGGCCGGCAGGACCTGCGGCCATTCCTGCGTTTGCGGGGTCGTCAGGCTGACGGTCAGGGCGGGACGGGCCGCCGACTTCGCCGGCTCGGCGGCGTCGACGGGCTTTTGCCCATCAGGCCGGGAGAGAAGGTAGGCGGCAACCAGGACCACCGCCAGCGCGGCAAAACCCAGCTGGCGCTTGCGTCCGGCAAACGGACCAGAAGAACTTTTTTCCATGCGTAAACCCGTGACAACCTCTGCAATCCTTCAATGATACCTTGCCTGAGGAGCATGTCAGCCAGTTAATGACCTTGCGGTCATCATTGTTTTACCAGCGCGTCCCTCGCCTGTTCGGCCGTTTCACTGATGCGCGGGGCAATCTGCTGGCGCGCCAGCGCCTCGCCCAGCTTCATGCGCAGGAAGGTGCTGGAGGTGTAGCGCGTCACGTCGTGGTAATGCCGATCGACGACGCCCTTGACCATGGTGATGTAGTCGTCGACCAGTTCCGGCACGATGCTGAAACGGTCGTAGTTCACGACGGCATTGACCTTGTGGCCGATCGGCGTGAGCGCGGCTTCGGCGGCCGCCTCGATACGCGCGATGTCGTCCTGGCTGCGCACATTCAGGCCCGAGAAATCGAGGAAGAAAATGTTCTGGCCGGCGTCGTAGGTCAGCCGTTCGCTCATCGGCACCTCGAGCAGTTCCGGGCGGATGCCCATCGGCTCGTCACGGAAGATGCGCTCGTCCATGAGCGCCGGCGTGCCATTGATGATCGGGCGGAAGGCCATGCGGTCGAGGATGTCCTTCTGCAGATCGACACCCGGCGCGATCTCAGTCAGTTCGAGCCCGTCCGCCGTCAGCCGGAAAACACAGCGTTCGGTGATATAGATGACTTCCTTGCCGCGCCGCGCCGCTTCCGGACCGCTGAAGGTGCGATGCTCGACTTCGTCCACGAACTTGATGGCCTTGCCATCTTCCAGAATTCGCAGTTTTTTCCCGTCGACCGTGATATCGAGGTTGCCGGCGGTAAAGGTGCCGACAAAAACGACCTTCTTGGCGCTTTGCGAAATGTTGATGAAGCCGCCGGCCCCGGCCAGGCGCGGGCCGAACTTGGAGACATTGAGGTTGCCCTGCTTGTCGGCCTGGGCCAGTCCGAGGAAGGTGATGTCCAGCCCGCCACCGTCGTAGAAATCGAACTGGCTGGGCTGGTCGATGATGGCCTGGGCGTTGGTCGCCGCGCCGAAACTGAGGCCGCCGGCCGGCACGCCGCCGATCACGCCGGGCTCGGCGGTGAGCGTCAGCAGGTCGATGATGCGTTCCTCGGTCGCCACGTTGGCGACGCCTTCCGGCATGCCAATGCCGAGATTGACCACGGCGTTGGCTTTCAACTCCATGGCCGCCCGCCGCGCGATGATCTTGCGTTCGCTCATCGGCATCGGCGCGATGGCCGACATCGGCACCTTGATCTCGCCGGCAAACGCCGCGCTGTACGGCTCGATGAAGGTCTGCATGTGGTACTCGGGCTTTTCGGCGACCACCACGCAATCGACCATGATGCCCGGCACCTTGACCTGGCGCGGGTTCAGCGTGCCGCGCTCGGCGACGCGCTCGACCTGCGCGATGACGATGCCGCCCGAATTGCGCGCCGCCATGGCGATGGCCTGTGCCTCGAGCGTCAGCGCCTCGCGCTCCATGGTGATGTTGCCGTCCGGATCAGCCGTCGTGCCGCGGATGATGCCGACGTTGATGGGGAATGCCTTGTAGAACAGGAACTCCTCGCCGTCGATCTCCATGATGCGGACCAGATCGGCCGTCGTCTTCTCGTTCAGCTTGCCGCCGCCGAAACGCGGATCGACGAAGGTGCCGAGTCCGATGCGCGTGATCGTCCCCGGCTTGCCCGCCGCAATGTCCCGGAACAGGTGGGTAATCACCCCCTGCGGCAGGTTGTAGCCCTCGATACGGTTGGCCACGGCCAGTTCCTGCAGCTTGGGCACCAGGCCCCAATGACCGCCGATCACCCGGCCGACCAGCCCATCGTGACCCAGATGATTGAGCCCCCGTTCCTTGCCGTCGCCCTGCCCGGCCGCATAGACCAGCGTCAGGTTGCGCGGACTGCCCAGTCCGTGCACATCGGCCGCCTGGCACTCGAGAAAACGCTGCTCGAGTGCCACGGCAATGTTCTCGGCAAAGCCGATGCCGACGAAACCGCCCGTCGCCACCGTGTCGCCATCGCGAATCAGGCGCACGGCATCGCGGGCGGAAACGACCTTGCCGGCGTCACTCGCCCGCAAGGCTGCCGTCATCGGGTGCTGAGGTGCCATCGCTCAGTTGGCCAATGCCGCTTCGATTTCAGCGAAGGTGCTGGCCAGCTCGAAAGCGAGCACCGGCACGCCGAGCTGGCGACCGATGTTGGTCGCCGAGAACAGGCCGCGAACCCGCGGCTGGCCGGTCAGCGGATCGACATCCTCGACCAGGATGTGCTGGCGCCCCAAGCGCTTCAGCGCATCGAGAATATCGACGACGCGGACGTTGAGAACCTCTTTGAGATGAAGCGTATCGACACTGCTGATCGGCGTCATGAGTTCGGCCACCTTCAACTCGTCGCGTTTGCAGCCCCGTCCGGAAGCGACCTGCATCGGCTTTTCGCCGAGAATGTCGCGCGCCGTGATCAGCCCTTCCAGGCGATCGCCGGGGCCCGTCACCATGAGCAGACGAACGCCGCGCGAGATCATCTGGGCATTGGCCTCGACCACCGAGGCATCAGGCCCGATGGTCACCACGCTGACCCGCAGAAAATCGGTCATCGCCTCGATGGCCGGCGACTCGGAACCCAGCACGTTATAGCCGGACGCGCTGAGCGTTATGTTGCTGGAAATCTTGTGCGTTTGCACCTTGGGTACCAAAGGCATGTCTCGATCCTCCATCCGTTATCGTTTTGAGGCCTACACTCTGTTGAGTCAGACAACAATGCCCGACGCAGGCAAAGTATTCGGCGATTCGGATGGCAATACAAGCACCCCGAGGGAAATCCCTAATCGATATGAATACGCGGAACGCGGACACAAAAAAGGCGGCCAACTGGCCGCCTTCGAATCCGCCAGCCTGAATCAGGCTTGACGCTTGCCGCGACGGGCCACAGCGCCAATCAGGCCGAGACCGGCCAGCAGCATCGCATAGCTCTCCGGCTCGGGAACCGCCGCCGCAATCAGGCTGAACTTGAGTTCATTCTGGGGCTGGGCAGCAATGCTGGACATCCCGAGTCCCGACGAACTGAGCGTCAAGCTCGCATGTGAAATGCTCAAGGACGTAAACGATCCGGGAAGGGACGACGAATCGCCAAAATATCCCTGGTTAAAATTCGGCGAGCTCAACGTGGAGACTTTGGCCACATTGCCACCGAACGCGGCAGCAGGGCCGCCATTCAGCGAAACCATGGCGCTGGCAACCACGTTGGTCGTCACGTCGCCGAACTCGACGTAGCTCAGATTACCGAAAGACGCATTCAGGCCGCTCAGGGTAAAACCGTTGTTAGCCGTGATGGTGAAGCTCGGCAAGTCGAACACTGCCACTTCATTACCCCCCAGGCTGACCAAGCTCACCGAATTCGGAACGATCCAGCCGAATCCGGCGACCCCGCCCGAACTCGAAAAACTGAGTGACGGCGCCCCGAAAATGGTGCTGTTGTCATAGGAAACACTAAAAGAACCGTAATCGGTTGTCTGCGTTGCCGCACCGGCTGCGGTCGTACCGCACAGCGCAAGCATTGCAATCAAGGTACGCATTTTCACGTTGAAACTCCTGGAACAATTCATGGAACGAAAACTCGATGGAAGCCAAATAGCAAAATCAATTATCCGGACGCCAAAAGCAATTTGCGAACCATAATCACAAGGCATTGATTTAACTGGAATGAATACTCAATCAAAATATTCATTTTGTCCAGTTGTAAGGAAAGGCGACATCATTGCAACAAATCGTGCGAGATGTCTGCAGCGCGAATACCCAGAAGAAAAGCCTGCGGGAGCGCACCTTTCGCCGCAACGACGCCCCAGGAAACGCCAGGGAGAAAGCCGCCCGGAAAGTCTTCCAGGCGGGTTCGCGGAATTCAATGGTGGAGAGGATGAGGATCGAACTCACGACCTCCTGATTGCGAACCAGGCGCTCTCCCAACTGAGCTACCCCCCCAACGTGGGGCGATTCTAGCGCACTCCAAATTTCAGATCAAAGTGCTTTGCGCGCCCGATTGAGCGGCGAGAAAAATTTCGATTTTGGGCTTTTTTTCCGGTTGACCGTGAAGTCGGGCTTTTCAGGCCTGACCGGCCCCGGCAACCGCACGGCGGAGGCGATCCGCGACCGCAGCCCAGGCCGGATCGTCGGGCAGGGCTTCGACCGCGATGAGATCGACGCCGGCGTGGTCCATGTCGCGCAGAGCGGCGTAGAGGTCGTGGGCGTAACCGACCGGGTCGGCTGGCAACAGGCGCCAGGCGTGCGGCATGCCGGCCTGCGGCGGCTGGTTGGTGCTGATCACGCCGCAGCGGTCGCCCTTGTGACGCTGGGCGTTGATGAAATCGAGCAGGCGTTCCGGCGCGACGAGGCGCATCGGCGTTTGCGGCGCGTAGTGGGCGGCCAGCGAGCCGGAGACGCGTGGCGCGCCGACGGCGGTTTCGATGGCCGGGCGACGACCGAGGACGGCTTCGAGATGGGCCGGGGCGATGTGGCCGGGGCGCAGGACGACCGGCTCGCCGCGCGAGCAATCGACGATGGTCGATTCGATGCCGACCTTGCACGGCCCGCCATCGAGAATCAGCGGCACACGGTCGCCAAGTTCTTCGCGGACATGTTCGGCCGTCGTCGGGCTGATGCGGCCGAAACGGTTGGCCGAGGGCGCGGCGATGCCGGCATGCTCACCAGCGACGGCGGCGAAGGCGCGCAGCAGGTCGAGGGCGACGGGATGGCCGGGAACGCGCAGGCCGACGGTATCCTGGCCGCCCGTCACGGCATCGGGCACCCAGGCCTGCTTCTTGAGAATCAGCGTCAGGGGCCCGGGCCAGAAGGTTTCCATGAGTTCCCAGGCAACGGCGGGAACCTGCTCGGCCCAGTGGTCGACGGCGTCGTGGCCAGCGACATGGACGATCAGCGGATGATCGGCCGGGCGGCCCTTGGCGGCAAAAATCTTGGCGACGGCGGCCGGGTTGGCGGCATCCGCCCCCAGGCCGTAGACCGTTTCCGTCGGGAAGGCGACCAGCTCGCCCGCACGCAACAATTCAACGGCGCGCGCGTAATCCTGAATCATGGGCGAAGGCTGGTCGATGCTGGGATCAAGGCTGGTCGGGCAGCGTCTTGGACAGCACTTTTTCGGTCTGGCTCTGGCGGAAGCCGGCCAGCTTCTTGGCAATGCCTTCATCGCTCAAGGCCAGCATGGCGACGGCAAACAACGCGGCGTTGGTCGCACCGGCTTCGCCGACGGCGAAGGTGGCAACCGGGATGCCGCCGGGCATCTGGACCATGGAGAGCAGGGAATCGAGCCCCATGAGGTGCTTGGACGGCATCGGGACGCCGAGCACCGGCAGTTGGGTCTTGGCGGCGAGCACGCCGGCCAGGTGGGCAGCGCCGCCGGCCGCGCCGATCAGCACCTTGATGCCGCGATCGGCCGCGGTTGCAGCGTATTCGAGCGCCTGATCCGGAGTACGGTGGGCCGACAGCACCTTGGCTTCGTAGGGGATGTCGAGGCTCTTCAGGGCAACGGCGGCGGCGCGCATGATCGGCCAGTCGCTGTCCGATCCCATGACGATACCAACGAGGGGCGTATTGCTCATAGTCGTAAATCCTTCAAGTAGAAATGGAAAGATGCCTTAGTCAGGCCGCGGCCGCTTTTCGTTCCGCAGCTTCAATTGTATTGGCCAGCAGCATGGTGATGGTCATCGGACCGACACCGCCCGGGACCGGCGTGATCTGGCCTGCCGTCTCGAGGCAGCTGGCGTAATCGACGTCGCCGCACAACTTGCCGTCCGGCAGGCGGTTGATGCCGACGTCGATGACGACGGCGCCCGGCTTGACCATGTCACCGGTCACGAATTTCGGCTTGCCCACGGCGGCGACGAGAATGTCGGCGCGGCTGGTGTGGAACTTCAGATCCTTGGTGCGCGAGTTGCAGACGGTAACCGTCGCCCCGGCGTTGATCAGGAGCAGTGCCATCGGCTTGCCGACGATGTTGGAACGGCCGATGACGACGGCTTCCTTGCCGGTCAGATCGACGTTGCCTTTCTCGAACATCTTCATGACGCCGTAGGGCGTGCAGGGGATGAAGCGCGGATTGCCCTGGGCCAGGGCGCCGACGTTTTCGGCGTGGAAGCCGTCGACGTCCTTGTCGGCAGCAATCGCTTCGAGCACTGCTTCTTCATCGAAATGCTTGGGCAGCGGCAACTGGACGAGGATGCCATGGATGTTCGGATCAGCGTTCAGTTCGGCGATCTTGGCGAGCACCGTGGCCTGGTCGACCGAGGCCTCGTAGGTGATCTTTTCGGAATGCATGCCGATGGCCAGACAGCCATTGACCTTGTTGCGGACATAGACCTCGGAGGCTGGATCGGCGCCCACCAGAATGACCACGAGGCCGGGCTTGTGGCCCTTGGCCGTGAGCGCCTCGACGCGTGCCTTGAAACCCTGGCGCAGTTCTTCGGCCAGCGCCTTGCCGTCAATAATTTGAGCTGTCATCGTCGCATCCCACTAAAAAGAAAAGGGGAAAGGCAAAAGCCTTTCCCTTTGATTTGGCGCGCATTTTACCAGAATTAGTTGCGGCAATTTCGCGATAGCACGCCGATTCACGTTCGCAAGCTGATCTAAGGCTTGCCGGCCGCCGCGGGAGCCGTACGGGACTCATAGGCTGGCACCGCCGGGGCGGCGCTCACACGATTGAACCGAAGCTGCGCCCCCGATACCGGATGATAGTAAGCCTCGACAATGCTGCCATCGTTGCCGACGGCATAGAACTCGTAGCAGTTGCCGCGCGAAATCTTGAATTTCACGAGCGAATAGTTCTTTTCACCGAATATTTCCCGTATTTTTGCCTCGGGCATCCAGTCACTGCGCGGTGACTTCGTGCACACCAGCTTTTCCGCCGGCGAGCTGGCCCAAGCACCGCCCGAAACGTTGAATCCGATCAGGACAAAAAGAATGCACTTCAGGAGTCCTTGCTTCATTTCGTCGCTTCTTCCTTGCTATCGTCGAAACCAAATTTTAAGAAGCCGAACTTAAGTGCGTCTTAACGCGAAAAGCGACTCGCAACAGAAGCGCCCCGACGGATCGAGGCGCCTCCCATTCCGATGTCTTAGGCCAGCGCAGCCGCTTCGCCGACCGCCGCCCTGCCCGCCTCGAAAGCACGGCGGTTCAGCTCGACCATTTTTTCGCCCTTGCGCTCGAAGCGCTTGAGCACACAGTCGAGCAGCGTTTCGGCGCCAAAAGGCAGGTGATCGGCGATGGCGCCGAGCATGACCGTGTTGCCGAGGCGGATGTCGCCGAGATTCTGGGCGATGGTCGTGGCATCGAAGGCGACGACCTTGTTGCCTGTCTTCCTGATTTCGGCGAGCGGATCTTCCGGGTAATCGAACAGCCCGAGCTCGACGACCGGCGGCACCAGCCTGGCCGTGTTCATGAGCGTGATGCCGCCCCGCTTGAGCATGTGCTGCCAGCGCAGGGCTTCGGCCGACTCGAACCCGAGCAGGACATCGGCCGTGCCCGGGGTGATCTGCGGCGACAGCACGCGCTTGCCAAAACGCAGGTGCGACGAGACGACGCCACCACGCTGGGCCATGCCGGCCACTTCGGTTTTCTTGGCGTCGTGCCCAAGGGCGATGGCGGCTTCGGCGAGGATTTCGGTCGCCGTCATGACGCCCTGACCGCCGATACCGACGACGAGGATGTTGGTGTTGTCGCTCATGCTGCACAGCCTCCCTTGGTAACGAGCTGGATAGGCGAGGTCGGCACATGGTGGACGATGGCTTTCGGCGCGCAGGGCTGGACGCACAGGCCACAGCCGGTGCACACCGAGGTTTCGATACGCACGAAGGCGAGATCGACTTCGCGACCGCTTGCCTTCACTTCCTTGCCACGGCGCGTGACGTGGATGGCGGGACAGCCGACGTCGATACAGTTGCCGCAACCCGTGCACTTGTCCTCGACGACCTCGAAGGGCTTGAGCTTGTGGTAATCCTTGATCAGCACGCAGGGCTGGTCGGTGATGATGACCGAGACGTCCGGCACCTTGACCTCATCGCGGATGGTC
Source organism: Pseudomonadota bacterium (assembly GCA_018261895.1). Classification (GTDB taxonomy): domain Bacteria; phylum Pseudomonadota; class Gammaproteobacteria; order Burkholderiales; family Rhodocyclaceae; genus Azonexus. The sequence goes on from JAGTRT010000044.1 coordinate 20,496, forward strand.
TTGAAGAGCACCGGCAACTCGTAGGGATTGACCTTGTGGATACGCTCTTCCTTGACGCCCAGGGCGCTGACCAGCTTGGCGAAGTCGATGCGCGGCGCTTCATCGCCGTGGATGTCGCGGCCGTTGCCCGGGTTGTCCTGGCCGCCCGTCATGCCGACGGCGCGGTTATCGAGGAGCAGCACGGTGACGTTGCCCTTGTTGTAAACCATGTCGAGCAGGCCTTGCATGCCCATGTGCAGGAAGGTCGAATCACCGATCACGGCGACGATGCGCTTGTCCTTGTCGGACTCGCCGCGGCCCTTGTCCATGCCGAGCGCGACGCCCATCGAGGCGCCCATCGAGACGCAGGTGTCCATCGCCTGCCAGGGGTGGCCGGCGCCCAGTGTGTAGCAGCCGATGTCGCCGGAAATGTTGAGGTTGCGCACTTGCGACAGCGTGTAATAGACGCCGAGGTGTGGGCAGGCCACACACATCGTGGGCGGCCGCGGGAAAAGCTGCATCGGGGCCAGCGTGGTCGTTTCCGTGAACGGCTCACCAAGCAGCTTGGCGATGGCCGGCTTCAGGACGTTCGGCGACAACTCACCCTGTAGCGGCAGGATTTCCTTGCCGATGACCTTGAGGCCCTGCGCCTTGAGTTCGGTTTCGACCAGCGGTTCGACTTCCTCGACGACGACGACCTGCTCGACCATGCCGGCCAGTTCGCGGCATTTCTCGAAGGGGACCGGGCAGGAGAAGCCGAGCTTGAGGACCGGCGCGTTCGGGAAGGATTCCTTGACGTGCATGTAGGCCGGGCCGGAGGCGATGAAACCAACACGCTTGTCGGAGCCATCCTCGATGAAATTCAGTTCGGAGGTTTCAGCCAGTTCACGCAACTTGATGTCGCGGGCGAACATGAGCGGGATGCGCTTGCCGGCGTTGCCCGGCACCATGACGAAACGCCCCGGCTCCTTGTTGAAGCCGGCGCCGACATGCTCGCCGCGCTCGCCGACGGTGACCAGCGACTTGACGTGGTTGATCCGGGTCGTCATGCGCAGGATGACCGGCACCTGGAGTTTTTCAGACAGCTCGTAGGCGACCAGCGTCATCGCGTAGGCTTCCTGCGAATCGGCCGGCTCGAGCACCGGCACGTGGGCGAAGCGCCCCCAGTAGCGGGAATCCTGCTCGTTCTGCGAGGACGACAGGCCGACATCGTCGGCGATAGCGATGACCAGGCCGCCAATGACACCGGTCAGGGTCAGCGTCATCAGCGCATCGGAGGCGACGTTCATGCCGACATGCTTCATGCAGCAGAAGGCGCGCGAGCCGGCGTAGGCGCAGCCGATAGCCACTTCGAGCGACACCTTCTCGTTGACCGACCACTCGGCGTAGAGGTCCGGGTAGGTGGAAATGACTTCCAGCATTTCGGTGGACGGCGTGCCGGGATAGGCGGCGGCAACCTTGACGCCAGCCTCCCACACTGCGCGGGCGACCGCTTCGTTACCGGACATCAGGACCCGGCTTGCTGCCGGTACAGGCATGACTGCCGCCATGTCGACTCCTCAAATCATTTGGACGAAACCCGCGATTATAAAATGGCTATTCAGCCACGACTTGATACAACGCAAGTTATCCCACCGAATAATTTGGTGTCGGAAACCGGTCGCGCCACCCACAAATGACACAGGCAAATTCCCTGTGCACCCGCATTGCCTGCGCACGGCTCGCATTCGCGCTTTTTCGGCGAATGCGGATTTCAATTTTGGCCATTTTTTCCGGTTGACCGTCAAACACACGGCGTCAGCCGCACCGATCTCACCCCCTCGAATTCGCCACAAAAAAACATCGGGTACGTGCTTGCACGTATTGCACGATACGAATTTTGTTTTTACAATGCGAAACGCCAGTAAGGGAAAGTACCGACTCGCTTAGTGATTCAGAAGCAGCTAAAGTTGTTCTGCTAAACGGGCAGAACAGAATGAACTCAAACCCAGGAGACAAACCATGGCCGAACAACCGAATAACTTACCTGACCCCGCTGATCTCGATCCGCAGGAAACCAAGGAATGGATTGATGCGCTGGAAGGCGTCATCAGCCAGGAAGGCGCCGAACGCGCCCATTACCTGATCGAGAAACTGATCGGCCAGGCCCGCGAAGACGGGATCGATCTGCCCTACTCGGCCAACACCGAATACATCAACACCATTCCGGTCGACAAACAGCCCAAGTACCCGGGCAATGCCGATCTGGAAATCAAGATTCACAGCTACATCCGCTGGAACGCCATGGCCATGGTCGTGCGCGCCAACAAGGACACCAACGTCGGCGGCCACATCGCCTCCTTCGCCTCGGCCGCCGCCCTCTA